>DATKPC010000041.1:0-176611 GCA_035524275.1 Burkholderiaceae bacterium
CTCGTCGCTGTACGAGATCCAGCCGGCGATCTCGTCGAGCGTGCGCAGGCAACCCTCGCAGCAACCGGTGCCCGGTTCGATGTGACAGACGTTGACGCAAGGCGACGCGACAGGTGCAGGCATGGCGTAGGGCTCATCTTCCCCCCGAATGACCTTGATGGTCCAGCGGGATCCCGCGCGGCTTGCGGCGACGGCGTCCGCGCCCGCGAAACGCGCATGATGCACGATGGGCCATGTGGGATGCGCACGTGGCGCGTACCGAATTCCTCGATGTCCCGACGGGATTGTAGGCAAACGGAGTCTTCAACCGCCCTCCGCGAGCCTTTGACCCCCGTCAATCCGATCGACGCGTCACTCGGAACAATGCATCGGGATAAGGTGCGGGTCGTGAGCGCGCGGCCGCAGTCGAACGGAGTCAGCCCGATGTTCCAGATCCGGATTCACGGTCGTGGCGGCCAGGGTGTCGTCAGCGCGGCGGAAATGCTCTCGATCGCCGCCTTCAAGGAGGGCCGGCACGCGCAGGCCTTCCCGAGCTTCGGGTCGGAGCGGACCGGCGCGCCGGTCGTCGCGTTCTGCCGCTACGACAATGCGCCGATACGCTTGCGCGAACCGGTGATGGAGCCGGATGCGCTGATCATCCAGGACCCGACGCTGCTGCACCAGGTCGACGTGTTCCAGGGCCTCCGGCGCGACGGTTTCGTCCTGATCAATTCGTCGCGCAGCCTCGCCGGACTGGGACTGGCCGAGTTGTTCAGCCGCTACCGAGCCGACCGGATGCTGACGGTGCCCGCGTCCGACCTGGCGCTGAAGCACCTGAAGCGGCCGCTGCCGAACGCCGCGCTGCTGGGGGGCTTCGCGGCGATGTCGGGCGAGGTGACGCTGGCCTCGGTCGAATCCGCGATACGCGCGAAATTCGCCGGGGCGGTCGCCGACGGCAACGTCGCCGCGGCGGCGGCGGCCTACGACGTCGTGCAGCGCGAACGTACGGAGCTGAGCCATGCTTGAGCAGATCGAGGGTTCGCGCGCGGTCGCGCAGTCGGTGGCGTTGTGCCGCCCGGAGGTCGTCTGCGCCTATCCGATCTCGCCGCAGACGCACATCGTCGAGGCGCTGAGCGAGCTCGTGAAGACCGGCCGGCTGGCGCCGTGCGAGTTCATCAATGTCGAGAGCGAGTTTGCGGCGATGTCGGTCGCGATCGGCGCATCGGCCGCCGGCGCGCGCGCCTACACCGCGACGGCGTCGCAGGGCCTGCTGTTCATGGCGGAGGCCATCTTCAACGCCTCCGGGCTCGGCCTGCCGATCGTGATGACCGTGGCCAATCGCGCGATCGGCGCGCCGATCAACATCTGGAACGACCACACCGATTCGATGAGCCAGCGCGATTGCGGCTGGATCCAGATCTTCGCCGAGACGAACCAGGAGGCGGGCGATCTGCACCTCCAGGCCTTCCGCCTCGGCGAGGAGTTGAGCCTTCCCGTGATGGTCTGCATGGACGGATTCATCCTGACGCACGCCTACGAGCGCGTCGACCTGCCGTCGCAGGCGCAGGTCGACGCGTTCCTGCCGCGCTACGAGCCGCGCCAGGTCCTCGATCCGGCCGAGCCGGTCACGATCGGCGCGATGGTCGGGCCGGAGGCGTTCATGGAGGTCCGGTATCTCGCGCACGCGAAGCAGATGCAGGCGCTCGAACGCATACCGGAGATCGCCGCGGAGTTCCGCGCCGTCTTCGGCCGCGAGGCCGGCGGCCTCGTCCGCAGCTACCGGACCGAGGGCGCCGAGACGGTCGTCGTCGCGCTCGGCTCGGTGCTCGGCACGCTGAAGGACACGGTCGACGAACTGCGCGATGCGGGAATGGCGGTCGGCGTGCTCGGCGTCACGACGTTCCGGCCCTTCCCCGCCGCGGCGGTGCGCGAGGCCCTGCAGGGGGCACGACGGGTCGTCGTGCTGGAAAAAAGCCTGGCGATCGGCACCGGCGGCATCGTCGCGGCCAACATCAAGACCGCGCTCGCCGGGCTGCCAGCCGCGATCCACACCGTCGTCGCCGGTCTCGGAGGCCGCGCGATCACGCGCGCTTCGCTGGCGCGGACGCTGCACGCGGCGGTCGACGGCACGCTCGAGGCCCTGTCGTTCATGGACCTCGACTGGGGCCTGGTCAACCGGCATCTGGAACGGGAACGCGCGCGTCGCCGCAGCGGGCCGGTCGCCGAGGCGTTGCTGCGCGACGTCGGCACCGTCGCCGCGCGGGTGAGCTAGCGCGGGTCAAGCGAAGGTAACGACGATGAGCCATCAACCCGTCAAGTTCTACCAGACCGGCACGTTCACGGTCGGCAACCGCCTGTTGACGCCGGAATCGCGGACGGTGCAGGCGTCCGAGGCGCGCGCCAACGCGCTCAACTCCGGACACCGCGCCTGCCAGGGGTGCGGCGAGGCGCTCGGCGCCCGTTACGCGATCGACGCCGCGATGCGCGCGGCGAACGGACGCCTGATCGCGGCAAATGCCACCGGCTGCCTCGAAGTCTTCTCGACGCCGTATCCGGAATCGTCGTGGCAGATTCCCTGGATCCATTCGCTGTTCGGCAACGCCGCCGCGGTGGCCACCGGGATCGCCGCGGCGCTGAAGGTTCGCGGCGAGGCGCAGACCCGCGTGATCGCGCAGGGCGGCGACGGCGGCACGACCGACATCGGATTCGGTTGCCTGTCGGGGATGTTCGAGCGCAACGACGACGTCCTGTACATCTGCTACGACAACGAGGCCTACATGAACACCGGCGTGCAGCGTTCGTCGGCGACGCCGCCGAGCGCGCGCACCGCGACGACGCCGGCGCAGGGCGCGCAGCCGGGGAACACGTTCGGCCAGGGCAAGAACGTCCCGCTGATCGCGATGGCGCACGGGATTCCCTACGTCGCGACGGCGACCGTCGCCGAGCTTCACGACCTCGAGGCGAAGGTCGAGCGCGCCATGGCGATTCGAGGCGCACGCTACATCCACATCCTCGTGCCCTGCCCGCTGGGATGGGGCGCCGCGTCGCAGGACACGATCCGCCTTGCCCGCCTGGCCAAGGAGTCGGGGCTTTTCCCCGTCTTCGAGGCGGAGTTCGGCGAGGTCACCTCGGTCTCGAAGATCAGGCGGCACGTCCCCGTCGACGACTACCTGAAGCCGCAACGGCGCTTCAGCCACCTGTTCGGCCCGCAGGCGGACCCGCAGACGGTGGCGCACCTGCAAAGGCTGGCCGATCGCAACATCCGCCGGTTCGGCCTGCTCGCCGATGGCGACGCGCCGGAACGCGTCCCGGTGCCGGAGCAGGCCGACGAACGCCACGCCGCGCCGGCCTGAGCGCCGCGATCGAGTCCGCTACGGAGCCCTGTCATGGACAAGCCTTTTGCAATCACGCTCGACGTCGGCAGTTCGCTCGCCAACAAGACCGGCACGTGGCGCACGAATCGTCCGGTCTACGTCGATCGCCTTCCGCCGTGCAACAACGCCTGTGCCGCCGGCGAGAACATCCAGGGCTGGCTTTTCCACGCCGAGTCCGGCGACTACGAGGCCGCATGGCGCGTCCTGACGCGCGACAACCCGTTTCCGGCGATCATGGGGCGCGTCTGCTACCACGCCTGCGAGACCGCCTGCAATCGCGGCCGGCTCGACGCGGCCGTCGGCATCAACGCGGTCGAGCGTTTCCTCGGTGACGAGGCGCTGAAGGCGGGCTGGGCGTTCGAGCCCGTGGCCGTGGAGTCCGGACGTCGCGTCCTCGTCGTCGGAGCCGGCCCGTCCGGCCTGTCGGCGGCTTACCAGCTGCGGCGCCTCGGCCATGCCGTGACGCTGGTCGATGCCGGGCCGCTCGCCGGCGGCATGATGCGATTCGGCATACCGCAGTACCGGCTTCCCCGCGCCGTCCTCGACGCCGAAATCGCCCGGATCCTGGCGCTCGGCGTGCGTCTCGAGCTCGAGACGAAGGTGGAGAACATCCTCGATTCGATGCGCGCCGGCGCCTACGACGCCGCGTTCCTCGCGGTCGGCGCCCAGATCGCGAAGCGCGCGTTCATCCCGGCCGGCGACGCGGCGCGCGTCCTCGACGCGGTCTCGGTCCTGCGGTCGATGGAAGGCGAGGAGAAGCCGCACCTCGGACGGCGCGTCGTCGTCTATGGCGGAGGCAACACCGCGGTGGACGTCGCGCGGACCGCGAAGCGCCTCGGCGCGACCGAGGCCGTGATCGTCTACCGCCGCACGCGCGACCGGATGCCGGCGCACGACTTCGAGATCGAGGAGGCCCTGCAGGAGGGCGTACTCGTCAAGTGGCTTTCGACGATCAAGCGCGCCGGCGACGCGAGCATCACGATCGAGAAGATGGCGCTCGATGCCAAGGGGTTCCCGCAGCCGACGGGCGAGTTCGAGACGATCGAGGCCGATTCCGTCGTCCTTGCGCTGGGCCAGGACGTCGACCTGGCGCTCCTCGAAGGCGTGCCGGGCCTCGCGGTCGAGGACGGCGTCGTGAAGGTCGACGCGTCGATGATGACCGGCTATCCCGGCATCTTCGCCGGCGGCGACATGGTGCCGGCGGAGCGCAACGTCACGGTGGCCGTCGGCCACGGCAAGAAGGCGGCGCGCCACATCGACGCCTGGCTGCGCGGCGCCAGCTACGTGGCGCCGCCCAAGCACGAACTGGCCGCGTTCGAGAATCTCAACCCGTGGTACTACGCCGATGCGCCGGCGACGGTCCGGCCGCTGCTGGACATGGTGCGCCGGCGCTCCACGTTCGACGAGGTGCATGGCGGGCTCGACGAGGGCAATGCGCTGTTCGAAGCCCGCCGCTGCCTGTCGTGCGGAAACTGCTTCGAGTGCGACAACTGCTACGGCGTCTGTCCCGACAATGCGGTGATCAAGCTCGGCGCCGGCCATCGCTTCGAATTCAACTACGATTACTGCAAGGGTTGCGGGGTCTGCGCCGCCGAATGTCCTTGCGGCGCGATCCGGATGGAGCCGGAGACCGTGTGAGTCGCGACCGCTTTCACGTCTCCATGGCCGCCGGGACGCCTGCCGATGATTGCGCAAAGCCCGATTGAGCTCGCGACGGCATCCGATGCGGCGCAGATCGCGCGAATGTCGCGCGACCTGATCGAGCACGGGCTGGGCTGGAGCTGGGGCCAGGCGCGCGTCGCGCGCTGCATCCGCGACCCGGCGACCAACGTCATCGTCACTCGCAGCGGCGGTGACGTCGCCGCCTTCGGCATCATGAAATACCGCGACGACGAGGCGCACCTCGTCCTGCTGGCCGTCCGGGCGGAAGCACGCCGCCGTGGGACCGGCGGCGCGATCGTCCGCTGGCTGGAGTCGAGCGCGCTGACCGCGGGCATCGGCGTCGTCTACCTGGAGGCGCGGCGGTGCAATGGCGGGGCGCGCGCCTTCTATCGCCGGCTGGGCTACGAGGAGATCCGCGTGCTGCACGGCCACTACGACGGCCACGAAGACGGAATCCGCCTCGCCAAGGATCTCTGGCGCTGAGTTTAGCCCGCGGTCCCCGAGCGAGCGAGCCGGGGACGCGACGTCGGTTGCTGTCGCTGCGGCGGTCTTCTCGCAAGCCTTTTCCTGAGAGCGGGCATTCACATATTTCGATATGTGATTCCTACCGCCAAAGGGACTAGCCCATCGGTGGGAAACTTTCCCTTGCCTGCGGACCGGCGACGCCGGATAGTCGTTTCGTGCGACGGCGGTGTCGGCCCGACCGCGACGGTCGAGCGACGGCGGCCAGGACGGATTCGAACGAAGGATCGGCAGATGAAAGCAGTGCGATGGATGTTCCCCGCGCTCGGCGCGCTTTGCGCGGCTGCGGCACTCGTGGCGTGCGGCGGCGGCTCGTCGTCGACGTCGGGCGCGACGACGGGTGGCTCTGCGCAAGCGGTGACCGCGAGCGGTGTCGTGACCGCCTTCGGCAGCGTCATCGTCAATGGCGTGGAATACGCGACCGGGGCGGGCACGGTCGTCGTCGACGGCGACAACGATGACGCCGCCTCGACGATGTCAGCGGTCCAGGCCGGGATGACCGTCGACGTGGCGTCGAGCGGGACGACGGCGCCGACCGCAACCTTCCTGCGGATCCGCAGCGCCGTCCGCGGCGAAGTGGACGTCGCGCCCGGGACGACCGGTGGCTCGATGACCGTCCTGGGCCAGAACGTCGTGTTGACGAGCGGCACGTCGTTTGCCGGCGCGAACGCCGCCGGCACGGTCACCGGACCGTCGAACATTGCCGCCGGCGACTACGTCAAGGTCTACGGCTACCTCGAGCAGTGCGCGACGACCTCGGCGGCTTGCCCGTCGGGCGGCGACCAGATCGTCGCGACGCTCGTTCTGGCGTCGACGAACCGCGACATCTACCGCGCCGAGGGTTACGTCACGGGCGTAGGCACGTCCGCCGGTTCCTTCTCGGTCAACGGGCTGACCGTGACGACGACGTCGACGGGCACGTCGCCGACGCGTTGCGTGCCGTCCGGTTGCGCTGTGGCGAGCGGCAATTTTGTCGAGGTGCGCGCCACGACCGCCCCGACCGGCACCGGGACGCCGACGCTCGCCGCATCGCTCGTTCGGGTCACGACGCAGTCGCCGGCATTCGCGACCGGCGCAACCGTCCGCCTCGGGGGCGTCGTGTCGCAGTTCGACGCGACCGCCGCGACGTTCGTGCTGCGCGGAATCCTGGTCCAGGCATCGGCCTCGAGCCTCGCGTCGACGGTCGCGACGCTGGCCGACAACCAGATCGTCGACGTCACGGGAACGGTCAATGCCGACGGTTCGATCACGGCCACGTCGATCACGACGGAGCAGTTCGCGACCTTCGTGCTGATGGGCTCGCTGGGCAGCGCGACGGCGGCCGGTTCGTCCGCCTCGAGTTCCTCGAGCGGCACGACCTCGACGGCCACCGGCGGCACGCTCGTCGTGCTGGGCCAGACCTTCACGGTGACCGGCCAGACGCGCTTCGTGGACTGGGCCAAGGGCGCGCGTCCGTTCAACGCATCGAACTTCGCCCTCGTGCTGGGGGCTGGCGACCAGGTGCTGGTGAGCGGTTATCCGGGCACGGGCGGCGCGTTGACGGCGACCCGCGTCGAGCGCATCCCGACGCCGACGCAGCCCGTCGCCGGCATCCAGGGGATCGTTTCCGCGGACAGCGCCTCCGGCCAGACGCTCACGATCGCGTCCCTGTCGACGCTCGGCATCGCGGTGAATTCGTCGACGAACTACTTCTATCCGGGAGCCCACGGCGCCGGGACGGAAAGCGGCTTCTTTGCCGCGATCGTCGCGAACGGCTCGGTCGCGACCGTGATCGGTACGCCGTCGACGGCGACCTCGGGCTCGACGACGACCAGCACGATCACGGCTGCGGATGCGGCCGTGTTCGGCGACCAGGATGGCTGGGCGGGCGGCCGCCACTGACCGGCCGAAGATCTCCTCCGAAGAGAGCGCGTTTGCGCCGCCGAGGCGAAAGCCGGGGCGGCGACTTTTTTTCGGGCGGCCGCGCCGCGCCGCCCCGACCTACGCGGCCGCGACGATCCTCTGGCGCTGCGAACCGAGCCCGTCGATGCCCAGCGAGACGACGTCGCCCGGCGCCAGGAAGCGCGGCGGCTTGCGTCCCATCCCGACGCCGGCGGGCGTGCCGGTGCAGATGATGTCGCCGGGGCGCAGCGTCATGAACCGCGACAGGTAACTCACGATCGTCGCGACGCCGAAGATCATCTCCCGCGTGTTGCCGCGTTGCATCGGCTCGCCGTTGACGTCGAGCCAGAGCCTCAGCGCCTGCGGGTCCGGAATCTCGTCGGCCGTCACGAGCCAGGGACCGATCGGCCCGAACGTGTCGCAGCCCTTGCCCTTGTCCCAGGTTCCGCCACGCTCGATCTGGAACGCCCGTTCCGAGACGTCGTGCACGACGCAATAGCCGGCGACGTGCGCCAACGCGGCGGCCTCGTCGACGTAGCGCGCGGTGCGGCCGATGACGACCCCGAGTTCGACCTCCCAGTCGAGCTTGGTCGAGCCGCGCGGCTGCTGCACGTCATCGTCCGGTCCGCCGATGCAGGTCGTCCACTTGTTGAAGACGACAGGCTCCGCCGGTATCGGCAACCCGGATTCCGCCGCATGATCGCGGTAGTTCAGGCCGATCGCGATGAACTTGCTGATGCCGACGAAGGGCACGCCGAGGCGCGGCTTGCCGGATACCCGCGGCAGGCCGGTGACGTCGACGTCGCGCAGGCGCTTGCGGCCCTCGGGCGAGTAGACGGACGCGTCGATGTCCGTCACGAGGCCGGACAGGTCCCTGACGCTGCCGTCCGGGTCCATGACACCCGGCTTCTCGAATCCGTTGGCGCCGTATCGAACGAATTTCATCGCTTCACTTTCTCCCGGGATCGAGCCCGTCGAAGGTCGGCGCGGGGGCCCGGCGTTCGCCGCGATCGGATCGATTGCCGGCGCCGCCGCCGCGGCCGAAGAGGATCGCGCCAGCGCGCCGCAGCATCGAGAGGATCATCCCGATGATCCGCGGCAGCAGCCAGATCGCGACGACGACGAGGACGGCGACGACCGCCGCCGCGACCAGCGGGTGCGCGGCCGCGAGCGAAAGCAGAGCCACGACGAGCACGTCCTCGCTCGTCGACGCCACCGCGTTGGAAACCGGTTCCGGCGACGTGTTGATCAGCGCGCGCCCTCCGGCCTTGGTGAAATGGCTGGTCGCCGCGAGCGAGCCGCCGAGCAGCGCCGCCGCGGCCGCCAGCGTGCCGTTGTCGGCGCCGAACACGCCGGCAGCCAGCGCGGCGCCCGCCGGAATCCGTATCAAAGTATGGATCGCGTCCCAGACCGTGTCGAGCGCCGGAACCTTGTCGGCGAAGAATTCCACGAGCAGCATGAACCCGGAGGCCGTCAGCATCAGCGGGTGCTGCAGGACCTGCAGCCCATGCGGCAGCGGGACCCAGCCGAGATGGCCCGCCAGGCCGACCAGGAACAGCACCGCATAAAGGCGGATGCCGCTCGCGAAGCCGAGCACGGCCGCCACCGCCATCAGCGATGTCGTATCGAAATTGTCGAACATCGGATCACCCTCCGCCGATTGGCGGCATAGACTACGCCATTCACAGGTTCCCGCCCAAGAACATGGTTTCCCTTGTCGTTACCGTTGTCGGACGGGACCGCCCCGGGCTGGTCAAGGCCATTTCGGATGTCGCCGTGGAGCACCGCGCGAACTGGGCCGAGAGCCGGATGGCCCAGCTCGCCGGGCAGTTCGCCGGCATCGTCCACCTGCAAGTCCCCGCAGAGCAGGTCGACCCGCTCGTTGTTGCGCTGCAGCGGCTGCGCGAGATCGGCCTCGCCGTCGACCTTGCCCGAGGCGGGCCGGCCCCGCGTCCCGGAAGGATCGCGCTGCTCGAACTGGTCGGACAGGATCGCCCGGGAATCGTCCGCGAGGTCGCGCGCGCGCTTGCCGCGCGTGGCGTCAGCATCGAGGAGTTGGACACGCGGTTCGAGAGCGGCTCGTTCACCGGCGAGCCCTTGTTCCGTGCGACGGCCCGGCTCCACCTGGACGCGGAGGCCTCGGCGGACGAGTTGCGCGCCTCGCTCGAGTCGCTCGCGAACGACCTGATGGTCGATATCGCACTCGAGGCGCCGGAAAAGGACTGACGCCCCGTCCCGCGCCCGAGCGGCGCCGCTACATCTCCTCGTCGTCGTCCGCGCCGAGGCGTTCCGCCTCGTACTGCACGACCCAGCGCGGCTTGCGCTTCTGCAGGAAGCTCTGGATGCCCTCGCGTCCGTCGTCGGAAGCTCGCGCCTGCGCGATCCGCTCCGCGGTGTCGGCGACGAGGGCATCGTCGATCGGCCGACCGGCGACCGCGCGGATCAGGTCCTTGGCCGACGCGACGGCCGCCGGGCTCGTCTGAAGCAGTGTCTCCAGCAGGGCGTCGACCGCGGCGTCGAGGCGATCCGGCGCCGCCACCTGGTGCAGCAGGCCGATGCGCAGCGCCTCGGTGGCGTCGAAGCGCTCCGCGCTGAGGACATAGCGGCGCGCCGAACGTTCGCCGATCGCGCGCACGACGTACGGAGAGATGGTCGCCGGCACGAGGCCCAGGCGAGTCTCGCTGAGGCAGAACGTCGCGCCGCTCGCGCCGAACGCGATGTCGCAGGCCGCGACAAGGCCGAGGCCGCCGGCGAACGCGTCGCCATGGACCCGGGCGACGACCGGCTTCCCGCATTCCGCGATCCGCCGCAGCATCGATGCAAGCCGCAGCGCGTCGCGCCGGTTCTCCTCCTCGCCATGATGGGCCGCGCGGCGCATCGCCTCGAGGTCGGCGCCGGCGCAGAAAGCGGGGCCGCGCCCCGCCAACACGATCGCGCGAACGCCGTCGTCGGCTCCGAGGCCGGCGAACGCCGCGTCGAGTTCCGCGATCGTCGTTTCATCGAGCGCGTTGCGGACGCGCTCGCGCGCCAGCCAGACCGTGGCGACGCGGCGCGCGATGCGGATTTCGATGGTCTGCGTATTCATTCCCGTCCGGCCTCCCCCCGCCCGGCTTCCATAGGGCGGCGGTTCACGCCGCGGGCATCGGGCCCACGCCGCGCTCGGCACCGCAGCGCTCGAGCCAGCCGCGTATCGCCGGATGCGGCGCGAGATCGATGCCCGCATCGGCGGCGCAGTGCGTATACGCGTAGAGCGCCAGGTCGGCGATCGTCAGGCCCCGGCCGACCAGGAACTCGTGGCGCGCCAGGTGCCGCTCCATGACATCGAGCGCCTCGATACCCTTCGCGACCAGGCCCGGCAGCCGCGGATCATCGGTTCGCTTGAGGAACACGCGGATGTAGCGCGCGACGGCAACATAGGGCTCGTGGCTGTACTGTTCGAAGAACATCCACTGCAGGACCTGCGCGCGCGCAAGCCGCTCGCCTGGCCACAGCGGCGTCCCTTCGGCCAGGTAGCCGAGGATCGCGTTGGACTCCGGCAGGTGGGTCGTGGCATCGATCTGCAGCACCGGCACCTTCCCGGCCGGATTGATCGCCAGGAACCGTTCGCTGCGCGTCTCGCCGCCGACGACGTCGACCTCGTGCCAGCGGTAAGGCAGGTTGAGGTGATCCAGCGCCATCCTGACCTTGTGGCAGTTTCCGCTGCGCGCCATCCCATAGACGCGATGCGGCACGCCGAGGGAAAGCTGCCTCATCGTCGGAGTCCTCCGTCGCGTGAAGGGGCGCTAGAAAGGCCCGGTGGCGAGCCAGCGCTCGACCTGCGGCAACCGGTCGTGGCCCCAGAACGGCTCGCCGTCGACGAAGATGAAGGGCGCGCCGAACACGCCGCGTGCGATCGCCTCGTCGACATCGGCCTTCAGCTTGTCCTTGATGGCGCCATCCTGGATCCCTGCCGAGACGGCCGCCGCGTCGATGCCGAGCTCGCTCGCGAGTTCGGCGATCGTCGCCGGATCGTTGATCGCGCGGTCCTCGACGTAGTAGGCGCGCATCGCGCGCCGGATGAACGTCGCCGTCTTCGCCGACCCCTGCGCCTGTAGCCACAGCACGGCGCGCGCGGTGTTCACGGTCGATATCGGGAACGTCGTCGGATAGCGGAACGCCAGGCCGTGAAACCGTGCGGTGCGCTCGAAATCGCGCCTCGAATAGTCGCCCTTGACCGGGATCTCGACGAGCGGACGCTGGCCGGACGCCTTGAACGCGACGCCGAGGAGGACCGGGCGCCATGCCAGCGTCGCGCGATGCTTGTCCGCGATGCCTTCGATCAGGTTCGCCGCGACGTAGGAGTACGGCGACGAGAAGTCGAAATAGAACTCGATTCGTGGTTTCATGCCCTTTTCCCCGCGCGCCCGGTAGTTCGGCGCGTCCCGTCGTTCCGCGCGCCTAGTTCACGCCGTCGATCTTCCGCGCTGCGCGCGGCCGCCTGATGATGATGTAGCCGCCGATCGCGCCGGCCACCAGCGTCGCCAGCAGCAGCGGCCCGCCGCCGACGAGCCCGGTCAGCAGCAGGGACTTCCCGAGGCACGCCCCGTATTGCGACGGGACGCACCAGACCGCGGTCGCCAGCGCGCCGACCGCGATCCACGTGACGAGGGCGACGAGCAGCGAGCGCGACAGGGCGTCGCGGATCGACCGCACCGTGCGTTCCGCTCCCTGGTAGATCAGCACCGCGAACAGCGCGCCGAACAGCGACGGCACGGCGACGAACACCCAGCGCCCGATGCCGAGTTCGTTCTCGAACAGGTTGGCGACGATGCCGATGATCGCGATCGCGATCGCGGTGCAGGCGCCGAAGACGAGGGCAACGGTCGCCGGGATCGAGAGCCGTTTCGGCAGCAGGTCGCGAAGGCGGCGCCGTGATCGCGGCGGCGGCAGGTCGTCGGCGTCGTCCGGCTCCCGGCCGAGCCGCTTGTCGGAGCGCCCGTCGGACGGGTCGCGCTTCGCGGGAATGCTTCGCGGAGTTGCCACGCGAACCTACCACTCGAGTTGAACGCCGTCGTAGTTCAGGAACTTGCCGTTGTGCGAGCTGTTGATCGCGCCCAGGACGCGCCGCATGCTGCCGACGCTTTCGCGCACGTCGAGGTCGGCACCGGCGCCCCCCATGTCGGTCCGGACCCAGCCGGGATTGAACGCGACGCAGACGACGCCGTGCGCGCCCAGCTCGAGGCTCGTGCTCTTCAGCACGCTGTTGAGACCGGCCTTGCTCGCGCGATACAGCCAGCCCGCGGTCGACTTCGCCATCCCGATCGAGCCCATGAGGCTGGAGATCACGGCCAGCTTGCCGTGCGCGGCGACGACCGACTGCGAGACGATCGGGATCAGCCGCATCGGGGCGAGCAGGTTGGTCCGCATGACCGCGCCGAACTCCTCGTCGGAGGGGGGCGTGAGATCCGACGTTCGCGGGCCGTAGATCCCGGCGACGAGGAGCGCGACGTCGACGCGTTCGCCGTCCAGGTGCCAGCCGAGGCCCGCGATCGATTCCGCGCTGTCCACGTCCAGCTGCAGCGGGCGCGCGCCGGCCTCGCGCAGCGACCGCGCGTCGCCCGGATGCCGGTGCGTCGCGATGACGCGGGCCCCGTCGGCGGCGTACTGGCGCGCGAATTCGCGCCCGATGCCGCGCGAGGCGCCGATGACGAGGATCGTCGACATCCGCGAGCCCGCCGGTGCCGGCGCCGTCAGGCGAACTGCCGCGCGAAGCGGATCTCGCGCGGGTAGGGGAAGACGTCGACCATCTGGCCCTCCAGGATCCGGTCCTTGACCTGCTGCCAGTATTCCGGCGTCAGGAGATCGGCATGGTACTTCAGGAATGCGGCGCGGATGCGTGCGTCGCCAAGCAGGAAAGGCTCGAACTGCTCCGGAAACACGTCATGCTTGCCGACGTGGTACCAGACCTCGCCCGACATCTCGTCCTCGTCGTTGCGGGCCTTCGGGACGCGGCGGAAGTTGCATTCGGTGAGGTATTCGATCTCGTCGTAGTCGTAGAAGACGACGCGGTTCAGGCGCGTGACGCCGAAGTTCTTGTAGAGCATGTCGCCCGGGAAGATGTTGGCGGCGATCAGGTCCTTGATCGCATCGCCGTATTCGCGGATCGCATGGTCGACTTCGGCGTCGTTGGCGTGCTGCAGGTAGATGTTGAGCGGCGTCATCCGGCGCTCGATGTAGACGTGGCGGATCAGCACCGTCTCCTCGCCGAGCACGACCTGGCTGCCGCAGAACGCGCGTAGCTCCTCGATCAGCTCCGGCGCGAAGCGGGCGCGCGGCAGCGTCACCTGCGAGTACTCCCAGTTGTCGGCCATCCGCCCGACGCGGTCGTGCGTCTTCACGAGCTGGTATTTCGCCATGATCTGCTGCCGGTCGGTCTCCTTCGGGTACGGGATGATGTCCTTGATGAGCTTGAACACGTAGGGGTACGAGGGCAGCGTGAAGACCGTCATCACGAGGCCCTTGATCCCCGGCGCGATGACGAAGCGGTCGCTCGAATGCTTCAGGTGGTGCAGGAAGTCGCGGTAGAAGAGCGTCTTGCCCTGCTTCTGCAGGCCGACCATCGAGTACAGCTCCGAAGCCGGCTTGTGCGGCATGATCGAGCGCAGGAAGTCGACGTACGCCGAGGGCGCTTCCATGTCGACGAGGAAGTAGGCCCGCGTGTAGGAGAACAGCGTCGCGATGTAGTCGGGGCGCGTCAGCAGCGTGTCGACGTAGATTGCCCCGCGCTCGTCGCGCAGGATCGCCACCGCGAACGGCGTGACGCGCGTGCCGTTCACGAAGCGCCCGACGATGTAGGCGCCCTTGTTGCGGAAGAAGAGGCTCGACAGCACCTGGATCTGGCAGTCGGGCTCGACGTGGAACGGCCGCGCCAGCGCGAACGGCGCCTCGCCGGCGCGATGCGCACGGCACGCCGCGCGGATGACGCGCCGGATGTCGCGCTCGACGTCCGCCCACGGGCCGGCGAAGCCGTAGTCGATCAGGATGCGCCGCAGCGCGCGCCGCACACCGGCGTGTGCCGGGTAGTAGCTGCGGTACGACGGCGGGTCCGAATCCATGTAGTCGGTCGCGACGCCGGGTCGCACGAAGATGAAGCTGTTGCGGAAATAGTCGCGCTGCAGCAGCTTGATGCAGACCGAATTGAAGAAGGTCTCGGCGCACTCCGGCTGGCGATGCGACGCGAGCAGCGCGACGAACTGCTGCTTGACGGCCTGCCAGACGGCGTCGCGCTCGCCGTCGTCGAGCGTCGCCAGGTCGAACTCGCGCTCCAGGCGGGCGACCGCTTCCAGGACGCGCTGGTCGTAGAAGGCGATCCGCTCGCGCGCCGACTCCTGCATGCCGCGCCAGTCGGCGCGCTCGAAGCGCCCCTTCGCCTGCTGCGCCACGTAGCGGAAGAGGCTGTAGTGGCGGTCGAACCCTTCGCGGATCGCGCGCGCGATCGACGCCGGTTGCGGCATCGAGTGGTCGAAGAGGAAGGATTCCTTGTCGGGACGTCCGATGTCGTTCATGGTCGATCGCGCGGCCCCCGGCGGCGGCTGCATTGTGCCTCACGGCGGCGTCCCGCGGGCGACCCTTCGCCACGGTCCGCCGGCCCGCCGGTCCCGGCGCGATCCGTTAAAGTCGCGTCTCGCCCCGGAATCGACCTTGAACGCGACGCCCGAATCCATCCTCAAGCGCGTCTTCGGCTACGACCGTTTCCGCGGTTTCCAGCGCGAGGTGATCGAACACGTCTGCGGCGGCAACGACGCGCTGGTCCTGATGCCGACCGGCGGCGGCAAGTCGCTGTGCTACCAGGTCCCGGCGCTGTTGCGCGACGGCGTCGCCGTCGTCGTGTCGCCGCTGATCGCGCTGATGCAGGACCAGGTCGGCGCGCTGAGCGAGCTCGGCGTGCGGGCCGCGGTCCTCAATTCGACGCTCACGTGGCGGGCGGCGCTCGAGGTCGAGGCGCGGATGCGCGAAGGCACGCTCGACCTCGTCTACGTTGCGCCGGAGCGGCTGGCGACCGACCGCTTCCTGGAACTCCTCGCGGGCTGTCGCGTGGCGCTGTTCGCGATCGACGAGGCGCACTGCGTTTCGCAATGGGGGCACGATTTCCGCCCGGAATACGGCCAGCTCGCGGTGCTGCGCGAGCGCTTCCCGGATGTCCCGCGCATCGCGCTGACGGCGACGGCCGATGCGCCGACGCGCCGCGAGATCGTCGAGCGGCTGCTGGCTTCGCCGCGCGAGTTCGTCGCGAGCTTCGACCGGCCGAACATCCGCTACCGGATCGTCGAGAAGCGGGATCCGCAGGCGCAACTGCTATCCTTCATCCGCAACGAGCATCCGGGCCACGCCGGCATCGTCTATTGCCTGGCGCGCGCGACGGTCGACGACGTCGCGGAATTCCTGCGACGCTCGGGCGTCGCGGCGCTTCCATACCACGCCGGCCTCGACGCGGCGACGCGCGCGCAGAACCAGTCGCGCTTCCTGCGCGAGGACGCCGTCGTGATCGTCGCGACGATCGCATTCGGGATGGGCATCGACAAGCCGGACGTGCGCTTCGTCGCCCACCTGGACATGCCGCGCAGCATCGAGGGCTATTTCCAGGAGACCGGACGGGCCGGGCGCGACGGCGAGGCCGCCGACGCGTGGATGACCTACGGCCTCGCCGACGTCGTCCAGCAGCGCCGCCTGATCGAGGCTTCGGGGGCCGAGGACGGGTACAAGCGGCTGTCGACGGCGAAGCTCGACGCGATGCTCGCGCTCGCGGAGGCCGCCGACTGCCGACGCGTGCGGCTTCTCGCCTATTTCGGCGAGGCGAGCGTGGCCTGCGGCAACTGCGACAACTGCCTCGAGCCGCCGCAGCTCTGGGATGCGACCGAGTCCGCGCGGCGCCTGTTGTCGTGCATCTACCGCTGCCGGCAGAAATCCGGGTTCGGCTTCGCGGCGACCCACGTGATCGACGTGCTGCGCGGCAAGCGGACCGACAAGGTCGAGCGCTTCGGCCACGCCGACGTCTCGACGTTCGGTATCGGCGCCGACCTGTCGGAGCAGGACTGGCGCGTGCTGCTGCGGCAGCTCGTCGCATTGAACCTCGTCGGTGTCGACTACGAGCGCTTCAACGTGCTGGAGCTGACCGAAGCGAGCCGCGCGGTGCTGCGCGGCGAGCGCACGATCGCCCTGCGACGGCACATTGCCAGTGCCCGCGATCGCTCGCGTCGCGAGCGCCCGCGCGCCGCGGCGGCGGCGCAGCTCGCGGCGTCCGACGAGCCGCTGTTCGATCGGTTGCGCGCGTGGCGCGCGGAAGTCGCCCGGGCTCACGGGGTTCCGGCCTACGTCGTCTTCCACGACCAGACGCTGCGCGCGATCGCGCAGGCACGGCCGCGATCGCTCGATGATCTCGCCGGAATCGGCGGCGTCGGCGCAAGGAAGCTGGAGAACTACGGGCCGGTGGTGCTGCAGCTCGTCGCCGCGGGCGGCGCCGCGGAACCCTGAGCGCAGCCGTGGTCTTCGCAGTCGTCGCATGCGACGCCGCGATCGTCTCGACGGCTCGGCTTGAACGCCACTTTGCATCGGCGCATTGAATGAGGATTCTCGGCGTCGACTTCACGAGCCGGCCGGGGCCGCGAAAGCCGATCGTCGTGGCCGTGGCACGCGCCGCGTCGCGGATCGTGCACGTCGAGTCCATCCGCCGCATCGAAACCTTCGCGGCGTTCGAGGACCGGCTGCGCGAGGACGGACCGTGGATCGGCGGCTTCGATTTTCCGTTCGGCCTGCCGCGCGCCTTCGTCGATGCCCGATTGCCGGCGCGCGACTGGGCCGACCTCGTGGAACGCGTCGCCGCGATGAGCCGCGACGAGTTCTGCGCGATCACCTGGGACGCCTTTCGCGCGGCGAAGGGGCGTCCCGACCTGAAGCACCGCGAGGTCGACTCGCGCGCCGGCTCCCACAGCCCGCTGAAGACGATGGACCCGGTGCGGCGCCATGCCGTCAACCCGCCGGTCGGCCTGATGTTCTACGAGGGCACGCCGCGCCTGCTGCGCGCCGGGGTCGACATCCCCGGACTGCACCGGACCGCGGCGGACCGCGTCGCGCTGGAGGCCTATCCCGGGTGGGTCGCGCGGGGCCTCGGGGAGCGTTGGTACAAGAACGACGAGCCGCGCCACGGACGGTCGCGGATCGAGGCGCGCGGCCGGATCGTCGCGGCGCTTGCCGCCGGATCATGGATGCGCATGCGGGTGCGCATCGCGCCGGAAGACGTCGATGCCGTCCTCGAGGATGCCGGTGGCGACCGGCTTGACGCCGTGATGTGCGTAGCCCTTGCCGCATTCGCGGCGCGCCAGCCGGGCTTCGGCGTGCCGCCGGACGTCGATCCTGTCGAGGGCTGGGTCGCCGGCGTTCCGCGCTGACGGGCGCGGTGCAGCGGGCGTGCCAGAATGCCGCGATCAGGACCACCCGAAATCGGAGACCTGCGATGGCGCGTATCGAGAAACGCCTGAAGGCGCTGCAGCTGGCGCTGCCCGCGCCGCTGCAAGTGCCCACCGGCGTCGTGTTGCCGTTCCGGTTCGTCCATGTCGCCGGTCGGCGCGCGTTGATTTCCGGCCACGGGCCGCAGAGTCCCGACGGCTCGATCGCTCGGCCGCTCGGCAAGGTCGGGCGCGACCTGACGCTCGAGCAGGGCTACGCCGCCGGCAGGCTCGCTGCGTTGTCGATCCTCGGCAGCCTGCAGCGGGCACTGGGCGACCTGGATCGCGTCACCCGCTGGATTCGCGTCTTCGGGATGGTCAATTCCGCGCCAGGCTTCAACAAGCAGCCCAGCGTGATCAACGGGTTCTCCGACCTGATCCTCGACCTGTGGGGCGCCGAGGCGGGCGCGCATGCCCGCAGTGCCGTCGGGATGGCCGAACTGCCGTTCGACATTCCGGTCGAGATCGAGGGCGAGGTCGAGATCGATTGACCGGCAAGCGCCGCCTGCGCCCGCGCGACGCGCGCAGCCGCTATTTCATTTCCTGCAGCAGCACCCGCTTGCCGCCGCTGAAGGTGATCAGCATCACCGGCCGCTCGACGATGTCGCCTTGGTCGTTGAAGCGGATCCGCCCGGTGATCCCGGCGTAGTCGGTTTTCGCCAGCGCCGGAAGGTACTTCTGCGGTTCGGTGCTTCCGGCACGCGTCATCGCGTCGGCGATCAGCATCACGGCGTCGTAGGTGAAGGGCGCATAGGCCTGGACGTCGGCGTCGTATGCGGCTCGATAGCGCTTCTCGAATTCGACGCCGCCGGGCAGCGCCGAGACGAGGCCGCCGCCCGTCGTGCATATCGCGCTGCGGTCGACGTTCTCGGCGCCGGCGAGGCGCGCAAGCTCCAGCGTGCAGACGCCGCCGCTGCCCATCAGCCGCGCATCCAGCCCCAGTTCGTGCATCTGCCGCAGCAGCGGTCCCGCCTGCGCATCCAGGCCGCCGTAGAAGACGACTTCCGGACGCTTCGCCTTCAGCGCGGTGATCACCGGGGCGAAGTCGGTCGTCGCCGTCGTCGTGTACTGGCGATCGACGACCGCGATGCCGCGCGCCTGGACGGCGCGCGCGAACTGGTCGGCCGCCGCCTGCCCGTACGCCGTGCGGTCGTCGACGACCGCGATCCGGCTCGCCTTGAGCCCCTCGACCGCGTAGCGCGCCAGCGCGTCGCCCAGCACCTCGTCGTTGGAGATGATGCGGAACGTCGTCTCGAAGCCGAGGCGCGTCACTTGCGGGCTCGACGAGGACGCGTTGACGAGCGGCAGTCCGCAGTCGTGGTAGACGCGCGAGGCCGGGATGGTGGCACCGGAGTTGTAGTGGCCGACCACGCCGGCGACGTGTCCATCGCACAGCTTCAGCGCGACGACGGTGGCCTGCTTCGGATCGCCCTGGTCGTCCTCCGATTGCAGTTCGAAGTGCAGCGCGTGGCCTCCGACGACCATGGCTTTTCGGTTGAGATCCTCGATCGCGAGCCGCGCGCCGTTCTCGTTGTCCTTGCCGCTATGGGCCGCGCCCCCCGACAGCGGCCCGGCGATGCCGATGCGAACGGTCTGCGGCGAGGGCGGCTGTGCCGGCGCCGGATTCGCCAGCGAAACGGCAGCGGCGAGCGCGCTCGAGGCTGCCCAGCGGACGGGCCGGGCGAAACCGTTATGGCAGGGACGTGGTGCGGGCATGGCCGGAGCCTCCGGAGGTGGGAACTACGTCTCGAACGGGTCCGCCGGCGCGCCGTAGCCGCCGCCTCCCGGCGTCTCGATCACGAAAGTGTCGCCCGGCGACATCCGGACCGAAGCGACGTGCGGAAGTTCCTCGATGCGGCCGTCGGCGCGGACGACCCGATTGCGACCCGCCGCGCCTGGAGCCCCGCCTGCGGCGCCGAAGGGCGGGTGGATGCGGTTGTTCGAAAGGATCGACGCCGTCATCTCCTGCAGGAAGCGGATGCGACGGATGCCGCCGTCGCCCCCGCGCCAGCGCCCCGCGCCGCCGGAGCCGTGCCGGATCTCGTAGCTCTCGAGCAGGACCGGGTAGCGGAATTCCAGGATCTCGGGATCGGTGAGCCGCGAGTTCGTCATCTGGGTCTGAACGACGTCGCAACCGTCGAACCCGCGCACGCTGCCGTCCGCGCCGCGCGTGACGCCCGCGCCGCTGCCGCCCGCGATCGTCTCGTAGTACTGGTAGCGGTCGTCGCCGAACGTGAAATTGTTCATCGTTCCCTGGCTCGCGGCCTGGCCGCCGATCGCGCCGTACAGCGCGTTGACGATGCAGCTCGACGTCTCGACGTTGCCGGCGGCGACCGCCGCCGGGTGGCGCGGATTGAGCATCGAGCCTTCCGGGATCCGGATGTGCAGCGGGCGAAGGCAGCCGGCATTCAGCGGGATGTCGTCGTCGACGAGCGTTCGGAACACGTACAGCACGGCGGCCGTGCAGATGCTCGATGGCGCATTGAAGTTGTCCGGCAGCTGCGCCGAGGTCCCCTCGAAGTCGATCGTCGCCGCGCGCTGCGCGCGATCGACGCGGATCGCGACGACGATCCGCGCGCCGTTGTCCATCGCCAACTCGTACCGGCCGTCGTCGAGCGCGCCGATGACCCGGCGAACGGCCTCCTCCGCGTTGTCCTGCACGTGACCCATGTAGGCGCGCACGACGTCGAGGCCGAACTCGTCGACCATGCGCAGCAGCTCGTCCGCCCCCTTGCGATTCGCGGCGACCTGCGCACGAAGGTCCGCGAGATTCTGCTCGATGTTGCGCGCCGGGTACGGCGCCTTCTCGAGGATTTCCCTCAGTTCCGCCTCGCGCAGGTGGCCGCGCTCGACGAGCCTGAAGTTCGTGATGCGGACGCCTTCGTCGTCGATCGTTCGCGAATCGGCCGGCATCGAGCCCGGCGTCGTGCCGCCGATGTCCGCATGATGACCCCGCGACCCGACGTAGAAGAGGATCTCGCGGTCGTCGGCGTCGAAAACCGGCGTCACGACGGTGACGTCGGGCAGGTGCGTGCCGCCGCGGTAGGGATCGTTGAGGACGAAGACGTCGCCCGGCGCGATCCGCCCGGCGTTGTCCAGCATCACGCTGCGGATGCTGTCGCCCATCGAGCCCAGGTGGACCGGCATGTGCGGCGCGTTGGCCACCAGGTTGCCGTCGGCATCGAAGATCGCGCACGAGAAGTCGAGGCGCTCCTTGATGTTCACCGAGTGGGCGGTGTTCGCGAGCCGCAGGCCCATCTGCTCCGCGACGCTCATGAAGAGGTTGTTGAAGACCTCCAGCAGGATCGGGTCGGCGTCGGTGCCGGCGGCCCGCCGCCGCGCGAGCGGCTGCACCCGCTCGATCACGAGGTTCCTCTCGCCGTCGACGCGCGCCAGCCAGCCCGGCTCCACGACGGTCGTCGCGTTGGCTTCGACGACGAGGGCCGGTCCCGCCACGGCGTCGCCGGGCTGCAGGTCGTCGCGACGATGCAGCCCGGCGTCCTGCCACGCGCCGGACGCGTGCATCCGCGTCATTGCGGCCGCCGCGGGCGACCGCGTCGGCGTCGCGGCGACCGCGTCGGCCGCCGCTGCCGCCGGTCCCGTCGGGTCCGCGGCACCGAAGACCTCGACCGACACCGCCTCGACGACGAGCGGACGTCCGGGCATCAGGAACGCGTAGCGGGCGGCATAGGCCCGCTCGAAGTCCTGCCGCATCGCGGCCGGATCGGCGAGGCGAACGGCGAGCGCGGTGTCCGTCCCCTCGTAGCGCAGGTGGACGCGCCGCGCGACGTCGACCTGTCGCGGATCGGTGCCGTGCCGCAGCAGTTCGTCGGTGGCGTCGACGACGAGCCGCTCGATGGCCGCATCGATCGCCGCCGTGCATGACGCCTCGTTCGCGAGCCGCATTTCCAGTGCGGCTTCGCGCAGCGCCGCCTGCCGCGCGACGCCGATGCCGTAGGCGGACAGCACGCCGGCGAGCGGGTGGATCAGGACCCGCGTCATCCCCAGCGCGTCGGCCACGAGGCACGCATGCTGGCCCCCGGCGCCACCGAACGTCACCAGCGTGTAGGCGGTGACGTCGTGGCCGCGCTGCACCGAGATCTGCTTGATCGCATTCGCCATGTTGGCGACCGCGATCTGCAGGTAGCCGGCGGCGAGCTCCTCGACGGCGACCGGCCGTCCGGTGGCCTGGCCGACCGCGCGCGCGAGGACCGCGAAGGCGCCCGCGGCGGCGGCGCTGTCCAGCGGCTCGTCGGCGCCGGGGCCAAAGACGCGCGGGAAGTACGACGGCTGGATGCGCCCGAGCACGACGTTGCAGTCGGTCACCGTCAGCGGGCCGCCGCGCCGGTAGCACGCGGGCCCGGGGCGCGCTCCGGCGGAATCCGGGCCGACGCGAAGCCGATGGCCGTCGAAATGGAGCACCGACCCGCCGCCCGCGGCGACGGTATGGATGCTCATCATCGGTGCGCGCAGCCGCACGCCGGCGACGCGGGTCTCGAATTCGCGCTCGAATTCGCCGGCGAAGTGCGACACGTCGGTCGACGTTCCGCCCATGTCGAAGCCGATCACCCGGCCGAAGCCGGCGCGGCGCGCCGCATCGGCCATGCCGACGATGCCGCCGGCGGGTCCGGACAGGATCGCGTCCTTCCCCTTGAAGGCGCCGGCGTCGGCGAGGCCGCCGTTGCTCTGCATGAACGCGAGGCGCACGCCCGGAAGCTGCGGCTGGACCGCGTCGACGTAGCGCCGCAATCCGGGCGACAGGTACGCGTCGACGACGGTCGTGTCGCCGCGCGAGACGAACTTCATCAGCGGGCTCACCGCGTGCGATGCCGATACCTGGGTGAATCCGATCGCGCGCGCGAGGTCCGCGATCGCGCGTTCGTGCGGCACGTGCCGCCAGCCGTGCATCAGCACGATCGCGACCGCCCGCCGTCCGCCGGCGTGGCAGCGGCGCAGGTCGGCCTCGAGGCGCGAGGCGTCCAGGGGCCGCAGCACGCGCCCCTGCGCGTCGATGCGTTCGTCGGCCTCGATGACATCGCCGTAGAGCAGTTCCGGCAGGACGATGTGGCGTTCGAAGAGGCGCGGCCGGTTCTGGTAGGCGATGCGCAGCGCGTCGCGGAAGCCGCGGGTCACGACGAGGACGGTCGGCTCGCCCTTGCGCTCGAGCAGCGCGTTGGTCGCGACCGTCGTCCCGATCTTCACGGAAGCGATGCGCTGCGCCGGCAGCGGCGCTCCGGCGGCGAGGCCGAGGAGGCGCCGCACGCCCTCGACCGCGGCATCCGCGTAGTGCTCCGGGTCCTCCGACAGCAGTTTCAGCGTCGCGATCGAGCCGTCGGGGCGCCGCGCCACGACATCCGTGAACGTGCCGCCACGGTCGATCGAGAACTGCCAGCGACCCTCGGGGATCACGAGGCCGACCCGGCGCCGGACTCGCGCTGCAGCAGCGCCTGCTTGCGTTCGATGCCCCAGCGGTACCCCGACAGCGATCCGTCGCTTCGCACGACCCGATGGCACGGGATCGCGACGGCGAGGGGATTCGCGGCGCACGCGCGGGCGACGGCGCGCACGGCCGTCGGCGAGCCGATCCGCCGCGCCAGCTCCGAATAGCTGGTGCGCGCGCCGGCCGGCAGGTCGCGCAGCGCCTTCCATACGCGCTGCTGGAACGCCGTCCCGCGAATGTCGAGGGGCAGGTCGATGCCGGTGCCCGGCGCCTCGACCAGCCCGACGACCCGGGCGACGAGTTGCTCGAATTCGGCATCGCCCCCGACCATTTCCGCCCGCGGGAATCGATCCTGCAGGCTGTGCAGCAGCGCTTCCGGCTCGTCGCCCAGCAGGATCGCGCAGACGCCGCGCGGCGTCGCCGCGACGAGGATCGAACCGAGGGAGCAGTCGCCCACCGCGAAGCGGATCGTCTCCTGCGCGCCGCCGGCGCGGAAGCGCGTCGGCGTCATCCCCAGCGCACGGTCCGCGTGCTCGTAGAAGCGGCCGCTGGAGCCGAAGCCGGCGCCATAGATCGCGTCCGTGACGCTCCGCGCGCCGGGCAGCTCGTCGCGGACCCGTCGGCGGCGACGGGCCTCCGCGTAGGCCATCGGCGTCAGCCCGGTGGCGGCCTTGAAGACCCGATGCAGTCGCGAAGCGCTGAGCCCGGCGACGCGCGCGAGTTCGGCGACGCTGGGGGCGGACTCCGCGCGGTCGATGAGGCGGCACAGCCCGGCGACCATCACGGCCTCGCGCCGTTCGCTCGGCGGGAGATCGGGGCGACAGCGCTTGCAGGGCCGGTAGCCGGCGCGTTCCGCGGCGGCGCCGTCGGCATGGAACTCGACGTTCTGCGGTCGCGGAGTGCGTGAAGCGCACGACGGACGGCAATAGACGCCGGTGGAACTCACGGCGTAGACGAACTGCCCGTCGGCCGCGGGGTCGCGCGCGACGACGGCCGCCCAGCGCCCGTCGCCGAGCGTGAGTTCGGCGCGCGCCGACCGCCGCGCCGTCGCCCGGTTTGCCGTTCGTATCGTCGCGATCGCTTTCACGTTGCGCCTCCGAGCCTCATTGTGAGCCAGCGGCGGAGGTTAGGCGGCAGCCGTCGATCGCGCACCCCGGCTCCTGCTGCCCAATTCGCGTCCACTTGGCGTCCACCTGGCGTCCGCTTCGCCGCGGCGGCCCGCGCGCGCCGGCGGCGCGGCCCGCACGGCGCCGCGTACCGTGCGTAATAGAATGCGGCGACAATAATGGTGCAGCGTCGAATTGGCCAATACCCGCGAACATGAACTGACCTACCCCTGGTCCGAGCCGCCGCCGACCGGCACCGCCTTCCGCCTTCGCGACGGGATCCACTGGATCCGCATGCCCTTGCCGTTCGCGCTCGACCACGTCAACCTGTGGCTGCTCGAGGACGAGATCGACGGACGGCGCGGCTGGACCGCGATCGACTGCGGCATCTCGAGCGAGGACACGAAGGCCGGCTGGGAGCGCCTCTTCGACACCGTCCTCGACGGCCTGCCGCTGCTGCGCGTGATCGCGACGCATTTCCATCCGGATCACCTGGGCCTCGCCGACTGGTTGTGCCGCGGCGGCGCGCGCGAGCGATGGCGCGCGCGGCTCTGGATGACGCTCGGCGAATACGCCTTCGGCCGCATGCTGTGCGAGACGAGCGGCGGCGCGGTGTCCGGCGAGCGTGCGGCCGCGCACTTCGCGCGCCACGGTCTCGTCGATCCGGCGGCCCTCGAGCAGGTCCGTGCGCGCGGCGACAGCTACTACCCGCGGCTCGTGCCGTCGGTGCCCGGCTCGTTCCGGCGGCTGCGCCATGGCGACGAACTCGCGATCGGCGTCGGCGCGCGGCGCCGCGTGTTCCGCGTGATCGTCGGCTTCGGCCACGCGCCCGAGCACGCGACGCTCTACTGCGACGACGAGGAACTCCTGGTCTCCGGCGACATGGTGCTGCCGCGGATCTCGACCAACGTCAGCGTGTTCGAGATCGAATCCGAGGGCAATCCGCTGCCGGATTACCTGCGCTCGCTCGACCATTACCTGCAATTGCCGGCGGCGACGCTGGTGCTGCCGTCGCACGGGCTGCCGTTCGCCGGCCTTCATGAGCGCGTCGGCCAGCAGCACGCGCACCACCGCGAGCGTCTCGACGCGGTGCTCGCGGCCTGCGCGCAACCGAAGAGCGCCATGGACGTGGTCCCGGTGCTGTTCACGCGCAAGTTCGACCTGCACCAGATGACCTTCGCGATCGGCGAGTCGCTGGCCCACCTGCATGCGCTCTGGCACGAAGGACTGCTGGACCGCCGCCTCGACGGCGACGGCATCTACCGGTTCGTCGCGCCGTCCGGTGCCAACCGATGAGCGGGAAGACGCCGGAGCGTCCGGGCACGACGCTCGTCACCGCCGGCCGCGACCGCGCCACGTCGTTCGATTTCGTCAACCCGCCGCTCGTGCGCGGATCGACCGTCCTGCATGACGACGTCGAGGACATGCGCGCGCGCGTCTCGAAGCGTCAGGCCGGCGACGATCGCCCGCCGGTCGCCTATGGAATCTACGGCTCGCCGACGCATCATGCGTTCTGCGACGCCGTGAACGCGCTGGAGGCGGGGCAGCAGACCTGGGCGTTGCCGTCCGGGCTCGCCGCGTGCACGATCGCGATCCTCGCGCACGTGCGCCACGGCGACCACGTGCTGGTCCCGGATTCGGTCTACTGGCCGACGCGGCGCTTCTGTCGCGAGACGCTGGTGCGCTACGGCATCGCCACGACGTTCTACGACCCGCGCGCCGGGGCGCAGCTCGAGAGCCTGTTCCGCCCGTCGACGCGCGTCCTCTACCTCGAATCGCCCGGATCGCACACCTTCGAGATGCAGGACGTGCCGCTGCTGGCGTCGATCGCGCAGCGACGCGGCGCGATCAGCGTCATCGACAATACGTGGGCCACGCCGCTTTACTTCCAGCCGCTGCGCCACGGCGTCGACGTCTCCGTTCACGCGGCGACGAAGTACATCGGCGGGCACTCGGACCTGCTGATCGGGACCGTGACCTGCAACGCGCGGGCCGCGCCCGCGGTGCGCGAGACCGTGCAGCATTTCGGGCTGACGACGAGCCCCGACGACTGCTGGCTCGCATTGCGCGGGCTGCGCTCGATGGCGGCTCGCCTGCCGCGGCACCGCGCGAACGCGGAGCGGCTGATCGCCTGGCTGCGGCGCCAGGACGAGGTCGAGCGGATCCTCTATCCGGCGGCGCCGGAGGATCCGGGCCACGCGATCTGGCAGCGCGACATGAGCGGCGCCACCGGGCTGTTCGGCGTCGTGCTGAAGCCCTTCGTTTCGCACCGCGCTGCCGAGGCCCTCGTCGATGCGGTCCGCCTGTTCGGCCGCGGCTATTCGTGGGGCGGATTCGAGAGCCTCCTGATCCCCGCGAGCCCGGAGCGCACGGCGACGGTGCTGCCGTGGACGGGCCCGCTGCTGCGGATCGCGGCCGGCCTCGAGGAACCCGACGACCTCATCGCCGACCTCGAGCGCGGATTCGCGAGCCTGAGGCAGGCAGTCGAGAACGAGCGCGGCGCCTGACGGCGCCGGCCCTCTCCCCCCGCCCCTCTCCCGCTTCGCGGGCGAGGGGCGTCCAGGCGTCTTCCAAGCGGACGTCGTGCGCCATCGCGACGACGAGACTCCCCTCGCCCGCGAAGCGGGAGAGGGGTGGGGGGAGAGGGTGCGCCGCGCCCTACGACGCCGGCCCGCCGCCTGCGTCCGACCGCCGCGGCTTGTACGCCCGACGTCCCAGCACCCGATCGAAGACCGCGTTCGGCAACAGCCTCAACAGTTTCGCGACGACCGACATCGGCCAAGGGATCACCGTGTAGGACGCGCCGCGCTCGATCGCATCGGCGGCGCTGCGCGCGAATCGTTCGGCATCGATGAGGAACGGCATCGGGTAGGGATTGCGGGCGGTCATCGGCGTGCGCACGAATCCCGGGGCGATCGTCAGCACCTCGACGCCGGTGCGCCGCAACTCGACGCGCAGGCTCTCGCAGTAGCTGAGCGCGGCGGCCTTCGACGCGCAGTAGCCGGCCGAGCCCGGCAGGCCGCGTATCCCGGCGACGCTCGCGATTCCGACAAGTCGTCCGCGGCCGCGCGCGCGCATCGGCGCGATGAACGGATGGAACGTCGCAGCCATGGCCAGGACATTGACCTCGAGGATCTCGCGCAAGACGTCGAGGTCGGCCTCGAATTCCGTGAGCATGCCGGCCGAGATGCCGGCGTTCGCCACGACAACGTCGGCGCCGCCGGTCGCGCGCTCGAAGGCGCGCGCCGCGGCGACGAGCGCGGCGCGATCGGCGACGTCGAGCGGGTAGACCTCGTGCCGGCCGCCCAGCTGCGCATTAAGCTCGTCGAGCAGCTCGCGACGCCGCGCGACGAGGCCCAGGCGCGCGCCGCGGCTTGCGAACTCCCGTGCCAGCGCATGGCCCAGCCCGCTGGATGCGCCGGTCAGGAAGACGTTCAACGGCGCCGCGCGTCAGGACTTCCTGGCCCGCTCGCGGCGCGCGCGCTCGACCAGGTAATCCATCACCTGCAGGGAACCGACCTCGCTGTGGACGATCGCGGGCGACGTGACGAATTTCCCGTCGCAGCCGAGCGAGGGCGTTCCGTCGACCTCGTAAGCGCGCCAGACCTGGCCCGCGCGGCTGACCTTCGTCGCGATCGCGAACGAGTTGAACATCGCCAGCCATTGCGCGCGGTCGATGCCTTCGCCGGCCATGAAGTCGGCGATGTCGTTGGTGTCGAGCAGCGGCTTGCGCTGCACCTGGATCATGTTGAAGACCTTCGCGTGAAGGTCGTCGATCCTCTTCAGCGCCTCGAGCGAATAGAGGATCTTCGCGTGCGGCGTCGTCCGTTCGTCGAAGACCACCGGGAGGAAGCGGTACGAGACGTCGGGGGCCAGCCGCTTCTTCCACGCCGAGAGTTCCGGCAGGAAATGGAAGCAATGCGGGCAGCTGTACTGGAAGAAATCGACGACCTCGACGCGGTCGCCGCTTTCGACGGGCTGCGGCACCTTGAGCACGTTGTAGTCGGTTCCGGCCTGCGGGTCGCGCGCGCGCGCCGCGACCGGCACTGCCGCCGCCGCGACCAGGAACTGCCGTCGATTCAATCTCATCGTGACCCCTGCGAAAAGTGTTTCCGGGAGCTGTACGCGGCATGCCGCCTGCCACCTACAACGTCTGGAGCTTCGACATCGTGCACCGCCGGATGGTGCCCGGCGCCCTTGCGCCGCCCGTCCGGCGGCATCGGCCGCGGATTGCCGGCCGCCGCCTGGCGCCCGGAATCACTTGATCGTGACCACCTGGACGTCGATCCCGTTGCTCGCCAGGACCTGGCGGATCTTGTCCAGGTCCTCGACGCGCCCATAGGGGCCGAGGCGGACGCGATAAAGCGTCGATCCGTCCTGGTCGCGCGGCACGACCTTCGCGTCGAGACCGAGCAGCGCGAGTCGGGCGCGAACCGCATCGGCGTCATCGGCCGAACGGTAGGCGCCGGCCTGCAGAAGGAAACGCGTCGTCTCGACCGGCGCGGCGGCGTCGCCGTTGCGCGACGTCGCGGCGGCCGGGCTCGCCGCGCCCGCCGGCCGCGCGGCATCGTGCTCGCCGGGCGCCGGCGTCGCCGCGTCGGGCTTCGGGGTGGCATACAGCGGCTTGTTGGGGTCCGGCAATTCGCCGTTGGCCGCCGGATTGATCGATTCCGAGGGCGGCTTGACCTTGTTCACCAGCGGCGCCGGCGCTTTCGTGATGTAGATCGCCACCGCGACCGCGACGGCCAGGCCGAGGACGAGCCCGGCGATGAACCCGAGCAGCGTGGCTCCCGATTGACGCATTCGCGTGTTCATCACATCCGCACCGGACTCGAAACGCCGATCAGCGCCAAACCGTTTCGCAGCACCTGGCGTGTCGCGAGCAGCATCGCGAGACGCGCATGCCGCAGCGCCGGGTCGTCGACGAGAACCCGCTCGGCATTGTAGAACCCGTGGAAATCGGCTGCGAGTTCGCGCAGGTAGAACGCGACCTGGTGCGGCGCCAGGTCTTCCGCGGCCTCGCGCAGCACGTCCGGATAGGCGGCGAGCCGGTTGAGCAGCGCCTGCTCCCGCGGACCGGTCAGCGGCGACAGGTCGGCGAGCAGCGCCGCTTCGACGTCGGGCGCGGAAACGCCTTCGTGCGACGCGGCCTGCTCCAGGACCGAGCAGATCCGCGCGTGCGCATACTGGACGTAGAAGACAGGGTTTTCCTCCGAGCGCGACAGCGCGAGGTCGACGTCGAAGACGAATTCCGCGTCGCTCTTGCGCGAGACGAGGAAGAAGCGCACCGCGTCGCGCCCGACCCATTCGAGGAGGTCGCGCAGCGTGACGTAGCTGCCCGTCCGCTTCGACATCTTGACTTCCTCGCCGCCGCGCATCACGCGGACCATCTTGTGGAGCAGGTACCTCGGATACCCGGCGGCCACGGCGATGCCCAGCGCGCGCGACGCCGCCTGCAGGCCGGCCCGCACGCGCGCGACGGTGCCGTGGTGATCGGACCCCTGGACGTTGATGGCCAGGTCGTAGCCGCGCTCGACCTTTGTGACGTGGTAGGCGACGTCGGGCACGAAATAGGTGTACGAGCCGTCGGACTTCCGCATGACGCGGTCCTTGTCGTCCTTCAGCCCGCCGCCGAGGTCCTCGAACGCCGTCGTGCGCAGCCACAGCGCACCGTCGGCCTCGAATGTCGCGCCGGAACGGCGCATCGCCTCGACCGCCGCCTCGACCCGCCCGTCGGCGTAGAGCGACGACTCGAGGTAGTAGTGGTCGAAGCGGACGCCGAACGCTTCGAGGTCGATGTCCTGCTCGTGGCGCAGATAGGCGACCGCGAAGCGCCGGATGCCGTCGAGGTCGCCGGCATCGCCGCTGGCATGCACCGGGCTGCCGTCGCGTGCCGTGCGCGTCGCGCCGGCGATGAATTCCCGCGCGATCTCGACGATGTAGTCGCCGCGGTAGCCGGCGTCGGGGAACGCGACCGTTTCGCCCAGCAGTTCGCGAATGCGCGCCTGAACCGACAGCGCGAGGTTCTCGATCTGGACGCCGGCATCGTTGTAGTAGAACTCGCGCGTGACGTGCCAGCCCTGCGCGGCGAGCAGGTTCGACAGCGCGTCGCCCAGCGCGGCCTGGCGCGCATGGCCGAGATGGAGCGGGCCGGTCGGGTTCGCGGAGACGAACTCGACCAGCGCGGTCCGTCCGCGCCCGGAGGCCGTCGCCTCGTCGGGCGCGGCGCCGGACGTCCCGAACTGGTCGCCGGAACGCAGCACCGCCCGCACCACGGCCTGGCGCGCCGCGGCGCTGATGCGCAGGTTGATGAACCCGGGTCCGGCGATTTCGACGCTGGCGAGCAGTCCGGCCGCCGCAGGATTGACGCGTAACGCGTCCGCGATCGCCTGCGCGATCTCGCGCGGGGCGCGCCCGAGCTGGCGCGCGAGCTGCATCGCGACGTTGCAGGAGAAGTCGCCGTGGGCCTCGGCCTTCGGGCGTTCCAGCACGACGGGCGCGGCGCCGCCCAGCGCGGAGGCCGCTTGGCGTATCAGGTCGACGACGCGTTGCTTGTCTTGCGCGAGCATGCGGGAAGGAAGGGATCGGGGGTAGGGGCGCGCCCGGGCCGGACTTGCGCCGCGCGCCGGCCTGGGCAAAGGGCGCATTCTAGCCGGCGCGCCGCACGCGCCCGGCGGCGCCGGCGCATGGCGCCTGCCGCCCGGTTCCGCCGTCAGCGGGTCGCGCGGACGTCGAGCGTGAACACCGGTTCGACGCCGCCGACGACGCGGCCGGCGTAATTGCGGATGGCCGGCCGTCCGAACTCGCCCCGTCCGCCGTCGAGGACCGCCGCGGCGGCGGCATCGACGAGACGCAGCTGCCGCAGCACCTCCCCGGTGGCGACCTGCAGCGCGCGGGCATTGCCGTCGGCGATGCGCACCGCAATGCCCAGGCCCTGCGAGCGGATGCCGATCGCCTGGACGCCCTCGGCGCCGACCTTGGCGACCCAATCGGGTTCGCCGCGCGCCGCCCCCGCCCGCATCAGCGCCAGGTCCCCGCGTCCGGTCCCGGAGACGAGATCCGGGTGCCGCGTCATCGCATAGAACAAGGCCCGCAACGCGCCGTCGTCGGCGGTCGCGATCCGCGCATAGGCGGTCGCGAGGCGATCCAGCGGCAGCGCGTGGTTCGGCGCGCCGCATCCGTCGATGCCGCTCGCGAGCGGGGCGGCGCCGGCGAATTCCTGCACCGTGTTGCGGATGCGCATCTGCAGCGGCGAATCCGGGTCGAGGTAGTTCGACAGCGGATGCCGGTGAAGCCGGCAGTACGCAAGGAAACCGGTGTGCTTGCCGGAGCAGTTGTGGTACTCCTGGCCCCAGGAGCTCGCCGGCGCACGCTGCGAGGTCGCGGCGTAGTACATCGGGTCGTGGCACCCGCACTGCAGGTCGGACGCGCCGGCATCGATGCGCGCCAGCATCCGGCGCACGATGCCGACGTGGACCGCTTCGCCGTTATGGCTCGCGCACATCAACGCGAGCTCGTGCGACCCGAACCCGAGGCGTCCGATCCCGTCGTCCTGGACGAGCGGCAGCGCCTGCAAAGGCTTCAGCGCCGAACGCGTGAACTGCAGCGCGGTCGTGTCGCCGCAGCCGGCGACCAGCCGGCCGCCGGCGTCGACGACCGCGATCGATCCGTAGTGGACGCATTCGACGCTTCCGCCGCGGGTCGTGGCGACCAGCGGGGCATGAGCGGGCAGCGATCGCACGGGTGCCCGGGCCTCAGGCGGCGGGGACGGCCGCCGGAAGGTCGGGCCCGCCGGCCATGCGTGCCGCCACTTCCTTCCGGTAGCGGTTGAGCTCCTGTACCGAATTGAACGTCCGCTCGAACAGCAGGCTCATGTTGTGCAGGATTCGTTCGACGACCTTGCCCTCCCACTCCGCGTCGAAGCGGATCTGCTGGTCGAGCCAGCGCTCGAGCCAGCCGGGGTCCGGCAGCTGCGATTGCACCGTGTCGTTCGGGAACATCGACTGGTTGACGTGCAGGTTCGTCGGATGCAGCGGCCGGTCGGTCCGCCGCGACGAGGCCATCAGCACGCCGATCTTCGCGAATGCCCCGCGCGCCGTGTCGCCGAGTTCCGCCAGGTATTTCTTCATGTAGCGAAGGTAGGCGCCGCCATGGCGCGCCTCGTCCTGCGACAACAGGCGGTAGATGTGCTTGATCACCGGTTCCGTGTGCCACTCGGAGGCGCGGCGGTACCAGTGGTTGAGCCGGATCTCGCCGCAGAAGTGCAGCGTCAGCGTCTCGAGCGCCGGTGCCGGATCGAATTCGAAGCGAACCCGATGCAGCTCTTCCGGCGAGGGCGCGAGGTCCGGCCGGAAGCGGCGCAGGTATTCCATCAGCACGAGCGCGTGCTTCTGCTCCTCGTAGAACCACACCGACATGAACGCCGAGAAATCGGAGTCGTGGCGGTTGTCGCGCAGGAACATCTCGGTGGCCGGCAGCGCAGACCACTCGGTGATCGCGTTCATCTTCACCGTCCGCGCCTGCTCGTCGGAGAGGCGCGAGGCGTCGTGGTCGTCCCACGGGACGTCCGTATCCAGGTTCCAGCGGACCGACTCGAGCGACTTGAACAGATCGGGGTAGAGCATTTCCATGGCCATCGCTCCTGGTCGCGCGGCACGCGACGCCTTGTGCGGCGCCTTCGACGGCGGCGCGCGATTATATCGGCACCGGGGGGAGCGGCCGGCGCCCGCCGGGCGGGGCCTCGCGCAGCGCTCAGCGGTGCGCCAGCGTGAACTGGAAGACGTCGGTGTTGTGCTCGGCGAACGCCGCCTCGCAATAGCCGAGGTAGAAGTTCCAGGTCCGCAGGAAGCGCTCATCGAAGCCGAGCGCCCGCACCGACGCGGCGCGGTCGCTGAACGTCGCGCGCCAGGTCGCGAGCGTACGCGCGTACGACGCCCCGAAACGGAAGCGCTCGACGACCTTCAGCCCGCCGCGTTCCGCGGCGCGCTCGAAGGCACCCGGCGACGGCAGCATGCCGCCCGGAAAGACGTACTGCTGGATGAAATCGGTCCCGCGCCGGTAGCGCTCGAAGAGCGCCTCGTCGATCGTGATCGTCTGGATGCAGGCGCGCCCGCCCGGCTTCAGGCAGCGCGCGAGCATCGCGAAGTATTGCGGCCAGTATTTCTCGCCGACAGCCTCGAACATCTCGATCGACGCGATGCCGTCGTAGCGGCCGCGCTCGTCGCGGTAGTCGCGCAGCACGAGCTCGTGCGGCAGGCCTTGGCGCGCCATGCGGCGGCGCGCGAATTCCAGTTGCGCCGGCGACAGCGTGAGGCCGGTGACGAGGTGCCCGGAGCGCGCCGCGACTTCGGCGAAGCCGCCCCAGCCGCAACCGACTTCGAGGATGCGGCTCGCGGGCGCGAGCTTCAGTTCGTCGATGACGCGCGCGTATTTCGCCATCTGCGCCGCCCGCAGCGCGTCGGGTCGTGCCGGGCCGGCGTCCACGGCGGCGTCGCCGAACAGCGCGCTGGAGTAGCTCATCGAGGCGTCGAGCCAGATGGCGTAGAACTCGTTGCCCAGGTCGTAGTGGCTGCGGATGTTCCTCGGCGCCCCGCGCCGGCTGTTGCGCCGCGCCAGGTGCCGAAGGCGGTAGGCCAGGCGTCCGGCCAGGGAGCCGAAGATCAGCCGGTCCGCGGCCTTGCGGTTGCGAAGGAAGAAGCGCAGCAGCCGCACCGGATCGCCGGTCGTCCAGTCGCCGTCGATGTACGTCTCGGCAAAGCCGATGTCCCCGCGTTCGAGCGCGGCATCGACCGGCTTCCAGTTGCGCAGCGCGATGTCCGCCTGCTGCTCGCCGCCGCCGAGGATCGCCTGCTGCCCGTCGGGAAACGCGATCGCGAGGCGACCCTCGCGCGCCGCGCCGAGCAGCGCGAACGCGCGGCGCGCGCGTGCCGGGAACCGCGTCGTGTCCAGGCGCCGGTTGGCCGGCCCGTCGGCAACGAAGGATGTCGCCGGCGTCGTCGAAGCGGCCCACGCCGGCGGCGTGGTCTCGGCCTGCCGGCTCATCGAGCCGCGGCCGGCCCGTCGCGGTCGATGCGGGCGTAGGCGGAGTGGTTGTGGATCGACTCGAAGTTCTCGCATTCGACGCGGAACGCGGCGATTCGCGCATCGCCGCGCAGCCGCAGCGCGACATCGCGCACGATGTCCTCGACGAACTTCGGATTGTCGTAGGCGCGCTCGGTCACGTACTTCTCGTCGATGCGCTTCAGCATGCCCCACACCTCGCACGACGCGGATTCCTCGGCGACCCGCACCAGGTCCTCGACGCTCACGTCCTCGCGCAGCACGGCGCCGATCGTCACGTGGGACCGCTGGTTGTGCGCGCCGTAGTCGGCGATCTTCTTGCTGCACGGGCACAGGCTCGTCACGGGGACGACGACTTCCTGCGTGACCCGAACCGCCGTTCCGTCGTGCTCCGCGCGCAACGTCAGCTCGTAGTCCATCAGGCTGGCGACGCGGGAGATGGGCGCCGACTTGCGCATGAAGTAGGGCATGCGCAACTCGATCATGCCCTCGCTCGCCTCCAGGCGCTCCAGCATCGCGGCCATCAGGGTCCGCATCGACGCCGGCGACAGCGGCTCGCCGTGCTGCTGGACGACGTCGATGAAGCGCGACATGTGGGTCCCCTTCTTGTCGGCCGGGAGCATCACGAACATGCCCACCGTGGCGATCGAGGGCTGCGGGCCGTCCGGCGTCGCGACCGTCACCGGCAGCCTGAGGGAGCGGATGCCGACGCGCTGGATCGCGACGTCGCGGACGTCGGCGGCGGACTGCACGTCAGGAAGGAACACCGTATCGCGGACGTTCATCGAGGGATCCGATTGTCGTTGAAAACCGGCGCGCGGACCGAGGCCCGGGGCCGTGCGGCGCCGCGCCGGTGGCTTGGGCGCGGGCGGCCCGCCGGCCGGTGTCCGGGCACGGACGATCGCCATCGTCGCTGCCGTTGCCCGACCTTAAAATAGTTGATAACCTTCGTCAATCTTGTCTAGCACAAAAAGCGTCGTGTCTGCCGCCGACGTTCCTGCCGCGCGATCCACGCGCGCCGCCGCCGCGGCCCAGGCGCCCGCGGCGGGCGACTCGGCGTCCACGGCGCTCTCCATCGCGGCCGTCGAGCGCGATACCGGCTTGTCAAAGCATACCCTGCGCGTCTGGGAGCGCCGCTACGGCTTCCCGCGCCCGCAGCGTAACGCGTTCGGCGAGCGCATCTATCCGCGCGACCAGGTGGCGCACCTGCGGGTCGTGAAGCGCCTGATGGACCAGGGGCACCGGCCGGGCAAGATCGTGTCGATGAGCCCGGAGCAGCTCCGGGCGTTGTCGGAGAGGCCTCGCTCGACGCTGCTGCGCAATGCGGCCGCGCTCGCCTACAAGGAGGAACTCGACAACTTCCTCGATCTCATCAAGCAGCATCGCGTCGAGGAACTTCGCCGGCAGTTGTCCAATTGCGTGCTCCGCCTGGGCCTCGCGCGATTCGCCACCGACGTGGTCGCGCAATTGAACGCGATGATCCAGGAGGCCGTCACGCGCGGGAAGGTCGAGAATTTCGAGGAACGCCTCTACGCCGAGTCGATCCAGATCGTCCTGCGTAACGGCATCAGCACGATCCCGCGCCCCGGCAGCGCCCCGGCCGTCGTCCTGTTGACGACGTTCCCGCAGGAAACCAACGGCATCGGGCTGCTCCTCGTCGAGGCCATCTTCGCGCTCGAGGGGTGCCGCTGCGTTTCGCTGGGCGTCCAGACCCCGATCTGGGACATCGTGCTGGCCGCGGGCGCGCTGCCGACGGACATCGTCGCGCTGTCGTTTTCGCCGTCCCTCGGCCCGAACCAGGTCACCGAGGGCCTCGCCGAGCTGCGCGCGAAACTGGCGCCGACGACCGAGATCTGGGCTGCCGGCAGCAATTCCGCGCTCGACAAGCGTCCGTTGAGCGGCGTGCGGCGCGTTGCCGGGCTGCGCGACATCGAAGGCGCCCTGGCGGACTGGCGGCGCAACCGGCGGTCCGCCGCCTAGTAGAAGACCGTCAGGACGCCGGTGAACGCGTACAGGCTCGCGCTGCCGATCTCGCCGTTCGCGTAGAAACCGACCAGCGGGACGTCGCCCAGCTGCGACTGGATGACGCGAAGCTCCTCCGATTGCTCGCCGAACATGTGGCAGCCGCGCCCGAGACACGATACGTAGACGGCTCCGCGCGCCTCGACCGGCGCGCCGCTCGATTCGCTGCGTTCGTGCAGGTGCTCGCGAATCTCGGAGCAGATGCGCACGAGGTCGCGCCGCGCCGCGTTCTCGTCGCGGGTGCAGAAGCGCAGCAGCTGGTCGGCCTCGATCGGCGCCGCGATCGAGACGCTGCGCGTCCGCGGATCGAGCGCGACGACGTGTCGCACGACGTAGTCGGAGCGCGGCGTCCGTTCGCGATAGCCGTCGCTGCGGTCCGGCTCGATGCCGACGAAGAGCCCGCGCCGCCCGAGCTCCTGCAGGCGGTTGCGCTCTCCCGCGGCGAGCAGCCGCGGCACGTCGTCGTTCGGGACAGCGGCGCGTTCGCGGATGCCGGCGTCCTCCAGCAGCACGTCGAGCGCGCTGCGATCGTCGAGTTCGAGGATGACGTTGTTCTTCGCCCGCGTCACGCGGCGCTGGCCGGACCCCGCATCGTGCGCGGAAAACGGGAACACGCCCTGCGTCACGCGCGAGGCCAGGCCGACGTCGGAAGCGAAGACGACGCCCGACAGGCCGCCCGACAGCACGCGGTCCGCGATCATCGCGCAGCGGCCGTTCTCCGACCGGCTGCTCGCGATTCCGCCGAAAACGTAACCGCTCTGGACGCGCCCGGCCATGTCGTTGATGAGTTCCGGGAGGTCGCCGGTTGCCGGGTCGGCGTGGACGAGCGCGGTGTAGGCGGCGTCGGCGCCCGATTCGGTGCGGGCGCCGAGCGCCGGAGGGCGCTGGGTACCGGAAAACACGTTGATCTGGCCCGGCGCGAATTTCGCGAGCATCACGGCGATAGCCGGCTCGTTGACGTATTCGGTGCCCGTCGCGCAGATCCCGATGCCGGTCGCGCCGACCCAGCTCGGGACCGCGGTGCGGGCGCGCAGCGTCGCGAGGATCTCGTCGACATGCGCCAGCAGCCCGTCGCTGACGTAGAGGAAACCGAGGTTCGCGCCGCGCATGAAGCGCGGGTCGCCCGCCTGCTCCTGGAGTCGTGCGATGCAGGTCCCGACGGCGGTCGACCAGTCGGGATGGGCGGCGTGCGCGTAGCGGAACTGCATCGCGGCCTGCTCAGCGGCGTGCCGGGTCCGTCGAAGCCGGCGGTGGGCCCGCCGGCGCGCCGGCCGGGGTCTCGCCGGGGGACGCGGTGCCCGCCGCCGGATCCTGCAGCGCGGAGGCCGCGACGCGCATGAACTGGTCCTGCAGCGTCGCCCACCACTGCGCCGCGTTGAACGGAAGCGGCGGCGGCGCCTCGGTCTTCCGCGGGGCGCGGCCCTTGCGCGGCTTGCCGGCCTCGTCGGCATCGGCTTGCGGCCGCGCGGTCGACGCGGACGCCGCAGGCGCCGCCGCAGCCATCGATCCGAGCATCGTTCCGCCGAAGGCGCGCAGCGCCGCCAGCGTGTTGCGCTGCACCTCCAGGCTCTGGATCGTCGTGCGCAGCATCGAGGCGTTGAGATTCAGCCACTGCTCGACCGAGCGAAGGTCCGCGATGCGCTTGTCGAGTTCGGCGACATCGACGGTCGGCAGGAACATCGACGGGATCGTGCCGCCGAGGCCAGGCATCAGCGTCGAGCCCGGCATCGCCGATCCGGCCGGGGCCGGGCCTGCCGGCAGCCCCCACATCCGCTTGATCATCTCGAGGCTGTCGGCGAACGCCGCCATGCCGGGGAGCCCGGCTTCATGACCGGTCCCTGCCCCGGTCGGGGTCGTCGAAGCGGTGGGCTTTTCCATCGGGCCTCCTTCAGGAACAGTCGTCGCCAGCGGGCGAGGTCGTCGGCGCGTCGGGTCCGGGCGTCGGCCCGTGGCGCTCAACGCGCGGCGCCGGTGACGACCGACTGCTCGATGGCGCCGAAGATCGACGATCCGTTCGCATCGAACATCTCGATCCGCACGTTATCACCGGATGCCATGAACGGCGTGCGCGCCTCGCCGCCCTGGAGCATCTCGCGCGCGCGCGCCTCGGCGATGCAGGAGAACCCGGCCGCCGGGTCGCTGTTGCTCACGGTCCCGGACCCGATGATCGATCCGGCACGCGCCTGGCGCGTGCGGCAGAGGTGCTCGACGAGACGCGGGAAATCGAACGCCATCTCGACGCCGGCCTGCGCGCGGCCGACCGGCCTGCCGTTCCAGTGGACGTGCAGCGGAAGGTGGACGCGACCGCCGTCCCACGCGCCGCCGAGCTCGTCCGGTGTCACCGCGACCGGCGAGAACGCCGTCGCCGGCTTGCTCTGCAGGAAGCCGAAGCCCTTGGCGAGCTCGGCGGGAGCCAGGTTCCGCAACGAGACGTCGTTCGCGAGCATCAGCAGCCGGATGGCGGCCGCGGCCTTCTCGCGCGACGGGCCCATCGGGACGTCGGAGATGACGACGGCGACCTCGGCTTCGAAGTCGATCCCGTACTCCTCCGAGGCGCAGACGATCGGGTCGCGCGCCCCCAGCAGGTCGTCGGATCCGCCCTGGTACATCAGCGGATCGGCGCGCAGCGACTCCGGGACGTCGGCGCCGCGCGCGCGCCGCACGAGCTCGACGTGGTTGAGGTAAGCGGAGCCGTCCGCCCACTGGAAGGCCCGCGGCAGCGGCGCCATGCACTGGCGCGGATCGAACTCGAACGCGTGCCGCAGCTTTCCGTCGTTGAGCGACTGGTAGAGATCCTCGAGCTGCGGCGCGATGAAGTCCCAGTCGTCGAGCGCGGCCTGCAGGCGCCCGGCGATCGCGGAGGCGAAATGCGCCGACTTCAGGTCGCGTGACACGACGGCCAGCTGGCCGTCGCGCGATCCATCGCGCAGCGTGGCAAGTTTCATTCGGCGGGGCCCGGGCGGAGACGTGCGGCAATCCGGTATCTTATGCGACGGAACCGAACGATGGCCGAACCGCTTCCGGTTAACACGCGCGGGTTGCCGCGTCGCCTGCGGTGGCTCGTGCTGCCGTTCGCGGCGTCGGTGGTGCTGCATGGGATCGCGTGGCAGGTCGCCGCTCGCCTCGTCGCCGGCGCCGCGCCGGCCGGGTCCGCCGATGATTCGCGGGCGATCGCCGTCGACCTGCTGGCGCCGCCGCTTGCCGCGTCACCCGCCGCGCCACCTGTCGCGTCACCTGCCGCGCCGGCGCCGCATCCCGCCCGCGCGTTGCCGGCGCGTCGCGTCAGTGTCGCGCCGGCGCCGCGCCGCGCCATCCCGCCGCCCGCGCCGCCGTTGGCCGACGCGGCGCCGTCCGCCGACGCGACGGGCGAGGCGCCGTCGGCGCCGAGCGAAGCGCCGCCGATGTCGGCGTCGCCGGACGCCGGCTCCGTGGCGACGTCGCCAGAAACGCCGCCGGGCGCCGCCGAGGCGGCGTCGTCCGGCCCAGGCTCCGGGATCACCGCGGCGGCGGCATCGACGGACCCGGCCCGGCCGCGGGAATCCGGATCGGCGTCGGCCGCCGTTCGCCTTCCGGCTCGCGCGCACCTCGTGTATGACACGACCGGGACGATCCGCTTCGCCGGGATCAGCCTCACGATGCACGGCACGACCACCACCGACTGGCAGTACGCGGCCGGTCGCTTCGAATCGAACCTTGTCAACGAGACGGCGGAATTCGGCCAGTCCTCCTCGGGCATCGTGCGCGCGACGGCCGGGCTGGCGCCGGAGCACTACACCGAGAAACGTCGCCACCGTGCGGCGCTGGTCACGAACATCGACTGGACGACGCGGCAGGTCACGTTCAGCCAGACGCCCGACGTGCTGCGCGCGCCCGACGGCGTCCAGGACCGCCTGAGCGTACAGTTCCAGATGGCCGTTCTGCGCCAGGCCTATCCGGAGCGGTTCGAGCCGGGTACGCAGTTCCCGATGACCGTCGTCGGGACGCACGACTTCAGCGAGTGGACGATCACGGTCTGCTGCGAGGAACCCCTGCCGACCGCGCACGGGCGCGTCATGGCGACGCGCGTCCGGACGAGCCGCATCGAGGACGGCGCGCCGGAGACGATGGACATGTGGCTGAGTCCCGACCTGTCGTGGTTCCCGGCGCGCGTGCGGCTGGTCGACCACAACGGCAACATCATCGACTCGATGCTGCAGTCCGCGCAGGTCGATGACGGGCCGGCGGCGGAGGGGGCGGCGGGTCCGCGATAAAATGGACGTCCACCATGAGCAAAATCCTGTTGTCCCTTCCGAAGGGCGAGCGCGTCGGCATCGCCTTTTCCGGCGGCCTCGACACGTCGGCCGCGCTGGCCTGGATGCGTCACAAGGGCGCGATCCCCTACGCCTACACCGCGAACCTGGCGCAGCCGGACGAGCAGGACTACGACGACATCGCGCGGCGCGCGACGCAGTACGGCGCCGAGGCCGCGCGCCTGGTCGACTGCCGGGAAGCGCTGGTGCACGAGGGCCTCGTCGCGCTGCAGTGCGGCGCCTTCCACGTCTCGACCGCCGGGCGCACGTATTTCAATACGACGCCGCTGGGGCGCGCGGTCACCGGCACGGTGCTCGTGAAGGCGATGCACGAGGACGGCGTCAACATCTGGGGCGACGGCTCGACGTACAAGGGCAACGACATCGAGCGCTTCTACCGCTACGGGCTGCTCGCGAACCCGGCGCTCAGGATCTACAAGCCGTGGCTCGACCAGGCTTTCGTCGGCGAACTCGGCGGCAGGCGCGAGATGAGCGAGTGGCTCGCCGCGCACGGCTTCCCGTACCGGATGAGCACCGAGAAGGCCTACTCCACGGATTCGAACATCTGGGGCGCGACGCACGAGGCCAAGGAGCTGGAGTTCCTCTCCAAGGGCCTGCGCATCGTCGAGCCGATCATGTCGGTGAAGCACTGGGATCCGGCGGTCGCCGTCGCGCCGGAAGAGGTTTCGGTCCGCTTCGAGGAGGGCTATCCGGTCGCGCTCAACGGCCGCGCCTTCGACAACCGGGTCGAGCTGGCGCTAGAGGCCAACCGCATCGGCGGTCGCCACGGCCTCGGGATAAGCGACCAGATCGAGAACCGGATCATCGAGGCGAAGAGCCGCGGCATCTACGAGGCGCCGGGGATGGCGCTGCTGTTCGTCGCCTACGAGCGGCTCGTCTCCGCGATTCATAACGAAGGCACGATCGACAACTACCGGACCCTCGGCCGGCGCCTCGGCAGGCTGCTGTACGAAGGGCGCTGGTTCGACCCGCAGAGCCTGATGCTGCGCGACACGCTGCAGCGCTGGGTCGGGCGCGCCGTGACCGGCGAGGTGACGATCGAGCTGCGCCGCGGCGACGACTACACGATCCTCGATACCTCCGGACCGAACCTGACCTACCACCCGGAGCGGCTGTCGATGGAGCGCGTCGAAACCGAGGCGTTCTCGCCGCTGGACCGCATCGGTCAACTGCACCTGCGGAATCTCGACATCCTCGATTCGCGCGAGAAGCTCGGCGTCTATTCGAAGACCGGCGTGCTGCCGGCCGGGACCGGCACCGCAGGGTTGCTGGGCACCGATTCGGGGCACGGCACCGCGAAGGGTCGCTAAGGGCGCGCATCACGGCGGGTGCGTGCGCGCACCAGTCCGGCGCATTCCGGCGTCGCGGGCGCGCGCCAACGATCGATCGTGGTGCCTCCGCGCGCGGACCGATGGCGCACGCCGCTTCGGAGCGCCGCCTGTGCGCGCTGCATGGCGCCGGCGGACCACGCGCCGCGCTCGGGCGAAATCGTCGGCCCGCGCCGTTCATGGCACGAAACTTGATTCGTTTGCCCCGGGCCGCATTCGCGCGGCACCCGAAATCCAATTCCGGAGGGGTTGAATGGATCGCAGACAATTTCTCGGCGCCAGCGCCGCAGCGGCTTTTTCCGCGTCGGCGCTGTCGACGGCATTCGGTCAGGACAAGTCGCCGATCAAGGTCGGCGTGCTGCATTCGCTGTCGGGGACGATGGCCATTTCCGAGACGGCGCTGAAGGAAACGGCGCTGATGACGTTCAAGCAGATCAATGACAAGGGCGGCGTCCTCGGCCGGCCTCTCGAGCCCGTCGTCGTCGATCCGGCCTCCAACTGGCCGCTGTTCGCCGAGAAGGCGCGGCAGCTCATCACGCAGGACAAGGTCGTCGCCGTGTTCGGCTGCTGGACGTCGGTTTCGCGCAAGTCGGTCCTGCCCGTCTTCAAGGAACTGAACGGGCTGCTCTTCTACCCGGTGCAGTACGAGGGCGAGGAACTCGAGAAGAACGTCTTCTACACGGGCGCGGCGCCCAACCAGCAGGCGATCCCGGCCGTCGAGTACCTGCTGTCGAAGGAAGGCGGCGGAGCGAAGCGGATCTTCCTGCTCGGCACCGACTACGTCTACCCGCGCACGACGAACAAGATCCTGCGGGCGTTCCTGAAGAAGAAAGGCTTCGACGAGAAGGACATCGAGGAGGTCTATACGCCCTTCGGCCACAGCGACTACCAGACGATCGTCGCGAACATCAAGAAGTTCGCCGCCGGCGGCAAGACGGCCGTCGTCTCGACGATCAACGGCGATTCCAACGTGCCGTTCTACAAGGAACTGGGCAACGCGGGCCTGAAGGCGAAGGACGTGCCGGTCGTCGCATTCTCGGTCGGCGAGGAGGAACTGCGCGGCGTCGATACCAAGCCGCTCGTCGGCCATCTCGCGGCATGGAACTACTTCATGTCGCTGAAGAACCCGGTCAACGACACGTTCATCAAGTCGTACCGCGGCTGGGCCAAGTCGGCCAACCTGCCGAACGCCGACAAGGTGGTCACGAACGATCCGATGGAGGCGACCTGGATCGGCATCAACCTCTGGAAGAAGGCTGTCGAGCAGGCGAAGACGACTGACGTCGAGGCGGTGATCAAGAACGTCGGCGGGCAGAGCATCGATGCGCCGTGCGGCTTCAAGGTCAAGTTCGACGAGAAGAACCACCACCTGCACAAGCCGGTCTACATCGGCGAAGTGCGCGCCGACGGCCAGTTCAACGTCGTCTGGAAGACGCCGGCCCCGGTGCGCGCGCAGCCGTGGAGCCCGTTCATCGAGGGCAACGACAAGAAGCCGGACACGCCGGTCTGATCGACGCCTGCTGGCAGCGACCCGCGCCGCGCGAAGCGTCCTGCGGGTCGACGACATCACGCCGCACCGGGCCCCTTGGCCCGGTGCGTATCCACGAGAGGCCTGCGCCTTGCAAGGTTCGCTTTGTTCCATCGACCGCGATGCGCCGCCGGCGCGGCGCCAGTCGCGACGCGTCGTCGCGTGGCTTGCCGCCGCGCTGATGCCGTGGCTCGCGGCCCTCGCGGCGCCGGCGCAGGCGGCGCTGGACCCCGCGGTCGTCCAGGGCCTGGCGGCCGACGACAGCGATGCCAAGGTCGCGGCCATCGGCAGGATCGTCGCCAGCGGCGACCCCCGGGCGCTCGTCGTGCTGCAGGCGCTTGGCGACGACGCGGCGTACACGGTGGAGGGTGGCAAGCGCGTCGCGATCGAGGTCGGCGGCGCGCTGCAGGATGCGGTGACCGGTGCCGCGATCGATCCGGTCCCCGCGGACAAGGATTCGATCGTCATCAATAACCGGATCCGCGGCGTGCTGTCCGGCGCGCTGGCGGCCCTGAAGCTCGGGTCGACGGATCGCGCGGTGCGCCTCGCCGCCGCGCGGGACCTGCAGGGGGCGGATTCCGAGGAACTGCTGCCGACGATCGAGCGCGCGCTGGCTGCCGAGACGGACGCCGAGATCCGCTCGAAACTGCTCGTCGCGCAGGCGACGATCGCGGTCGGCAGCCAGGATCCCGCGGTGCGCCTGCGCGCGGTCCAGGCGATGGCGCTGACCGACAACCCGCAGGTCCGTCAGATGCTGGCGTCGATGACGACGAAGCAGAAGGACGGCAGCTATGCGGAGGCGGACGAGCGCGTCCGCGCGGCGGCGGTCGCGGCGCTGGGCGAAATCAACGGACGCCTGCGCAAGTACGAACTGCTTGCCGGCCTCTTCTCCGGGGTCAGCCTGGGCAGCGTGCTGCTGCTGGCGGCGCTCGGGCTCGCGATCACCTACGGCCTGATGGGCATCATCAACATGGCGCACGGCGAGTTCCTGATGATCGGCGCCTACACGACGTTCGTCGTGCAGAACCTGTTCCGCAGCCTCGCCCCGGGCTGGTTCGGCGGCTACGTGCTCGCGGCGATTCCGGCCGCCTTCCTCGTCTCGGCAATCGTCGGAATGCTGCTGGAGCGCGGCGTGCTGCGCTGGCTGTACGGGCGCCCGCTCGAGACGCTGCTGACGACATGGGGCGTCAGCCTGCTGCTGATCCAGGCTTGCCGCTCGCTGTTCGGCCCGCAGAACGTCGAGGTCGAAAACCCGGGCTGGATGTCGGGCGGCATCGAGCTCGCGGGAGGCGCCGTGATCCCCTACAACCGGATCATCATCATCGGATTCGCGGCCATCGTCGTGCTGCTCGTGTGGCTGCTGCTGACCCGCACCCGCATGGGCCTGTTCGTCCGCGGCGTCACGCAGAACCGGTCGATGGCGAGCTGCACCGGCGTCGCGACGCATCGCATCGACATGCTGACCTTCGGCCTCGGCTCCGGCGTCGCCGGGCTGGGCGGCGTCGCGCTGTCGCAGCTCGGCAACGTCGGCCCCGATCTCGGCCAGGGGTACATCGTCGATTCGTTCATGGTCGTCGTGCTGGGCGGCGTCGGGCAGCTCGCCGGCACGATCATCGCGGCGCTGGGCCTCGGTTCGGTCGCGAAGTTCCTCGAGCCGTTCTCCGGTGCGGTGCTGGCGAAGATCTTCGTGCTGGTCGCGATCATCCTGTTCATCCAGAAGCGTCCGCAGGGCCTTTTCGCCCTGAAGGGCCGCTCGGCCGAAGCATGAGCGAACAGCGCCGCCCCATGGGCTCATGGCCCCTCGAGCACGGCGAGAGGCAAGCCCGATGAGCGCCATTGCGTTCGACACGGTCGTCGAGGCCCCGCGAGGGCTGTTCAGTGCGCGCGCGTGGGCCGCGATCATCGTCGCGGCCATCGTGCTGCTGGTCGTCGTGCCGGTGCTGCACCTCGCAGTGCCCGCCGACAGCCCGCTTCACGTCTCGGAGTTCTGGGTCGCGCTGCTCGGCAAGTTCATGTGCTATGCGGTGCTGGCGCTCGCGATGGACATGATCTGGGGCTACACCGGGATCCTGTCGCTGGGACAGGGCCTCTTCTTCGCGCTCGGCGGCTATGCGTTCGGGATGTACCTGATGCGGCAGATCGGCCACGACGGCGTCTACCAGAGCGACCTGCCGGACTTCATGGTGTTCCTCGACTGGAAGGCGTTTCCCTGGTACTGGAAACTCACCGATCACTTCGCGTGGGCTGCGTTGTGGGTCGTCGCCGCGCCCGGGCTGCTCGCGTTCGTCTTCGGGTTCTTCGCTTTCCGATCGCGGATCAAGGGCGTCTATTTCTCGATCATCACGCAGGCGCTGACGTATGCCGCGATGCTCGCGTTCTTCCGCAACGACATGGGATTCGGCGGCAACAACGGCTTCACCGACTTCAAGCGGGTGCTCGGGATCCCGATCACCGCGCCCGGCACGCGCACCGTGATCTACCTTCTGTCGGGACTCTACCTGCTGGGCGCGCTCGTGATGTGCCAGGCGATCGTCCGCTCGAAGCTCGGGCGCGTGCTCACCGCGATACGCGACTCCGAATCCCGGTTGCTGTTCCTCGGCTATCGCACGCTCTCGTTCAAGCTCTTCGTCTGGACGCTCGCGGCCGTTATGAGCGGCATCGCGGGCGCGCTCTACGTGCCGCAGGTCGGCATCATCAACCCGAGCGAGATGTCGCCCGCCAATTCGATCGAGATCGCGATCTGGGCCGCGGTCGGCGGCCGCGGGACGCTGTTCGGCCCGGTGCTCGGCGCGTTCGTCGTCAACGGCGCGAAGAGCTGGTTCACCGTCGCGTTCCCGCAGTTCTGGCTGTACTTCCTCGGGCTCCTGTTCGTCCTCGTGACGCTGCTGCTGCCGCGCGGACTGATCGGCCTCGCCGCGCAACTGCGGCGGCGCGGCGGCCATCCGGCCGCGGACGAGGCGCCGATCGCCGCGATCGCCCCGGCGCAGGCCCCGGCGAGCAAGGCGTGAAGGCTCCGCGATGAGCGCCAACCCCGCGATCCACGGCATGGCCCCCTCGGCGGGTGCCGGCTACGGCCACGTCCTCGATCCGGAGCGGGTCGACACCTCGCACGGCCCGATCCTGTATCTCGACGACATCACGGTCAGCTTCGACGGTTTCAAGGCGCTGAACCGGCTCTCGCTGACGATCGACCGCGGCGAACTGCGCTGCATCATCGGACCGAACGGCGCCGGCAAGACGACGATGATGGACGTCATCACCGGCAAGACGCGTCCCGACCACGGCAAGGCGTTCTTCGGCCAGACGTTCGACCTGGCGCGCCTCGCGGACACCGAGATCGCGCGCCTCGGCATCGGGCGCAAGTTCCAGAAGCCGACCGTCTTCGAGAACCATACCGTCTTCGAGAACCTGGAGCTCGCGCTGAAGGGCGGCAAGACGCTGTGGCCGACGCTGTTCGCCCGGATGACGACGGAGCAGCGCGAGCGCATCGAGACGACGCTGCGCACGATCCGCCTGGCGGCGGAGCGTTCGCGCCTCGCCGGCGGGCTGTCGCACGGGCAGAAGCAGTGGCTCGAGATCGGGATGCTGCTGGTCCAGGAGCCGGTGCTCGTGCTCCTCGACGAGCCGGTCGCCGGAATGACCGACGCGGAGACCGAGCGCACCGCCGAGCTGATCCTGGAGCTCGAAGGCTCGCATTCGCTGGTCGTCGTCGAGCACGACATGGATTTCGTCCGGCGCATCGCGCGCAAGGTGACCGTGCTGCACGAGGGATCGGTGCTGGCCGAAGGCGCGCTGGGCGACGTGCAGGCGGACGAGCGCGTGATCGAGGTCTATCTCGGTCGATGAGCGCCATGGCGCGGGACGGGACATGCTGAAGATCGACGGGGTCAACCAGTACTACGGCGGCAGCCACATCCTGCGCGACGTGTCGCTGAAGATCGAGTCGGGCGCCTGCACCGTGGTGCTCGGTCGCAACGGCGTCGGCAAGACGACGCTGCTGAAGGCCGTGATGGGGCTCATTCCGGTGCGCTCAGGCTCGGTCGAGCTCGACGGGACCGACATCACGCGGCTGCCGCCGTACCGGCGCGCGGCGATGGGGATCGGCTACGTGCCGCAAGGCCGCGAGATCTTCAACCGGCTGACGGTCGAGGAGAACCTGCTGATGGGCCTGGCGCCGCTTGCCGGGCGCGCCGCGCGGCGCATTCCGGACCACATCCTCGAGCTGTTTCCGGTCCTGAGGCAGATGCTGCGCCGTCGCGGCGGCGACCTGTCGGGCGGCCAGCAGCAGCAGCTCGCGATCGGTCGCGCGCTGGCCGCGTCGCCCCGCGTGCTGATCCTCGACGAACCGACCGAGGGGATCCAGCCGTCGATCATCAAGGAGATCGGCGCCGTGATCCGTTCGCTCGTCGAGCAGCACAAGCTCGCGGTGCTGCTGATCGAGCAGTATTATGATTTCGCCGAGTCGCTCGCCGACGCCTACGCGGTGATGTCGCGCGGGCAGGTGACGCACGCCGGTCCCGGCGCCGAGATGAAGGCTAAGGACGTCCGCAACCTGATCACGATATGACGTGGCTTCCTGGCGCGCTGAACTCGACCTGCATTTCCGGCGCCAGGCCCACGGCACGACGCTCGCGGCGCGCCATGCGGGACCGCTGAGGATCCAGAAGCCGCTGTATCCGGAGGGGCGCGCCACTTGCCACGCGATCCTCATCCACCCTCCCGGCGGGATCGCGGGCGGCGACGAGCTTCGCGTCGCGGTCCGCGTCGATGCGGGCGCCCACGCCCTGGTGACGACGCCGGGGGCCGGCAAGTGGTACAAGGCCGACGGCCGGGCATCGTCGCTGGACGTGGAGCTTCGCGTCGACGGGGCGCTCGAATGGCTGCCGCAGGAATCGATCGTCTACGATGCCGCCGACGCGCGGTCGCGGATCCGCATCGATCTCGGGCCTCGGGCACTGATGCTCGGCTGGGACATCGTCGCCCTCGGCCGCAAGGCGGCCGGCGAATCGTTCGATCGCGGCTCCTTCGCCCAATGCATCGCGTTCCATCATGACGGCGAATTGCAATGGCTCGAGCGCACGTCGATTCGCGGAGGCGACCCGCTGCTGCACTCCCCGGTGGGATTGAACGGGCGCCACGTCTTCGGTAGCGTCTGGGCCGGGGGGCCGCCATGGACCGACGCCGACGTCGAATCCGTGCGGGCCGGGTGCGGCGAGGCTCTCGTCGCGACGCGGCTGACGCCGCGGCTGCTGGTGGCGCGCGCCGTCGCGACGTCCACCGAGGGCTTGCGTCGCCGGTTCGAAGCGTTCTGGTCGCTCGTGCGGCCGCTGGCCCTCGCGGGGCTGGCCGCGAGGACGCCGCGCATCTGGGCAACGTAGGGGGGTCCTGCGGCTGGCGCCGCGGACGAGCGGGAACGACAACGACGACGGGGTGGCGCGGATCGCATGGAACTTACGCCGAGGGAAAAGGACAAGCTGCTCGTGTTCACCGCCGCGCTGCTGGCGGAACGTCGAAAGGCGCGCGGGCTGAAACTCAACTATCCGGAGTCCGTCGCCTTCATCACGGCCGCGATCCTCGAGGGCGCGCGCGACGGCCGCAGCGTTGCCGACCTCATGAGTTACGGCACGACGCTGCTGGCGCGGGACGACGTCATGGACGGCGTCCCGGAAATGATTCCCGACATCCAGGTCGAGTGCACGTTTCCCGACGGAACGAAGCTCGTCACCGTCCACCATCCGATACCCTGAGGAGCCGGCGATGATCCCGGGCGAGATGCTGGTCGCTCCCGGCGACCTCGAATTGAATGTCGGCCGCGCGGTCGTGAAGCTGACCGTGGCCAATACCGGCGACCGGCCCGTGCAGGTCGGCTCGCACTACCACTTCTTCGAAGCCAACGACGCGCTGCGATTCGACCGCGCCGCCGCGCGCGGCCATCGGTTGAATATCGCCGCCGGCACGGCGGTGCGATTCGAGCCGGGGCAGGAACGCGAGGTCGAACTCGTCGCGCTGGCGGGCGAGCGGGCGATCTACGGCTTCCAGGCCCGCGTGATGGGCCCGCTGGAGCCGCGCCGCGCGTCGCGCAAGGCGCCGGCGGTCCGGCGCAAGGCCGAGGCCAAGGCCAAGGCCAAGGCCAAGGCCAAGGCCAAGGCCGCGGCGAAATCCGCGGCGGCGAAGAAGGCGGCGCGGAAGTCCGCCGCAGGACGCGGCGGCCGCCGCGCCGGGAGCGGCAAATGACGCTGAAGATCGGCCGCCAGGCCTACGCGGAGATGTTCGGCCCGACCGTCGGCGACCGCATCCGGCTCGCCGACACCGACCTGCTCGCGGAGGTCGAGCGCGACTACACCGTCTACGGCGAGGAGGTGAAGTTCGGCGGCGGGAAGGTGATCCGCGACGGGATGGGCCAGTCCCAGCGCCCGGCTCGCGAGTGCGCCGACACGGTCGTCACGAATGCGCTGATCATCGACCACTGGGGCATCGTCAAGGCCGACATCGGCATCAAGGATGGCCGCATCCATGCGATCGGCAAGGCCGGGAACCCCGACATCCAGCCCGGCGTCACGATCGTCATCGGCGCCGCGACCGAGGTCATCGCCGGCGAAGGGATGATCGCGACGGCCGGCGGCATCGACACGCACATCCATTTCATCTGCCCGCAACAGATCGACGAGGCGCTCGCGAGCGGCGTGACGACGATGATCGGCGGCGGCACGGGTCCGGCGACCGGCACCTTCGCGACCACCGTCACGCCCGGCCCGTGGCACCTGGAGCGGATGCTGCAGGCGGCCGACGCGTTCCCGATGAACCTCGGATTCCTCGGCAAGGGCAATGCTTCGCTGGAGGCGCCGCTCGCCGAGCAGATCGCCGCCGGCGCGATCGGGCTGAAACTGCACGAGGACTGGGGCACGACGCCGGCGGCGATCGACTGCGCGCTGCGCGTCGCTGATCGTACGGATACCCAGGTCGCGATCCATACCGACACGCTCAACGAATCCGGCTTCGTCGAGACCAGCATCGCGGCCTTCAAGGGCCGCGTCATCCACACGTTCCACTCGGAGGGGGCCGGCGGCGGCCACGCGCCGGACATCCTGCGCGTCTGCGGCGAGACGAACGTGCTGCCGTCGTCGACGAACCCGACGCGGCCGTACACGGTCAACACGCTCGACGAGCACCTCGACATGCTGATGGTCTGCCACCACCTGGACGCGGCGATCGCGGAAGACGTGGCGTTCGCCGAGAGCCGCATCCGCAAGGAAACGATCGCGGCGGAGGACATCCTGCACGACCTCGGCGCGATATCGATCATGAGCTCCGACAGCCAGGCGATGGGGCGCGTCGGCGAGGTCGTCATCCGCACGTGGCAGACGGCGCACAAGATGAAGGGTGCCCGCGGCGCGCTCGACGAGGGCGCATTCGCCGATTCCGCGGCGAACGACAACGCCCGCATCAAGCGCTACATCGCGAAGTACACGATCAATCCGGCGATCGCGCACGGCATCGTGCACGAGGTCGGCTCGCTGGAGGTCGGCAAATGGGCCGACCTCGTGCTGTGGAAGCCGGCCTTCTTCGGCGTCAAGCCATTCCTCGTCGTGAAGGGCGGATCGATCGCGCTCGCGGCGATGGGTGATCCGAACGCCTCGATCCCGACGCCGCAGCCGGTCCACTACCGGCCGCAGTTCGCGTCGTATGGCGGGTCGCTCGAACGCTCGTCGCTCACGTTCGTCTCGCAGGCGGCCATGAAGGGGCGCGTCGCCGAGCGCTACGGGCTGCGCAAGACGGTCGTCGCGGTTCGCGGCATCCGCAAGTTGTCGAAGTCCTCGATGATCCACAACGGCTACGCGCCGAGGATCACCGTCGATCCGGAAACGTACCGGGTCCACGCCGACGGCCGGCTTCTCGACTGCCCGCCGGCGAAAGTGCTTCCGATGGCGCAGCGCTATTTCCTGTTCTGACCACGACGCGCAGGCCCTGTCCTGCCGGAGCCCTCATGGCCATCCTGATTGCCGGTCTCATCATCTTCCTCGGCGCCCACTCGGTGCGCATCGTCGCGAACGACTGGCGCAACGCACAGTGGACCCGCCTGGGCGAGGCGCGCTGGAAGGGCCTCTACTCGATCGTCTCGCTCGTCGGACTCGTGCTGATCGTCGTCGGCTTCGGCGCCGCGCGGGCCGGGTCGGCGCAACTCTGGCTGCCGCCGCCTTGGCTGCGGCACGTCGCGCTGCTGCTGGTGGCGGTCGCGTTCGTGCTCGTGACGGCGGCCTACGTGCCGCGCAACGGGATCAAGGCGGCCGTCGGCCACCCGATGGTCCTCGGCGTAAAGACGTGGGCTTTCGCGCACCTGCTGGCGAACGGGCGCGTCGTCGACGTCGTCCTGTTCGGGGCGTTCCTCGCCTGGGCGATCGCCGACTTCGCCTCGTCGCGACGGCGCGATCGCGCCTCCGGGACGACGTACCCGGCAGGGCGCACGGGGGCCACGGTCGCGACCGTCGTCGTCGGGGTCCTCCTGTGGGGCATCTTCGGGGAATTCATCCACCGCGCCTGGTTCGGCGTCCAGCCGTTCGGCGCCTGACGCCGCGCGGCCGCCGTCCATGCTGCGCCTGACGCGACTGATCGACGGCGCGCCGGCTTCCGCGGCGCTCGCCGGCGCCGTGACGTTGCGGCTCGGCTGGGACGAGCGTTCGCGCAGCCGCCTGGCCTTGCTGCTCGACAGCGGCGAAGCGGTCGCCGTATCGCTGCCGCGGGGCACCCGGCTGCGTTCCGGCGCGGTGCTCGCGTCCGACGATGGACGCTTCGCGATGGTCGAGGCGGCGCCGCAGAGGCTGCTGCGCGTGCGCGCCGGATCGACGCTCCAGCTGATGCGCGCGGTCTATCACCTGGCGAACCGCCATGTCGCCGCCCAGATCGGCGACGACCACGTGCTGATCGAGCCGGACGCGGTGCTGGCCGCGATGCTGGCGCGCCTCGGCGCGACGGTCGAGGAGATCGAGTCGCCCTTCGAACCGGAGCCGGGCGCCTATGACGGCGCGGCGCACGCGCACCGGCACGGCGACGGCGCCGCGGCGGCGGACATCGACGAGGTTTCGGCGACGCTGGGCGAGCAGCTCTCGATCGAGGCGCATCGCCGGCGGGCGCCGGAGCGACGCTGATCCGTGGACGCCGCGCCGGCCGTCGCGGGCCTGGACAAGCTGCTTGCGCTGCTGCATCTGGCCAGCCCCGCGCTGCCGGTCGGCGGGTTCGCCTATTCGCAGGGCCTGGAGAAGGCGATCGAGGACGGCGTGGTCGCCGACGAGGGCGCTGCGCTGCGCTGGATCGGAGACCTGCTCGAGCACGTGCTCGCCCGGGCCGAGGCGCCGCTGTGGCTCCGCGCCTACGCCGCGACGCGCGACGCGGACGACGCGCGCTTCGCGACGATCGATCGGGAGCTTCTGGCGATCCGCGAGACCGCGGAGCTGCGGGCCGAGACGCGGCAGATGGCGGCCTCGCTGCAGCGTGCCCTCGCGGCGCTGGGGCTGCCGTCGGCGCAGCGCGAGATCGGGGCCTATCCGGCCGCCTTTGCACGGGCCTGCGCGGCCCTGGATACCGGGGCCGAGGCCGGTCTTGCCGCCTACCTGTGGGCCTGGCTCGAGAACCAGGTGCTCGCCGTCGTCAAATGCGTGCCGCTCGGGCAGCAGGCGGGCCAGCGACTGCTCCACCAGCTGCGGCCGGCGATCGCGCGGACGGTGGTCCGGGCGCGCGCCCTCGACGTCGCGGGCGACGGCCGCGACGAGGTGCCGGGCGCGGCGGGCATCGGTTTCGCCATCACTTGCGCCGCCCACGAGACCCAATACTCCAGGCTGTTCCGGTCGTGACGTCGCGGCGCGACAACGACCGCGAATCGGCGAGAATTCGGGCTGGCGACCTTCCTGGCGAGACCATGAGCAACGAAGCATCCCAGCCGCTGCGCGTCGGCGTCGGCGGCCCCGTCGGTTCCGGCAAGACGACCCTCGTCGAGGTCCTGTGCAAGCGGATGCGCGAGCGCCATCGCCTCGCGGTCGTCACGAACGACATCTACACGCGCGAGGACGAGCGGCTGCTCGTCGCCGCGCAGGCGCTGGCGCCGGAGCGGATCATGGGCGTCGAGACCGGCGGGTGCCCGCACACGGCCATCCGCGAGGACGCGTCGATCAACCTGGAGGCGGTGGACCGGATGTGCCGCCGCTTCCCGGACCTCGACCTCATCTTCATCGAGTCCGGCGGCGACAACCTGGCGGCGACGTTCAGCCCGGAGCTGTCGGACCTCACGCTTTACGTCATCGACGTCGCCGGCGGCGAGAAGATACCGCGCAAGGGCGGGCCCGGCATCACGAAGTCGGACCTTCTCGTCATCAACAAGATCGACCTGGCGCCCCACGTCGGCGCCTCGCTGGACGTGATGCGCGCCGACACCGAGCGCATGCGCGGCGGCCGGCCGTACGTGATGACCAACCTGAAGAGCGGCGACGGGGTGGATCGCGTCGTCGACTTCATCGTCGCGCGCGGGGCGCTGGCCGCATGAAGCTCCTGATCGTCCCCGTGACGCCGTTCCAGCAGAACTGCAGCCTGCTCGTCTGCGAGGACACCGGCAAGGCGGCCGTCTTCGATCCGGGGGGCGACCTCGACCGCATCGATGCGGCGCTGGCAAAGACCGGCGCGACGCTGCAGAAGGTCTTCCTGACGCACGGGCACATCGATCACTGCGGCCAGGCGGCGATCTACGCGAAGCGGCACGGCGTGCCGCTCGAAGGGCCGCACGTCGACGATCGCTTCTGGATCCAGCAATTGGGAATGCAGTCGGTGCGCTTCGGTTTCCCCAAGCTGCAGCCCTTCGAGCCGGACCGATGGTTCGTCGACGGCGACGTCGCCGAATTCGGTGCGCGGCGTCTCGACGTGATCCACTGCCCGGGCCATACGCCGGGCCACGTCGTCTTCTTCGACCGGGACGCGCGCCTGGCGATCGTCGGCGACGTGCTGTTCAACGGCTCGATCGGTCGCACGGACTTCCCGCGCGGCAATCACGAGGACCTGGTCCGCTCGATCCGGACCCGCCTCTTCCCGCTCGGCGACGACGTGCGCTTCGTCCCGGGGCACGGGCCGATGTCCACGTTCGGCGACGAGCGCCGCGACAACCCGTTCGTCGGGGACGGCGCGACGGCGCACTGAGCCCGCGGTCTTGACGGTGATCCTGATGCCCGGATCGGGGTCACCGCCGCGCGAACGGCGCGGCGCGATTCGGTGCGGCAACCCGAAGATCGAGCCGGCCGGCTACGACCCGGCGAGCTTCCGGCGCAGGATCTCGTTGACCTGCTGCGGGTTCGCCTTGCCGCGCGTGGCCTTCATCGCCTGGCCGACCAGCGCATTGAACGCCTTTTCCTTGCCGGCGCGATATTCGCCGACCGCGACCGGATTGGCCGCGAGCACGTCGTCGACCAGTTTCTCGATCGCGCTGGCGTCGGTGATCTGCTGCAGGCCGCGCGCCGCGATGATCTCGTCGGCGGACGCGCCGGCGCGCTCCCACAGCGCGGCGAAAACCTCCTTGGCGATCTTCTGGTTGATCGTGCCGTCGCCGACGCGGCGGATCAGTGCGCCGAGCTGCTGGGCGCTGACCGGCGCCTCCTCGATCGGCAACTGCGCTTCGTTGAGCGCCGCCGACACTTCGCCCATGATCCAGTTGGCCGCCGCCTTGCGGTCGCCGGCGGCTGCGGCGACCTCTTCGTAGTACCGCGCCATGCCGTGCGACGCGGTCAGCACCGACGCGTCGTACTCCGGCAGCCCGTGCTCGCGGACGAGGCGCTCGCGCATCGCGGACGGGAGCTCCGGCATCTCGGACCGCACGGCCTCGACCCAGGACGCGGCGACCTCGAGCGGCAGCAGGTCCGGGTCCGGGAAGTAGCGATAGTCCATCGCGTCCTCCTTGCTGCGCATCGACCGCGTCTCGTCGCGATTGGGGTCGTAGAGGCGCGTTTCCTGGACCACGCGGCCGCCGTCCTCGATCAACTCGATCTGGCGGCGCGCCTCGTGCTCGATCGCCTGCTGCAGGAAGCGGAAGCTGTTGAGGTTCTTGATCTCGACCCGCGTGCCGTAGCTCGGATCGCCGGCCGGCCGGACCGACACGTTGGCGTCGCAACGGAAGCTGCCTTCCTGCATGTTGCCGTCGCAGATCCGCAGCCAGACGACCAGCGCATGCAGCGCGCGCGCGTAGGCCACCGCTTCGTCGCTGGAGCGCATGTCGGGTTCCGAGACGATCTCCAGCAGCGGCGTGCCGGCGCGGTTGAGGTCGATCCCGGACCATTGCGCGTAGTCCTCGTGCAGCGACTTGCCGGCGTCCTCCTCCAGGTGCGCGCGCGTCAGCCGCACGGTCCGCGCGTACGGCGCGGCGCCGCGCGGGGCGACGACGACGGCCATCGTGCCGCCCTGGACGACGGGGATCTCGTACTGGCTGATCTGGTAGCCCTTGGGCAGGTCGGGGTAGAAGTAGTTCTTCCGCGCGAAGATCGACCGCGGCGCGATCGTCGCGCCGACGGCGAGCCCGAAGCGGATCGCGCAGTCGACGGCCGCCCGGTTGAGCACCGGAAGCACGCCCGGCAACGCGAGGTCGACGACGCTCGCCTGCGTGTTCGGCGCCGCGCCGAAGGCCGTCGGCGCCGTCGAGAAGATTTTCGATCGCGTCGCCAGCTGCACGTGCGTTTCCAGGCCGACGACGATTTCCCACTGGGTCATGGCGGCGGCGCTCAGAAGCCGGGCGGCACGCGGCGGTGCCAGTCGGTCGCGAGCTGGTACTGGTGCGCGACCCCGAGGAGCTTCGCCTCCTCGAAGTGGTTCGCCATCAGCTGCAGCCCGACCGGGCGGTCGTGCGCGCCGAAGCCGCACGGGATGCTCATCGTCGGGATCCCGGCGAGCGATCCCGGCACGGTGTACAGGTCGGCGAGGTACATCGAGACCGGGTCGGCCGACTTCTCGCCGAAACCGAACGCGACGCTCGTCGTCACCGGCCCGGCGATGACGTCGCAGGTCGCGAAGGCGCGCTGCAGTTCGTCGGCGATCAGGCGCCGGACCTGCCCCGCCTTGATGAAGTAGGCGTCGTAGTAGCCGTGCGACAGCACGTAGGTGCCCACGAGGATGCGCCGCTTCGGCTCGGCGCCGAAGCCCTCGGCGCGCGAGCGCTTGATCATGTCGGCGATGTCGCCGTAGTCGCGCGCGCGGTGCCCGTAGCGCACGCCGTCGAATCGCGCCAGGTTGCTCGAGGCCTCCGCCGGCGCGATCACGTAGTAGACGGGGATCCCGAGCTCCGCCGTCGGCAGCGCGATGTCCACCAGCGTCGCGCCGAGGCGTTCGTAGTCGCGCAGCGCCTCGCGAACCGCTCGCTCGACGTCGGGCGACAGGCCGGCGCCGAAGAATTCGCGCGGCACGCCGATCTTCATCCCGCGGACCGGGCGCGCCAGGTCGCGCGCGAAATCCTCCGCCGGGCGATCGACGCTCGTCGAATCCTTCGGGTCGAAGCCGAGCATCGCGTTGAAGACGAGCGCGCAGTCCTCGGCCGTCTGCGTCATCAGCCCGGCCGTGTCCAGGCTCGAGGCGAACGCGATCATCCCCCAGCGCGACGGGCGGCCGTAGGTCGGCTTGGTCCCGGTGATCCCGGTGAACGCCGCCGGCTCGCGGATCGAGCCGCCGGTGTCCGTCGCGGTCGCCACCGGCGCCAGGCGCGCCGCGACCGCCGCCGACGAGCCGCCGGACGAGCCACCGGGGACCGCACGGGCGTCCCACGGATTGAGCACGTTGCCGTAGGCGCTGTTCTCGTTGCTGGAGCCCATCGCGAACTCGTCGCAGTTGAGCTTGCCCAGGCAGACCATGCCCGCGGCGGCCAGGTTCTCGACGACGGTCGCGTCGAACGGGCTCATGTAGCCTTCGAGCATCCGGCTGGCCGCCGTCGACGCCCAGTCGCGCGTCACGAAGATGTCCTTGTGCGCCACCGGGACGCCCAGCAGCGGACCGTCTTCGCCGCGCGCGCGCCGCGCATCGGCGGCGCGCGCCTGGGCGAGCGTGACTTCCGGCCGGCGATCGAGGTAGGCATTGAGTTGCGGATGTCGCTCGGCCCGGTCGAGATACAGCTGCGCCAGTTCGACGGCCGAGACCTCGCGCTTCGCGAGCAGGCGACCGAGTTGCGCGACCGTCGCGTGCGCGATCCCGGTCATTCGATGACCTTCGGAACGAGGAACAGGCCGGCGTCCTGCTGCGGCGCGTTGCGCAGGTTGGCTTCGCGGTCGACCGGCGGCCCGACGGCGTCGTCGCGCAGGCGTTGGCATCCGCCGAGGGGATGGCCCATCGGCTCGACGCCGGCGGTGTCGATGCGCTGCATCCGCTCGATCATCGCGAAGATGTCGTTGAGCTGCGCGAGCGTCGCCTCGGCCTCGCGATCGTCGATCCGGATCCGCGCCAGGTGGGCGATGCGGTGGACGTCTTCGATCTTCAGTGACATGGGACTTGGCGGGCGGCGTGGAAGTCGCGCAACCGGCTCGGGGAACCCGGCGACGGCTGCGGTCTCGTCCGGCGCCGCGACCTTGGCGGTGCGAAAGGCGCATGCGCGCAGGCGCCGCGGCCATGGCGCGGGAGCGAAGTAGTCTATCATTGCAGCACATCGCCGGCGGGCGGGTGCGTGGGCCGCGCGACGGCCGCCGCCCCGCCGCGGCTCCGCGACGCGCGGCCTGCCGACGCGTCGATTCCCCCGGCTTCACCGGCCCACCGCGGCCTGCGAGACGCGCGCCTCATGTTCGGTTTTCTCCGCAGCTACTTCTCCTCCGATCTCGCGATCGACCTCGGCACGGCCAACACCCTGATCTACGTCCGCGGCAAGGGCATCGTGCTCAACGAGCCCTCCGTGGTCGCGATCGCCCGCGAGGGCGGCCCGCACGCGAAGGAGGTCGTGCGTGCCGTCGGGCTCGAGGCCAAGCAGATGCTCGGGCGGGTGCCCGGCAACATCGACGCCATCCGCCCGATGAAGGACGGCGTCATCGCCAACTTCACGGTGACGGAGCAGATGCTCAAGCATTTCATCCGCGCCGTACACCCCTCGAGCCTGCTGGCGCCGAACCCGCGGATCATCATCTGCGTGCCCTGCGGCTCGACGCAGGTCGAGCGGCGCGCCATCAAGGAATCGGCGGAGGCGGCCGGCGCGAGCCACGTCTACCTGATCGAGGAGCCGATGGCCGCCGCGCTCGGTGCCGGCCTGCCGGTCGCGGAGGCCTCCGGCTCGATGGTCGTGGACATCGGCGGCGGCACGACGGAAGTCGGCGTGATCTCCCTCGGCGGGATGGTCTACAAGGGCAGCGTCCGCGTCGGCGGCGACAAGTTCGACGAGGCGATCATCAACTACATCCGCCGCAACTACGGCATGCTGATCGGCGAGCCGACGGCCGAGCAGATCAAGAAGGAGATCGGCTCCGCGTTCCCGGGCTCCGAGGTCCGCGAGATGGAGGTCAAGGGGCGCAACCTCTCCGAGGGCATCCCGCGCAGCTTCACCGTGTCGAGCAACGAGATCCTGGAAGCGCTGACCGATCCGCTCAACCAGATCGTCTCGGCGGTCAAGAGCGCGCTGGAGCAGACGCCGCCGGAGCTCGGCGCCGACATCGCGGAGCGCGGGATGATGCTGACCGGGGGCGGCGCGCTGCTGCGCGACCTCGACCGCCTGCTGATGGAGGAGACCGGGCTGCCGGTGATCGTCGCCGACGATCCCCTGACCTGCGTCGTGCGCGGCTGCGGCGTGGCCCTCGAGCGCATCGAGAAGCTCGGTTCGGTGTTCACGGCCGGCTGAGGGCCGGCGCCGACCCGGCCGTCGCCGGGATGCCGATGGAACTCGGACCCCCGCCACTCTTCAACCAGGGCGTGCCGGCGCGGGTCCGCCTCGGCATCCTGGCGCTGCTGTCGATCGTCCTGCTCGTCGTCGACGCGAGGCTGCGCGCGCTCGACGCGGTTCGGCAGGGCCTGGAGGTCGTCCTCTACCCGCTGGAGCGCGCGCTCCTGTGGCCGCGCGACGCGTTCCGCGACGCCGCGGGGTACCTCTCGAGCGTCGCCAGCCTGACGCGCGAGAACGACCAGCTGCGGCGCGCGGCGCTGGAGTACGCGGACAAGGGCCTCGCGACGCAGCAGCTGCAGGCGGAGAACGCGCGGCTGCGCAGCCTGCTCGCGCTGCGCGACCGCGTCGCCGTCCGCTCGACGCCGGTCCAGGTCCTGTACGAATCGCGCGACCGCTTCACCCGCAAGGTCGTCGTCGATCGCGGCGGCGGCGCGGGCATCACGGCCGGCTCCGCGGTGATCGACGATGCCGGCGTGATCGGCCAGGTGACGCGCGTCTATCCATTGACCGCCGAAGTCACGCTGCTCACCGACAAGGACCAGTCGATCCCGGTCGTCGTCCTTCGCAACGGCCTGCGCGCCGTCGCCTACGGGGGCGAGGAACCCGGGTCGCTGGAGCTGCGCTACATGGCGCCCGGCGCGGACATCGTCAACGGCGACGTCGTCGCGACGTCGGGGATCGACGGCGTCTTTCCTCCCGGGATGCCGGTGGCGCGCGTCGAACGCGTCGAGCGCGACGCGGGCGAGCAGTTCGCCCACGTCGTCCTGCGCCCGGTCGGCGGCGTCGACCGGCACACGGTCGTCCTCGTGCTGTCCGTCGACGACGCGACGCGCCCGCCCGCGCCGGAGCCGGCGCGGCCGGAGCGCGGCGAACGCGACGCGCGCAAGGGGGCACGCCGTTGAAGCGGCTGCGCGACTGGTTCGGCAGCGACGCCGGCGGCCCCGACGCCGGCATCTCGCGCGCGCCGGAGACGGTCGACCTGGCCGGCGGGCGCAGCTATCGCCCGGAGGCGCTGCTGCGACCGGTCAATCCGGCCTTCATCTGGGCGTCGTTGTTCGGCGCGCTCCTGCTCGACCTCCTGCCGTGGGGACCGACGATCCCGGCGCCCGACTTCGTCGCGCTGGCGCTGGTCTTCTGGAACGTGCAGCAGCCGCGGCGCGTCGGCATGGCGACGGCCTTCGTGTTCGGGCTGCTGATCGACGTCCACGACGGCGCGCTGTTCGGCCAGCACGCGCTCGCGTACACGCTGCTGTCGTACGGCGCGATCTCGCTGCACCGGCGCATCCGCTGGTTCCCGGTGCTGGGCCAGGTGCCGCACGTGCTGCCGCTGCTGCTCGTGGCGCAGGTCGCGTCCCTCGCCGTGCGGATGTCGGTCGGCGGGCCGTTCCCCGGCTGGGGCTATTTCCTGCAGAGCGTCGTGGGCGCCCTGCTGTGGCCGTTCGCGAGCTGGCTGCTGCTCGTGCCGCAGCGCCGCCCGATCGAGCGCGACGCCACGCGGCCGCTGTAGCGGCGGTGGACGGACCGCGATGAAGCCGCTGCGCAACGTCGATCGCGAGCTGACGCTGTTCCGCGCCCGCGTCGTGGTCGCCTCCGCGATGGTCGTCGCGGCCTGCCTCGTGCTGTTCGCGCGACTTGCCTGGCTGCAGCTCGTCCGCCACGACGACTTCCAGGCGCGCGCGGAGCAGAACCGCATCGCGCTCGTCCCGCTGGCGCCCGGGCGCGGGCTGATCAAGGACCGCAACGGGTCCGTCGTCGCGAAGAACTACTCCGCCTATACGCTGGAGATCGACCCGCGCAAGGTCGACAACGTCGAGCAGGCGATCGCCGAGCTGTCGACCGTCGTCGAGGTGCAGCCGCGCGACCGGCGGCGCTTCAACAAGCTGCTGGAGGACACGCGCCGCCTCGAGCCGGTACCGATCCGGACCCGGCTGAGCGACGAGGAGGTCGCCCGCTTCGCGGCCCAGCACTATCGCTTCCCCGGGATCGAACTGCGCGCCCGGCTTTTCCGCCAGTATCCGCTGGGCGAGACCGCGGCGCACCTGCTCGGCTACATCGGCCGCGTCAGCGCGAAGGACCAGGAGCGGATCGATGCCTTCGACGACCCGGGCGGCTACAACGGCACCGAATACATCGGCAAGACCGGCATCGAGTCGAGCTACGAACAGCAGCTGCACGGAGAGAGCGGCTACGAGGAGGTCGAGATCACGGCCGGCGGCCGAGCCGTGCGCACGCTGTCGCGGACGCCGCCGGCGCCGGGCAACAACCTGGTGCTGGCGCTCGACGCGCGGCTGCAGGCGGTCGCCGAGAAGGCCTTCGGCGACCGGCGCGGCGCGCTGGTCGCGATCGAGCCGTCGACCGGCGAAGTGCTGGCCCTCGTCTCGCGCCCGAGCTTCGATCCCAACCTCTTTGTCGACGGCATCGATCCGCCGAACTGGGACGCGCTGAACAACTCGGCCGACAAGCCGCTGCTCAATCGCGCGCTGCGCGGCACCTACCCGATCGGCTCGACGTACAAGCCGTTCCTGGCGCTGGCCGCGCTCGAGCGCGGCAAGCTGCGCCCGGAGACGACGATCTACGATCCCGGCTACTACCTCTACGCCGGACACCTGTTCCGCGACAGCGGCCCGCCGGGCGGCTACGGCAGCGTCGACCTGCATCGCTCGCTCGTCGTCTCGAGCGACGTCTATTACTACATGCTCGCATCCGAGATGGGGGTCGACGCGATCCACGACGCGATGCAGCCGTGGGGGTTCGGGCAGCTCACCGGCATCGACCTGGAAGGCGAGTCGGCCGGCGTGCTGCCGTCCTCGGCCTGGAAGGAGCGCCGCTTCAAGCAGCGCTGGTACGGCGGCGAGACGATCTCGATCGGCATCGGCCAGGGCTACAACGCGTTCACGCTGCTGCAGCTGGCGCACGCCACGGCGACGCTCGCGAACGACGGCGTCGCGATGCGGCCGCACGTCGTGCGCGCGATCGAGGATCCGCGGACCGGCTCCCAGGTGCCGGTCGACCCCGGCCCGCCGCAGCGGCTGGCATTGCGCCCGGAAAACCTCGCGATCGTGCGTTCGGCGATGGTGGACGTCAACCTGACGGGCACGGCGCGCGACGCGTTCGCCGATGCCCCGTACCGCGTCGCGGGCAAGACCGGCACGGCGCAGGTGATCGCGATGGCCGCGAACCAGAAGTACGACGAGAAGCGCATCGCGGAGCGCAACCGCGATCATTCGCTGTACATCGCGTTCGCGCCGGCCGAGCCGGGCGCGCGCCCGCGCATCGCGCTGGCGGTGCTCGCGGAGAACAGCGGCTTCGGGGCGCGCGCGGCGGCGCCGATCGCGCGCCAGGTCCTCGATTTCTACCTGCTCGGGAAGGAGCCGTCCCGGCCGGCGCTGCCGGCCGCCGGCGAGGACCTGCCGGACGCCGACGAGATGCAGGAGTCCGAAACGCTGCGGGCCGTCAACCAGGGCGGGGAAGCGCGCCAGGATGCGCCGGCGCCGGCGGCCACCGCAGACCCCGGGAGCGCGCCGTGAACCGCGCCGGCGCGACCGAAGGCGCGCGGCGGTGGCTGAAGGACCGCCTCGATGCGCTCGATCCGGCGCTGCTCGGGATCGTCGCCGGCCTCGCGGTGATCGGCCTCGTCACACTGTACTCCGCGGCGGCGGACAACCCGGGCCGCGTCAGCGACCAGGTGCGCAACTTCGCGATCGCGGCGGCCGCGACGGTCCTGTTCGCGTCGTTGTCGCCGCAGGCACTGATGCGCCTCGCCGCGCCGGCGTATGCGACGGGGCTCGTGCTGCTGCTGGCCGTCGCCGCATTCGGCGCCTACGCCAAGGGCGCGCGCCGCTGGCTGGATCTCGGGTTCAGCCGCATCCAGCCGTCCGAAATGATGAAGCTCGCCGTGCCGCTGATGCTGGCGTGGTACTTCCATCGGCGCGAGGGCGTCCTCAGGGCGCTCGACTTCGCGGTGGCCGCGTTCCTCGTCCTGCTGCCGGTCGTGCTGATCGCGCTGCAGCCCGACCTCGGCACGGCCCTGCTCGTCGCTGCCGCCGGGCTGTTCGTGATCTTCTTCGCCGGCTTGCCCTGGCGCTGGATCGGCGTGCTGACGGTGGCGGGCCTCGCGGCGCTGCCGATTGCGTGGTCCTTGATGCGCGACTACCAGCGCAGCCGGATCATGACGCTGTTCGATCCGTCCTCCGACCCGCTCGGCAAGGGATTCCACACGCTGCAGGCGATGATCGCGATCGGGTCCGGCGGCGTCTTCGGCAAGGGCTGGATGCAGGGGACGCAGACCCACCTCGAGTTCATCCCGGAGCGCACGACCGACTTCATCTTCGCGGTGTTCTCCGAGGAATTCGGGCTTGCGGGCAATGTCGTGCTGCTGGCGCTGTTCGTGGCGCTGGTCGGGCGCGCGCTCGAGATCGCCGGCGGGGCGACGACGCGCTTCGCGCGGCTGCTCGCCGCCGCGATCGCGCTGATCATCTTCACCTACGTCTTCGTCAACATGGGCATGGTGAGCGGGATCCTGCCCGTCGTCGGCGTGCCCTTGCCCTTCGTGAGCTACGGCGGCACCGCGCTGGTCACGCTGGGCATGGCCTGTGGCATGCTGATGTCGATCCATCGCCACCGGAAACTGGTCCAATCCTGAGCCCGAGGCCCGAACGCCCCATGAGGAAAGCCCGTGCCATGCCGGCGTCGTCGTGCGCGGCGCCGCCGGGAGGCGTCGGGCGGGTTCACGTCGCGCGGGCCCACGTCGCCCTGCTGCTCGTGGCACTGCCGCTCGTGGCGCAGCTGACCGGCTGCGGCACGCCGGCGCGGCACGCCGGCTACTACCAGGACGACGGCCCGCCGGACCAGGTGCCGCCCGGGCTGATGTCGACGCCGGACGCCGTGCCGCGCGAGGAGCCGCTCAATCCGTTCGCCAACCAGCCGTATCGCGCCCTGGGCCGAACGTATACCCCGGACACGAGCGATCGCCCGTTCCGGCAGCGCGGGCTGGCGTCCTGGTATGGTCGCCAATACCACGGCAACCGGACGGCCAGCGGCGAGCGCTACGACATGTTCGCGATGACCGCAGCGCATCCGACGCTGCCGATACCGAGCTATGCCCGCGTCACGAACCTGCGCAGCGGCGCGAGCGTGGTCGTGCGCATCAACGACCGCGGGCCCTTCCTCTACGATCGCGTGATCGACCTGTCCTACGTCGCCGCGCTGCGCCTTGGCGTCGCGGGACGCGGGACCGACGAGGTCGAAGTGCAGCGGATCCTGCCGCGCGATATCGCTCGCGCGCACGCCGCGGAGCCGCCGGCCATCGCCGCGGTTCCGCCGACGTCGCCCGCCGCGGCGCCTGCGTCGCTTTCCGGCGCGCCTGCCGGGCCCGTTCTCGGCGCTGCGCCAGCCGCCGTGGCCGTCGCGCCGGTCGCCGCGGTGGCGGCGCCGCCGGCGACCCGGCTGCCGCCGGCCGCCCCCCCGGAAACCGCCGCGCCCGGGGTCACGCCGCCATCGACCACGCCGCCATCGACCGTACCGCTTTCGACGCCGACGTCGACGCCGGCATCCGCTGCGAGCCGGTGGGGCGTCCAGGTCGGCGCCTTCGCGCTGGCCGCCCATGCCGAGGCGCTGCGCGACCGCGTCGCGCTGCTGCTGGACGCGCCGGACGCGACGGAAGTCCCGTCGATGCTGCGCTCGACCCGCGTCGAGCGCGACGGCGACCTCTTCCGCGTGCTCGTCGGTCCGCTGACCGACCGCGCGGCCGCGGCCCAACTTGCGCAGACGCTGGCGCGAATCCTCGCGCGCGCGACCACGCTCTATTCCCGCCCTTGAGACGAGGACTCTCCCGCATGCCTTCCGACATCGAGATCGCGCGCAACGCGACATTGGCCCCGATCCTGCAGGTCGCCGCGCGCGGCCTCGGCGTCGACGAGCGCCATGTCGAGCCGTACGGCCGCCACAAGGCCAAGCTGTCGCTCGAATACGTCGCCTCGCTGCAGGACCGTCCGGACGGCCGGCTCGTCCTCGTGACGGCCATCAGCCCGACGCCCGCCGGCGAAGGGAAGACGACGACCACGATCGGGCTCGGCGACGCCCTCAACCGGATCGGGCGCAAGGCGCTCGTCTGCCTGCGGGAGCCCTCGATCGGGCCGGTGTTCGGCCTCAAGGGAGGCGCCACCGGAGGCGGCCGCGCGCAGGTCGCGCCGATGGAAGACATCAACCTGCACTTCACCGGCGACTTCGCGGCCATCGCGTCGGCGAACAACCTGCTCGCGGCGATGATGGACAACCACGTCCACCACGGCAATGCACTGCGCATCGATACCCGGCGCATCGGATGGCGGCGCGTCGTGGACATGAACGACCGCGCGCTGCGCGGCATCGTCGTCGGCCTGGGCGGCCCGGCCAACGGCGTTCCGCGCGAGGATGGCTTCGACATCGTCGTCGCCTCCGAGGTCATGGCGATCCTCTGCCTCGCGACCTCGTACCGCGACCTCAAGGAACGGCTGGCGCGCATCGTCGTCGGCTACGACGTCGACGACAAGCCGGTGACGGCACGCGACCTGCGCGCGCACGGCGCGATGGCGGTCCTGCTCAAGGACGCGCTGAAGCCGAATCTCGTGCAGACCCTGGAGAACAACCCGGCGCTGGTCCACGGCGGCCCTTTCGCCAACATCGCGCACGGCTGCAACTCGGTGATCGCGACGCGCACCGCGCTGAAGCTCGCCGACTACGTCGTCACCGAGGCCGGATTCGGCGCCGATCTCGGGGCCGAGAAGTTCATCGACATCAAGTGCCGGATGGCGGGCCTGCGGCCCGCGGCGGCGGTGATCGTCGCGACGCTGCGCGCGCTGAAGTTCCACGGCGGCGCCGCGCTCGGCGAGCTCAATGCCGCCGACACCGCGGCGCTGGGACGCGGAATCCCGAACCTGGAGCGGCACGTCGACAACGTCAGGCGGCAGTACGGCCTTCCCTGCGTCGTGGCGCTCAACAGCTTCACGCACGACACCGAGGCGGAGGTCGCGCTGCTGCGCCAGCGGATGGCCGCGCTGCAGACCGAAGTCGTCGTCGCGCGGCACTGGGCCGAGGGCGGGCGCGGGGCCGAGGATCTCGCGCGGGCGGTCTGCGCGATGGCCGACCGCGAGCCGCCGGCGGCGCGCTTCGTCTACGACGATGACCTGCCGCTGGCGGACAAGATGAAGGCGATCGCGACGCGCGTCTACGGCGCGGCGGGCGTCACGTTCGACCGGGCCGCGGCCAAGCGGATCGCGCGGCTGCAGCGCGACGGCTACGGACGCTTCCCCGTCTGCGTCGCGAAGACGCAGTATTCCTTCTCGACCGATCCGGAGCTCAAGGGCGCGCCCGACGGCCACACGATCAACGTCCGCGAGGTCCGCCTGGCGGCGGGCGCGGGGTTCGTCGTGATGATCTGCGGCGACGTGCTCACGATGCCGGGCCTGCCGAAGGTCCCGGCGGCCGAACGCATCGACCTGGACGACGAGGGCCGCGTGATCGGCCTGTCGTGACCGGCGTTCGCGTATCGTTGGCTTTCGCGCCCGCGCGCCGCCGGGAACCGCCACGGAGGTCGCCATGAACCTTGCCGACGTTCAACCCCTGATCGACCGCCAATGGGACGACGACCTGGTCCCCCGCCTCGTCGACTACGTCCGCGTGCCGGCGAAGTCCCCGGCCTTCGATGCCGAATGGAGCGCCCACGGCTACCTGCGACAGGTGGTGCGCTCGGCGCACGACTGGCTGGTCGCGCAGCGCATCGGCGGCATGACGGTCGAGATCATCGAGATCCCGGGCCGCACGCCGTGCCTCTTCTTCGACGCCCCGGCCACCGGCGGGCTGGGCGACCGTCGCACGGTCCTCTTCTACGGGCATCTCGACAAGCAGCCGGAGACGAGCGGCTGGCGCGACGACCTCGGACCCTGGAAGCCGGTGATCGAGAACGGCCTCCTCTACGGACGCGGCGCGGCCGACGACGGATATGCGGTCTACGCCGCCGCCGCGGTGATGCAGGCGCTCGACGCGCGCGGCGTCGCGCGACCGCGCTGCGTCGGGCTGATCGAGACCTGCGAGGAGTCCGGGAGCCCGGACCTGCCGGCGTACCTGGAACTGCTCGCTCCGCGCCTCGGCGACGTCGCGCTGGTCGCCGGGCTCGATTCCGGTTGCGGCGACTACGAGCGCCTGTGGGTCACGACGTCGCTGCGCGGACTGAGCGGCGGCGTCCTCACGGTCCAGGTGCTGACCGAGGGCGTGCATTCGGGGCTGGCAAGCGGCCTCGTTCCTTCCTCGTTTCGCATCGCGCGGCGCCTGCTCGACCGCATCGACGACTCGACGACGGGGCAGGTGCGCGACGCCGCGTTCCACGCCTCGATTCCGGACGAACGCCTGCAGCAGGCGCACGCGGCCGGGGCGATCCTCGGCGACGCCGTCTGGACGCAGTTTCCCTGGGTCGGCTGCTCGCACGGCGCCGAGCCGCATGCGCACGCGCAGCCGACGACGCGCGATCCGGTCGAGGGGATCCTCAATCGCACCTGGCGACCGGCGTTGTCGGTCACCGGCGGCGCCGGATTGCCCGCTATCGACACGGCGGGAAACGTCCTGCGACCGCGCACGGCGCTCAAGCTGAGCCTGCGGCTGCCGCCCACGGTCGACGCGGAGCGGGCGACCCGCGAGATGAAGCGGCTCCTCGAGGCCGATCCGCCCTACGGCGCGAGCGTGACCTTCGATGCCGACTGGGGGGCGAGCGGCTGGAACGCGCCGCCGACCGCGCCGTGGCTCGCGCGCGCGGCCGCGGCGGCGTCGCTCGGCGCTTTCGGGCGCGAGGCCGCCTGGATCGGCGAGGGGGGCACGATACCGTTCATGAACATGCTGGGGACGCGTTTCCCCGCCGCGCAGTTCCTGATCACCGGGGTCCTCGGGCCGAAGTCGAATGCGCACGGGCCCAATGAATTCCTGCATATCGGATTCGCGAAGCGCCTGACGGCGGCCGTCGCGGCGGTCGTCGCCGCCGTGCCGGGCGCCGCGTGATCCGCGTGGCGGGTTTCGCGTACCCGCCGCAGGCCTCGGTCGGGGCCGCGTCGCGGACTAGGCGCCGCCGTCGCGTCGCCCGGCCAACGTCCGATAGATGAGGTCGCGCGGCAGGCCGCTTGCCTTGGACGCAAGGGACGCGAGGCGCGGGGCCGGAAGCTCGCCGGCGAGCGCGTCGAGCCAGCGTCGCGTCGTCGCATCGATCGACGCGTCGGTCGACGCGACGCCGGCGCCGTCGTCCGCGGCGACCGGCGCATCGATGATCAGCACGAACTCGCCGCGCGCGGCCCCTTCGCGTTCGGCGCGTGCGACGTATTCGGGCAACTCGCCGGCGGCGACGAGCTCGATCGACTCGAAGCGCTTCGTGATTTCGCGCGCGACGACGACCGGCCGCGCGGCGTCGAACGTCGCGGCGATTTCGACCGCGGTCTCGCGGACGCGGTGCGGCGCCTCGAAGATCACGTACGCCGCCGACGCGTCGCGCGACCAGCTGGAGAGCAGCGCCGAGCGCGCCGACCGCGCTCGCGGCAGGAAGCCTTCGATGTGCAGCGCGGTCGCCCGCAACCCGGCGGCGCACGCCGCCGCGACCGGGCTGCTGGCGCCGGGAACCGGGACCACGCGGTACCCGGCGGCGCGGACGGCGCGGACGACGAGCGCGCCGGGGTCGGAGATCCCGGGCGAACCGGCATCGGAAACGAGGGCAATGCGTGCGCCGCCGGCGAGCCTCTCGACGATGCTGGACGCGGCGGCGGCTTCGTTGTGGCGATGCGCCGCGAACAGCGGCGCATGGATGCCGAAGCGCGCAAGCAGCGGGCGCGTCGCGCGGGTGTCCTCGGCCGCGATCGCGTCGACTCGGCCGAGGACCCAAAGGGCGCGCAGCGTGACGTCCGCGGCATTGCCGATGGGCGTGGCCACTACATACAATGCCGGCGCCGGCAGTTCCTGCCGGTCGAGCGCGGCGCAGTCGAAGAGCGCGAGGCCGTGCGCGTCGGCCTCCGCAGCGTCCGCGTCCGGAGTGCGTTTCGTCATGTCGATCGCCTGCAATCCTCGCCGATCCTGTGGGCTGCGGGCCGCGACGGCCGCCGCCATGCTGATCTTGGCCCCATTTTGCGCAAGCGCGCAGGCGACCGCAAATGGCAACGCGACGCCGGCTGCGGCGGCCAAGGTCGTGCTGCTCGTTCCGTCGCGCGGCACGCGCTTCGCCGATGCCGGCGACGCGATTCGGCGCGGCTTCATGGCTGCGCGCCGGGTCGCCGGAGACACCTCGCGCGTCGACGTCGTGGAGACCGACGAAACCGCGGCGCAGCTCGGCGCCGCGCTCGCGCGCGCGCGCGAGCGCGGTGCCGAGGTCGTCGTCGGCCCGCTGACGCGCGACGCGGTCAACGCGGTCGTCGATGCGGTCCGCGACCCGGTCGAGCTCGTGACGCTGAACTATCCCGATCGCGATGCGCTGCCGCCGACGCTGCTCGCGTTCGGTCTCTCGATCGACCAGGAGGCGCGGCAGGTCGCGCGCGCCGCGCTGGGCGTGGCCGCCGATGGCGCCGCGACCCGCCCGCCGCCGCCATCGCGGCTGCTGATCGTCGGCGGCCCGGCGCCCCTGGAGCGCCGGGCGACCGAGGCCTTCCGTCGCGCGCTGGTCGAGCTCGGGCAGACCCCGGCCGTCGTCGAACCGAAGTTCGACGCCGCCGGACTCTCCGATCTCGCGGCGCAATATCGCGACCAGGCCTTCGACGTCGTATTCCTCGCGCTCAACGCCCGCGAGGCCGCGCTCGTCCGCGCGCGCCTCAACCGCGCCGTGTCGTGGTGGGCGACCTCGCAGGTCAATCCGGGCAACGTCGTGGCGCAGGCCGTCGCCGGCGAACTCTCCGGGATCCACTTCGCCGACATGCCGTGGTTCCTGCAGCCGGACCAGCGCGCGGTCGCGATGTATCCTCGCCCCAGCACGGACGATGGCGCGGCGTTGCCGGTCGAGATGGAGCGCCTCTATGCGCTGGGCATCGATGCCTACCGCGTCGCGCGAATCTGGATGACGGGCTCGACGCAGTTCGAACTGCAGGGAGTCACCGGGGAATTGCGCATCGACCGCGCGCGATCCGCGCGCGTCGAGCGGGCGCCGGTGTTCGCGGTATTCCGCGGTGGCCGTATCCAGCTCGAGGGCGTCGGACCCTGATGCCCGCGAAGCCGGGCCGGCCGACGGGGACGCGCACGCCGAGACAGCGGGCCGGGGACGCCGCCGAGGCCGCGGCCTGCGATCACCTGGTCGCCCACGGGTTGCGTATCGTCGCCCGCAACGTGCGCTACCGTGCAGGGGAACTGGATATCGTCGCCGCCGACGGCCCGCAGATCGTCTTCGTCGAGGTGCGGTGGCGCAGCGGCCTGCGCTTCGGCGGCGCCGCCGGAAGCGTCGGTGCGGTGAAGCGGCGGCGCATCGTGCGTGCCGCCCAGCTCTATCTGCTGGAGCACGCCGGGCGGCGCTGGCCGCCGTGCCGCTTCGACGTGATCGGGTTCGAGCAGGGAAGGCTCGAATGGTTCGTCCATGCCTTTGGTTTCGAGGAGGAGCGATGATGGAACGAGAAGCTGCGTTGGAAGGGTCCGCGCGCGCGCTGCGCGCCGTCGCGATGGGGGCGATTGCCGTCGTCGGGCTCGCCGGTTGTGCCGCGCCGGTGGTCCTTGCCGGCACTGCCGTCGCGGGCGGGACGTCGCTCGCGCTGGATCGCCGGTCCGTCGGCATGCAGATCGAGGACGAGGAGATCGAGCATCGTACCGACCGTGCCGTCTACGACCACTTCAAGATCGAGCCCGTCAATCTCTACGTCACCAGCTACGACCGCAAGGTGCTGCTGACCGGGCAGGTCCCGGACCAGGCGACGAAGGACGAGTGCGGCTCGATCGCCTCGCGCGTCGAGAACACCGCGGGAGTCGTCAACGAGCTGCAGGTCGCCGCCGTCTCCAGCACCGCCGACCGGGCGCAGGACAGCTACGTCGCGACCAAGGTGCGCGCGACGCTGCTGAACAACCCGCCGCCGCCTTTCGGCGTCGTGAAGACGCGGATCACCGCGGGCATCGCGTACCTCATGGGACGCGTGACGCGGGGCGAAGGCGACGAGGCCGCGCGCAAGGTGAGCCGCGTCGATGGCGTGCGCGGCGTCGTCAAGGTGTTCGAATACGTCTCCGAGGCCGACATCGCGAGCGATCGGCCGGCGCCGGTCGTCGAGTCCGGCTCCAGCAAATGAACCCCTGACGGATCCGCCGTGAGCCTGCTCGCCTTTTTCCTCGTTCTGGCCGTGCTCGTCTTCTGGATCGTCGGCGCCTACAACCGCCTCGTCGGCCTGCGCAACCGTTTCCGGAACGCCTTCGCGCAGATCGACGTCCAGCTCAAGCGCCGCTACGACCTGATACCGAATCTCGTCGAGACGGCGCGCGGCTACATGAAGCACGAGCGCGAGACGCTGGAGGCCGTGATCCAGGCACGCAACGACGCCGTCGGCGCGAATTCCGCGGCGGCGTCGGATCCTGGCGATGCCGGGACGATGCGCGGCCTGATCGGCGCCGAGGGTCGGCTCGGCGGCGCCCTGGGCAAGCTGTTCGCGCTCGCGGAGGCCTACCCCGACCTGAAGGCGAACCAGACGATGGCGCAGCTGACGGAGGAGCTGACCGCGACGGAGAACCGGATCGCCTTTGCGCGCCAGGCGTTCAACGACGCGATCATGCTCTTCAACAATGCGGTGCAGCAGGTCCCGTCGAACCTGATCGCGAGCCTGTTCGGCTTTCGTCTCGCGGAGCCGCTCGAGCCGGTCGACGGCGCCGAGCAGCGCAAGCCGGTCCGGGTCCAGTTCTAGTCCGATCCCTGGACCAGGGGACCCGGCCGTCGCGGATTGGACTACTTCGCGCACCAGGAGCGGGCGCGTCGCGCGACGCGGCTGCTGCTCGTCTTCTTCGCGCTGGCGGTCGTCGCGATCGTCGTCGTCGTCAACCTCGTCCTCGGCGCGATCTACCTGGGAGTCGTCGCCCCGCGCGGCGCGTGGGCGAGCGAGGGGCTGGCGGCGCTGCCGCGCCATTTCGTCGCGACGAACACCGCGGTCGTCCTGCTGATGATCGTCGGCGGCACGCTGCTGCAGACGCTCGAACTGCGCGAGGGCGGCCCCGCGGTGGCGCGGATGATCGGCGCGCGCGCCGTCGACGCGACGACCGCCAACCTGCTGGAGCGGCGCCTGCTCAACGTCGTCGAGGAAATGGCGCTCGCCGCCGGCGTCGCGGTGCCGCAGGTCCACGTGCTCGATCGCCAGCCGTCGATCAATGCGTTCGTCGCCGGCTACTCGCCGAATGCCGCGTCGCTCGTCGTCACCCGCGGCGCATTGACGAGGATCACGCGCGAGGAATTGCAGGGGATCGTCGGCCACGAGTTCAGCCACCTGCTCAATGGCGACATGGCGCTCAACCTGAGGCTGGTGGGCGTCGTCCACGGCCTGCTGATGCTCGCGATGTTCGGTCGCTTTCTCGTGGGCGCCGGGCAGTCGACCGCGCGGTCCCCGACGGGCGAGGGCGGGATCCCGCTGTACCCGCTCGTCGTGACCGGCGGCGTCATCTGGGTGGTCGGCTACATCGGCCTCGTGGCCGGGCGACTGATCAAGGCCGGCGTATCGCGCTCCCGCGAGTTCCTCGCCGACGCCGGCAGCGTGCAGTTCACGCGCAATCCCGACGGCATCGGCGGCGCGCTGCGCCGCATCGGCGGACTCGAGTCCGCCGGGGACGGCGGCATCCTGCACCCGCACGCCGAGACGCTGTCGCACCTGTTCATCGCGCCGTCGCGTCCGGTCTTCGGCCGCGGCCTGTTCGCGACGCACCCGGCGCTCGCCGAGAGGGTCCGCCGCGTCTACGGTCGACCGATGGACTTCCTGCCGGCGCCGGAGCGGGAGCTCGAGCTCGCCCTGGAGCGCGCGATCGAAGCGCCCCCGCCGCCGCTGCCGCCGCTGGAATTCGCCTTGGAGGCGCCGGGCGGCGCGGCGCTCGTGCTGGACACGGTGGCCCGGCATGTCGGCAGCCTCGCGCCGCTCAACCGGCGTCGCGACGCCTCGGACGCGGCGATCGCGGCGGCACGCCTGCGCGCCGCGGTGAGCGAGCGCGGGCAGGCGCGACTCGTCGTGCTGGCGCTGCTCGTCGACCAGGAAGCCGACGTGCGCGAGCGCCAGCACCGGATCATCGCCGACGCGCTGGGCGGCGTCGCGGCCGACGACGTGGTGCGCCTGCAACTGCGCGTCCGAGAGCTGCGCCCGGGCAACCGCCTGCCGCTGGTCGACCACGCGGCGCAGGCGCTGCGACGGCTGGATGCGGCCGCCCGCGAGCAGCTGCTCGACATCGCGCGGCGCCTCGTCGCCGCCGATGGGCGAACGACGTTGCCGGAGTTCCTGCTCTACACCGTGCTCGAGCGGCGCATCGGCATCTACGCGTCGCGTCCCGCGGCGGTGCGCTACCGCAGCCTGGCGGTCGTCGCGCGCGAGTCTTCGCTGCTGCTTGCGCTGATCGCGACGGTGCGCCTGCCACAGGACCCGCGGCGCGCGTACGACGCGGGCGCCGGCCTGCTCGCCGCGGACGAATCGACGTCGTTCGTCGCGGAGGCCGTGACGCTCCGCGCCGTCGCCGCGGCGCTCTCGCGGCTCAATCGCCTCGCCCCGCTGCTCAAGCCGCGCCTCATCGTCGCGTGCACCGCTGCGGCCTTCGTCGATGGCGCGACGTCGTGGAAGGCGGCGAGTTGCCTGCGCACCTTCTGTGCGGCAATCGATTGCCCGGTGCCTCCCCGCGTGATCGCGGCCGAGGAAGCCTAGAGCGCGCGCGGCGCCTGCGCGCTGCTATCTGCGTTCGATGCGCAGGACGATCAGCGCGGCGACCACGGGCGCGACCGCCCACAGCGCGCCGAGTCCCCAGCGAAGCACCTGCGGCTGCGTGTCGCGCGCGAACTGGCCATAGATCGCGATCAACGCGGCGGTCGCGATGGCGACAAGGATCCATCCGCCGGGACCGCGCCCGCTGCCGTCCGCGGCGGGTCGGCGCAGGAGCCACGGATAGACGAAGACACCGAGAATCACGAGGCATGCGATCGTGATGGGCCCGGTCAACGAGATCGGCATCGAACTCTCCGAGAGGGGCCTTCGTCAGCCAGGCCCTGCGGCGGCTCGCGGTGGCGCGTGGTGGCGCGCGCCCGGACCGTCAGTCGCGGCGCGGCAGCCCCGCGGCCTGCGCCTGGCGGTCCGCGTGGTACGAACTGCGCACGAGCGGCGCGCAGGCCGCGTGCGAGAAGCCGAGCGCCATCGCCTCGCGCTCGAAGCGCGCGAAGGTCTCCGGCGCGACATAGCGCTCGACGGCAAGGTGGTGGCCGCTCGGAGCGAGGTACTGTCCGATCGTCAGCATCTCGACGCCGTGCGCGCGAAGGTCCGCCATCACCTGCAGGATCTCGTCGTCGGTCTCGCCGAGACCGACCATCAGCCCGCTCTTGGTCGGGACGTTGGGAACGGCGCGCTTGAACTCCGAGAGCAGCTTCAGCGAGTGGGCATAGTCCGCCCCCGGTCGCGCGGCGCGGTACAGGCGCGGGACGGTTTCCAGATTGTGGTTCATCACGTCGGGCGGAGCGGCGACGAGGATCTCGAGCGCGCGCTCCAGCCGCCCGCGGAAGTCGGGGACGAGCACCTCGATCCGCGTCGCCGGCGAGGCTTGCCGCACGGCGCGGATGCAGTCGACGAAATGAGCGGCACCGCCGTCGCGAAGGTCGTCGCGGTCGACCGAGGTGATCACGACGTAGCGTAGGCCGAGCCGCGCGATCGTCTGTGCAAGATGCGCCGGTTCGTCGACGTCCAGCGGATCCGGACGGCCGTGGCCGACATCGCAGAACGGGCAGCGCCGCGTGCACTTGTCGCCCATGATCATGAAGGTCGCCGTGCCGTGGCCGAAGCACTCGCCGATGTTCGGGCACGACGCCTCCTCGCACACGGTGTGCAGGCCCTGCTCGCGCAGGATCGACTTGATCTCGTAGAAGCGCGTCGACGCCGATCCGGCGCGGACACGGATCCACGACGGCTTCGCGAGGCGCTCCGTGGGCGCGACGACGCGGATCGGAATCCGGGACGTCTTCGCGTCACCCTTCTGCTTGGCGCTGGGATCGTAGGCGGGCGGGTCGGCAGTCATCGTCGTCAGGGTCCGGGCGAGAGATGGACGCGAAGGCGCTCCACCAGAAGCGCGGCGGCCGCATCCCAGGTCGTCGGGACGCCCAGTGTAGCCAAGTCGATCGCGCGCAGCCCGCGGTAGCCGCAGGGGTCGATCCAGCCGAAGGGCGTGAGGTCCATCGCGACGTTGAGCGCGACCCCGTGGTAGCTGCAGCCGCGCGTGACCTTGATGCCGAGCGCCGCGATCTTCGCCAGTCCGCTGAACTGCGCCAGGTCCGTCTCGCGCGCGATGCGCTCGCCACCGTGGCCCGCCGCGACGTAGACGCCGGGCGCACCGCGAACCCGGCAGCCGGCAACGCCCAGCGCGTCGAGGGCCTGGATGGCCGACTGCTCGATGCGGTAGACGAGTTCCTTGACGAAGATCCCGAGGCGGCGCAGGTCGATCAGCGTGTAGACGACGACCTGTCCCGGGCCATGGTAGGTGACCTGGCCCCCGCGATCGGTCGCCACGACCGGTATCGGACCGCACACGTCGGGCGCGCGCGCCGCGACGCCGAGCGTGAAAACCGGCGGGTGCTCGACGACCCACAACTCGTCGGGCGTCGACGCATCGCGCCGGGCGGTGAACTCGCGCATCGCGCCCCACGTGGCGGCGTATTCGGCGCGACCGAGGTGGCGGACGACCGGGTCCATCGATGCGGCGGGCGCCCTTACGGCGTCACAGGACGATCTTCACCAGCGGATGGCTGGTGAGCGCGCGGTACAGGCCGTCGATCTGCTCGCGCGAGGTCGCGCGCACGGTCGCCGTCGCGGAAAGGTAGTTGCCGTCGCGCGAGGCGCGCAGCTCGATGGACGCCGGATCGAAATCCGGCGCGTGCTGCAGGACGACTGCCGCGATCGTCTCGGCGAATCCATCGACCCGGCGCCCCATGATCTTGATCGGGAAGTCGGTCGGAAAGACCAGCGCGGACTCGCGCGACACGGCAATCGCCTTCGTGGACCGACGGGTCTGCTACAACGCGGCGATCGCGGCGTCGTAGAACTCGCGCAGCCGCGCATAGACAGGCCCCGGCCGCCCGCTGCCGATCGGCCGGCCGTCGAGTTCGACGACCGGCAGCACTTCGCGCGTGGCCGAGGTCAGCAGCAGTTCGTCGGCGGCGGCGACGTCCGCCCGCGGGATCGGCCGCGCCTCGAACGGGATGCCGTGGCGCGCGCACAATTCCGCGACGAACCCGTAGCGGATGCCTTCGAGGATATGGTGGTCGAGCGGAGGCGCGACGACGCCGCCGCCTTTCACGACCCACAGGTTGGCCGACGACGCCTCCGTCAGGAATCCGTCGCGAAACTGCGCCACCTCGTCGACGCCGCGGTCGACGGCGTACTGCCGCGCCAGGACGGCGCCGAGCAGCGACACGGACTTGATGTCGCAGCGCTGCCAGCGGATGTCATCCCAGGAGACGAGGCGCAGCCCCCGCTCGCGCAGCGCGACGCCCGGACGCGCCAGCGGCGAGACCATCGCGAACACCGTCGGCGTCGCGCCGGGCGGAAAGGCGAAGTCGCGCCGGGCGGCGCCGCGCGTGATCTGCAGGTACACCGAGCAGTCCTCCCGGGTCGCCGCCGGCACGAGGCGCTCGAAGATCGAGCGCCAGCCGCGGTCGTCCACCGGGCTGGCGAGCCGGATCGCGGACAGGCTGCGCGCGAGGCGCGCGAGGTGCTGTTCCAGGCGGAACGGACGACCGCGGTAGAACGGCACGACTTCGTAGACGCCGTCGCCGAAGATGAAGCCGCGGTCGAGCACCGGGACCCGCGCCTCGTCGAGGCGCAGGAATTCGCCGTCCAGGTAACAGAGATTCGAGTCCAGCCTGCCCGCCTATCGCCTGAAGCCTGACGCCTATTGCCGGTGAGGAACTGCCACGCCCCGCGCCTGTCGCTCGGCGGCGTTTGCTGCACGCATCGTACAGGTCTCGCCAGCCCCGGACCACATGCCGGGCCTGCCCGGCCGCGACGTTCGTCGAACCGGCGCGGAAGGGGGCTATTCGGCCGTGCTGTAGCGGCGCCGCATCGCGCGGACGAATTCCTGCGCCGCGCTCTCGCCGAGGAAACCGGCAACGAGCCGCTCGGCTTCGCGCAGGCGATCGCGAAGCTCGTCGACGCCCCGGCACTGTTCGATGCGGATCGCCATCGTCTCCGCGTCCGGGCCGAGGCGCTCGTTCAGTTCGCGGACGGCGCGCCGCTTGGCGCCATCGACCGTCGCCATGTGCGACTCCTCCGCGACCGGCTCGCTCCCCGGCGCGGCGCCATCGTTCAGGCGCGCCGGCGCGCCGGCTTGTTCTTCCGGACCGTCCTCGACGCCCTGCGCGTCCGGGTCGACGCGAAAGACGAGACGCATCGACTCGAGTTGCATCAGGACGGCATCGATTTCCCCCGGCCGCAGCAGCGGCGACAGCTCGGAAACGCTGCGGGTGCCGTCCACCATGATCAGTACGCGCCGGGCTGACAGCGACAGGCCGAATGCGCGGGCGCGAACCTCGGCGATGCCTTCGGCGGTCTTCGCAAAGACCACGCGCTCGTCGATGCGAACCTGCCGTGCTCCGGTTTCCCGGGCGACCGCCGAAATCGTCGCCATTATTAGCCGCCTCCTGCCGGACGTCGCACTGCCTGGCGCCCATGGTTACCGGATCGATCCGCGGCACGGCAGGCGCCGGTCCGCCAGCGATCCGGCCTTCTGCGCCGGCCCGCAGCCTCCCGGCCACCGTGCCCGCCAAGGATACCGCCGGGCCTGCCAGGGACGCGGTCGTGCCGCTTTGGGGTTCATCGACGGAGCGCTGCGACGCCCCGAAGGGAGAATTTTTAGGGAATTTGCCGTTCGCCGTCAATCGAGGCGTCGGACGCTGCGGATTTGCGGCACGCGCTACCCGTCACGTGGCGCAGCACGAGATCCTTGAGCAGCGTGATCCTCCGGTGGAAAAAGTGGTCCGCTCCGGGGATCACGACCACCGGGACGCCTAGGGGCCTTGCCCAGTCGAACACCGCCGACAGGGGAATCGTTTCGTCGTTTTCGCCGTGGATCACCAGCGTTTCGGAGCCGACGGCCGGCATCGGCCATTTACCTGCGGCGGCGCCGACAAGGACGAGGTGCTCGACCGCTCGGCCGCCCGTCGCCAGGCGCGAGGCCGCCGACGCGGCGACGAAACTGCCGAACGAAAAACCCGCCAGCGCCAGCGGCGCCGGCGACGGCAAGCCGCCACCGAGATCCGCAGACGCCGCGACCACGTCGATCACGTGGAGAAAGTCGTCGGTCTCGCCGCGGCCGCCGTCGTGCGTGCCGTCGCTTCCGCCGACGCCGCGGAAGTTCGGCCTCACGGCGAGCCATCCCAGTGCCGCGAATGCTCGCGCGAGCGACGAGGCCACCTTGTTGTCCAGCGTCCCGCCATAGAGCGGGTGCGGATGCCCGATGCACGCGATGCCGGCGACGTCGCCGGCCGGATGGTCGATCGCCAGCTCGATGCGCCCGACCACGCCGTCGACAAGGCGGCGCTCGGAGCGCGGCGCGGACGGTCTGCCTGTCATGGAAGGCGCAGCCGGTCGACGACCTTGCCGCCGACGAGATGCGACTCGACGATCTCGTCGATGTCGTGCTGGTCGACGTAGGTGTACCAGACGCCTTCCGGATAGACGACGAGGCAGGGGCCTTCCTCGCAGCGGTCGAGGCACCCCGCCTTGTTGATGCGCACGCCGCCGGCGCCCGCGGCCTTCAGTTCCTTGATCCGCTGCTTCGCATGCGCCTGCATCGCGGCGGCCTGGTGCGGCGCGCAGCAGGCCTCGCCGTTGTCGCGCTGGTTGAGGCAAAAGAAGACATGGTGGCGGTAGTAGCTCATCGCGTGGGGGCGCGTACGCCTTCGCGGGCGCAGCGGCGTCGTGAAGTTCGTGGGAGGCCCCGATTCTAGGGGCCTGTGCGCGGCGCCGCGCGCGGCGCCCCGCGCCGCCGCGCGACGGCCCAGGCGAGCCAGGCGACCGGCCAGAGCGTCGCCAGCCATGCGGCGGCGGCGTCGAGGTTGCGCAGGTGGCCGGGTGACCACTGCTGCAGCCAGGCCTCGTGGTACGGGTTCTCCGGCACCAGGTTGACCTCCAACAGCAGCGCCATCGTGCATGTCAGCGCCAGGCGCGGCAGCAGGCGCGCCGGCGCCGTCGAGGCGGCGAGCAGCGAAAACCCTCCGAGCAGCAGTCCGCCCAGCGCTCCGCGCGTCGACCACGCGAAGGCGTTCTCCGGTCCGAAGGCCACGCCGTAGGCGGCGATCCGGCAGCCCAGCGCGACCGCGATCCAGGCCACCAGCAGCGCGACGCGGGGCGCGTGGCGCTGCAGGGTCGCGGCGATGCCGAGGCCGGCGGCGAGCAGCCCGGTCGTCGTGATCGCCGCCTCCGCGAGGACGAAGTCGGACGCTTCGACGAGGGGGATCACGGGATTGGGGCCGTCGAAACCCGCGACATCCTCGAGATTCCGCACCAGCGCGGGCAGCGCCTCGAAGTGCCCGATGCCGAAAAGCGCCGACGACGGATGCACCTGGGCCAGCGGCCACAATGCGGCCAGTGTCAGGCCGAGCGCGTCGTCGCTGCGGAACCAGCGCCGGCGAAGCTGGACGATCCGGCCGCGATCGACGATGGCCGTCGCGAAGCGCGCCGCCGCGCCCGCGCCAAGCAGCGCGCCGAGCGTGTTGGTCATGACATCGACGTTGGACGCGACGCGCGAGGGCAGGTAGGTCTGGATCGCTTCGACCGTTGCGGACAGCAGCAGGCCCGCGAGCGTCGCGACCACGACCGCGGCGACGCCCCGCAGCCGCGGATGCAGCGCGAGGACGATCAGCGCGCCCAGCGGGACGTAGCCGGCGACGTTGACGGCGACGTCGAAGGCCGTGACGTGCGCCGGCCACGGCGCGACGATGTACGACCACGGCGAGACGCCGCGATCCTGCCAGTTGCTGAACGGCGTCAGGCTCGCGTAGACGGTCATCGCGACCCACGCCAGGCACGACCAGCGCGCGAGCGGCGAGCCGTGATGCGGCGCGGATTCCGCAGGCAGTTCGTTCATCGCCTCGGATTATCGGCGATCGGCCGCAGCGGACGAAGCCGCCGCCGAAACCGCCGTGCCGGGCTCGGTCGCGGACGTGCTAGCCTGCATCGCGACCCTGCCGCGACCGGCGTCGTGCGCCCTGCCGTCTCGACCGGCGCACGCGCCGCGGACATCGCAAACCCGAGGGAAATCCAGGCTCCACCCGATCCGCAGCTCCACCCGATTCGCAGGTCGACGATCGTGCCTCCTCCGCGTCCCGCCGCAAGCCCGCCGGTCGCAGCGCTCCAAACGGCTCCGCGCCTCCCGCCGCTGGAGGCTCGCGCCATCGAGGCCGCGCTTCCCGACGGGTGCGAGCTGCAGGTCGAAGTCGTCGCCAGCACCGGCTCGACGAACGCGGACCTCGTCGATCGGGCGCGGCTCGCCGCGCCGCAGCGGCCGGTCTTGCGGGCGGCGTGGGAACAGCGCGCCGGCCGCGGGCGCGACGGGCGCCGCTGGCATGCGGCGCCGGGGTCGGCGCTGATGTTCTCGATCGCGGTGCCGCTGCGCACGCGCACGCTGCACCCGGCCATCACGCTCGCGTGCGGCGTCGCGATCGCGCGCGAGCTGCGAGCCGTCGGCGTCACCGTCGAGGTCAAGTGGCCCAACGACCTGCTGGTGGACGGCGCGAAGCTGGGCGGCGTGTTGTCCGAGGTCGCCATCGATCCGCAGCGCGCCGCGACGATCGTGGTCGGCGTGGGCTTGAACCTGTGGATGGACGAGGCCGTCACCGCCGCGATCGGCGCCCCGGTCGCGACGCTGGCGCAGAGCATCGATCCGGGGCGCCTCGCGGCGGAACGCGAAGCGTGGCTCGCGCGCCTCGCCGCGGCGGTTGTCGACGCGGTGCGCGCCGTCGGCGCCGCCGGCTTCGCGCCCTGGCGCTCCAGCTTCGATGCGCTCTTCGCGTACCGCGGCCGCGCGATCGAGCTGCGCGATCGCGGCGCCGCGATCGCGCGCGGCGTCGCGCTGGGCGTCGACGACGACGGGCAACTTCTCGTCGAGACGCCGGTCGGGACGTCGGCCTACCTGTGCGGCGACCTGTCGCTGCGGCTGGCCGGCGCCTGAGCCGGCGCGCGGGAAATCCGTGGAATCCGGCGGCCGCAGCGGACAGGGACATGGCGGCGCTGCGCGCTGGCTGCTGCTCGATTGCGGCAATTCCGCGCTCAAGTGGGCCCTATCCGGCGTCGACATCGACGCCGATGCCGACGCCGCGCCCGGCGCATCGCCGTGTTTCGTGTCGGCGGGGCGCGAGGAACTGGGCCAGGTCGACTGGCCGGAGCGCCTCGAGGCGGCGTGGCGCCGCGCCGGCGTCCCGCCGGCGGCCGCCTACGGCTGCAGCGTCGCGTCGTCCGATGTCGGTGCCGCAATCGACGCCGTGGCGCGACGCGTCTTCGGCGTCCGGCCGTGCTGGAAAGCGGCGGCCGCGCGGTTCGTCGCGGCGGACATCGAGCTGACGAGCGGCTATCGGGATCCGTCCCGCCTCGGCGCCGACCGCTGGCACGCGATGATCGCGGCGCGCGTCGCGACGCCCGGCCTGCCGCTCGTCGTCGTCAATGCCGGAACGGCGACGACCGTCGACGCGGTGACGATGCACGGGCGCTTCGAGGGAGGCGTGATCGCGCCGGGGATGCGGCTGATGCTCGACAGCCTGGCGCGCGGCACCGCGCGGCTGCCGCGCGCCGACGGCGCGTGGTCGCCCTCGCCCGACAACACCGACGATGCGATCACGACCGGCGTCCTCGAGGCGCAGGCCGGCCTCGTCGAGCGTCGCGTGCGCCGCTTCTCGCGCGCGTGCGGGCGGCCGGTCCGTCTCGTGCTCGCCGGCGGCTTCGCGTCCCTGCTGGCGCCGCACGTGGCCGATGCGCTGGGGCCGGGCGAACTCGCCGGGCCGCCGTCGATCGAAGATAATCTGGTGCTGCGCGGCGTCCACTGCCGCGCCCGCTTCGAGGCACGCGGCGACTGTCGATGAAACTCCTGTTCCTGATCCTGCTGCTCGCGGACCTCGCGTTGTTCGCGATCCAGCGCGGCGCGCTCGGCGCGCTGCCGGAGAGCGGCCGCGAACCGGAGCGTGTCGAGCGGCAGATCGAGCCCGACCGCATCCGCGTGCTGAGCGACGACGAGGCCCGTGCGCTGAGGGACAAGGCGCGCCAGGTTGCCGCGGTCTCGATCCCCGGCGTCGACCTGACCACGGGTGCCGCCTGCGTCGAGTTCGGCGATTTCGCCGCCGAGGGAAACCTCGGCCGCATTCACGATCGGCTCGCCGCGCTCGACCTCGGCGAGCGACTCGCGACGCGCAGCGTCGAGGCGCCCGGCTGGTTCATGGTCTACATCCCGCCGCTGAAGTCGCGCGCCGAGGTCGATCGCGTCGTCGACGACCTGCGCGCCCGCGGCGTCAAGGACATGGCCGTGATCGGCGACAACACGGCGCTGCGCAACGGCATTTCGCTGGGTTCGTTCCGCGACCCGGAACTCGCGGCGAAGCACCTGACGGAGATCGAGAAGCTCGGGGTGAAGGGTGCGCGCGTGGCGGAGCGCCCATCGACGATCACCGCGACGCGCTTCCGCGTCAGTGGCGTCGACATGGCGCTGGCGCAGAAGCTCGCCGCGATCCAGAAGGAATTCCCGCGTCAGAAGCTGATGGCCTGCGATTCCGGGCCGGCGGGTTGAGCGCGGACGGAGAGAAGGCCTCCGCCCGGCGCGCAGGCGCTTCAGCGCGTTTCCCGCAGGATTTCCTGCAGCGCGGCGGCAAGCGCAGGAACGCGTGCCCGCCGCGCGTCGAGCACGGCGCGGTCAACGTCGCGCTGCCGTGTCCCCCAGATCGGCTGCGGGAAATGCGCATCGTCGGCGTAGCGCGGGATCACGTGCCAGTGCAGGTGCGGCACGACGTTGCCCAGGCTCGCGACGTTGACCTTCTGCGGCCGCATCACGGCGCGCTGCGCGCGTTCGACCGCACAGACGACCGCCATCAGGCGATCGCGGTGCGCCGCGTCGAGGTCGCTCATCTCGGCGACATGGGCATTGCAGACGACGCGCGCGAAGCCCGGGTAGTCGTCGTCGTCGACGAGGACGATCCGCAGCGCGGCGTCCCGCGCGACGACGCGGCCGCCGTCGCCGTCGCACAGCGGACAGGTCGCGGGCAACGCCGGTGTCTCCGCCATCAGACGAGCACGCGCTCGATGCCGCCGTCGTTGGCGGCGCGCACGTAGTCGGCCATCCAATCGGGGCCCAGGACGTGGCGCGCCATCTCGACGACGACGTAGTCCGCGTCGATGGCGGCATCGTCGGCATAGCGGCTCAGTCCCTGCAGGCACGACGGGCACGATGTCAGGAGCTTTACGTCGCCGTCGAAGCCGTCGGCGCGGAGCCGCTGCGCGCCGGCGACGATCTCGCGCTCCTTGCGGAAACGGACCTGGGTCGAGATGTCAGGGCGGCTGACCGCGAGCGTCCCGCTTTCGCCGCAGCAGCGCTCGCTGCGCTCGATGTGCCGCGCGTCGGCCGTCGCGAGCAGCGCGTTGACGGTCCTCAGCGGGTCCTGCCGCTTCAGCGGGGAATGGCACGGGTCGTGGTAGAGGTAACGCACGCCGCGCACGCCGTCGACCGCGATGCCCTTCTCGAGAAGATATTCGTGGATGTCGACGATCCGGCAGCCGGGAAAGATCTGCTCGAACTCGTAGCCCTGCAACTGGTCGTAGCAGGTGCCGCAGCTGACGACGACGGTCCGGATGTCGAGGTAGTTCAGCGTATTGGCGACGCGGTGGAAAAGGACGCGGTTGTCGGTCGTGATCTTGTCCGCGCGATCCTGCTGGCCCGTGCCGCGCTGCGGGTAGCCGCAGCACAGGTAGCCGGGCGGCAGCACGGTCTGCACGCCGGCGTGCCACAGCATCGCCTGGGTCGCCAGCCCGACCTGCGAGAACAGGCGTTCCGAGCCGCACCCGGGGAAGTAGAACACGGCCTCCGCGTCGACCGGCACGCGGCGCGCGTCGCGAATGATCGGCACGTAGCGCGCGTCCTCGATGTCGAGCAGTGCCCGCGCCGAGCGCTTGGGCAGGTTGCCCGGCATCTTCTTGTTGACGAAGTGGATCACCTGCGCCCGCAGCGGCGGCGCCCCCGTCGTGGCCGGCGGCTGGCGCGTCTGGCGGCGCGCCGCGACGCCCAGCAGCCGATTGGCCCAGCGCTGCGCCGCGTAGCCCCAGCGGATCATCACTTTCCGCAGCACCCGGATCGTCTCCGGGTTCGTCGCGTTGAGGAACATCATCGACGCCGCGGTGCCGGGGTTGAAGCGCCGCCTGCCGATGCGTCGCAGCAGGTCGCGCATCGCCATCGTGACGTCGCCGAAGTCGATGTCGACGGGGCAGGGCGTCGAGCACTTGTGGCAGATCGTGCAGTGGTCCGCGACGTCGCCGAACTCGTCCCAGTGGCGCAGGCTGATGCCGCGCCGCGTCTGCTCCTCGTAGAGGAACGCCTCGATCAGCAGCGACGTGGCGAGGATCTTGTTGCGCGGCGAGTAGAGCAGGTTGGCGCGCGGCACGTGCGTGGCGCAGACCGGCTTGCACTTGCCGCAGCGCAGGCAGTCCTTGATCGCGTCCGAAACGCCTTTCAGGTCGCTCTGCTGCATGATCAGCGACTCGTGTCCCATCAGGCCGAAGCTCGGCGTATAGGCGTCGGCGAGCGTCGCGCCCGGCATCAGCTTGCCGCGGTTGAAGCGCCCGTCCGGATCGATCCGCCGCTTGTAGTCGCGGAATTCCCGCAACTCCGCGTCGTCCAGGAATTCCAGCTTCGTGATCCCGATGCCGTGCTCCCCGGAGATCACGCCGCCCAGGTCGCGCGCGATGCGCATGATCCGCGCGACCGCGGCGTGCGCCGTGGCGAGCATCCGGTAGTCGTCGGAGTTCACCGGGATGTTCGTGTGCACGTTGCCGTCGCCGGCATGCATGTGAAGCGCGACGAAGACGCGGCCGTGCAGCACCCGGCGGTGCAGCGTGTCGATGTCGGCGAGAATCGGCGCGAACGCGGCGCCGGAGAAGATTCCGTGCAGCGCGGAGCGCAGCTCGGACTTCCAGGAAACGCGGATGCTTCGATCCTGCAGCAGGTCGACCACGCGCTGGCCGGGACCCGCCGAGGCCGGCACCGCGACGCCGCGGCGCACGAGGTCGGCCGCGGCGTCCGCAGCGGCGGCATCGAGCCCGTCGAGCAGGCAGGTCCAGCGCCCGCGGGTCGCCGCCAGCAGCTCCTGCGCGCGCTCGACGCGGTCGCCGACGATCTCCTCCCGCGGCAGGCGGTCGAATTCCACGTCGCCCGTCTTGCCGAGCGCGAAGCCGGACGCGAGCCGCGCGCTGATGGCGTCGACGAGCTCGAGCTTGTTGCGGATCGACAGCTCGATGTTGATGCGCTCGATCGCGTCGGTGTATTCGCCGAGGCGGTCGAGCGGGATCACGACGTCCTCGTTGAGCTTGAACGCGTTGGTGTGGCGCGCGATGGCCGCCGTCTTCGAGCGGTCGAGCCAGAACTTGCGCCGCGCCTCCGCGCTGGCGGCGATGAAACCCTCGCCATGGCGACCGTTGGCGAGGCGAACGACTTCCGAGGCGGCGCGACCGACGGCAGCCTCGTCGTCGCCGACGACGTCGCCGACGAGCACCATCTTCGGCAGCCCGCCGCGCTTGCTCTTCGTCGCGTAGCCGACGGCGCGCAGGTAGCGTTCGTCGAGGTGTTCCAGGCCGGCGAGCAGGACCGGCGTCGTCGCGGCGGCGCCATGCGCCAGGTACCGCTTGATCTCGACGATGCTCGGCACCGCCTCGCGCGCCGCGCCGAAGAATTCCAGGCAGAAGGTCCGCGTATGGCGCGGCATCCGATGCAGGACCCAGCGCGCGCAGGTGACGAGCCCGTCGCAGCCTTCCTTCTGCACGCCGGGCAGCCCGCCCAGGAACTTGTCGGTGACGTCCTTGCCGAGGCCGATCTTGCGCAGCCTGTGCCCCGGGATCGACAACTCGGTGCTGCGAAGCTCGGCCGCCCGCTCCGGCGCCTCGCGTCCGTCCTTCCAGACCAGCGAAAAGCGCGCCGTCTCGACGTCGTGGATCTTGCCGCGGTTGTGCTCCAGCCGCGTCACCTCGAGCCAGTTGCCGTCCGGGTCCACCATCCGCCACCAGGCGAGATTGTCGAGCGCGGTGCCCCACAGCACCGCCTTCTTGCCGCCGGCGTTCATCGCGATGTTGCCGCCGATGCAGGAGGAATCCGCCGAGGTCGGGTCGACGGCGAAGACGAACCCGGCCTGCTCGGCCGCTTCCGCGACGCGGCGGGTGACGACGCCGGCGCCCGTCAGGACGGTCGCGACAGGGCCGGCGACGCCGGGCAGCGACGTCGCGGGGTCCACCGCGCCGAGGTCCTCGAGCTTCTCCGTATTGATGACCGCCGACATCGGCGTCAGCGGGACGGCGCTGCCGGTGTAGCCGGTGCCGCCGCCGCGCGGAATGATCGTCAGGCCGAGTTCGATGCATGCGCGCACCAGCGCGGGGACTTCCTCCTCGCGATCGGGGGCGAGCACGACGAACGGATAGGCGACCCGCCAGTCGGTCGCGTCGGTGACGTGCGAGACGCGCGCGAACGCGTCGAAGCGGACGTTGTCGGCGCGGGTGATCCGCTCGAAGCGCCGGCGCGCGCGGCGCCTCAGTCCGGCTGCCGCGCCGAGGCCGGCCTCGAACCGCGCGACGCAGTCGCGCGCGCTGCGCAGCAGCTTCGCGACCTTGGCGTCGCGATCGGCGTCGGCCTCGTCGCGTCGCCGCTCGATCTCGCCGAGGCGGTGATGCAGCGCCTCGACGAGCAGGCCGCGACGGCGCCGGTTCCCGACCAGGTCGTCCTCCAGGTACGGATTGCGCTGGACGGCCCAGATGTCGCCGAGGACCTCGTAGAGCATCCGCGCGCTGCGCCCGGTCCGGCGCTCGTGGCGCAGCTCGTCGAGGACCGCCCAGCTCTCGGCGCCGAGCAGCCGCAGGACGATCTCGCGATCCGAGAACGACGTGTAGTTGTACGGGATCTCGCGCAGGCGCGCCGCGCCGCCCGCGTCGGTCTCCGCCGTGGCGGGGGACGGATCGCCGCTCGGCGGGATCTGCATCGGGGCATTCATCGAGGTGAGGCGGGGTCGCGGTAAGGCCCGAAGTTTATCTGTCGCGCGGCGGCAGTACCCGCGACCGCCTCAGGGGCTGCTCGGCGCGCGCGTGCGCGCCGCGCCGGACCGGCCTCGAATCCCTGACATGTCCGCGTGATATAAGCCCCGCCGCGGGAGGATCTGATGACGCTCGATTTCTTGCGGGAACTCTACGTCGGTTTCGTGCGCGCTCGCGCGATGACGCGGCATTTCAGCCGCTTCAGCCTGCTCGACGCGCTGCGCGGCGCGGAGGTGTCGCGCGACGTGGCGCCGGCGCTGAGCCGCCGCCTGCTGGAGACCGCGCAGCAGCAGCCCGGGCGCGTACTGGACGATCTCGGCAGCCATGTCGACGGCCTGACGGAGTCGCAGGCCGAGGACGAGCGCGATCGCGTCGGGCCCAACGAGGTCGGCCACGAGAAGCCCCTGCCCTGGTGGCGGCACCTCTGGCATTGCTACCGCAACCCTTTCAGCCTGCTGCTGACGGTGCTCGCGGGCGTCTCGTGGTACACGGAGGACGTCGACGGCACGGTCCTGATCGCCTCGATGGTGGTGCTGTCGACGCTGCTGCGCTTCGTCCAGGAGACGCGCTCGAACCGCGCCGCCGACAAGCTCAAGGAGATGGTCAGCAATACCGCGACCGTACTGCGCCGCGATCCGGCGAGCCTGGCGGCCGAGGAGGCGGCGCGGTACTTCGAGGCCCGCCTGCACCCCAAGCCGCCGCAGCGCTGCGAGATCCCGATCAAGCAGATCGTTCCCGGCGACATCATCTTCCTGTCGGCCGGCGACATGGTGCCGGCCGACCTGCGTGTCCTTGGCGCGAAGGACCTCTTCGTCAGCCAGGCGGCGATGACCGGCGAATCGATGCCGGTGGAGAAATTCCCGAGCCATCGCGGGGCCGCCAGCAACAATCCGCTGGACTACGACAACCTGCTGTTCATGGGGACGAACGTCGTCAGCGGCTCGGCGACCGCGGTTGCCGTCATGACCGGGGACCGGACCTACTTCGGCGCGCTGGCGAGGAAGGTGACGGCGACCGACCGCGCGCCCACCGCCTTCCAGGTCGGCGTCAACAAGGTGAGCTGGCTGCTGATCCGCTTCATGCTCGTGATGTCCCCGGTCGTGCTGCTCATCAACGGCTTCACGAAGGGCAACTGGACCGAGGCCCTGCTGTTCGCGCTGTCCGTCGCCGTCGGCCTGACGCCCGAGATGCTGCCGATGATCGTCACCTCGACGCTGGCGAAGGGCGCGGTGTTCCTGTCGCGCAAGAAGGTCATCGTCAAGCGGCTCGAGGCGATACAGAACTTCGGCGCGATGGACGTGCTGTGCACCGACAAGACCGGGACGCTGACGCAGGACAAGATCTTCCTGTCGCGCCATACCGACGCCTTCGGCGAGGACTCCGACGCGGTCCTGGAATACGCCTACCTCAACAGCTACTACCAGACGGGGCTGAAGAACCTGCTCGACGTCGCCGTCCTGGAGCATGCGGAGGTGCAGCGCGACCTGCAGGTCGCGACGGCGTTCCGCAAGATCGACGAGATCCCGTTCGACTTCAACCGCCGCCGGATGTCCGTCGTCGTCGCCGAGCACGACGAGCACCACCTGCTCATCTGCAAGGGCGCGGTCGAGGAGATGCTGGCGATTTGCACCCGGGTGCGCCACGGCGAGGCCGACGAGCCGATGACGCCGGAGGTCCTCGCGCGCGTGCGCGAGGTCACCGGCGAGCTCAACGCCGAGGGCCTGCGCGTCGTGGCCGTCGGCGTGAAGGAGATGCCGCCGACGCAGGAGATCTACGGTCTCGCCGACGAGGCCGGCCTGGTGCTGATCGGCTACATCGCGTTCCTCGACCCGCCGAAGGAGTCGACGACGCCGGCGCTGGCGGCGCTCGCGGCGCACGGGATCGCGGTCAAGGTGCTGACCGGCGACAACGAGCTCGTCACGACGAAGATCTGCCGCGAGGTCGACTTCGAGGTGAGCGGCGTCCTGCTGGGCAGCGCGATCGAGGGCATGGGCGAGGCGGAGCTGGCGGCGGCGGTCGAGACGAACAACGTCTTCGCCAAGCTGACGCCCGCGCACAAGGAGCGCATCGTGCGCGCGTTGCGCAGCCGCGGGCACATCACCGGCTTCCTCGGCGACGGCATCAACGACGCGCCGGCGCTGCGCGCCGCCGACATCGGCATCTCGGTCGACAGCGCCGTCGACATCGCGAAGGAAGCTGCCGACATCATCCTGCTCGAGCGCAGCCTGCTGATCCTCGAAGGCGGCGTGCAGGAGGGGCGGCGGACGTTCTCCAACATGCTGAAGTACATCAAGATGGCGGCGAGCTCGAACTTCGGCAACGTGTTCTCGGTGCTGGTCGCGAGCGTGTTCCTGCCGTTCCTGCCGATGCTGCCGGCGCAGCTCCTGACGCAGAACCTGCTCTACGACATCTCGCAGATCGCGATACCGTTCGACAACGTCGACGCCGAGCTCGTCGAGAAGCCGCAGCACTGGCGCGCCGACGACCTCGGGCGCTTCATGGTGTTCTTCGGGCCGATCAGCTCGATCTTCGACATCGCGACGTTCGCGCTGATGTGGTTCGTGTTCGGCGCGCGGTCCGAGGCGCAGCAGTCGGTGTTCCAGGCCGGCTGGTTCATCGAGGGCCTCGCGACGCAGACGCTGATCGTCCACATGATCCGCACCGCGAAGCTGCCGTTCATCGAGAGCCGACCCGCCGCGGCGCTGGCGCTGACGACGCTGGCCGTCGTCGCCCTCGGCGTCTTCGTCGCCGTCGGGCCGTTGGCGGCGGACTTCAAGTTCGCGCGGCTCCCGGCAGCCTACTACCCCTGCGTCGCGGCGTTCGTGCTCTGCTACATTGCGCTGACGCAGTGGCTGAAGCGCTTCTACGTCCGCCGCTGGGGCTGGTCGTAGCGCCGGGCGCGGCCGCGCGCCGCGCCCCGGCCCGCGATGGCCGGCCGCCCGGCGCAGGCCGCGTCGCGGCCACCACGTTGTTCCACAGGCTCGCTCCCGCCGAAGGATATGACTGAAACCGTCCCCATGAACGGCGGCGCGGATGCCGCCACGGTGCACCGGAAGATCGTCGCGACGCTCGCCGCGGAGCTGGGCGCGCGGCCGGGACAGGTCGCCGCCGCGGCACAGCTGCTGGACGAGGGCGCGACCGTGCCCTTCATTGCGCGCTACCGCAAGGAGGCGACCGGCGGACTCGACGACACGCAGCTGCGGACGCTTGCGGAGCGCCTGGCCTATCTGCGCGAGATGGAGGAGCGGCGCGCCGCCATCGGCGCATCGATCGATTCGCAGGGCAAGCTGACGCCGCAGCTCGCGGCGCAGCTCGCCGAGGCCGAGACGAAGCAGCGTCTCGAGGATCTCTACGCGCCGTACAAGCCGAAGCGCCGCACGCGCGCCCAGGTCGCGCGCGAGGCGGGGCTCGAGCCGCTTGCCGACGCGCTGCTGCAGGACCGCCGGCTCGACCCGGCCGCGCACGCGGCGGGATTCCTGAATCCGGAGGCCGGATTCGCCGATGCCAAGGCGGCGCTGGACGGTGCGCGCGACATCCTCGCGGAGCGGCTCGCCGAGGACGCCGAGCTGATCGGCCGCCTGCGCGACTTCGTCTGGGAGCGTGCGCGGGTCGCGAGCGACGTCGTGGCCGGCAAGGAGGCGGAGGGCGAGAAGTTCCGCGACTATTTCGCGCACCGCGAGCCGATCCGCGCGATCCCGTCGCACCGCGCGCTGGCGCTGTTCCGCGGCCGCACGGCCGGCTGCCTGCACGTCAGGCTCGCGCTTCCCGACGACGTGGAAGCGCAGGTCCCGCACCCTTGCGAGGCGAAGATCGCCGCGCACGCCGGCGTCCCGTTCGGCTCGGCGGGCGGGGAGGGTCGCGCGCCCGCCGACGCCTGGCTGCGGGACGTCTTCCGCTGGACCTGGCGCGTGAAGATCCACGCCGCGCTCGAGTCGGAATTCTTCGCCCGCGTGCGGCACGACGCGGAGACGGAAGCCATCCGCGTCTTCAGCGGCAACCTGAAGGACGTGCTGCTCGCGCCGCCGGCCGGCGCGCGCGTCGTCATGGGGCTGGATCCGGGGCTCAGGACGGGCGTCAAGGTCGCGGTCGTCGACGCGACCGGGAAGCTCCTGGACACCGCGACGATCCATCCGCACGAGCCGCGCCGCGACTGGAACGGCGCGCTCTCGACGCTGGCGGCGCTGGTCGAGCGGCATCGCGTCACGCTGGTCGCGATCGGCAACGGCACCGCGTCGCGCGAGACGGACAAGCTGGCCGCCGAGCTGATCAAGTCGCGGCCGGGCGCCGGCCTCGCGCGCGTCGTGGTGTCGGAAGCGGGCGCCTCGGTGTACTCCGCGTCGGAGACCGCGGCGCGCGAGTTTCCCGACCTCGACGTCAGCCTGCGCGGCGCGGTATCGATCGCGCGGCGGCTGCAGGACCCGCTCGCGGAGCTGGTCAAGATCGAACCGAAGGCCATCGGCGTCGGGCAGTACCAGCACGACGTCAACCAGTCGCAGCTCGCGCGCGCGCTCGACGCCGTCGTCGAGGACTGCGTCAACGCCGTCGGCGTCGACGTCAACACGGCCTCGGCGGCGCTGCTGGCGCGCGTTTCTGGGCTTTCCGGCAGCCTGGCGCAGGGCCTCGTGCAGTGGCGCGACGCGCACGGCGCGTTCGCATCTCGCGCCGACCTTCGCCGGGTCCCGCGTTTCGGCGACAAGACGTTCGAGCAGGCGGCCGGCTTCCTGCGCATCGTCGGGGGCAGCGACGCGCTGGATCGCTGCGCCGTCCATCCGGAAAGCTACCCGGTCGTCGAGCGCATCCTCGCGCACCTCGGCAAGCCGATCGACGCCGTCCTCGGCAATCGCGAGCTGCTTCAGCCGCTCGACGCGAGGCGCTTCACCGACGAGCGCTTCGGCGAACCGACGGTAAGGGACATCCTTGCCGAGCTGGAGAAGCCGGGCCGCGATCCGCGGCCGGAGTTCAGGGCGGTGGCCTTCCGCGACGGGGTCGAGAAGGTATCGGACCTCGAGCCGGGGATGATCCTCGACGGCGTCGTCACGAACGTCGCGAATTTCGGCGCCTTCGTCGACATCGGTGTCCACCAGGACGGCCTCGTGCACGTGTCGGCGATCGCCGAGCGCTACGTCAAGGATCCGCGCGACGTCGTCAAGGCGGGGATGCATGTCCGCGTGAAGGTGCTGGAGGTCGATGTCCAGCGCGGCCGCATCGGGCTGTCGATGAAGCTTGGCGACGAGGCGCGGCCGCGCGAGGCGACGCCGCGCGGCGAGCGTCGCGCGCCGCGCGGCGTCGCCTCGGCGGCGGCGCGGCGGCCGGAACCGGCCACCGCGATGGCCGCGGCGTTCGCGAAGTTGAAGAAGGGCGCGTAGCGGTCGGTCGGCAGCGAGGGCCGCTCAAACCACCAGCGCAGGCTCCTGCATCGCCGCGACCTGCTCGCGCAGCTCGAGGATCCGCTGCTCCCAGTAGCGCGGCGTCGTGAACCACGTAAACGCCGCCGGGAATGCCGGATCTTCCCAGCGGCGCGCGATCCAGGCGCTGTAGTGGATCAGGCGCAGCGTGCGCAGCGCCTCCAGCATCTGCAGTTCGCGCCGGTCGAATTCCATGAAATCCTCGTAGCCGGCGAGCAGGTCCGCGAGCTGCAGCTGCATTTCCGTCCGGTCGCCGGACAGCAGCATCCACAGGTCCTGCAGCGCGGGTCCGCTGCGGCTGTCGTCGAAGTCGACGAAGTGCGGCCCGCCGTCCGTCCACAGCACGTTGCCTTCGTGGCAGTCGCCGTGCAGCCGGATCGTCGCTGCGGCCCCGGCCCGCTCGAAACTCGCGCGCACGCCGTCGAGCGCCTGCGCGACGACGCCACGATAGACGTCGCGCAGTTCCGGAGGCAGCCAGTCGTGGCGCAGCAGCCAGGCGCTCGGCTCGACGCCGAACGATTCGATGTCCAGCGCCGGACGTTCGCGGTACGGCGCGGTCGCGCCGATCGCATGGATCCGCCCCAGGAAGCGCCCGAGCCATTCGCGCACGGCGCGATCGGAAAGCTCGGGCGCGCGCCCGCCCTGGCGCGGGAACAGCGCGAACCGGAAGCCGCCATGCTCGTGCAGCGTCGCGCCGCCGAACCGCAGCGGCTCCACGACGGGGATTTCGCGCGCGGCGAGCTCGCCGACGAATCCGTGCTCTTCGCGGATCTGTGCGTCGCTCCAGCGCGCGGGGCGATAGAACTTCGCGACAAGCGGCGCGGCGTCCTCGATGCCGACCTGGTAGACGCGGTTCTCGTAGCTGTTCAACGCCAGCAGCGTTCCGGAACAGCGCATCCCCAGCGCCTCGACGGCATCGAGGACGCGCTCCGGCGTCAGCGCCGCGTACGGCGCGGCGCGCGGAGGCTCGTCGGACCCTGCGGCGGCGTGCGTGCTCATCGTGGCATCGTACGACACCGCGGGCGCTCGCGACGCCGACTGCCGGCGCCCGGGCCGCCGCGTCGCCGTGATACCTTCCGCGCTCCCTACGCCGCGACGGCAGTCCGCGGAGGCCCGGAGTCGCCATGCCAGCCCACGAATATCTCAAGCGCATCCTCAATGCGCGCGTCTACGATGTCGCGATCGAATCGCCGCTGGAGACGGCACCGCAACTGTCGGCCCGCCTTGGCAACCGGATCCTGCTCAAGCGCGAGGACCTTCAGCCCGTCTTCAGCTTCAAGCTGCGTGGCGCCTACAACAAGATGGTCGGCCTGGGTGCGCAGGCGCTGCGCCGCGGCGTCATCGCGGCGTCCGCCGGCAACCATGCGCAGGGCGTCGCCCTCGCGGCGCAGCGGCTCGGGTGCCGCGCCGTCATCGTCATGCCGGTCACGACGCCGCAGGTCAAGATCGATGCCGTCCGCTCGCGCGGCGCCGAAGTCGTGCTGCAGGGCGACTCCTATTCCGACGCCTATGCACACGCGCTCGCGCTGCAGGCGAGGCGCAAGCTCGCCTTCGTGCATCCGTTCGACGATCCGGACGTCATCGCCGGCCAGGGGACGATCGGGATGGAGATCCTGCGGCAGCACCACCCCGGCGAGCAGGGGCCGATCGAGGCGGTTTTCGCGCCCATCGGCGGCGGCGGACTGATCTCCGGCGTGGCCGCCTACGTGAAGGCGGTGCGCCCGGACATCCGCGTGATCGGCGTGCAGACCGAGGACTCCGACGCGATGGGCCGGTCGGTCGAGGCCGGCCGCCGCGTCCAGCTTCACGAGGTCGGCCTGTTCTCCGACGGCACCGCGGTCCGGATGGTCGGCGAGGAGACGTATCGCCTCTGCCGCGAGCTCGTCGACGAAGTGATCCGCGTCGATACCGACGCGCTGTGCGCGGCGATCAAGGACGTCTTCCAGGACACGCGCTCGATCCTCGAGCCGGCCGGCGCGCTGGCGATCGCCGGGGCGAAGGCCTACGCGGCGAGGGAGCGGATCAAGGGGCGCACGCTGGTCGCGATCGCTTCCGGGGCGAACATGAACTTCGACCGCCTGCGCTTCGTCGCGGAGCGCGCCGAGGTCGGGGAGCAGCGCGAGGCCGTCTTCGCCGTGACGATCCCGGAGGAGCGCGGCAGCTTCCGGCGCTTCTGCAGCCTCGTCGGCGACCGCAACGTCACCGAATTCAACTACCGGATCGCCGACACGTCGAAAGCGCACGTCTTCGTCGGCATCCAGATCGCGCGCCGCGACGAGGCGCGCGCGCTGGCGCGCGGCTTCGAGAAGGCCGGGTTTGCGACCCTCGACCTCACCGACGACGAACTGGCCAAGCAGCACCTGCGCCACATGGTCGGCGGGCGCTCGCCGCTCGCGCACGACGAACTGCTCTACCGGTTCGAGTTTCCGGAGCGCCCCGGCGCGCTGATGCGCTTCCTGACCTCGATGGCGCCCAACTGGAACATCTCGCTCTTCCACTACCGCAACCAGGGCGCGGACTACGGCCGCATCCTGGTCGGCCTGCAGGTGCCGCGCGGCGAGAAAAGGCAGTTGCGGGATTTCCTGACGGGGCTTGGCTATCCGCACTGGGACGAGAGCCACAATCCGGTCTATCGGATGTTCCTCGCGGCGCCCGGCGAGCGCAACGGCGCGCCGGCCTGATCGACGGGCCTTCGCGACGCGCGCTACGTGGCGATCGCGCGCGCCAGCATGAAGGCGACGGCGGCCGCGATCCCACCGATCGCGAAGGTCTGCAGCGCCGAACGCCACGGCCGGCTCCCGGTGAAGCGCCCCTTGACGTAGCCGAACGCCAGCAGCGCAGCCAGCGTCACCGCGGCCGACCAGGGCAAGGCCTGCGACACGGTCCGGAACGCGAGGTAGGGCGCCAGCGGTATCAGCCCGCCGGCGACGTACGCGGCGGCGATTGTCGTCGCCGAGGCGCGCGCGCGCGCCGGGTCGGGTTCCTCCAGGCCGAGTTCGAATCGCATCATGAAATCCCGCCACGCGACCGGGTTCGCGCGCAGGCCGTCGACCAGCGCGCCGTAGTGGGACGCGTCCAGGCCGTAGCTCTCGAAGATCTCCCCGACCTCGGCGGCCTCGGCCTCCGGCTTCTCGACGATCTCGCGCTCCTCGCGCAGGCGCTCGGCGAGGTAGTGCTCGCGGTCGCCGCGCGCCGCGAGGTAGCCGCCGAGGCCCATCGCGATCGAGCCGGCCGCGATTTCGGCAATGCCGGCCGTCACGACGACATCGACGCCGGCGGCCGCGCCGCTGATCCCGGCCGCGAGCGCGAACGGCACGGTCAGTCCGTCGGCCATGCCGATCACGATGTCGCGCACGCGGTCGCTCGCCTGGAAATGGCTTTCGTGGTGCAGGTAGCTGCCCAAGGTCCCCTCCCCGTTGCGGCCCGGATGCTACGTGAGGTTCGGCAGGCATGCGCAGCGCGCGCTCCGATCGCCGCGCGTACCATCCCGGGCCGGGAGGAGACCCGAATGACCGCCGCCGACGAACGATTCGCAGCCTGCCTTCACCACGCGACGCGCCAGGCCGGCACCGGCCAGGCCTTCTCGCCTCCGATCGTCAACACGACGATCTATGCGCTTCCGGGCGAACCGACCGGGACGTACCAGTACGCCCGCTGGGCGAATCCGACCTGGACCGCGCTGGAAGAGGCGCTGTCGCTCCTGGAGGACGCCGAGACCGTCGCGTTCCCGAGCGGCATGGCCGCCATCGCGGCGCTGCTCGTCGCGCATTGCCGGCCCGGCGACAGGATCCTGCTGCCGTCGGACGGGTACTACACGACGCGTGTCGTGGCCGAGAAGTACCTTGCTCCGCTGGGCGTCGAGGTCAGGACCTGCCCGACCGCGGGGCTTGGCCGCGAGTCGTTCGACGGGCTGCGCCTCGTCCTGTTCGAGACGCCGTCGAATCCGGCGCTCGACCTCGCGGACATCGCGGCGCTCGCCCGCAAGGCCCACGCCGGGGGCGCGCTGGTCGTCGTCGACAACACGACGATGACGCCGCTGGGCCAGCGGCCACTCGACCTCGGCGCCGATGCGGTCGTTTCGTCCGATTCCAAGGCCGTCAACGGACATTCCGACGTGCTGTTCGGGCACGTCGCTTCGCGCCGCAGCGACGTGGCGGCCGCGGTTCGCGACTGGCGGCGCGTCGTCGGCGCCGTACCCGGCCCGTTCGAGGCGTGGCTCGTCCATCGCGGCCTCGAATCGCTCGAGGTGCGTTTCGCGCGGATGTGTTCCACGGCGCAGGTCGTCGCCGAGCGCCTGCAGGCGCATCCGCGGGTCGTCGCGGTCCGCTACCCCGGTCTCGCGTCGCACCCGCAGCACGCGCTGGCCCGGGAGCAGATGGCGCTCGGCGGCGCGTTGATCGCGCTGACGCTCGCCGACCAGGCGACCGCCGACCGGTTCATCGCGGGCTGCCGCTACGTTCGCGCCGCAACCAGCTTCGGGGGCCTGCACTCGAGCGCGGAGCGGCGCGCGCGCTGGGGCGACCAGGTCGCCGCCGGATTCATCCGGCTGTCGATCGGCTGCGAACCGACCGAAGCGCTATGGCGCGACCTCGCCGCGTCCCTCGACGGGCTCGCGTGACGACGGCGGTTCCGTCGCGGCCGCTCCGGCGCGGGTCCGTGCGAAGAGGCGGATCGGCGCTTCGGGGCCCGCGGCGGACGCGCTGTCGTGCGTGCCCGTCAACCCGGGCATCCCGCCCGCGGCGTCGGCGTCGAACAGCGTTTCCGGGTCGGCTCCGTCCGCCCCGGAGGTCCCGCGCTGGAAATCGAAGAGAGTCCGGTCCGCCAGGTGCGACGGCACGACGCGCGTCATCGCGCGAAAGATGTTCTCGACGCGGCCCGGCGATTCCTCCTCCCAGGCCTGGAGCATCGTCTTGATCCGCTTGCGCTGCAGGTTCTCCTGCGAACCGCAGAGGTCGCACGGGATGATCGGGAAGCGCATGTAGCGGGCGTAGGTGGCGATGTCCCTCTCGTTGCAGTAAGCGAGCGGGCGGATCACGACGTGGCGTCCGTCGTCGGAGCGGAGCCTCGGCGCCATCGCCTTCATCCGGCCGCCGAAGAACATGTTGAGGAACAGCGTCTCGACGAGGTCGTCGCGATGGTGCCCGAGCGCGATCTTCGTCGCGCCGAGCTCGCGCGCCGTCCGGTAGATGATGCCGCGACGCAGGCGCGAGCACAGCGAGCACGTCGTTCGTCCCTCCGGGATCTTGCGCTTCACGATGGCGTACGTGTCCGCCTCGACGATGCGGAAGTCGACCCCGATATCGCGAAGGTAGGCCGGCAGCACGTCGGCCGGAAAGCCGGGCTGCTTCTGGTCGAGGTTCATCGCGATCAGCCGGAACCGGATCGGCGCGTGCGCCTGCAACTCGCGCAGGATCGACAGCATCGAATGCGAGTCCTTGCCGCCGCTCAGGCACACCATCACGGTGTCGCCGTCCTCGATCATGCGGAAGTCGGAGATTGCGCGGGTCGTCGTCCGCATCAGGTGGTCGCGAACCTGCCTGAAGCGCCGCGGCGGCTGGTCCCCGGTCCGGGTCATCCGGCATCTCCCTTGAACAGCACCACCTCGACGCCGACGGCCTCGACGTCCGGATAGACCTCCGGCTTTTCGCTCGCCACGCGCACGGCGACGACCCCGCGGCGCGCGAGCAGGGTCCGCGCGAGATCGTCGACCAGCGTCTCCTGCAGGTTCACGTGGCCTTGCGCGATCCGCGCGCGCACCGTATCGCGGACGAAGTCGTAGTCGACGACCTCCTCGAGCGCATCGCTGCGCGGGGTGGACTGCTCGAGCGCGACATAGAGGTCGACGTCGACCTGCAGCCGCTGCGGCGCGGCGCGTTCGAAGTCATGGACGCCGATCCGTGCCGGGACCGCGAGGCGGCGGACGAAGACGCGGCGACACCGCGCAAGGCGCGCGTCGAGCCAGAAGGGCGTCATCCGGCCTCCCCGAGCCGCGTCGCGCGCTGGCCCGTCCGGCCCGCGCTCATCATGCCCGCGGCTCCGAGAGGAACATCACGTCGCGCGCGCTCGGCACCAGATGCTGGCCGCCGTCGACGACGATCGTCGTGCCGGTGACGGCACGGGCACGCACGACATAGGCGACGGCCTCGGCGATGTCCGACGGCGTCGAACCGCGCCGTAGCGGCGTCGCCATGTGCGCGCGGGCGAATCCGGCCGCGGTCTGCCCGGGGGCCGGGAGCGTGATGCCGGGCGCGACCCCGACGACGCGTACCTTCGGGGCAAGCGCCTGCGCCAGCAGGACCGTGGCCTCCGCGAGCGCCGATTTCGACAGCGTGTAGCTCAGGAAATCCGGATTCGGATTGAGGAGCTTCTGGTCGAGCAGGTTGACGACGACGCCTTCGACGTCGTCGGGCAGTGTGGCGTGCAGGCCCTGTGCGAGCAGGATCGGCGCCGCGGCATTGATGCGCACGAGGTCCAGCAGCGGCTCGACGCGGAAGTCGGCCGCATCGTCGTAGACGAAGCGCGACGCATTGTTCACGACGCAGCGCACCGGCCCCAGCTCGCCCGCGCATTCGGCGAGCATCGATCGCACGCCGCTTTCGATCGCGATGTCGCGGTTGATCGGGAAAGCGCGCCTGCCCAGCCCTTCGATCTCCCCCACGGTCACGTAGGCATCGGCGCGCGACGTCGCATAGTGGACCGCGATGTCCCAGCCGTCCCGCGCGAGCGCCAGCGCGATCTCGCGACCGATGCGCCGCGCCGCGCCGGTCACGAGCGCGACGCCGGCGGACCGCGGCGCGTGGCGCGAGGCGGCGGGCGGGGACGCGGGAACGGGCGGGGACGACGGCATCTCGACGCGCAATACGGTCAGCGGCGAAGTGTAGCGACTCGCGCCCCGGCGCGCCCCGGCGCGGTCCGGCGCCGGCCCGCAGGCCGGCCTGCCGCGTCGGACCGCCTTCGACGTGTTGCTGCGCCCTGTCACGGCGACCGGTTGCTGCGACCTGCTGCGGCGACCTGCTAAGTTGCGCCCTCGCGGCGCGTCGGCACGCGTGCCCGACGCGCCGCATTCCAGGAGCCCTTCGACCGCGATGTCGCGCTTGCCGACGTCCCTTCCGGATCCGGAGCCGTTCGCCGCGGCGCATGGCGCCCGGGTTGCCGCCTGCATCCACGGCGCGATCGATGCGGCCGGCGGCTGGATCGGCTTCGACCGCTTCATGGAGCTGGCCCTCTATGCGCCCGGCCTCGGCTATTACGTCGCCGGCGCCGCGAAGTTCGGGCCGGCGGGCGATTTCGTCACGGCACCGGAGATCTCGCCGCTGTTCGGGCGCGCGATCGCGAACCAGGTGGCCGAACTCGTCGACCGCCTCGCCCGCGACGGCGGCGCCGCGGCCGTCCGCATCCTCGAATTCGGCGCCGGGACCGGCGCCCTGGCGGGCCCGCTGATCGACGAGATGCAGCGCCTCGGTGTGGCATTCGGCGGCTACCTGATCGTCGAGACCTCGCCGGACCTTCGCCAACGGCAGCAGGAGCGGCTTGGGACGCGGCCGGTGCGGTGGCTCGACGCGCCCCCGGAAGGCTTCTGCGGCGTCATCATCGCCAATGAAGTGCTCGACGTGATGCCCGTCAGGCTCTTCGTGCGGCGTTCCGACGGGGTCCGCGAGCGCGGCGTCGCGCTGCGCGACGGGCGTCTCGCGTTCGAGGAGCGCCCGGCGCCGCCGGACCTCGCGCGGGCCGTCGCCGACATCGAGCGGGAATGCGGGCCGTGGGCCGCCGGCTACGGCTCCGAGGTCGGCTTCCTCGCGCGCGCCTGGATGCGTTCGCTTGCCGGCTGGCTGCAGCGCGGCGCGGCGCTGCTCGTCGATTACGGATTTCCGGCGCGCGAGCTCTACCATCCGCAGCGCCTGATGGGCACGCTGATGTGCCATTTTCGCCATCGCGCGCATGCGGATCCGCTGTGGTGGCCGGGGCTCAACGACATCACCGCGCACGTCGACTTCAGCGCGATGGCCGCGGCGGCCGACGAGGCCGGGCTCGATGTCCTGGGCTACACCTCGCAGGCGCACTTCCTGCTGAACTGCGGGATCCTGGACCTGATGCGCGACGACGCGCCGGCCGCGACGCGCTCGGGCGTGCATCGCGTCGTCTCCGAGGCCGAAATGGGCGAACTGCTGAAGGTGCTCGCCGTCGGTCGCGGCATCGGCGGCGATGCGCTGCGGGGCTTCGCGCGTGGCGATCGCACGCATCGGTTGTAGGCGAAGGAGCGGGTCCGCGCCGCGCCGGCCCCGGGCGCCTGCGCGGGCGAGGGGAGCTTCCTGCCGCGCGGGTCTAGCTCGACGGCGGGAGCAGGGCCCGCTCCGCCGCGGCGACGCGCGCCGCGTGGATCGCTTCACGGATCCGTGCCGGATCTCCACGGTGCGCCGCGGCGATCGCGCCGGAGTCCACCGCGCGCGCCGCCGCGAGCGCGCGACGCCATGCGATCCGCTCGCCGCCGTCGAGTACTTCGCTCGCCTGCAACAGCGTCTCGAATCGCGCCGGCCGGCGCAGCGCATCGGAGCGCTCCAGCGCGTCGACGATCGCGGTCGCGCCCCGTGCGTCGCGCAGAGGCGCGCGCAACTCCCGCAGCAGGCGTGCCAGCTGCGCGGAGTCCGCATCGACCCGCAGGCGCGCCGACAAGGCGATCAGCGCGGCATCCAGGGTCGCGCTGCTCGCGAGCAGCGCAAAGCGCGTCGGCAACGGCAGGTCGCGCCGCGCCGCCTCGTCGAGCGCCGGTCCGGCCCGATCCCATTGCGGCAATTCGGCGAAAAGGCGCGCGCCAAGCCCGCAGTCGCGAAGCACCTCGAGCATTCGCGCCGGGTGGCGTTCCATCAGCCCCTGCGCGATCTCGCGCCACACCCGCTCGGCGACCAGCGCGTCGGCTTCGCCGCCGTCGACCATCGCGCGGAGCAGCTCGCGCGTCTCGGCGGCGACCACGAAGTCCGCGAAGCGCGCGGCGAACCGCGCGACGCGAAGGATCCGCACCGGGTCCTCGACGAAATGCGGGCCCACGTGGCGCAACACGCGCGCCTCGAGGTCTCGACGCCCGCCGTAGGGGTCGATCAGGTGGCCGGCGTCGTCGAGCGCCATCGCGTTGATCGTCAGGTCGCGGCGCGCGAGGTCCTGCGCCAGCGTGACGTCGGGGGCCGCGTGGAAAGCGAAGCCCTTGTAGCCGGGCGCCGTCTTGCGCTCGGTTCGCGCGAGCGCATATTCCTCGTTGCTTTGCGGGTGCAGGAAGACCGGGAAATCCTTGCCGACCGGGCGGAAGCCGCGATCGAGCATCTCCTGCGGCGTGGCGCCGACGACGACCCAGTCCCGATCGTGGACCGGACGGCCGAGGAGCCGATCGCGAACGCAGCCGCCGACCTGGTAGATCTCCACCGTTGCCGCCCCCGCGCGCGCCGCGTTCGACCTGCCGCGGCCGGTTGGTTCCAATGACCTCAGCGATGCGCGCGCGTCCGGAAGCGGCTCAATCGCGCCTGCAGCGTCGCGCCCGCCAGGTAGATCGATGCCTCGATCTCGAGCGGCGCCGGGCGAATGCCGAGTTCCGGCGCCGGGACGTAGGGTTGCGTCGAGGCGACATTGTCGACGCGCAGCGAATCGAGATTGTCGCGCGAGACCAGCGGCTCGCCCGGGGCCAGTTCCATCAGCGCGGCCTGGAGCCGCGCAATGCCCGCCGGCAGCGCGATCACGGGCCTTTCGTGCCCGCTCGCGCGCCCGGCGAACCGCACGAGTTCCCTCAACGTGTAGATCCGCGGGCCGCAAAGCTCGTACGTCCGGCCGTGCGTCGCCTCGTTGTCGATCGCGTTGACGATCGCCGTGGCGACGTCCTCGACCCAGACGGGCTGCAGGCGCGCGTCGGCGCCGCCGATCGGGATGAAAGGGAACCACGCCGATAGCTCCGCGAACAGGTTGAGGAAACGGTCGTCGCGGCCGAAGATCACCGATGGCCTGAAGACCGTTGCCGCGACGTCGCGCGACGCCGCGATCGCCGCTTCGCCTTCCCCCTTGCTGCGCAGGTACATCGAAGCACCATGGCGATCGGCCCCCAGCGCGCTGACATGCAGCAGGCGCCGGATCCCGGCACGCCCGCAGGCGGCGGCGACGCGTCGCGGCAGGTCCGCGTGCGCCTGCGCGAACTGCGCCGCGCTGCCGTGCAGGATGCCGACGAGATTGACGACCGCGTCGGGGCCCGCGAGGAGCCGGGAGAGCGTCGCGTCGTCGTGGATGTCCGCATCGACGACCTCGACCGTCGGCAGGAGGATCAGCTCGCGCGCGCGTTGGCGGCGGCGCGCCGGGACGATGACCCGCCGGCCTTCCGCGGCGAGCCGGTGGACGACGTGGCGCCCGACGAAGCCGGAGCCGCCCAGCACGATGATGTTCTGTTTCTTCATGTCGTTTCGAGTTCGTTCGCGCGAGGCCGGCGCTTCCAGCCCGAGGAACCCGGACCAGGCCCGGCACGGTGGAGCAGCGTGATTCTAGGCCGTGTTCGCGGCGCGGCCGCCGGCATTCCGCAGGAGTTCAGGGGAGGTCCGTCGTCGTCGCGGCTTTCGGGACGATCGTCGCCAGTCGCGACCTGAGCGAGGGCGCCGCCGCGCCGGCGGCCGCCGCGTAGACGACGCTGTTGGCCATCACCCGCTTGACATATTCACGCGTCTCCGACAGCGGGATCGTCTCGGTGAAGATCAGACCGTCGAGCGGCTGCGTCAACGCCGCCCGCCATTGGCGCACGCGGCCCGGCCCGGCGTTGTAGGCCGCCGTCGCGAGTACGGCGACGCCGTCGAGATCGTCCAGCACCATCCTCAGGTAAGCCGTGCCGAGGCGCAGGTTGACGTCCGGCTCGGCGATGCGCTCCGGCGCATAGTCGCCGAGCCCGAGGCGCCGGGCGACGAAGCGCGCGGTCGCCGGCATCAGCTGCATCAGGCCCTGGGCCCCCGTCGCGGAGCGGGCCTGCGGGCTGAACCGCGATTCCTGTCGGATCAGGCCGTTGACCCACGGTTCGTCCAGGCCCAGCGCCGAGGTGTAGGCGCTCAGGCGCTCGCCCAGCGGCGCCGGGAAGCGTTGCGCGAGATCGATTTCGACCTGGGTCCGCTCCGACGTCGAGATCATCCGGTCGATTACGCCCTGCGTGCGCGCGAATTCGGCGGCGGCGAGCAGTTGCCGGTCGTTGAGTCCGCGCATCTGCCAGTTCCATTCGCGGACGCCCTCGTTCTGGAGTCCGACCTCCAGGAGCTTCAGCGCGCGCTGCAGGCCGGCATTGGAGGCGAACGGCGCGATGTCCTCGGGCGTCGGCGGCGGGGGTTGCGGCGGCATCGGCGGCGTCATCCCCAGGTCCTCGCATGCCAGCCGACCGTAGAAGCTGGTGCCCCCCGCCAGCGACGCCAACTGGTCGCGACCCTCCCGGATCCGCCCGAGGGCGATCTGCGCGCGGCCGTCCCAGTAGGTCCAGGTGGCGTCCTTCCGGTGGTCCGGCGTCATCCGCTGGACGGCCGCATGGACCATCGTCCAGTCCGGCGCCGGCCGCGCGCGCAGCGCGGCGCGAACCTGCCATTCGAGCACCTCGTCGTTGCGCGCGTCGTCCGGATCCGTGCCGACGGTGTCGCCGCCGCGGCGGTACCAGTCGACGGCCTCCGGCATCAGCTTGTAGGCCGCCATGTGGCCGATGCGACCCCAGATGGAGCCGCGCTCGGTGGCGGCGAGTGCGGGCAACAGGTCGTTCGCCAATTCGGCGGCACGTTCCGGCTGCTCGCGCGCGAGACGAGCGATCGCGACCAGGGTCGCGGCACGCATCGACCGCGTCGGGCCGCGCGCGTGCGCCACCAGCCACTTCTCCGGATGATCGATCGCCTGCGCCGCGCGCGTGGCGTCGGCGAGCGGCAGCAGCACGGCCGTGCGCCGCGCGGCGCCGAGCAGCCCGAGGTCGACGAGGTTGCGGATCCGCCGCCATGGCGCGAGGTCGCCGGCGCCGATCAGCGCGCTGGCCAGCGTCATGCAGGCCTCGCTGCCGGTGTCGCGCGACTGCAGCAGCAGATCGCGGGCCTCGGCCGCCACGCTCGCGCGTCGATCGGCCTGTCGATAGCGGCTCAGCATCGCGTAGCAGCGGACCTGCGGATCGTCGCGCCACCAGACCTGGCCGCGCGCCATCTCGTCGAATCCCGCCAGGTCGCCATGGGCGCCGAGCGCGATCATCCAATCGGTCCTGAGGCGATCGGCGAGCACCGTGCCCGGATGGCGCGCGATGAACGCATCGACGTCGCCCTGCTGTGCCTGCTCGTCCTTGATCAGCGCGAGCAGCTGCCAGTATTCGACGTAACTGGCAAGCGGATGATTCGACAAGCGCCGCGCAAGCGACGCCAGGCGCGCCCGGTCGCCGGCCTGGGCGGCGTCGTGCGCGGCGCGGAACAGGTCGTCCGGCTCCTCGGTTCCCGAGGGGGCGGACGCGCCGGGTGCCCCTGCCGCGTGGGCCGCGGCGCGCGTGCGTGCGTGTCCCGGCGCCGGCAGCGCTGCCCCGATCGCGGCCGCGACGGACGCCACGACCATCGTGGCGACGCATCGGGACCGAAGAGCGGTATGGACGCGTTCGAGAAATGCCCGCAGCATCGAATTATGGTTTCATGGTGCGATGCACGAATGGATCGGCCAGCGCGCAGCGCGACGGGTCGCGAAGAATGGCAGCGCCGGTGCGACCGGAACCCACGGGGCGGCCGGCCCCGGTTTCGTCTGCCGGCAAGCACCGTCCGGCGGCCCGGGTCGCCTCGGCGATTCGTCCGATTGCATCGGCTGGCGGCGCCGGTCGAGAATCCGGGCCAGGAACGGATGGTCGGGATGCCTGCCGTCGCGATACGCGCCGGCATTCCGCGAGGTGCGCCTGGGCGTGGCACCGCCGAGCGACGCGCTGATGATGCCCGATGACATGCGCCGCGCAGGCTAGCACAGGACCTACGACGTGACGATCGATGCGACCGACAGGGCTCCCGCCGCGACGAGCGGGCGTGACGAGATGCGCCTCGCGCTGCTGGCGCAGCGCGAGGCGATGCCCGATCGTCCGCGCCACGAGCGCGCGCTCGTCGACCGCGTCGGACGCTGGCTCAAAGCCGTGCCCATGCGCCGCCTCGCGGCTTACTGGCCGACGCGCGGCGAGGCGGACCTCACGCCGGCGATCGTCGACTGGCTGCGGCAGGATCCGCAGCGCGTCGTCGCGCTTCCGGTCATCGAGGGCGATCGCCTGGCGTTCGCGCCGTGGATCCCGGGCACGACGCTGAAGATCGGCGCCTATGGCATCCCGGTGCCGGAGTCGGCGCAGCGCATCGTCCCGCAACTGCTGCTCGTTCCCTGCGTCGGGATCGATCGTCGCCGCTACCGCCTCGGGTACGGCGCCGGCTTCTACGACAGGACGCTGCCCGCGCTGGCGCCGCGACCGGTCGCGGTGGGGATCGCGTTCGATTGCGGGCGCGTCGAGACGATCGAGCCGATGCCGCACGATTTCCGCCTCGACCTCGCGATCACCGAATCCGGGGTCTGGTAGCGCCTCACGCGGTGCCTGCGTGCCGGCCCGGCGCATCGGCGGAGGGCGCCGACCCGACCTGCCGGAACTGGTCGACCAGCCAGTCGCGGAAAGCGGCGACCTGCGCCGTGGCGCGCGTGCGGCCGTTCTCGACGAGATAGTGGCAATACCCGGTGGCCATCTTCAGCTCCGGGAACGGCGCGACCAGCTCGCCGCTGGCGAGGGAATCCGCCAGGAACGGCGAGCGTCCCAGCACGACGCCCTGGCCGCGCACGGCGGCCTGGATCGACTGATCGATGTAGCTCACGATCAGCTTGCCGCGCGCCGGTTCGCCGGCGACGTTCGCGTGGGCGAGCCAGCGGGCCCAGCTGCCGGCCTCGCCCTGCGGCGTGCCGTCCTCCATCTCGACGAGCGGAAGCAGGAGCAGCTCGCTCGGATCCCGAAGCGCCAGCCCGCAGCGCTCGCGCAGCGCCGGACTGAGCGCTGGCGTAATGCACTCGTGGTGAAGGACGAGCGCGCTCGCCGGGACGTCGTCGGGCCGGCCCCAGCGCAGCGCCAGGTCCACGCCTTCGACGTCGAGATCGATGCGCCGGTCGCTGGCGTCGATCCGGAACTCCACCGCCGGGTTCGCGCGCTGGAAGCCGACGAGGCGCGGCACGAGCCACAGCGAAGCAAACGACGCGTAGGTCGTCAGGCTCACGCGCGGCGGCCCGACGACGCCGCGGACATCGTCGACGGCCTGGTCGACCAGCGCCAAGGCCTGCTGCACGGCCCGCTGCAGCCGCTCGCCGGCCGGCGTCAACGCGAGCGCACGCGTGCGCCTCACGAACAGCGCCTTTCCGACCTGCCGCTCGAGCGCGGCCGCCTGCCGGCTCAGCGATGACTGCGTGAGATGGAGCGCCGCCGCGGCGCGCGTGAAGCTCAACAGCCGTGCCGCGGCTTCGAAGCCGCGCAGGCCGTTGAGCTGGATCGGCCGTCGCCTCGCGGGCGGCCGCCGCGGCACCGTGCGCGTCGCCATCGGTCGCGATGGCGGCTAGCCGCCGTTCATGCCGGCCCCAGGCCCAGTCGCTGCCAGATCTGCAGCGTCGGATCGGCTTGGTTCATCGTGTAGAAGTGAAGCCCCGGGGCGCCTTCCGCCAGGAGCCGCGCGCACAACGCCGTCACGACGTCCAGCCCGAATGCGCGGATCGCGTCGCGATCGTCGCCGAAGCTCTCGAGGCGGCGCCGGATCCAGCGCGGGATCTCCGCGCCGCAGGCATCCGAGAATCGCGCGAGCTGCACGTGGTTCGTGATCGGCATGATGCCCGGCACGATCGGGATCCCGCAACCCGTCGCGCGGACGTCGTCGACGAAACGCCGGTATGCGTCGGCGTTGTAGAAGTACTGCGTGATCGCGGAATTCGCGCCGGCGTTCACCTTGTCGACGAACCGGCGCAGGTCCTCGCCCGGCGTACGCGCCTGCGGGTGGACCTCCGGGTAGCAGGCCACTTCGATGTGGAACCAGTCGCCCTGGTCCTGCCGGATGAATTCCACGAGCTCGTTGGCGAAGCGGAAATCGCCGGCGCCGCCGGCGGCCCCCGAAGCCAGGTCGCCGCGCAGCGCGACGATCCGGCGGATACCCGCCTGCCGGTACGTCTCGAGCAGCCCGTGGACATCGGCCCGGCCCATGCCGACGCACGAGATGTGCGGCGCCGCGGGCAGCCCGGCGCCGCTGATCTCCAGGACGGCCGCCTGCGTCCCGCCGCGGGTGGAGCCGCCGGCGCCGAACGTCACCGAGAAGAAGTCGGGCCGGACCTGCGCGAGGCGCGCGCGCGCCTCGCGCAGCTTCTGCGTGCCTTCCGGAGTCCGGGGCGGGAAGAACTCGAAGCTGAAGCTGCGCGAGGACGTCATCGGCCTGCCTCCGGAAGGAGCCGGGAGAGCGCCCACGCGAAGACGCTGTAGAGGATCGCGCCGAGGAGCCCCGGCACGAAGCCCGCCACGTGGAATCCCGGCAGCAGCGACCCGACGCCCCAGAACAGGAGCCCGTTGATGACGAGCAGGAACAGTCCCAGCGTCACGATCGTGATCGGCAGCGTGAGGATCACGAGCAGCGGTTTCACGAGCGTGTTGGCGAGGCCGAGGACCAGCGCCGCGACGAGCGCATGCACCGGATCGTGGATCGAGACGCCCGGCACGACGAGCGTGACGAGCCACAGCGCGACCGCGTTGAGTATCCAGACGAGAAGTATCCGCACGACGTCCTCCCTCCCTGTCGCTTGAGTTCATGCGCCAGCGGCGATCCGGGCGCTCGACCGCGCAAGCCGCCGTCGAGTCCCTCGTCCCCGGTCCGCCGCCGGCCGTTGCCGCCGCAGCGACGTCAATAGCGGTAATGGTCCGGCTTGAACGGACCCGCCTTGTCGACGCCGATATAGGCGGCCTGCGCGTCGGTGAGTTCCGTCAGCCGCGCGCTGAGCTTCTTCAGTTGCAGCCGCGCGACCTTCTCGTCGAGGTGCTTCGGCAGCACGTGCACGCCAAGCGCGTACCGCTCGCCGTGCGTATAGAGCTCGATCTGCGCCAGGACCTGGTTGGCGAACGACGAGCTCATGACGTAGCTCGGATGCCCGGTCGCGCAGCCGAGGTTCACGAGGCGGCCCTCGGCGAGGAGGATCAGGCGCCGGCCGTCCTCGAAGACGATGTGGTCGACCTGCGGCTTGATGTTTTCCCAGCGGTACTTGCGCAGGCTCGCGACATCGATCTCGTTGTCGAAATGCCCGATGTTGCAGACGATCGCGTTGTTCTTCATGCGGCGCATGTGATCGTGCGTGATCACGTGGTAATTGCCCGTCGCCGTCACGAAGATGTCGGCCAGGCCCGCGGCCTCGTCCATCGTCACGACGCGGTAGCCTTCCATCGCGGCCTGCAGCGCGCAGATCGGATCGATCTCGGTGACCCAGACCTGCGCCGCCAGCGCGCGCAGCGCCTGCGCCGAGCCCTTGCCGACGTCGCCGTAGCCGCAGACGACGGCGATCTTGCCGGCGACCATCACGTCGGTCGCGCGCTTGATCCCGTCGACCAGCGATTCGCGGCAGCCGTAGAGGTTGTCGAACTTGCTCTTCGTCACCGAGTCGTTGACGTTGATCGCCGGGAACGCGAGCTTGCCGTCGCGCGCCATCTGGTAGAGGCGCTTGACGCCCGTCGTCGTCTCCTCCGTGACGCCCTTCACGCGCGCAAGGCGCGTCGAGTACCAGGCGGGATCCTGCGCCAGCTTCGCGCGTATCGAGGCGAAGAGGTACTGCTCCTCCTCGCTCGTCGGCTGCGCGAGCACCGCCGGATCCTTCTCGGCGCGGCTTCCGAGGTGCAGCAGCAGCGTCGCGTCGCCGCCGTCGTCCAGGATCATGTTGCTGCAGCCGCCGTCGGGCCACTCGAAGATGCGGTGCGTGTAGTCCCAGTAGTCGGCGAGCGATTCGCCTTTCACCGCGAAGACCGCGACGCCCGTGGCGGCAATCGCTGCCGCCGCATGGTCCTGCGTCGAGAAGATGTTGCACGACGCCCAGCGGACCTCGGCGCCGAGCGCGCGCAGCGTCTCGATCAGCACCGCGGTCTGGATCGTCATGTGCAGCGATCCGGTGATCCGCGCGCCGCGCAGCGGCTTCAACGCGGTGAACTCCTCGCGGATCGCCATCAGGCCGGGCATCTCGGTCTCGGCGATCAGGATCTCCTTGCGACCCCAGTCGGCAAGGGCGATGTCGGCCACGACGTAGTCGGGTCGGGCGGCGGAAACGGACTTGGGCATGGCGCTCATCTCGCGCCCTCCTTCAAGAAGCAGGTTCGCGAGCGCCGTTGAATCCGTACCGGCGCGGTCGATGCCGCGGCGGCCGGTCGCCTCGAGCCTGGCGGGCCGGCGCGCCTTGCGCGCTTGCCGGGCACCGTCGCAACGCTCCTCGAGGCTGGGTCGGGATTCTACCGCGTCGCCGCGCGCGAGACAGCGCGGAAAAGGCGGGGTTTTGCCCGGCTGCGGCCCGCATCGGCGCCGCAGCCGGCGCACCGGCTCCGGATCAGAGGCCGGCGGCCGAGCGCAATGCGCCGGCCTTGTCGGTGCGTTCCCAGGAGAATTCCGGTTCGTCGCGCCCGAAGTGGCCGTAGGCCGCCGTCTTGCCGTAGATCGGACGCAGCAGGTCGAGCATCTGCACGATGCCCTTCGGCCGCAGGTCGAAGTGTTCGCGCACGAGCTCGGCGATCCTTTCGTCCGGGAGTCGGCCGGTGCCTTCGGTGTAGACCGTGATGTTGATCGGCTTCGAGTAGCCGATCGCGTAGCTCACCTGCACCTGGCACTGGCGGGCGAGCCCGGCCGCGACGACGTTCTTCGCGACGTAGCGTGCCGCGTACGCGGCGGAGCGGTCGACCTTCGTCGGGTCCTTCCCGGAGAACGCGCCCCCGCCGTGAGGGCAGGCGCCGCCGTACGTGTCGACGATGATCTTGCGGCCGGTCAGGCCGCAGTCGCCCTGCGGGCCGCCGACGACGAAACGCCCGGTCGGATTCACGAGGTATTTCGTGCCCTGCAGCCATTCCTTCGGCAGCACCGGCTTGATGATGTCCTCGATGACCGCCTCGCGCAGCGTCTCGTACGCGACGTCCGGGGCATGCTGCGTCGACAGGACCACGGTGTCGACGGAGTGCGGCTTGCCGTCGACGTAGCGCAACGTCACCTGCGACTTGGCGTCCGGCCGCAGCCAGGGAAGGCGGCCGTCGCGGCGCAGGTCGGCCTGGCGTTCGACGAGGCGGTGCGCGTAGTAGATCGGCGCCGGCATCAGCACCGGCGTCTCGTCGCACGCGTAGCCGAACATCAACCCCTGGTCGCCGGCGCCCTGATCGAGGTCGAGGCCCTTGCCCTCGTCGACGCCCTGCGCGATGTCGGGGCTCTGCTTGTCGTAGCAGACCATCACCGCGCAGCCCTTGTAGTCGATGCCGAACTCGGTGTTGTCGTAGCCGATGCGCTTGATCGTCTCGCGCGCGACCTGGTTGAAGTCGACGATGGCGCGCGTCGTGATCTCGCCGGCGAGGACGACGAGGCCGGTCGTCACGAGGGTCTCGGCGGCGACGCGCGCGCGCGGATCCTGTTCAAGGATCGCGTCGAGGACCGCGTCCGAGATCTGGTCGGCCACCTTGTCGGGATGGCCTTCGGAAACCGATTCGGAGGTGAAGAGGAAATCGCTTGCCACGTTGGGTTCTCCACTGGAATTCGCGTCGAACCCACGATGGGCTGGGACGCTTTAGCAGATTTCCCCGGACGCCGCGCCCGCGACGCGCCGGAGCCGCCCTGCAAGTTGTTCGTTAACTCGGCGGTTCGACGCATTATATTCGGTGCCGCGCGGACCCGATCCGGACCGGAACGGGGGTTTCGGCCCCCATTCCGAAGGTCGCCCCGGAGACGAGCCCGTGCGCCGCGGCGCCGCCGCCGAGCGGACCTGCGGCGCCGCGCGAACCACGCTCCCTCGGACCCGAACCCCAGCCCCGGCCACGTTTCCCTCCGCAGACCGATGGTCATCTTCCTGGCACGCCTTCTCGCCCGCCTTCCGCTGCCGCTGCTGCACGCGATCGGTGGCGTCGGCGGCTGGATCGTCTATGGCGCCTCGGCGACCTACCGGCGCCGCCTGCGCGCGAACCTGCAGCAGGCGGGGCTCGATGCGCACCCCGTGCGGCATGCCGCGATCGCGGCCGCCGGCCGCCAGGCGCTGGAGATGCCGTGGGTCTGGATGCGTCCTGCAGCCGATATCGCGCGGGTCGCCCGCATCGAGGACGTGGCGGGTTTCCGCCGCTTCGTCTCCGCCCCCGGCGCCGTGGTGCTGCTGACGCCGCACCTCGGCTGCTTCGAGATCATCGCGCAGCACTACATGCTGCAACCCTGGGCCGCGGCGCGCCCGATGACGGCGCTCTACCGCGTTCCGCGCAAGGCGGCGCTCAGGCCGCTGCTGGAGGGCGCCCGCGGCCGCAACGGGCTGCAGCTCGCGCCGGCCGACCTGCGCGGCGTGCGGCTGCTGATGCGTGCGTTGAGGCAGGGAGGCGTCGCCGGGATCCTGCCGGACCAGGTCCCGTCGCAGGGCGACGGCGTCTGGGCGCCGTTCTTCGGCCGCTCGGCCTACACGATGACGCTGCCCGCGCGCCTTGCGCAGGCCAATGGCGCGCGCGTCGCGCTGATGCACGCCGAGCGGCTGCCACGCGGACGCGGGTTCGTGATCCGCTGGAATCCGATCGCGGAACCGTTCCGAGGCGATGCGGCGGGCGACGCCGCGCTGCTCAACCGCCATCTCGAGGAACTGATCCGCCGCCTTCCGGCGCAGTACCTCTGGGGGTACAACCGCTACAAGGTGCCGGCGGGCGTCGCCGCGCCGGCGCCGGGCGAGGGTGCCGCCGCGGGCGGGACCGCCGGGGCCGACGCGTGACCGCCTGGCTCGCGCGCCGCTGGATCGCGGTGATCCTCGCGACGCTCGACTGGCCGGTGGCGCGTCGCATGCGACTTGCGCGGCGCCTCGGCGACCTGCTGTGGCTCGTCGTCTGGCCGCGTCGACGCGTGACGCTCGCCAATCTGCGCGCGTGCTTTCCGGAGTGGTCGGCGGTGCGGCGGAGCGAGGTCGGCCGCCAGCTCTTTCGCAACATCGCGCGCGCGGCGCTCGACCACGCGGTGCTGTGGCGCGGGAACCGCGAGCAGGTGATCGGCCTCGTCCGGGTCGAAGGCCTGGAGCGGCTGCGACCGGAGCCCGGCCAGGCGCTCATCCTGCTCGCGCCCCATTTCGCCGGCCTCGATGCCGGCGGCATCCGCATCGGGGTCGAGATGCAGGTCGTCTCGATCTACGCGCGGCAGTCGAATCCGGTGTGGGACGAATGGCTCACGATGGGCCGTGCACGCTTCAATGCGCCGGTGCTCATCGCCCGCGGCGGCGCCGATCTTCGGCCCGCGCTGCGCGCGATGCGCGACGGCCTGCCGTTCTACTACCTGCCCGACATGGATCACGGCCCCGCCAACTCGATCTTCGCGCCGTTCTTCGGCGTCCAGGCCGCGACGATCCCGATGGTGTCCCGCCTCGCGCGCATCGCCGGCGCCCGCGTCGTGCTGGCGGTGACCGAAATGACCGACGATGGCTACGTGTTGCACCTGGAGGAACCCTGGGCCGACTTCCCGGGATCGTCGATCGAACTCGACACGGCGAGGATGAACCGCGAGATCGAGCGCTGGGTGCGGCGCATCCCCGACCAGTACCTGTGGACGCACCGGCGCTTCAAGACCCGGCCCCCGGGCGAGGCGCCGTTCTATTGAGGCGGGCCGGCCGACCGCGGCGCGGCGGCGTGAATTTGCCGCCGCCGGACGCCCCCGCGCTGCGGCGAATGCCGGAGACGGCGATAATCGCGCCCATGCGCCTACGATTCACCAAGATGCAGGGCACCGGCAACGACTTCGTGATGATCAACAGCATCGCGCGTCCGTTCGACCTCGATCGCGATCGCCTTCGCCGGCTTGCCGACCGGCGTTTCGGGGTCGGCGCGGACCAGGTTCTCGTCGTCGAGGCGCCGGGCCGGCCCGACGTCGACTTCCGCTACCGGATCTTCAATGCCGACGGCGGCGAGGTCGAGCAGTGCGGCAACGGCGCGCGCTGCTTCGTGCGCTTCGTGCACGCGCAGGGCCTGACCGCCAAGCGTCGCCTGCGCGTCGAGACGGTCTCCGGGATCATCGAACCGTGCCTCGAGGACGACGGCTCGGTCACCGTCGACATGGGCCCGCCGCGCTTCGCCAACGCGCAGGTCCCGTTCGACGATGCCGGCCTCGCGCCGCGCGCGGCGGGCGATTGGCGGTTATGGCCGCTGACGGTCGGCGCCGCGACGCGCCTCGTCGCGGTGCTGTCGATGGGCAATCCGCATGCGGTCCAGCAGGTCGCCGACGTCGAATCCGCGCCGGTCGCGCACGAGGGACCGCTGCTCGAGCACCACGTCCGGTTTCCGCGCCGGGTCAATGCCGGCTACATGCAGGTCGTCGACCGGCACGCGATCCGGCTGCGCGTCTGGGAGCGCGGCGCCGGCGAGACGCTCGCCTGCGGCACCGGGGCCTGCGCCGCGGCGGTCGCCGCGATACGTCTCGGCCTGGTCGACAGCCCTGTCGACGTCGGCACGCGCGGCGGGCGGCTGCGCATCGAGTGGACGGGCGGCGACGCGGCCGTGCGGATGAACGGCCCGGCCGACGCCGTCTTCGACGGCGAAATCGACATCTGACCGGATCGCGATGGACGAGATCGAAATTGCACGCCACCTGGAGAGCCATCCGGATTTCTTCGAGCGCCACCCGCAGCTGCTCGACCGGCTGACGCTGGCGCACCCGCAGGACGGACGCGCGATCTCCCTGCTCGAACGGCAATTGCAGGTCCTGCGCGATCGCGGCCGCCTGCTGGAGGGGCAGGTCGCCGACCTCGTGCGGCACGGTCGCGACAACGAGCGTCGCGTCGGCCGCCTCGCCGACTGGGCGTGCGCGCTGCTGCGCCTGGAGGATCCGGCGCAACTCGCGCCGGTTGCGCTCGCGGAGCTGCGGCGGCTGTTCGACGTTCCGCATGCGGCATTGCGGCTGTTCCGCGTGGTTCCGGCCGTCGCCGGCGCCGAATATGCGCGTCCGGTGTCGGACCAGGTGCTCCGGCTGGCGGCAAGCATGAGCGCGCCCTACTGCGGAACGAACGTCGCCTTCGAGCCGGCGCAATGGCTGGACGCGGACGCGCGCCAGGTCCGCAGCGTGGCGATGATCCCGTTGCGCGAGCCGCAGCCGGTGCCGCGCGAACCGACGACCGCCTTCGGGCTGCTTGTGCTGGGCTCGCCCGACGTCGAGCGGTTCACCGATGCCATGGGCACGGAGTTCCTGGTCCGCATCGGCGCGCTCGCCTCCTCGGCGCTCGTGCGGCTCGCCCGATGACCGTCGAGGCCGTCGGGCGTCGCGTCGAGCTTCCGGCTCCGGCGCTGCAATACCTGGAGGATCTCGCGACGCGGCGGCGCCTGTCCCCGCGCACGCTGGCCGCCTATCGCCGCGACATCGAGCAACTGCTGCGTGCCGCGGGCGGGGCCCTGCCGCTCGGTCCCGCCGCCGCCGGCGTGCTGCGCGCATCGCTCGCACGGCTGCACGGATCCGGGGCCGGGCCGCGATCGCTCGCGCGAACGCTGTCGGCCTGGCGCGGCTTGTACGGGTGGCTCGCGAAGCGCGCCCGCATCGATGCCGACCCGACGGCCGGGTTGCGGGCGCCGCGCGCCGGCGCGCGCCTGCCCAAGGCGCTGGCGCCGGACCACGCGGTACGCTTCGTCGCCCACGAAACCGACGGCTCGTGGCTGCAGCGACGCGACCGCGCGCTCGTCGAACTGCTCTATTCGAGCGGGCTGCGCCTCGCCGAACTCGTGAGCCTCGACCACCGCTATCACGGTGCCGAAGCGGGGCAGGCGCCGTCGCGCAGCTGGCTCGATCTGGCCGAGCGCAGCGTGACCGTGCACGGCAAGGGCGGCCGCACGCGCAGCGTGCCGGTCGGCGACGGCGCCGCGCGCGCGATCGCGGCGTGGCTCCAGGTCCGCGACGATGCGGCGCTCGCCGCGGATGGCGCGCGCGCGCTGTTCGTCTCGCGCCGCGGCACCCGGCTTGCGGCACGCAGCGTCGAGGCGCGCGTCGCCGCGCTCGCGCGGCGCCTCGGATTCGAGGTTCCGGTCCATCCCCACGTGCTGCGCCATTCGATGGCTTCGCACGTGTTGCAGTCGAGCGGCGACCTGCGCGCGGTGCAGGAGCTGCTGGGCCACGCGAACATCGCGACGACGCAGGTGTACACGAAACTCGACTGGCAGCACCTGGCGCGCGCTTACGACGCCGCGCATCCGCGGGCGCGGCGCCGGAAATGACGTCGCGTCCCGCCGAGATCCACCTTCGCCCCGGCAAGGAGCGCTCGCTGCGCCGCCGCCATCCCTGGGTCTACGCCGGCGGCGTCGCCCGCGTGAGCGGCCAGCCCGGCGTCGGCGAGACGGTGGCCGTGAAGGCGGCGGACGGAACCTGGCTCGCCTGGGCGGCGTATGCGCCGGACTCGATGATCCGGGCGCGCTGCTGGAGCTTCCGCGAGGACGATCGCGTCGATGGCCCCTGGCTCGCGGCCCGCGTGCGCGCCGCGGTGGCGCGGCGCGAAGCCCTCGGCATCGACAGCGACGCGGTCCGCCTCGTCTTCGGCGAGGCCGACGAACTGCCCGGGCTGGTCGCCGATCGCTACGGCCGCCAGCTCGTCGTGCAGTTCCAGGCGGCCGGTGTCGACGCCTGGCGCGACCCGCTGGTCGATGCGCTCGTCGCCGCGACAGGGTGCAGCGACGTCTTCGATCGTTCCGACGGCGCGATCCGGGCGCGGGAAGGCTTGCCCGCAACGGCCGGTCCGCTGCGGGGCGAGATGCCGGCGGCTCGGTTGTGCGTCCGCGAGGAGGGCATCTCGTACTGGGTCGACGTGAAGCGCGGGCACAAGACGGGGTTCTACATCGACCAGCGCGACAATCGCACATTGGTGCGGCGGCTCGCGCGGAGGTTCGCCGAGCGCCACGGACGCGGCCCGCGCACGCTGAACTGTTTCTGCTTCACCGGCGGCTTCTCGCTCGCCGCCGGGTTGGGCGGCGCCTCGCTCGCGGTGTCCGTCGACTCGTCCGCCGAGGCGCTGGCGCTGGCGCGCGAGAACTGGACGCTGAACGGGCTGTCGGACGAGGATGCGCGATGGGTCGACGCCGATGTCTTCGAGACGCTGCGCCGCCTTCAAGCCGAGGGCGAGCGCTTCGACCTGATCGTGCTCGACCCGCCGAAGTTCGCCGCGAGCCACCAGCACGTCGAGCGGGCGGCGCGCGCCTACAAGGACATCAACCTTTCGGCGTTGCGCCTGCTGCAGCCGGGCGGCACGCTGCTGACGTTCTCCTGCTCCGGCGCGATCGGGCTGGAACTGTTCCAGAAGATCGTCGCCGGCGCGGTGATCGACGCCGGCGTCGACTGCCAGATGCTGGCGCGCCTGTCGGCCGGTCGCGACCATCCGCTGCTGATGACCCACCCCGAAGGCGAATACCTCAAGGGACTTCTGCTGCGCCGTCTGGAGCGCTGAAAAACGCCGCTCGTCGCCCTGTAAGTCGTTGATTTGGCGTAACAATAAAATCCGGCAGACGGGGTCCGGGCCGGGTGCCGCGAAGCGCCCGGATTTGGTCTAAACTTCGCGCCCTTTTTAGGGGTCGCAACCCCGCGGGAGGATGTTCCATGAACGCCCCGCAAGTTCCGGTCACCGTGCTGACCGGATTTCTCGGTGCCGGCAAGACGACGCTGCTGAACCGGATCCTGAAGGAGGATCATGGGCAGCGGATCGCGGTCATCGAGAACGAATTCGGCCCGCAGGGCGTCGACAACGAACTGCTCGTCGAGCGGACCGACGAGCAGATCGTCGAGATGAACAACGGGTGCATCTGCTGCACCGTGCGCGGCGATCTCGTCCGCATCCTCGGCGAGCTGCGCGGCCGCCGCGAGCGCGGCGAACTGCGGTTCGACCGCATCGTGATCGAGACGACGGGGCTCGCGAATCCCGGGCCGGTCACGCAGACCTTCTTCATGGACGAGGACGTCGCGGAGTACTACCTGCTGGACGGCGTGATCACCGTCGTCGACGCGAAGCACGGCCACGACACGCTCGACCGCCAGCCGGAGGCGCAGAACCAGGTCGGGTTCGCCGACCGCATCCTTCTGTCGAAGACGGACCTCGTCGGCGGCGACGTCGTCGATTCGCTGCGCGAGCGCCTTCTGCGGATGAATCCGCGGGCGCCCATCAAGCCGGCGCACATGGGCCAGGTGCCGATCGGCGACGTTCTCGACATCCGCGGCTTCAATCTCAACGCGATCCTGGAGATCGACCCGGACTTCCTCGCCGCCGAACACGCGGATGCGCGTCGCGCGCGTGGCGGTGCCGCGGGGCACGAGCACGAGCACGAGCACGAGCACGAACATGAGCATGATCATGAGCATGCTCATGAGCACGATCACGGTCACGACGATCATGATCATGCGCATGGCGGCCATCACCACCATGCCCATGACGACGCGATCAAGGCCTTCGTGTTCGAATCGGACCGCCCGTTCGTGCCGGCCAAGCTCGAGGAGTACCTGGGTGCTTTGACCCAGGTATACGGGCAGGACATGCTCCGGTATAAGGGCGTGCTGTTCGTGTCCGGTTCGAACCGGCGAATGATCTTCCAGGGCGTCCATATGCTGATGGGCGCCGACGTGGGCCGCGTCTGGGGACGCGACGAGAAGCCGCGCAGCCGCATGGTCTTCATTGGCCGCAACCTGCCGCGCGACGCGATCGTGAAGGGACTTGAGGCGTGCCTCGTGCGCTGACGCGGCGCGAGGCGCACTCGGATACGGGAGAGCTCATGTCGAGCAAAGCGAAGACGCCGGCGAAGTCTGCACCGGCGAAGAAGCCGGTTCCGGCCGCCAAGACGCCGGCGAAGCCGGCGCGCGGTGCCGAGACGAAGTCCGCCGCGCCGGCGAAGGCGGCGGCGACGCCCGCCGCGCCACGCGCGGCCAATCGCGGCGCGCCGGCGGTGGGCGTCGTGGCGACGACGCGCATCGAGGCCACGCCGGCGGCCGCGGCGACTTCGGTCGCCCCGCCGATTCCCCCGCGCACCGTGCCGGCGCGCCCGGTCGCCGACCCGAAGGACATCGCGGCGGCGCACGAGTACCTGACCATCCGCTCGGCGACGCGCAGCGAGGAGCCCGTCGTCATCAACGGGCGGCCGCTGCCGACCGAGGAGCAGCTGCTGAAGATGCCCGAGGCCGACTACATGAACGCCGACCAGCTCGCGTTCTTCCGGCATCGCCTGCAACGGCTCGAGCGCGAACTGCTTGCCAACGCCGACGAGACGACGGAGCACCTGCGCGAAACGGTCATCGTGCCGGACCCGGCGGATCGCGCGACGATCGAGGAGGAGCACGCCCTCGAGCTGCGCACCCGCGACCGCGAGCGGAAGCTGTTGAAGAAGGTCCAGGCCTCGCTTGCGCGCATCGACGGCGGCGACTACGGGTTCTGCGAGGAGACCGGAGATCCGATCGGGATTCCGCGCCTGCTCGCGCGGCCGACGGCGACGCTGTCGCTCGAGGCGCAGCAGCGGCGGGAAATGAAGCAGAAGCTCTACGGCGACTGAGCGGCGCGCGCCGCGCCGCACCCGCGCGCCGCACGATCCCGACTCCCGGCCCCGGTAGTGCCGGGGCAGGCCTCGGCCGGCAGACTGGCTGCACGTCAACTCGATGTGCCGCCCGCCATGCCGACACTTGCCGCCCCGCCGTCACCTTCTGTTGCGCGGACCACGGGAGAGCCACCGCGCCCCGCCCTGGGCTCCGCGGCCCCGATCCGGCGAGCCATCGCCAAGCTGTCGTTCGATCCGCGGACCGACAAGCGGATCATCGGCGCACTCTCCGCCTACCCCGATCGTCGCCATAGCGCCATGCTCGCCGCATGGCTGCGGGCGGGGTGGCGGGTCGCGACCGGGCGTGCCGTGGCGCCCCCGGTCGTCGCGGCGGCGCCGGCCACGACGTCCGCGCTCCAGGGAGCGGAACTTGCGCGCCAGGCGACGCGGCCGATGATCCGTCGCGTATTCGTCGACGCCGCGGCGGAACCCGGCCTCGACGATTTTCTTCGCGGGTTGCCGCGTCACGAGCGCGGCCGGGAAATCCGGCATTTCATCCTGGTGGCGCTTGGCCGGGCCGCGTCGCCACGCGGACCGCAGGTCGCATCGCAGCGTCCCACGGCGGTGGCGCCAACCGCCGCGCCGTGACGTCTCGCGGAACACCGCGCATCGTCGCGTTCGTGCTCAGCTGCCGGCTCGCTACGCCGCCTTGCCCCGTGCGTTGCATCCCGCTGGGCATGGCGCTGGGCCTGCCGATCGTCGCGATCGCCGCGGCCGTCGATCCGCTGCAGGTCGACGACGTGCTGGCGGCGATCGAGCAGGTCGAATCGGCGGGTCGTCCGTGGACGATCTTCGACAACTCCTCGGGCCAATCGATCCAGCTGTCCAGCCGCGCCGAGGCGGAGCAGGTCGCGGCAATCCGCCTGGGCCAGGGCCACAACCTGGATCTCGGCCTCTACCAGATCAATACGATCCAGCTCCGAAGGCAGGGCGTTGGCCTCGCCACGATCTTCGATCCCGGCGTACAGCAGCAACTCGCGCGGACGATCCTCGCCGAATTTCTTGCTCGTGCACGCGCAATCTACGGCGACACGCAACTCGCGTGGGAGCGTGCGATCGGGGCCTACAACGCCGGCAATGTCGCCGTCGACAACGAGCCCTACGTGGCGCGCGTGATGCGCGCGATGCGCCGCGCGCCACTCACCCGCGCCTCCTTCGCGCCGCTTGGACCCTCGCGTACCGGACGCGATCTCCTCGATGCCCGCGACCCGGATCGTCCCGATCCCGACACGGGCGTGCCGTGGAGCGCGCCGGCCGAAGCCGCCGGCGGACCGGTCGCCGAACCGTCCGGAGCCTTCGGTGTCCTCGCAGCCGCCGTTCTCGTGCTGGCGGTCGCATCCGGCACCGGCATCGTGGCGACGATGATTCTCCGCGCCTTGGCGGGCGCCACGCTCGCGTTCGGGCTGGCCTTGGCGCGCGCGCAGCCCCTACCGCAGCCCTACGCGATGCCGCGGTCCGGCGTGACGAGGGAGGGTTGATGCGCCTGGACGACGTTGCAGCGGGCGCCGCCGAATCGCGCTCGCGTCGTTTCCCCGCCCCCGAGACGAGCCGCATGCGTGGCTGCGCCGCCGCCGCGCTTTTTGTGGTGAACACATGGGCCGGGGCCGTCTATGTCTGGCCGCTGCCCGCGGTCACCGCCGGCGTCCATTCGGCGCCGTCGTCCGCTTCCGGTGCGTCGATCGAACCGGACGTGCCGTCCGAACCGCAACCACGCCGGCTCGAGGTGACGGACCCGAATCCCTCGCACGTCGAAGGACCGCTCAAGCCCGGCCATGGCCTGGCGCCGCCGATTCCGGCGCGACCGCCGTTGACGGCTGCCGCGCTGCGCCGCGCGCTCGGGCGAAGCGCGAGCTTTGTCGAAGGCCGTGGCGGGCCGCTCGTGTCCGCGTTCATCGACCTGGACTGCGCCTTCTGCGCCCGCCTCTACGACGAATCGCGTCCGCTGGTCGATGCCGGCACGCTTCGGGTTCGCTGGATTCCGGTCGCGCTGATCGGCCGTTCGTCGCTCGGCTTCGCCGCGGCAATCCTGCTGGCCGCGGACCGGCCGCATGCGCTGGCCGCCGCGCAGCGTGGGTCGCTCGCGCCCATCGTGCCGCCGGGCCCGCTGCGCGAGGCGATCGCCGCCAACAACGCGTTGCTTTCGGTCCTCGCCTCAGGCCTGCCCGCGACACCGCTGCTGTTGGCCGAGCGCGCCGACGGCTCGTTCATGGCCCATCTGGGCTTGCCGCCGGACCTTCGATCATTCGCCGCGGCGGCCGCATCGTGACGGGGCGGCCGAATGGCGGCAGTTGCCGGCGGTGCGCCGCCGGCGCTCGGGCGCCGGCCCGCGCATGCTCCCCGGTCAGGGCTTGCTGTTGCCGGCCGCCGGCTTGGTCGTCGTCGCGGCGACGCTCTCCTGCGGCTTCGCGAGTTCGACCGGAAGGCCCTTCAGCTGGTTGATCGCCTGCTTCAGCTGGAAATCTTCGGGGCTACCCGGCTCGTAGCGCGCCTTGTTCGATACCGTGTGCGCATCGCCGTGGTTTTCCGAATCCTTGTCGGCGTCCGGCTGCATCGAGTTCTGCAGGTGGTGCGCCAGGTCCGCCTCGCGGACGCTCAGGCCAGCGAAGTTGCCGTCCGCCGTGTCGTCGACGATCAGGTCCGGCTTGATCCCCTGGGCCTGTATCGAGCGGCCGCTCGGCGTGAAGTAGCGCGCCGTCGTGAGCTTGATGGCCGCCGGGTTGTCCGGATCGTTGCGGATCGGGATGATCGTCTGCACCGAGCCCTTGCCGAACGTCTGCGTGCCCATCAGCGTCGCTCGCTTGTGGTCCTGCAGCGCGCCGGCGACGATCTCCGAGGCCGAGGCGCTGGCGCCGTTGACGAGCACGACCATCGGCACCGACTTGATCTCCTTCGGCAGCTTCGCGAGGATGTCATCGCCGCGCGACCTCTGGTAGTCGGACGGCGCGGCGACGTAGCGGCGCTTCGCGTCCTCGGTGCGGCCGTCGGTCGACACGACCAGCACCTTCGGCTGCAGGAACGTCGCGGAGACGCCGACCGCCGCGTGCAACAGGCCCCCCGGATCGTTGCGCAGGTCGAGCACGAGCCCCTTCAGCGGCCCCTGCTTGTAGAGCTGGCCGATGTTCTTGACGAGATCGTCGACCGTGCGGTCCTGGAAGTTCGTGATGCGCACGTAGCCGTAGCCCGGCTCCACCATGCGCGACTTGATCGAGGCAACCCGGATGATGTCGCGCATCATCCGGATCTCGACCGGTTCCGGATTGCCCTTGCGCGCGATCGTGAGCGAGATCGGCGTATTGGGCTTGCCGCGCATCAGCTTGATCGCGTCGGCGAGGTTCATCCCGCGGGTGAGCTTGTCGTCGATCTTGACGATGATGTCCCCGGCGAGGACGCCGGCGCGCGCGGCCGGCGTGTCGTCGATCGGGGTGATCACCTTGATCGCGCCGTCTTCCGATCCGACCTCGATGCCGAGCCCGCCGAATTCGCCCTGCGTCTGCACCTGCAGGTCCTTGAACGCATCGGCGTCGAGGAACTGCGAATGCGGGTCGAGGCCGGAGAGCATCCCGGAGATCGCCTCCTGCAGCAGCTTCTTGTCCTCGACCGATTCGACGTAATTCGTCTTGATCGCGCCGAAGACTTCGCTGAACTGCCGCAGCTCGTCGAGCGGGATCGGGCCGCTGGCATCGCGGAACGCATAGGCCGCAAATCCGAAGCTCGTCGAGATGCCCGCGACCACGCCGATGGCCACCAGACCCCAACTGCGCCAACGACTGCTCATGCAACCTCCGGTTTACGTGGCGACGCGCCGTGCCCCGACGGGCAGCCCGCAAGGACTATCGCGCGACGGCCCACGCCAGGGGATCGAACGGCCGACCCCCGTATCGCAATTCAAAGTATAGGCCCGATTCCGCGCTGCCGCCGGTACTGCCGACCGTTGCGATGACCTCGTCGGCGGCAACCCGTTCGCCTGCGCTGTGCAGCAGCGATTCGTTGTTGCCGTAGACCGAGATGAAGCCCTCGCCGTGGTCGATGATCATGAGATTGCCGAAACCCCTAAGCCAATCGGCGAATACCACGCGACCGGCGGCGATCGCATGGACTTCGGCACCGCTTGCGGCGCGGAGGAATACCCCTTTCCAGCTCGGCGCGCCGGATTCCGCCTCGCCGTCCTCCGTCCGCCGCGCCGATCCGAATCGCGCCACGATCTCGCCCGCCACCGGGAGGCGCAGCTTGCCGCGCAGCGCCCCCAGGCCGGCGCCGGCGGGCGGTTCGAATGACGGCGCCGGAACCGGAGCGGGCGCGCTCCCGGTCGCGCCCGGCGACCGCGGCGGTGCTCGGCGCGGTGGCTCGGCAAGGGCGCGCGCCAGCTGCTGGATCAGGTTGCCGAGACGCTGTTCGTCGCGCTCGAGGCTCGCGACGGAGCGGCGCTGGTCCGCGATCTGGCGTGACAGCGAGGCCAGCGTCCTGCGGCGCGCGTCCTGCTCCCTGACCAGCTGGCCGCGATTGCGGCGCTCGTCGGCGGCGATCCGCGCGAGCTCGTCCTGTCGCCCGTGCGCCTCCTGTTCCAGCGCCGCCAGTTCGACGCGACGATCCTGCAGCTCGCCGATCGCATGGACCCGATCCGAAACGAGGTAGCCCGTAAAGCCGAGGGCGCCATCGCGCTCCAGTTCCTGCGGCGCGCCCGGAAGCGCTTCGCCGGCACCGCCGCCCGCGACCAGCAGGGCCTGCAGCAGCCCCGCGAGCCGCTGCTGCTGCTCGCCCTGGCGCGATGTGGCGGCGCGTTGCCGTTGCCGGACGTCGGCGAGCTGCCGTTCGACCCCGCTGCGCTCCGCCGCAAGCTCGTGCAGGCGGCGATTCGCCGAGGATATGGCCGTTTCGGACTCGGCCAGCGCGTCGCTGGCCTCGGAATGCGCGGCCTCGGCCTCGGCGAGGTTCTTTTTCGTGCGTGCCAGCCGGGCCTGCAGCTCGCGCTGCTGGTCCTGCAGCTTGCGCTGCTTCTGCGGCGACGCCGGTCCGCCGCCGCTCTCGTCCGCGGCGGTCGGCCGGTCCGCGCCGCGGGAACTTCCGCGGGCGCCGCCGGCCGGCGCCCGCGTGGCGCGGCCGGACGAATGCGGAGCGCGGCGCGGCGCGGCGGCCGGCGTCGCCGCGTCATCGTCGGCCGCGGTCGCCGACATCGGCGGCGTGCTCGCCGCAAGCAGGGCGGCGAGCAGCGCCGGCGCGACGTGCCGGCCGCCGCGGCGGGCAAGCCAGGAAGGCGCGAGCAAGGCGGCGTCAGCCCTTCTTCGCCTTGCCCTGCGCCGCCACGGCGGCCATCGCGCGCGCGATCTCCTCCGGGTCGCCGAGGTAGTAGTGCTTCGTCGGGCGCAGGTCGGCGTCGAGCTCGTAGACGAGCGGGCGGGCCGTGGGGATGTTGAGGCCGACGATGTCGTCGTCGGAGACGCCGTCGAGGTGCTTGACCAGCGCGCGCAGCGAGTTGCCGTGCGCCGCGACGAGGACCCGGCGTCCGCGCCGGATCGCCGGCGCGATCGAATCGTTCCAGAACGGCACGACGCGCGCAACGGTGTCCTTCAGGCACTCCGTCGCCGGGATCTCGTCCGGCTTGAGGTGGACGTACCGCGGGTCGTTTCCCGGCCAGCGCGGATCGCCCGGGGTCAGCGGATCCGGCGCGATCGCGTACGCCCGTCGCCAGACGAGGACCTGCTGTTCGCCGAACTTCGCCGCCGTCTCCGACTTGTCGAGCCCCTGGAGGGCCCCGTAGTGCCGCTCGTTCAGGCGCCACGAGTGCAGGACCGGGATCCACATCCGGTCCATCGCGTCGAGGGTCAGCCACAGCGTGCGGATGGCGCGTCGCAGGACCGACGTGTAGGCGATGTCGAACTCGTAGCCCTCGCGCTTGAGCAGCGCGCCGGCCGCCTCCGCCTCGCGCCGGCCGTTCTCCGTCAGGTCGACGTCGGTCCACCCGGTGAAACGGTTTTCCAGGTTCCACTGGCTTTCGCCGTGGCGCAGAAGTACCAGCTTGAACGAGCTCATCGGAATCGGTCCTTTCGTAGCCCACGTCGGGCGGGCTCGGCGCCGAAGATTTTATAATCCGCCGTTTACTTGCCGGTCGGCCCCCGCCCCGGCCCGGATGCGATGCAATTCCTACTTGACAACTATTTCCTGATCGCCGCCGCCGTCGTCAGCGGCGCGCTGCTCGCCTGGCCGATGCTGCGCAGCCGCGCGGGCGGGCCGGCGCTCTCGACGCTGCAGGCCACGCAGCTCATCAACGCGCGCAACGCGCAGGTCGTCGACGTCCGCGAGGCGGGCGAATACGGCGCGGCCTCGCTGCCGAACGCCCGCAACATCCCGCTGGGCGAGATCGACAAGCGGGCGGCCGAACTGCGCAAGGAACGGCCCGTGATCGTCTTCTGCAATGGCGGCGGCCGCGCGCCGCGGGCGGCCGCGCGGCTGCGCGCCGCCGGCCTTGCCGAGGTGTACGTGCTCGAGGGCGGGCTCGCCGCATGGCGCGAGGCCGGCCTGCCGCTGAAGTCCTGAGGCGACGCGATGGCGGAACCAGGCCAGGCGGAGGGGGGCGAGCCCGCGGACGTCGTGATGTACGCGACCGGCACGTGCCCGTATTGCGTGCGCGCCGAGGCGCTGCTGAAGGCGCGCGGCGTCGCCTCGATCGTCAAGATCCGGGTCGACCTGCAGCCGGAGCGGCGGGCCGAGATGATCGAGCGGTCCGGGCGCCGGACCGTGCCGCAGATCTACATCGGCGCCCGGCACGTCGGCGGCTATGACGACCTCGCGGCGCTCGACCGCGCGGGCGGGCTGGTCGGGCTGCTGCAGGGGCGCGGGCCGGATCGCGGGGCGCCGGACAGCGTCGGCGAATAGGAGCTGTCCGCGCGGCCACGCCGCGTCGGCAAGTGCTGGAAGGGACGTACCATCCACCGGCGGTTGCGCAGGCCGCGGCCGCCGCCCAACAACTCCGCCCGGGTCCGCGACGACGCGCGAAGGGCTCGATGAAGGAATTCCATGTCCGACGGCAACAATGCGGCGACCCCCGCGGCGCCGACCGCAACGAACCCGCAGGCCCCGACGTTCCAGCTGCAGCGGGTCTACCTGAAGGATGCCTCGCTCGAGCTGCCGAACGCGCCGCAGATCTTCCTGGACCAGGAGGCGCCGCAGGTCGAGGTCCAGCTCGACGTCGGCCATGAAACGGTCGTCGACGGCATCTACGAGGTTGCGGTGCGCGTCACCACGACCGCGCGCGTCAAGGGCAAGACGCTGTTCCTGGTCGAGGCGAAGCAGGCCGGCATCTTCGAGATCCGCCAGGTCCCGGCGGAGCAGCTGGAGCCGATCCTCGGCGTCGTCTGCCCCGGCATCATCTATCCGTACCTGCGCGCCAATGTCGCCGACCTGTTGAACCGCACCGGCCTGCCGCCGATGCACCTCGCCGAGATCAACTTCGAGGCGCTCTATCAGCAGCGGTCGGCGCAACTGAAGGCGGCCGGCGGTACGCCGCCCACCGAAACGCGCCAGTAGGGGCGGCGTGCACGCCTGCGCGTTCCGGGTCGCGGTCCTGGGTGCCGGGGCGTGGGGCACGGCTGCGGCCTGCGTGCTTGCGGCGCGGCACGACGTGCTGCTGTGGGCACGCGACCCGGCACAGGCGGGCGCGATCGGCGCGGCGCGCGAAAACCGCCGCTATCTTCCGGGAGTCGCGATCCCGCCGCGCGTATCCGTCACCGCCGACTTCGGCGCGGCGGTCGATGCCGCGCGCGACGGCCTCGTCGTGATCGCGACGCCGGTCGCCGCGCTGGCGGCCACCGTGGATGCGCTGGCGCGCCGGGCCGCGTTGCCGCCGGTGGTCTGGCTCTGCAAGGGATTCGATCGCGACGGCGCCCGCTTGCCTCACCAGGTCGTCGCCGAGCGGCTCGGGCGGCATCCGGCCGGCCCCTTGAGCGGACCCAGCTTCGCGCAGGAGGTGGCGCTGGGCCTGCCGGCCGCGTTGACGGTCGCGGGCGCCGCCGTGGTGCGCGAGCGCGCGACGGCGGTTTTCCACGGGGGTGCGCTGCGAATCTACTCGACCGAAGACGTCGTCGGCGTCGAGGTCGCCGGCGCGCTGAAGAATGTCATCGCCATTTCCACCGGCATCAGCGATGCGCTGGACCTCGGTCTCAACGCGCGCGCCGCGCTGATCACGCGCGGGCTGGCGGAAGTCGCGCGCCTCGGCGTCGCGCTGGGCGCGCGCCTCGAGACGTTCATGGGCCTCGCGGGCGTCGGCGACCTCATCCTCACCTGCACCGGCGACCTGTCGCGCAACCGGCAGGTCGGGCTGATGCTGGGCCGCGGCGTTCCGCTGGCGGAGGCCCTCGCGCAGATCGGACACGTCGCCGAAGGGGTCCGCAGCGCGCCGGCCGTCGTCGCGCGAGCCCGGGAAGCCGGCGTGGACATGCCGGTCTCCGAAGCCGTGTCCGCGGTGATCGACGGCCGACTCGTGCCGCGGTCGGCGGTCGAGCGGCTGCTGGCGCGCGATCCGCGCGCCGAGACGCTCGTTCCGGGCCCCGGATGACGCGCGACGCGATGCCGGACCCGCTGCGCGCCGTCGCGGTGTTCTGCGGCTCGCAGCCGGGCCGCCGCGACGCCTACGTGGAAGCGGCTCGCGCGCTGGGCGCGACGCTCGCGCGGCGCGGCATCGCAACGGTCTATGGCGGCGGCCACGTCGGGATGATGGGGGCCGTCGCCGACGCGGCACTCGCTGCCGGGGGCGGCGTCGTGGGGGTCATTCCGCGCCACCTGATGCGGCCGGAGGTCGCCCACCAGGCGCTGACCGAACTCGTCGTCGTCGACTCGATGCACACGCGCAAGCGGACGATGGCGGAACGTTCCGACGCATTCGTCGTGCTGCCGGGCGGCTACGGCACGTTCGACGAGACGTTCGAGATGGTCACGTGGCTGCAGCTCGGGCTGCAGGCGAAGCCGGTGGGTGTCCTCAATGTCGACGGCTATTTCGACCGGCTCCTCGACTTCGTGCGGCACGCGGTCGACGAGGGCTTCGTCCGGGCGCCGCACCGCGACCTGCTGCTGGTCGAGCGCGATCCTGCGGCGCTGCTCGATCGCTTGCAGGAGCGCCGCGGCCGGCCGCCACCGCCGTCGGCGCTTGCTCACGACCTGGACCGCGCCTGACGCGCGGCGCACCCGCGCGGACCGCGTCGCTCGGCTCAGACCCGGCCGTCGTACCCGCACTGCCGCCATGCGTCGTAGACGACGACGGCGACGGCGTTCGAAAGATTCAGGCTGCGGTTTCCGGGCCGCATCGGGATCCGCAGCCGTCGCGAATCCGGGAATCGCGACAGCACCTCCGGCGACAGCCCGCGGGTTTCCGACCCGAAGACGAGCCAGTCGCCGCCGCGGAAGGCGGCATCGGCCAGCGTCGCCGGCCCGTGCGACGTGAACGCGAAGCAGCGGTCCGGATCCGGCCGCAGCGTCGCCTGCAGCGCGGCGAAGTCGGCATGGACGTCGATGCGCGCGAACTCGTGGTAATCGAGGCCGGCGCGCCGCATCTTCGCGTGGTCGAGCTTGAAGCCGAGCGGCTCGACGAGGTGCAGCCGCGCGCCGGTGTTCGCGCACAGCCGGATCACGTTGCCGGTGTTCGGCGGGATCTGCGGTTCGACGAGGACGACGTGGAACATCGGCGGCGCGCCCGCCGGCCGCGGGCGCCGTGAACGGGCGAGGCCGCATTCTGCACGGCCGCGGCGCCGGCGGAACGCGTCAGGTCGTTCGCGCGAGGGCCAGGATCGTGATGCGACGGGCGCCGCGCTCGCGCACCGCCTCGGCCAGCGCGTCCAGCGTGGCGCCGGTCGTCATGACGTCGTCGACGAGCACGAGGTCGCGCCTGTCGAGATCGAGCGTGGCGGCAAAGGCTCCGCGGACATTCGCGCGACGCTGCCGGCGATCGAGACCCTGTTGCGGCCGGCCCGGCTTGCGGCGCACGACGGCTTCCGGTACGAGCGGTAGGCGAAGCGAGCGCGCGACGGGTCGCGCGATCTCGAGCGCCTGGTTGAATCCGCGCCGGCGCAGTCGGTCGTCCGCAAGCGGTACCGGGACGACCCACGCGCCGGGCGCAACGCGCCCCGCGGCACGGGTCGCGAGCAGGTGCCCCAGCGCGGCGCCGACGTCGAGGCGCGCCCCGGACTTCAGCGCCCGAACCATCACGCTCAAAGGCGGCCGATAGTCGCCCAGCACCATCGTGGCGTCGAATCGCGGCGGCCGTGCGAGGCAGGCGCCGCAGCCCGCCGGCGCAGGCACGGCGAGCGACACGGCGCACCGCGGGCAGCGGACGGCGCCCGCGGGCACGAAGTCGTCGGCGCAACCGCCGCAGAACGGATCGCCCGGCGCGATGCCGCAGGCGAGGCATGCGGCGCGGCGCGGCAAGGGGCGCCACGCCGCCCACGGCGAGGGCCGAAGGCCCCGGATCGACAGGCTCCGGATCGGCAGCATGGCGCCCAGCCTATACTTGGGCGACGCCGGCGACCCGGACCTCGGACTTTCGCGCGGCGCTCGCAGGCGCTCGACGTCCGCTCGACGTCCGCTCGAATCCCGAGATCCTGCAGCGAGAGTCTGTTCCCATGCGCATCGGTCCATGCCCCTCGGCCCAGGCACTTCGGCGCTGACACCGTCGATCGTCGATCCGCCGCGGATCCCGGCGCGCATCGAGACGGTTCGCGGCCAGTTCCAGCGTCGTGCGGGGCGCCTCGAGGCGCACGATGCGATCCTGCGCGAGGTCGGCCGGCGCCTGCGCGAGCGGCTGGCGATCATCCGGATCGACCCGCAATGGATACTCGACGTCGGCTGCGGCCGCGGCGACGAGCGCCTGCCGCTACTGCAGCGCTATCCGCGGGCGACCTGGGTCGGCCTCGACGTCGCTCCGGCGATGCTCGAGGCAGCCGGCGGACCCGCCGGCGGCTGGGCGGCGGCGTGGCGGCGCCGGCTGCAGCGCAGGGCACGAGCCCTCGTCGCATGCGCCGAGGCCGGCAGCCTGCCGATCGGTCGTGCGACGGTGGACCTGCTGTATTCCAATCTCGTACTGAACTGGCATCCGGCGCCGCACACGGTGTTTCCCGAGTGGCACCGCGTGCTGCGCGAAGGCGGGCTCGTCATGTTCTCCAGTTTCGGCCCCGATACGCTCAAGGAACTCAGGGCCGCCTGCGTTCGCGCCGGCCTGCGGGCCGTCCCGATGCCCTTTGTCGACATGCACGATTTCGGCGACATGCTGGTGGCGAGCGGCTTCTCCACGCCGGTGATGGATGTCGAGGTCCTCCGCCTGACGTACCGTTCGGCGGGAGACCTCCTCGCCGAGGTGCGCGCGTTGGGGGGCAACCCGCGCGACGACCGCGCGGCCGGGCTTCCGTCCGGGCGGTCCGCGCGCGCGCTGCGCTCGGCGCTCGACGACATGCGCGACCGCGAAGGCCGGATCGCCCTGACGTTCGAAGTCGCCTACGGCCATGCCTGGAAGCAGGCTCCACGCCCGCCGCGCGAAGCCGTCGCGACGTTTCCGGTCGACGCGCTGCGCGCCGGGCTGCACCGATCGCGAGATAAATAGGTCTCGTTTGGCGCGCCGGGTCAAGGCACCTATAATCCCCGCGGCTTTGACATGGGGCAAGCTGAGCGATGCGGCGTGACGCAACCGCGGTCGTGGCGGGGGCTGGATCGAACTCCGGTGACCTGGCGGCGGCCGGCGAGAGGTGGATCGTCAAGCGCAACTGCTCGGCCAGTCCGCGGCAGCTGGCCGGGGTCCTGGCGTCGATCGTCGTCGTGTCGGCGGGCGTCGCGCTCGGGTTCGCCGCCTGCGGCCTGTGGCTGGTGCTGCCCTTCGTCGGAGCGGAACTCGTCGCCCTCGGCGTCGCGTTCGTGGCCTATGCGCGCCACGCCGTCGACTCCGAGTGCATCGACCTCGACGGCACCTGGCTGTCGGTTGCCCGCCACGACGGCAGCGGCTGCCGCGAGTGGCGCTTCGTCGCCGCGTGGACGCGGGTCGAGGTCGAGGCCGTTCGCGGGCTGGGGGCGCGCACCCGCGTGCTGCTCGCGAGCCGCGGCGAGCAGGTCGAGGTCGGGCGCCATGCGCACGAGGCGCGGCGCCTGCAGCTGGCGCACGAGTTGCGCATCGCGCTGCGGTCCCGGGCCGCGCCGCGATGAGCATCGAAGCAGGTAGGCAACAACGAAACGCCCCGGCGGGCACGGCGACGGCCCACCGGACACGACAAAGACGCGAAGACGCAAGTCGAGACAGGAGAGCCATGAAACTGCCCGCGCCGCAGAAGCCGATCACCTCCCTGGTCGCCGCGGCCACCGCCGTCGCGCTGGCGGCGCCGGCCGCCGCGATCCAGAGCCGCTACAACCTCGCGCCGCCCGTGACCGAGATTGCGCGCCAGATCAACTGGCTGCATTGGATGATGCTGGGCATCTGCACCGTCATCTTCGTCGCCGTCTTCGGCGTGATGTTCTATTCGATCTACGCCCACCGCAAGTCGAAGGGGCACGTTCCGGCGAACTTCCACGAGAGTACCGCCGTCGAGATCGCGTGGACCGCCGTGCCGCTCGTGATCGTGATCGGCATGGCGGCGATGGCGACCGGAACCGTCGTCGCGATGAAGGACACGAGCAACGCCGACTTGACGATCAAGGTCACCGGCTACCAGTGGAAGTGGGGCTACGACTACCTCAAGGGCGACGGCGAGGGGATCTCCTTCATCTCGACGCTGGCGACGCCGCGCGACCAGATCGACGGCGGCAACGATGCGGCGCGGAAGGCCAACAAGACCTACCTGATCGAGGTCGACAACGAGCTCGTCGTCCCGGTCGACAGGAAGGTCCGCCTGATCACGACGGCCGAGGACGTGATCCACTCGTGGACGATCCCGGCGTTCGGCGTCAAGCAGGACGCGATCCCCGGCTACGTCCGCGACACCTGGTTCAAGGCCGAGCAGATCGGCACCTACCGCGGGCAGTGCGTCGAGTTGTGCGGTCGGAACCACGCCTTCATGCCGATCGTCGTGAAGGTCGTGTCGCAGGAAGACTACACGCACTGGGTCGACGGCAAGAAGAAGGCCATGCTCGCCGCCGCGGAGGATCCGAACAAGGTCTGGACGCTCGCCGACCTGAAGGATCGCGGTGCGAAGGTCTATGCCGCCAACTGTCAGGCGTGCCATCAGCCCACGGGCAAGGGCGTGCCCGGCGCCTTCCCGGCGCTCGACGGCAGCCCGGTCGTGCTCGGTCCGAAGGAGGGGCAGATCCACCTCGTCCTCGCCGGCAAGAACGTGATGCCGTCGTGGAAGGCGCTGAGCGACACCGACATCGCGGCCGCGATCACCTTCACGCGGAACAACTGGTCGAACGCGACCGGCGAGGTGATCCAGCCCGCCGAAGTCAAGTCGGCCCGCCAGTAGCCGCCGGCCAACGGTAACGGTCCCGCAGGGACGAACGGAACGTCACGCCTCGCCAAGGAGCCCGAATGAGCGCCGTCACCCCAGACAAGGTCGGTGGCCACGTCCACGCCGACGACCACGACCACGATCACCCGCATGGCTGGCGCCGCTGGCTCTACGCGACCAACCACAAGGACATCGGGACGATGTACATGTGGTTCAGCCTGACGATGTTCTTTACCGGCGGCGTCCTCGCGCTGGGCATCCGCAGCGAGCTCTTCCAGCCCGGCCTGCAGCTGTTCGAGCCGGAATTCTTCAACCAGCTCACGACGATGCACGGGCTGATCATGGTCTTCGGCGCGATCATGCCGGCCTTCGTCGGCTTCGCGAACTGGATGGTGCCGCTGCAGATCGGCGCGCCGGACATGGCGTTCGCGCGGATGAACAACTTCAGCTTCTGGCTGCTGCCGCCCGCCGCGCTGCTGCTCGTCGCCTCGTTCTTCGCGCCCGGCGGGGCGCCGGCGGCGGGCTGGACCATCTACGCGCCGCTCACGGTCCAGATGGGCCCGGGCATGGACATGGGGATCTTCGCGCTGCACATCATGGGCGCAAGCTCGATCATGGGTTCGATCAACATCATCACGACGATCCTCAACATGCGGGCGCCGGGGATGACGCTGATGAAGATGCCGCTGTTCTGCTGGACGTGGCTGATCACCGCCTACCTGCTGATCGCCGTGATGCCGGTGCTCGCCGGCGCGATCACGATGACGCTGACCGATCGCCATTTCGGCACCAGCTTCTTCAATGCCGCCGGCGGCGGCGACCCGGTGATGTTCCAGCACATCTTCTGGTTCTTCGGGCACCCGGAGGTCTACATCATGATCCTGCCGGCCTTCGGCATCGTCTCGGCGGTGATCCCGACGTTCTCGCGCAAGCCGCTGTTCGGCTATGCCTCGATGGTCTACGCCACGGCCTCGATCGCGATCCTCTCGTTCATCGTCTGGGCCCATCACATGTTCACGACCGGGATGCCGGTGACGGGCCAGCTGTTCTTCATGTACGCAACGATGCTGATCGCCGTGCCGACCGGCGTGAAGGTGTTCAACTGGCTCGCGACGATGTGGCGCGGCTCGCTGACGTTCGAGACGCCGATGCTCTTCGCGGTCGGCTTCCTGTTCGTGTTCACGATGGGCGGCTTCACCGGGCTCATCTGCGCGATGGCGCCGATCGACATCCAGCTGCAGGACACCTACTACGTCGTCGCACACTTCCACTACGTCCTGGTCGCCGGCTCGCTGTTCGCGCTGTTCTCCGGCACCTACTACTGGCTGCCGAAGTGGACCGGCCACATGTACGACGAGTCGCTCGGCAAGTGGCACTTCTGGCTTTCGATCGTCTTCTTCAACGTGACGTTCTTCCCGATGCACTTCCTCGGGCTCGCCGGCATGCCGCGGCGCTATGCCGACTACCCGATGCAGTTCGCCGATTTCAACATGGTCGCGTCGATCGGCGCCTTCGGATTCGGCCTGTCGCAGCTGTTGTTCCTGTGGGGCGTGCTGAAGTGCATCAAGGGCGGCCCGAAGGCGTCGGACAACCCGTGGGGCGCGCAGGACGGCGGCCTGGAATGGACCGTGGCCTCCCCGGCGCCGTTCCATACGTTCGAGACGCCGCCGCAGGTCAAGTGACGGGCTCCGCGCCGTTCCGAATCAGAGCAGGATGACGATGCCGACGTCCGACGAGAAGGCCCGCAACCGCCGCACCGGGCTCGTCCTGGCCACGGTCGCGCTCGCCTTCTTCGCCGGCGTGATCCTCCGCCATTGGCTGTTGCCGGCCTGACCCCGCGCGCTTGCCCGCCATGGTGCACCGCCTGCTCGAGAACCGGTCCACGCTGCGCAAGCTGCTCGTCGTCACGGCGATCATGTTCGGCTTCGGCTGGGCACTGATCCCGCTCTACCGGAAGATCTGCGAGGTCACCGGCGTGAACCTGCTGACGGGCCGCGATCCGGCCGCCGAAGCGATGGCGCGCAACTCGCAGGTGGACCCGACCCGCGAGGTGACGGTGGTCTTCGACGCCAACCGGCAGGGACCGTGGCGCTTCCGGCCGCTCGTCGCGCACCTCGACGTCCATCCGGGCGAACTGGTCACGGTCGAGTACGAACTCGTCAACCTGCAGGGCCGGGCGATGAGCGGCCAGGCGATCCCCAGCTATGCGCCGCGGTCCTCCGCGGACCACTTCCACAAGCTGCAGTGCTTCTGCTTCTCGCAGCAGCGCCTCGGAGCCAACGAGTCGCGCCGCTTCCCGGTCGTCTTCTTCGTCGACCGGGACCTGCCGAAGGACGTCGGCGAGATCACGCTGTCGTACACGTTCTTCGAGATCCCGATGGCCGACCGTGGGAGCGGCAGCGGGGGGCCCGGATGAGCGGCGGCGACGAGCGGCCCGGCGACGAGGCGCCCGGCGCGGCGGAGACGCCGGCGCTGCAGCGGCCACTGTCGTTCACCGAGACCGCGAGCGCGGTGTTCTGGTCGTTCTTCGGCGTTCGCAAGCGCGGCGACTACGCGCGCGACGCCGCGCGGCTGAATCCGGTCTATGTGGTCCTGATGGGGATCGCCGGGGCCGCCTTGTTCGTATTCACGCTGATCATGATCGTCCGGATCGTGGTCCGCCATTGAGGTCGGGCGGCGCATCCGGCCGCCGTCCGGGTAACCAGGGAGAAGACATGTCGGGGAATCAAGCTGCAGTCGGCCACCGCTACTTCGTGCCGCAGCCGTCGAACTGGCCGATGGTCGGCAGCATCGCGATGCTCCTCACGATGTTCGGCGCGGCGATCACGATCAACCACAACCAGCTCGGCCTCGCGCCGCTGCTCGCCGGCTTCGTGGTCCTCGTCTACATGCTATTCGGCTGGTTCGGCGTCGTCGCGTCGGAGTCGGAACACGGCAGCTACGGCCGCGACGTCGACGTCTCGTTCCGCTGGGGGATGAGCTGGTTCATCTTCTCCGAGGTGATGTTCTTCGCGTCGTTCTTCGGCGCGCTGTTCTACGCCCGCAACATCTCGATGCCGATGCTCGGGGACTTCGACCATCGGCTGCTGTGGCCCGACTTCGGCGCCACCTGGCCCAATGCCGGGCCGGCCGGGACCGTCGAGACGTTCACGAAGATCCAGCCCTGGCCGGTCCCGACGATCAACACGATCCTGCTCGTGAGCTCCGGCTTCACGCTGACGGTCGCGCACCACGCGCTGCGCGAAGGGCTGCGCGGCAAGGCCATCGCGTGGCTGCTCGTCACGCTGCTGCTCGGCTTCTCGTTCGTCGGCGTCCAGGCGATGGAATACACGCACGCCTACAGCGAGTTCAACCTGAAGCTGTCCTCCGGCATCTTCGGTTCGACGTTCTTCATGCTGACCGGCTTCCACGGCTGCCACGTGCTGATCGGCGCCATCATGCTGACGGTCGTCACGGTGCGGCTGATGCGCGGCCACTTCAAGCCGGACCACCACTTCGCGTTCGAGGGCGCCGCCTGGTACTGGCACTTCGTCGACGTGGTGTGGCTCGGGCTTTACGTCGTCGTCTACTGGCTGTAACGCGACTCGAGGCAGCGCTCGCGGCGCCGCGCTCCGGGAGGCATCAGGTCCGGTGGATCTTCAGCCGGTTACCGTCGGCGTCGACCTCTTCCAGCACGACGTCGAACGTCCATAGCTCCTTGACGTGGCGAAGCACCGCGTCGACGCTCTCGGCGTCGAGCAGGCGGCCGTTCTCGACCCGGTGCTGAAGCAGCAGCGCGCGATCCGACTCCTCGTTCTGCCGCCCGACGACGATCGTCGGCGTGTGGGTCTCGATGCGGTACTGCGCGGCGAGCGCCTGGCGCACCCGCAGGTAGCCGGACTCGTTGTGTATCGCGCCGATCGTGTAGTGGCTGCGGTCGTCCTCGGAATCGCGCAGCAGGAACAGCCGCATCTCGCGCATGACTTTCGGCGACAGGTACTGCTCGATCAGGCTCTCGTCCTTGAAATTGGCCATCGCGAAGTGGATCGCGTCGGTCCACGGCGTGCCCGCCAGTTGCGGGAACCACTGGCGGTCCTCGTCGGTCGGCTGCTCGCAGATCCGGCGGATGTCGCGGAACATCGCGAAGCCGAGCGCGTAAGGATTGATCCCGCGGTAGTGCTTCGCGTGGAACGGCGACTGGTAGACGACGTCGGCGTGGTTCGATAGCCACTCGAGCATGAAGCCGTCGTCGACCTGGCCGCTGTCGTAGAGCTCGTGCAGCAGCGTGTAGTGCCAGAACGTCGCGGCGCCCTCGTTGGCGACCTTCGTCAACCGCTGCGGATAGAAGTACTGCGCGACCTTGCGCACGATGCGCACGAGTTCGCGCTGCCAGGGCGCCAGCCGCGGCGCGCCCTTCTCGATGAAGTACAGCAGGTTCTCCTGCGGCTCGAACGAGGGCGGCGGCGGCGGTGCCGCCGCCGCGCGGTCCTCGCGGCGCAGGTGCTCGTAATCCGGGTTGTAGTGCTTCTGCTCGAAGCGCAGGCGCTCCGCGAGCCGTTCACGCTCGCGGCGCGCCGACAGCCGCGCCGGGCGGCGGTAGCGGTCGACGCCATAGGGCGACAGCGCGTGCGCGCAGTCGAGGACCTTTTCGACCTCGCGCCAGCCGTAGCGGTCCTCGCAGTCCTGGATGAATCCGCGCGCGAACTGCAGGTAGTCGAGGATCGCGTCGGCCTGCGTGAACTGCCGGAACAGGTAGTTGTTGCGGAAGAACGCGTTGTGTCCGTAGCCGGCGTGGGCCATGACCAGGACCTGCAGCGCGGTGGTGTTGGTCTCCATCAGGTAGACCAGCGCCGGATCGGTATTGATGACGATCTCGTAGGCGAGGCCCGAGCGCCCGGTGCGGTAGCCGCGCTCCTGGTCGAGCAGGTGCTTGCCGAAGCTCCAGTGCGCGTAGTGCACCGGCATCCCGACGGTCGAGCACAGGTCGATCATCTGGTCGGCCGTGATGACCTCGTACTGGATCGGGTAGGTCTCGAGGCCGAGGCGCTTCGCGTGCGTCGCCAGCGCGACGTCGAACGGCTCCAGCATGCCGAGCGTCCACTCGGAGCTGCTCGCAATGCGGCGTTCCTCGCGCTTGCGTCCCGGCGCCGGCATCGGGACCGTCGGCCGCGAGATCAGCTTCGGCCACGTCCGCTCGCGCGGCGGTCCGGAAGTCGCGGCCGGGTCCGTGCCGTCGGGCTTGTCGGTCATGCGGCGTCCTTGCGCGCGAAAAGCTCGCGGAATACCGGCCAGATGTCGCCGCGCCCATGCACCTTGCGCCGCGAGAAGGCTTCGCTATCGATCGCGTCGTACGCGCCCCACAGGTCCGACGGACGGTTGAACCAGCCGCCCTGCCCGGGGATGTCGACGTAGGCGTAGTAGCGGACCAGCGGAAGGATCCGTTCGTCGAGGAAGCCGGCGCTCGCGCGGCCGTCGCTGTCGGTGCAGTCGCCGTCCGACGCCTGCGCGACATACACGTTCCAGTCCGGCCCGCCGTAGCGGGTCTCGACGATCTGGTGCGCCAGTTCCAGCGCCGGCAGGACGAGCGTCCCGCCGGACCGCGGGTCGTGGAAGAAGGTCTCCTCGTCGACTTCCTCGGCGGTCTCCGTATGCCGCACGAAGACGACCTCGACCTGGCCGTACTTGCGCTCCAGGAACAGGTAGAGCAGGGCGAAGAACCGCTTGGCCAGGTCCTTCTTGCGCTCGTCCATCGAGCCGGAGACGTCCATCAGGCACAGCATCACCGCGCGCGCCGCCGGCGCCGGGCTCGGGGCGCGCGCCCGGTAACGGCGGTCGATGTCCTCGAGGAACGGCAGCTGGGTCTTGTGCCGCCGCAGCCGCTCGATCTCGTCGCGCAGTTCGGCACGAGCCTCCGGCTCGCAGCCGGCGAGCTCGTCCTCCAGTTCGTCGATGCGCCGCTGCACCGAGCCGCGCAGCGCGATCCGGCGCGCGATCGACATGCGCACGGTCATCGCCGGTGACAGGTTTCCGGGGACGCCGTCGCGGCTGTAGCCGGCCCGCCGGCTGCGCTCCAGCGTCACGTCGCCGAAGCGGGTCCGCTCCAGGTTCGGCAGTTCCAGGTCGTCGAAGAACAGCGCGAGGAACTCCTCGCGCGAGAGCGCGAACGCGAACGAGTCGCGGCCTTCGCCCTCGCCCGGATCGGAGCCGTCGCCCTGGCCCTGGCCGCCGCCATCCGGACGGTTGATCGTATCGCCGGGGATGTAGTCGCGATTGCCCGGAAGGACGAAGTCGCGGTTCCCGGTCCGCTCGTCGTGTCGAAGAAACGGCTCGGCGAGGCCGCGGCCCGGAATGGTCACGCGGCCGCCGCGGCCGAGGTCGGTGATCGACCGCTTGGAGAACTCCTCGTCGGCGGCGCGCTTGATCTCGTCCTTGAAGCGCCGGATGAATCGCTCGCGATTCACCGCGCCACGACCGGCCGGGTCGGAGCGCCGGTCGACGATCCGGGTGGATGCGACGCGAACGATCGGATCCGTCATCGTTGCGTTCCTCCAGGCGGGGGTCAGCGCCCGGCGCCGCGCGCCCGCCCCGTGTCGACGGCGCTCACGACTGCGCCGACTTCTTGAAGTGCATGTACCAGTCGACCAGCCGCCGCACCTGCTTCTCCGTGTACCCGCGCGCGACCATCCGCGAGACGAACGACTTGTGCCGCTCGTCGAGTTCCGTCGAGCCCTTGGCCTCGAAGGAGATCACCGGCAGGATGTCCTCGGTCTTCGAGAACATCCGCTTCTCGATCACCACGCGCAGTTTCTCGTAGCTCGTCCAGTGCGGGTTCTTGCCGTGGGCGCGCGCGCGCAGCACGAAGTTGACGACCTCGTTGCGGAAGTCCTTCGGGTTCGAGATCCCGGCCGGCTTCTCGATCTTCTCGAGTTCGGAGTTGAGGGCCTCGCGCGAGTACTGCATCCCGGTATCCGGATCGCGCCAGTCCTCGTCGAGCAGCCACTTGTCCGCGTACGTCACGTAGCGATCGAAGAGGTTCTGCCCGTATTCGCCGTAGGCGTCGAGGTAGCTCATCTGGAGTTCCTTCTCCAGGAACTCCGCGAAGCGCGGGATGACCCACTCCTTGATGTGGGAGCGCAGCCGCCGCTTGTATTCGTCCGGGATGTCTTCCTTCGTCAGGCGCTCCTCCAGCACGACCAGGAGGTTCACCGGGTCGGCCGCGATCTCCGAGGGGTCGCGGTTGAACGCGGCCGAGATCGTCTTGAACGCCCAGCGCGTCGATAGCCCGGAGAAGCCCTCGACGTTGCCGGCGTCGTCGCGGTACTCCTTCACGCTCTTCGCGCGCGGATCGATGTCCTTCAGGTTCTCGCCGTTGTACGCGCGCTGCTTGCTGTAGACGGTCGAATTCTCCGGCACGGTCAGGCGCGACAACACGCAGAACTCGGCCAGCGTGTGCAGCGTCTGCGGCGCGCAGGGCGCGCCCGACAGGCTGGAGGACTTCAGCATCTTGTCGTAGATGCGGATTTCCTCGTCGACGCGCAGGCAGTACGGGACCTTGACGAGGTAGACGCGGTCGATGAAGGCCTCGTTGTCCTTGTTGTTGCGGAACTTGAGCCATTCGGCCTCGTTCGAGTGCGCCATGATGAAGCCGGAGAACGGCATCGCCGGCAGCGCCTCGGTACCCTTGAAATTGCCCTCCTGCGTCGCCGTCAGGATCGGATTGAGCACCTTCAGCGGCGCCTTGAACATCTCGACGAACTCGACGCAGCGCGCGGAGCCGAGGCACAGCGCCCCCGAATAGCTGTACGCGTCGGGGTCGTCCTGCGCGAAGCGCTCCAGCATCCGCAAGTCGATCTTGCCGACGAGCGTCGAGATGTCCTGCGTGTTCTCGTCGCCCGGCTCCGTCTTGACGATGCCGACCTGGTTGAGGACCGACGGCAGGACGCGCACGACGCGGAAGCGGCTGACGTCGCCGTGGTATTCCTTCAGGCGCTTGAGCGCCCACGGGCTGGCCAGCCCGGTCAGCGAGCGGCGTGGTATCCCGTAGCGATCCTCGAGCATCGGGCCGAACCGGTCGCGATCGAAGAGGCCGAGCGGCGACTCCAGCAGCGGGGAGACCCGCCCGCTCGCCGAGTCCTTGAGCGCGTAGATCGGGAACTGCTCGCACAGCTTCTTGATCTTCTCGGCCAGCGACGACTTGCCGCCGCCGACGGGGCCGAGGAGATACAGGACCTGCTTGCGCTCCTCCAGTCCCTGCGCCGCGTGCAGGAAATAGGAGTAGAGCGACATCAGCGTGTCCTCCATCCCGTGGAACTCGGAGAACGTGTCCCAGGTCTGAATGACGCGGTTCTGGAAGATCCGCGACAGCCGCGGATCTTCCGCGGTGTTCAGGAGCTTGGGCTTCCCGATCGCCTCCAGGACGCACTCGTGGGCGGAGAAGTAGGCGCTGCGGTCCTTCTTGCAGAGCTGCAAGTAGTCCTCCAGGCCTATCTCCTCGTCCTGCGACTTGACGAAGGCGTCGCGAAAGGCCGAAAAGACTTCGGTCGGTGCGCTCATCGATCCTCCTGTGCGGCGCGGCGCCGCGTCACGAGTACAAAAACGCTTTCAAGCCAGAGTAGGCCGACAAGGCCGGCCCGATTGTTTGAAAAGTGCGCGATTCGACGTCCAGATGCAAGTTCCACCGATGACCCTGCGCATGACTTCGACAAGGCATTTCGTGCAATGTTTATGCCATTGAGGGAAAAAAAACATCCCGAGGCGACGGGCGGCGGTTTCGCACCTACCGCGAGGAGGCGGCGACCGTCAGGATCGCCGCGCGCAGCACTTGCATGGTCGGGCGGCAGGCGGAACGCGGCGCGCCATCGCGCGGTCATCTTACGTCCGCGGTCAGTAGCTGTGCGGATGGATCCAGCCCATGTAGTAGCCGAACCAGATGAAGGCGATCAGCGCGGCGGACACCGCGACGCGCAGGCGCAACAGGTTCAGCATGCGGTCGCTGCGGCCGCGGTCGCGCATCAGCGAGACGAGCGCGGCACCGAGAACGGCGACAATCGCGACGAGGACGACTCCGATGATGGGCTTCACGCCGTGACGAACACCATGAACGTCATTTCATTATGACACCGGCCAACGAGCTGAAGGCGCCGCGAGGCGCGCCACGATGGCGCGCCGCCGTGCCGGCGATCGCGGCGCTCGCCGGCATCGTCGCGACGATCGCGCTCGGCAACTGGCAGACGCGGCGCGCCGAGATCAAGCTGGCCCTTGCCGCGCAATGGGATTCCGCGATCGCCGCGCCGGTGCGCGAGCTGACCGCGGGTGCCGCGGCGGGCGGGGAAGTCCGTCCGCCGGCGCGCGTGCGTGCGCACGGCCGATTCCGAAACGAACTCAGCGTCTGGCTCGACAATCGGATGCAGGATGGGCGCGCCGGCTTCTGGCTCGTCACGCCGCTCGACATCGGCGGCATCTGCGTCCTCGTCAATCGCGGCTGGGCGCCGCGCAATCCCGTCGATCGCGCGAAGCTCCCGGACGTCGTCATGCCGCGCGGCGAGGTCGAGGTCGAGGGGCTCGCGCTCGCGGAGTTTCCGCGGCTGTTCGAACTCGGGCGGCCCGCCGGGGCGCGGCTGCCCGCGATTTGGCAGAATTTCGACCTCGCGGCGTATCGCGAGGCGAGCGGCCTGCGCGTCGCGTCGTTCGTCGTCGAGGAGACCGGTCCGGTGGACGATGGCGCGGCCATCGGCGCCGAACGCCCCGCGAACGACGGACTCGTGCGCAACTGGTCGCGGCCCGACTACGGCGTGCAGATGCACCGCGGATACGCCCTGCAGTGGTATGCGATGGCGGCGATGATCGCGATCCTTGCGCTCGTCGTCGGCCTTCGACGCGCATCCGCGCGAAAAACATCGAGAAGGCACGCGCCATGAATGTTCCCGCTGGCCCGTCCGGGGCCGCCATCGCCGCGCCGCCGCGCCGCCGGCGCCTCCTGCTCCTGGTCTTTCTCGTCTGCGCCGCGCCGGTCATCGCGTCGTATCTTGCGTACTACCGCTTCCCGCCGGCGGGCCGGACGAACTATGGTGCACTCGTCGAGCCGCAGCGTCCGCTGGCGACGCTCGCGTTGCGCGGTCCCGACGGCGGGCCGCTCGACCTGTCGTCGTGGCGCGGCCACTGGGTCATGCTGCAGGTCGACGCCGCGGCGTGCGCGGCGGACTGCCGAAGGAAGCTCTGGGACATGCGGCAATTGAGGCTGACGACGGGCAAGGATCGCGATCGCGTGCTGCGCGCCTGGCTCGTGACCGACGCGGCCCCGATCGACGCGGACCTGCAGCGCGAGTTCGAAGGGACGGACATCCGGCGGGCCGACGCGGCGACGGTCGCGGCGACGATCGACTCGGCGGCGCCGGCGGGCGCATCCGGAAGCGCTTCCCGGTTCATCTGGCTGGTGGATCCGGGCGGCAACCTGATGCTGCGCTGGCCCGCCGACGGCGACCCGAACCGCATGAAGCGCGACCTGCTTCGGCTGCTCGCGGCTTCCTCGATCGGATGAGCGCGCCGTTCGCGGCGAGGGACGCCGCATCATGTCGTCCGGCCCCCGCGCGAAGACAGGAAGGCAGGGATCCATGGGCATGACAACGGCCGAGCGCGGTGCGCTTGCGCTTGCGGCGCTCGCCGTCATGCTGGTCGCGGCGGCCCTCGTCGGCACGCGGCGCGATCGCCTGCAGCGGCTGGCGATCGTGACGACCGTCCTGACGTTCGTGCTCGTCGTCTTCGGCGCCTACGTCAGGCTCAACGACGCGGGGCTCGGCTGCCCGGACTGGCCCGGCTGCTACGGCAATTTCACGCCGGACCAGGCGAGCGACGCGATCCAGGCGGCGCAGGCGCAGAACCCGGCGGGCCCGGTGAGCCTGCCCAAGGCGTGGAAGGAGATGCTCCACCGCTACCTCGCGATGCTCGTCGGCTGTTTCATCGTCGCGCTGGCGATCGCCGCCTGGCGTTCGCGACGCCGTTTCGACGCGCCGTACGGACTTGCGATGTCCGCGCTGGCGGTCGTCGTGCTGCAGGGCGCGTTCGGTGCGCTGACCGTGACGCTGCTCCTGAAGCCGGCGATCGTCACGACGCATCTGGCGGGCGGCTTGACCGTCCTCGCGCTGCTCGCGCTGACCGCGCGGCGGCTCGGTCCGGCGCCCGCGGTCGACGCGGGCGGGCGGCGGGCGCTGCGTGGCCCGGCGACGCTGGCGGCCGCGGCGCTGCTGGTGCAGATCCTGCTCGGCGGATGGGTCAGCACCAACTATGCCGCGGCAGCGTGCGGCGACCTGCCGCTGTGCCAGGACCACCTGGCGCCGCAGGCGGACTTCGCGACGGCATTCAATCCTTTTCGCGAACTCGGGCGCACGGCGAGCGGAGCGAACCTGCCCTTGCCGGCACTGACGGCGATCCACATGGCGCATCGCGGTTTCGCGATCGTCGCGTTCGCCGCGTTGATCGCCTTGGCGTGGCGCGCCGGGCGGACACGCGGCAGCGGAGCGCTGGGCGTGGCGCTGGCGCTCGCCGTGTGCGTCCAGGTCGCGCTGGGCATCGGCATCGTCGCCGCGATGTCGCCGGACCACCTCGCGATCGCGTCTCAACTCGCCGTTGCCGCGGGGCACAACGCCGGCGCCGCCGTGCTGGTCGTCCTGCTGACGATGCTAAACTTCCACGCTTGGTCATCAGGCGATGTTCGCGCGGTGGACCCCGGCGGTTCGCACTCCGGCGAACCGGACCCTGCTCGCGACCGTCGCGCCCGCCTCGCCCCGGACGCGACCGCGCCTGCGGCCACGTGATGGATCGCTTCGCAACGGATCGGTCGCTTCGCAACGAACCTCGACGCCCGGCATGGATGCTTCCGTTCGACACCTTGGCGCATCTTTCCCCGATCTCGCGCGCCAGTACTGGTTGCTGACCAAGCCGCGCGTGACGCGGCTGGCGATCTTCTGCGCTGTCATCGGGATGCTGCTGGCGGCCGACAGGCTCCCGCCGCTGGATCGCGTGATCAAGGCGGTGCTCGGCATCTGGCTGCTTGCGGGATCCGCCTTCGCGGTGAATTCCCTGATCGAGCGTCACGTCGACGCGAGGATGGCGCGCACGCGGATGCGCCCGCTCGTGCGCGGCGAAATCACGCCGCTGCAGGCCCTCGTCTTCTCCGGCATCATCGGCGGCCTCGGGATGTGGGTCCTCTACGTTCTCGTCAATCCGCTGACGATGTGGCTGACGTTCGGGACGTTCGTCGGCTACGCGATCGTCTACACGGTGCTGCTCAAGCCGCACACGCCGCAGAACATCGTGATCGGCGGCATCAGCGGGGCGATGCCGCCGGTGCTGGGTTGGGCCGCGATCACCGGCGACGCGCCGGGGCAGGCGTGGATGCTGGCGCTGATCATCTTCGTCTGGACGCCGCCGCACTTCTGGGCTCTCGCCTTGCACCGCATCGACGACTACCGGCGCTCCGGCCTGCCGATGCTGCCGGTGACGCACGGCGCCGACCTGACGCGGCTGCATATCCTGCTCTATACCGTGGCGCTCGTCGCCACGACGCTGCTGCCCTTCGCAACCGGCCAGAGCGGGTGGATCTACGTCGTCGCGGCGACGATCCTCGGCGCCATCTTCGTGCGCTACGCGTGGCAGCTCTACCGTCATCGCGACGACCGCGTCGCATGGCAGACATTCAAGTACTCGATCGTCTACCTGGCGGCGCTCTTCAGCGCGCTGCTGGTCGACAAGTTCCTGCGATGAGGATTCGCCGCGCCGCCGGCGCCGCGCTGTTGGCGGCCAGCCTGTCGACGGGAATGCTCCTCGCCGGTTGCGAGCAGCAGAAGCCCGGATTCACCGCGGTCGACATCACCGGCGCGACCTACGCCCGCGACTTCTCGCTCGTCGACGGCAGTGGCGCGACGCGCACACTGGCGGATTATCGCGGCAAGGTCGTCGCGGTCTTCTTCGGCTACACGCATTGCCCGGACGTCTGCCCGACGACCATGGCCGACCTGGCCCAGGTCAGGCAGAAGCTGGGCAACCTGGGCGGCGGGCTGCAGGTCATCTTCGTCACCCTGGACCCGGAACGCGATACCGCGCCGATGCTGGCGTCCTACGTGCCGAAGTTCGACCCCAGTTTCATTGCGCTGCGCGGCGACCCGGACCAGATCGCGCGGACCGCGAAGGAATTCAAGGTCTTCTACCAGAAGGTCGCCGGCGACAGCCCGGATTCGTACACGCTCGACCACACCGCCGGGACATACGTGTTCGACCGCGAGGGTCGGATCCGGCTCTTCATGAAGTACGGCGAGCCCGCCGCCGACGTCGAAGCGGACCTGCGGCGCCTGCTCACGTAGCCGCGAGGGCTCCGGTTTCGGCGTTGACGGCCGAGCGGCTCGAAAGCCGCGGCGCATCGGCGACCGCTTCCGGATCCACGCCGAACGCCTCGCGGATCACCGGCTGCAGCGCCAGTTCGAAGCCGACGAACACGCTGGGCTCCGTGCCGAGGTAATGCTCCGCATGGTAGGTGGGTTGCCGCGGATCCAGCACCGCATGCGGCTCGAACGGGTCGAAGACGACCGCGTCGCCGGCCGCCGCCGGCGCCCGCAATCGCAGGCGCGAGAAGGCGATCTCGCGCGCCGGACCGCGGATGCACCAGACGCCGAAGAGCACCCCGGCGAAATGCGCATCGGTATGGAAGAACGCGCCGCGGCACGCGTACCACTGCAGCGTGCGTCGCAGCGCGCCCTGCAGCGGCGACGGAAGCAGCGCCGCGATGGCGTCAAGCGCGTCCGGCGGGGGAGGACTCGGGTGTTCGTGGACCTTTCCGGTACCGCCAGGCAGCGCGTCGACGACGTAGCCCGCCGCGTCGACCAGCCCGCGCGGTGGACTTTGGAACCCGTGCCAGATGCGGCGCGCCGAGGCGCGGCTGTCCGGCGGCACCGCGGTTTCACAGCGCGCCGGGCCGGTACCCGATTCGAGGAAGCCGCGCGCCGACCGGGCGCGCGGCGATCCGCCGCTCACGCCGCCGGCGCGAGCTCGGCACGCATCTTCAGAAGCGCCTTGGCCTCGATCTGGCGGATGCGCTCCGCGGAGACGCCGAACTCGTCGGCGAGTTCGTGCAGCGTCGCCGGCTCGACGTCGCCGCCGGCGCCCTCGCGAAGCCAGCGGGCTTCGACGATCCGGCGGCTGCGCGCGTCGAGCGCGTCGAGCGCGCGCCGGATGCCGTCGCTCTGCAGGCGGTCGTGGTCGCGCCGTTCCAGCACCGCCGTGGGCTCTTCCGCGCTGTCCGCCAGGTAGGCGATCGGCGCGAACTCCTCCTCGGCGTCGTCGGCGCGCCCTTCGAGCGGCACGTCGCCGCCCGACATCCGCGTCTCCATCTCGGCCACGTCCTCCGGCCGGACGTTGAGCTCGCGCGCCATGCCCTCGACCTCGGCGCGGCTCATCGTGCCGCTGCCGTTCTTCATGCTGCGCAGGTTGAAGAACAGCTTGCGCTGCGCCTTCGTCGTGGCGAGGCGCACCAGGCGCCAGTTGCGCAGGATGTATTCGTGGATCTCGGCCTTGATCCAGTGCAGCGCGAAAGACACGAGCCGGACGCCGCGGTCCGGGTCGAAGCGCTTCACGGCCTTCATGAGACCGACGTTGCCTTCCTGGATCAGGTCCGCGTGCGGCAGGCCATAGCCGAGATACGAACGCGCGACCGCAACGACGAGCCGAAGGTGCGACAGCACCAGCCGCTGCGCGGACAGCAGGTCGCTTCGCTCGCGGAAATCGCGCGCCAGCCGGCTTTCCTCGTCGGCCGTCAGCAGCGGGATGCGATTGACCGCAGAAATGTACGCGTCAAGATTGCCGAGGCTTCCGGGAATCAGCTCGAAAGACTTCGCGCCCGTTCCGACCGGTACCAGGGCATTCGCCAGCGCCGTCATGCAAATTTCCTCCAGAACCATTCAGGCCATGTTAGCACTCGGACATTCCGAGTGCCAATTAGAGGGCCCAGGTGGGAAAAGGTTCAAATCCGAGGGAATTCCACGGCTATTCAAGTCGATGAACGACATCGTGAGAGTGTGCGCTAACTTTCCGCTTTACTTGGCCGACAGGCCGCGCGCCGGGCTTACGCGGCCGGAGGTTCGGCGACGTCGACCGGCGTGGGATCGAGCACGCGAACCAGGTCCGCGAGTGCCAGCCCGACGAGGTAACCCCGGCTGCCCCCGTTGACGAACAGCGGGCCGCCGACGTCCTCGATCGCGGAGCGCTCGACGTAGACCGGCATCGGCGTGCGCAGCCCGAACGGCGACGTGCCGCCGACCCGATAGCCGCTGAGTTTCTCCGCGCGTTGAGGCGCGCACAACTCGACCCGCTTCAGGCCCAGGACGCGACCCAGTTGCCGCCGCGACACCTCGCGATCGCCGCGCATCAGCACGACGAGCCCGCGCCCGTCCCCCTCGAAGACCAGCGTCTTGAGGACGCGCCGTTCCTCGACACCCAGCGCGCGCGCCGCGACCTCGGTGCCTCCGTGCTCGACGTACGCGTAGAAGTGCTCGCTGAACGCGACACCGGCGGCGCGAAGCGCGCGGTTCGCCGGCGTCGATGGCGCGCGTTCCCGGGTCATCGAAGTCCGTTGTCCTCGCGTCAGGGACCCGGCACGCGCCTAACGAGCCACGCGGAACGCAGTTGTCCGACGAGGGCCCCGACGCCTGCCGCGGCGACGACGACGGCGGCGATGGCCAGTGCCGCGAAGGCCGGCGTTGCCGATGCGACGCCGTTGACGTCGATGCCATAAGACCGCGCGCAGACGTCGAGCGCGGGCCCCAGCGCACGCAGCCCGGCGGCCGCCGCGAGCGCCGCGAGCGCGCCGGCCGCCGCACCGACGATCGCGCTGGCACGCACCGCGGGAGCGCGTATGAACGCCTCGTCGGCACCGACGAGCCGAAGCGCGCGGACGTCGTCGGCGTCCGGCGTCGCCACCGCATCGACCATCGCGACGAGGCAGCGCAGCCAGCCGATCGCGGCCAGTGCGGCGACGATCGCCCCCAGCGTCCATCCGACGCGTCGCGCCGCCTCGCGAGTCCGATACGCGTCGACGTCCACCTCGACGCCCTCGACATGCGCGAGCTTGCGAAGTTCCACGGCCGCGTTCTGCACGCCGTCAGCATCGACGCCGCGCGCGAAGGTCGCGACGTAGGCGTCCGGGAGCGGGTTGGACTTCAGTTCCGCGAGCGGATCGGCGGCGCCCACCGCGGCAAAGCGCCGCGCGAGAATCTGCAGCGCCTCGTCGCGCCCGACATAGCGGACCTCGACAACCCCCGGCTGCGCGGCGATCGCGTTGCGCACGGCGATCGAGTCGCGGTCGCTCGCCGACGGCGCCACGAACACGAAGGCTTCGGCGGCGCCCCGATGGCCGTCGACATGGCCGCGTAGCGTGAAGGCAAGGCCGGCGACGGCCAGCAAGGCCACGATGGCGAGCGCGCCGGCGCCCAGCGAGAGGAGCAGGCGCAAGGGCCGGCGCAGCAGCGCGCCGAGGGGGGACGGTGCGTCGCCGCGCGCGGCGTCGTGGAGCGTGTCGGTCATGGCGACGGGTCGTCGGGGTCGTGGGCCGGGCCGTGGCAGGGCGAGTCAGCGGGCGAGCCGTCCGGACTCGAGGCGCAGGATCCGCATGTGCGGCGTCGCCGGCGCGAGCGGCACGCCGCTCGGGGCACTGGCGACGACCGTGACGCCGGCCGCCGCGAACTGTTCGAGGAGCGCCTGCAGCGACGCGCCGGTCGGTGCATCGAGCCCCGCCCCCGGGTCGTCGAGCACGAGCAGCGCCGGGCGGTTCACGAGCGCGCGCGCGAAGGCGACGCGACGCGCCTCGCCGCGAGGCAGTTCGCGGCACGGGATGCGCCCCAGCGTGGCCGGATCGAGTCCGACGCGCGTCAGCGCGGCGATGGCGCGCTGCTCAGCCTCGTCGTCCGGGGCCCCCGCGATCGTCGCGCCGACGGCGACCGCAGCCAGCACCGAGCGACGGGACGGCAGCACCGGCTCGTGCAACAGGATCCCGATCGTGTTGCGCAGCCGCGCCCGCGCGGGCGCGGCGAGGCTCTCGACGCGGCGGCCGGCGATCGCGACGTGGCCCGACGTCGGCGCGTCCAGCGCCGCGATCAGCCGCAGCAACGTCGTCTTGCCGGCGCCCGACGGTCCTTCGACGCGGACGTGTTCGCCGCGTCCGATCGCGACGTCGATTCCGCTCAGCGCCGCAAGGCGCGCTCCGAAACGCTTTTCGACGCCTTCCAGCACGACGAGGTGGCGTTCTGCGGGCGTCGCGTCGGTCGTCATGCTTTTCGGGTCGGTTCGGATTCGTTGCGGAATCGAAATAGAATGCGGCTGCCGCATCGCGGCCGCCTGGAGTGCAGGACGGCGGGCCGGTCGGCGGCAGGGAATCGATGGCCGCGGCTCGGCCGCCGGCCTTCGATCGCCGGCATTCCACCGCCGGCACGGGACCGTCGCGCACTCGACCCGCCCGCGCGCATTCTACGGATCATCTCGGCCCGCACGTCATGGACCGGACACACGTCGAACCTATGGTGCTGCCCGCGAACCCCGGGGGCGCGGCCGGTGCCGCGCCGGCCGCGGAGCGCTTCCTCGACCGCGAGCAGTCGCAGCTCGCCTTCCATGAGCGGGTGCTGGCGATGGCGCAGAACGAGCGTGTGCCGCTGGGCGAACGCCTGCGCTACCTGTGCATCGTCTCGTCGAACATGGACGAGTTCTTCGAGATCCGCGTCTCGGCGCTGCTCGACGAGATGCGCGAACAGGCCGCGGTCGGACCGTCGTCGCCGCAATGGAGCGCGTTCGTCGCGATCTCGCGGCGGGCGCATGCGCTCGTCGAGCGGCAATACGCGCTTTTCAACGACGTGATCATGCCGGCCCTGGAAAAGGCCGGTGTCTTCGTGCTGAACCACGCGCAGCGCGATGCGGCGCAACGCGCCTGGGTGCGGCAGTATTTCGAGCGCGAGGTGAAGCCGCTGCTGTCGCCGATCGGACTGGACCCGTCGCATCCGTTCCCGCAGCTGATGAACAAGGCGCTGAACTTCGTCGTCCAGCTCGAGGGCAAGGATGCGTTCGGCCGCGCCGGCGCGATCGCGATCGTGAAGATCCCGCGCGCGTTGCCGCGGGTCATCCCGATGCCGGCGCGGCTGGCCGCCGGGCGCGAGGCCTTCGTGCTGCTGTCCTCGGTGATCCGCGCCCACCTCGCCGACGTGTTCCCCGGGCGCGGCATACCGGGGTTCTCGCAGTTCCGCGTCACGCGGGACTCCGACCTCTGGGTCGACGAAGGCGAAGTGAAGAACCTGAGGCAGGCGCTGCGGCTCGAACTGACGCAGCGGCACTTCGGCAACGCGGTGCGCCTCGAGGTGCTCCGCACCTGCCCGCCGCCGCTGGAGGACCTGCTGCGGCAGCAGTTCAACCTGCCGGGGGAGGCGGTCTATCGCGTCGACGGCCCGGTCAACCTCGTGCGCCTCGACGAACTCGTCGGACACCTGCAGCGGGCGGAACACCGCTGGCCCGTGTTCGTTCCGGCCTGGCCGCGGGCGGTGCCGCCGGGCGCCGACATCTTCGAGTCGATCCGCGCCGGGGACGTCCTGCTGCACCACCCCTACGAGAGCTTCGAACCCGTCGTCGAGATGCTGCGCCAGGCCGCGGTCGACCCGCGCGTCGTCGCGATCCGGATGACGCTGTACCGGACCGGCACGGCCTCGGTGCTCGTCGACCTCCTTGCGGAGGCGTCGCGCCGCGGCAAGGAGGTCACCGTCGTCGTCGAGCTGAAGGCGCGCTTCGACGAGGAAGCCAACATCAACCTCGCGGAACGCCTGGAACTCGTCGGAGCACAGGTGGTCTACGGGGTCGTCGGGCTGAAGACGCACGCCAAGCTGCTGCTCGTGGTGCGGCGCGAGGAGGGCCGAAGCGGCCCGCGACTCGTGCGCTACGCGCACCTGGGCACCGGCAACTACCATCCGGCGACGACGAAGCTCTACACGGATTTCGGGATGCTCACGGCGCATGCCGGCCTGTGCGGCGACATCGAGAAGGTCTTCATGCACCTGACGAGCCTGACACGCGTCGAGCGCCTCGACCACCTCTGGCTCGCCCCGTTCACGCTGCACCGGCGCCTGATCGCGGCGATCGCGAAGGAGTCGCGCCATGCCGCCGCCGGGAAGGGCGGACGCATCATCGCGAAGATGAACGCGCTCGTCGACGAGGCGACGATCAACGCGCTGTATGCCGCGTCGCGCGCCGGCGTGCGGATCGACCTGATCGTCCGCGGCGCGTGCTCGCTGCGGCCGGGCGTGAAGGGCCTGTCGGAGAACATCCGCGTGCGCTCGATCATCGGCCGCTTCCTGGAGCACCACCGGATCTACTACTTCCGCAATGGCGGCAACGAGGTCGTGATGCTGTCGAGCGCCGACTGGATGGGCCGCAACCTGTTCCGGCGCGTCGAGGTCGCCTGGCCGGTCCTCGACCCGGCGCTCAAGCGTCGCGTCATTGCCGAAGGGCTGCGCGCCTGCCTCGACGACACGTCGGACGCCTGGCGCCTTGCGGCCGACGGCACCTACAAGCCGCCGCGCCCGCGCGGCGAGGGCGTCTCGGCGCAACGCAACCTGCTCGCGGCGCTGGCCGCCGGCGCGCCGGCCGACTGACGATGGAACTGATCCTGTGGCGCCACGCCGAGGCCGAGTTCGGCGAGCCGGACCTCGGCCGCCGCCTCACCGGCAAGGGGGAGAAGCAGGCGCACCGCATCGCGCAGTGGCTTCATGCGAACCTGCCGGACAGCGCGCGGATCCTCGTCAGTCCGGCACTGCGGGCGCAACAGACGGCGCAGGCGCTCGTCGAGCTGTCGCACCGCAAGACGCGCACGGTCGACGGCTTGGCGCCGGGCGCCGGCGTCCAGGAACTCCTCGACATCGCGGGCTGGCCCGGCGCGCGCGCGCCGGTCGTCGTCGTCGGCCACCAGCCCACGCTCGGCCTCGTCGCCTCGCAGCTCCTGGCCGGCATCCAGCTGCCGTGGTCGGTGAAGAAGGGCGCCATCTGGTGGCTCAGCGCCCGCACGCGCGACGGCGAATCGCGAACGGTCCTGCGCGCCGTCATCAGTCCCGACCTCGCCTGACGAGGCGCGCACGGCCGCACGCGGTCGCGTCCCCGGACCGCTGGACGGACGCTTCACCGGGCCGCTTCAGAGCGCCTTGAGCGCGAAGCGGACGCCGACGCGGTCCCAGTGCTGCGCCTCCTCGTCGAGCAGGTGGCGCGTCAGCGGATGCGCCTCCAGCCAGTCGGCGTCGAGCCCCAGTTCGACGGCCCGTGCGTAGCGCAACGTCCATCGCGGCAGCTGCATCGGCCGCCTGGCGTGGCACGCGACGACCGCCAGCCGCAGCGCGAGGATCTTGGCGGCCTGCTCCGGATCCGCGAGGGCCTGCGCCATCTTGCGCAGGTTGCCGCGCTGCCCGAGCGCGAGCTGCGCGACCCGTTCCTGGTCCGACGTCGAGAAGCCGGCGAGATCGGCGTGCGCGATCAGGTAGCTGGAATGCTTGTGATAGTCGTTGTGCGAAATCGCGCCGCCGACCTCGTGCAGCTGCGCGGCCCAGCGCAGCGATTTGCGCCGCTCGTCGCTCGCGCCGGGGTCGATCGCGGCGTGGAAATCGAGGGCGACGCGCGCGACGCGCTCGGACTGCGCGCGATCGACGCCGAAGCGCTCCAGGATCCGGTCGACGGTCGCGTCGCGGATGTCGCGGTGCTCGCGGCGTCCGAGCAGGTCGTAGAGCACACCGACGCGCAGCGCGCCCTTCGCGGTCTGCAGCTGGTGCAGGCCGAACGTCTCGAATGCCGCGCAGAGCACCGCGACGCCGCCGGCGAGGACTTCCGCCCGGTCCGGCTTGATCCCGTCGAAACGCACGCGCTTGACGTCCCCGGCGTCGATCAGCGCCTGCCGCAGCTTCAGCAGCCCCAACGCGGTCACGGTGCCGTCGCTCCAGCCCTGCGCGCGCAGGATCGCGGAGACGGCGCCGATCGTCCCGCTCGAGCCGAAGGCTTCGTCCCACTGCGTCGTGTTGAAGTCGGAGATCGCCTCCTCGAAGGCGGCGGCGCAACCGACGAGCGCCCGCTTGAAGCTGCCGCGGTCGATCGCGCCGTCGGCGAAGTAGCGCATCGTCGTGTTGACGCACCCGACGTTGAACGATTCGGCGCGCTCCGCGGTGAAATCGCGCCCGACGATCACCTCGCTCGACGCGCCGCCGATGTCGATGACCAGGCGGCGTCGCGGGCTGGGCGGCAGCGAATGCATGCAGCCTTCGAATACGAGTCGCGCCTCCTCGCGGCCGGCGATGATCTCGATCGGGTAGCCCAGCGCCGATTGCGCCTCGAGCAGGAACTCGTTGGAATTGAGCGCCTGTCGCAGCGTCTGCGTGCCGACAGCGCGCACCTGTTCGGTCGGCAGGCCGCGCATCCTTTCGTTCATGCGCGCGAGGCACGCGCAGGCGGCTTCGATCGCCCGGCCGCTCAGCCGCAGGTCCGCCCCCAGCCCCGCCGCGAGGCGAACCGTCTCCTTCCAGTAGCCGTGGCGTCCGATCAGCGAACCCTCGACCTGGCCGATTTCAAGGCGGAAGCTGTTGGATCCGAGATCGACGGCGGCAAGTAGCATCGATGCGGGCAGCCGGGCTGCACCCGGGCGCGGCGGCGGAAGCGAGGAACGTCGCGCGGATTCTAAGTGGTGCCTGTTTCGACTTGCTTACCGCATCGCCGCCGCGTCGCCGGCGGGCGACGGACCGGGCCCCTCGCCCAGCCCGGACCAGCGGGGCGCGAGCGCGGTTCCGTCGAGGCCGAGCAGGTCCAGCACGCGCGCCAGCGTCGCGTCAACGAGCGCCTCGACCGACTCCGGGCGGTTGTAGAAAGCGGGTACCGGTGGCATCACGATCCCGCCCATCAGCGTGACCGCCTCCATGTTGCGGATGTGCGCCAGGTCGAGCGGCGTTTCCCGCAGCAGCAGGACCAGGCGGCGGCGCTCCTTCAGGCAGACGTCCGCCGCGCGAGCGATCAGCGTATCGGACAAGCCGTGCGCGACCCCGGCCAGCGTCCGCGCCGAGCACGGCGCGACGACCATGCCGTCGGTGGCGAACGAACCCGAGGCGATCTCGGCCCAGATGGCCGCGGGCCGGTACGCGCGGTCCGCAAGACGCTCGACCTCGCCGCGCTTCAGTCCCAGTTCGTGATGCAGGCTGACGGCGCCGGCCGGCGAAATCACCAGGTGCGTCTCGATGCCGCCGAGCGCACGCAAGTGGCGCAGCAGGCGCACCCCGTAGATGCCGCCGGAGGCGCCGGTGATGCCGACGACGAGCCGGCGCGGTCGCGCCGGCGCGGTCGGTGCGGAGACCGGGTCCAGGCCCTGGACTCGAGGTTCAGAGCGCCGCGGCTTGCCGCAGCATGTCCTGCAATTCGCCGCTCTGGTACATCTCGGCGACGATGTCGGAGCCGCCGACGAACTGGCCTCCGACGTACAGCTGCGGGATCGTCGGCCAGTTCGCGTAGTCCTTGATGCCCTGGCGAACGTCGTCGTCCTCCAGGACATTGACGGTGACGAGGCCCTTCACCCCGCATTGGCGCAGGATCTGCACGGCGCGGCCGGAAAAGCCACACTGCGGCATCTGCGCCGTGCCCTTCATGAACAGGACGACCGGGTTTTCGGTGACGGTCTTGTGAATGAATTCTCTGGCATCCATCGATTCGATGCTCGCGCTGTGTCGTGAGGTTTGCGGCTGGACGTCCACGGCAGCGCGCCTCCGGCAAGCGGTGCGCGGGCCGGACCCGGCCTTCCCGGAAGTTTATCGCTTCCGGCGCCGCGCGCCCTTCGGCACCGCAGAACTTTTCTTGAGTCCCGGCGATGCGCCGGAAAGCGGCCGGCGACCACCGCTGCTCCGCGTCCACGCGGCGCCGCGCGTCGGCACAATGTCGTCAATGCCTCCGCGCGCAGGCGTTGCGAAGAAGCGGGAGGGTGCGGGGCTCATTTCGCACCCTCCCGTGCGCGCCAGCGTCCGATGGCGACGCGCTCCAGCCCGGCCGCATCGCGCCGCGTGTCGACGTCATCGAAGCCCGCCGCGGCCATCAGCTGCCTGGCCGCGGCGCCCTGGTCGGCTCCGTGCTCGACGGCAAGCAGGCCGCAGGGCCGCATCCGCACGCCCGCTCCGGCTACCACGAGGCGAATGTCCCGCAAGCCGTCCGGACCGGCGACCAGCGCGTCCTGCGGTTCGTCGCGCAGCGCGGTGAGGTGTGGATCGTCGTCGGCGATGTACGGAGGGTTCGCGACGATCGCGTCGAACCGGGCGTCCGCGGGCAGGTCCGCGTACCAGTCCGACGCGGTCCACGTGACGCTAGCGCCCAGCGCCGCCGCATTGGCGCGAGCCACGCGCAGCGCATCGGTCGAGCGGTCGACGCCGATGACCTGCGCACCGGGCATCTCGAGCGCCAGCGTGATCGCGATGCATCCGGACCCGGTACCCAGGTCGAGGACGCGCACCGGCCCGCGGCCCGACAACGCCTCCCGCGCGATGTCGACCAGCAGTTCGGTTTCCGGACGCGGCACCAGGACGGCCGGCGAAACCTCGAACGCGCGGCCGTAGAACTCCTGGCGTTGCAGCAGGTAGGCCATCGGCGTGCCTGTGCTGCGGCGCGCGGCGAGCGCGCGGAATCGATGCGCGTCGGGCGCGACGACCCGCAGGTCCGGGTGTGCGACCAGGAATTCGCGTCGCGTCCCGACGACGGCGGCCAGCAGGGCCCGCGCTTCGCTCCGCGGCAGCGAGCAGGCCGCCAGCAGTTCGACGACGCGGGTCGTTCCGGCGGTTTCCGGGATCTGCACGACGTTCGGCGAGGGCCCGCTACTGCGCCAGCGCGGCGAGCTGCTCGGCCTGGTGCTCGGCCGTCAGCGCGTTCGCCAGCTCGTCGATGTCGCCGTCCATGATCTGGTCGATCTTGTACAGCGTCAGGTTGATCCGGTGGTCGGTGACCCGTCCCTGCGGGAAGTTGTACGTCCGGATGCGCTCCGAGCGGTCGCCGGAGCCGATCAGCGACTTGCGGGTCGAGGCTTCGCGGGCCTGCTGTTCGCGGACCTGCCGGTCGCGGATCCGCGCGGCGAGGACCTTCATCGCCCGCTCCTTGTTCTTGTGTTGCGAGCGGTCGTCCTGGCATTCGACGACGATTCCGGTCGGCAGGTGCGTGATGCGCACCGCGGATTCCGTCTTGTTGACGTGTTGTCCGCCGGCGCCCGAGGCGCGGAAGACGTCGACGCGGATTTCGGTCGGATCGATGTCGACCGCGTCGATCTCGTCCGGCTCGGGAAGTACCGCGACGGTGCATGCCGAGGTGTGGATGCGCCCCTGCGCCTCGGTTTCCGGGACCCGCTGCACGCGGTGTCCACCCGACTCGAACTTCAGGCGGCTGTAGGCGCCGGACCCGGCAATGCGAACGATGACCTCCTTGTAGCCGCGGAGGTCGGACGCGCTCTCGGAGATGATCTCGCTCGCCCAGCGCTTGCGTTCCGCATAGCGCAGGTACATCCGCAGCAGCGCGCCGGCGAAGAGCGCCGATTCCTCGCCTCCGGTGCCGGCGCGGATCTCCAGGAAGACGTTGCGCTCGTCGTTCGGGTCGCGCGGCAGCAGCAGGCGCTCCAATTCCCCCTCGAGCGCCTCGATGCGCGCGCGCGCGGCGGTCGCCTCCTCCTCCGCGAGCGCGCGCAGGTCCGGATCCGTGAGCATCTCCTGCGCGGACGCGAGGTCGGCATGGACGCGCTCGAACTCGCGGTACCCGGCGACGACGGGTTCGATCTCCGCGCGTTCGCGAGACAGTTTCCGGAACTGGTCCATGTCGCGCGTCGCGTGCTCGTCGGCGAGCGCGCGGTCGATCTCGTCGAGGCGCCGGGCAAGCTGCCCCAGGCGCTGGCGTAGGGAGTCCTTCATGCGGAGCGACGGTGCCGCGGCGCGGCACCGATCGGGATTTCCTAGTCGGTGCCGCCGCGATAGAAGCGGTCGACGGCGCGGGTGACGTGGGCGCGCTCGCCGTCCGGGCCGCTTGCCGCGTCGTGGAGGGCCGCGAGCGGCGCGTGGACGAACTTGTTGGCGAGTCCGTTGGCCAGCTGTTCCAGGACCGCCTCCGGCGACTCGCCGCGCGCCAGCGCGCGCCGCGCCCGCTCGAGTTCGCGGGCCCGCAGCAGATCGGCGCGTGCCCGAAGGTCGCGGATCAGCGGGACCGAGGCCCGCGACGCGAACCAGGTCTCGAAATCGCGCACCCGCGATTCGATGATGGCCTCGGCCTGCGCCACCGCGGCCTGGCGCGCCTGCTCGCCGGTGCGCACGATGCGGCCGAGGTCGTCGACCGTGACGACGTACACGTCGTCGAGTCGCGCGACCTCCGGCTCCACGTCGCGCGGCACCGCGAGGTCGACGATGAAGATCGGGCGCCGCCGGCGCGCCCGCACGGCGCGCTCGATCATGCCCAGCCCGATGATCGGCAGCATGCTCGCCGTGCAGGAGACGACGATGTCGTATTGCGGAATCGCATCCGGCAGGTCGGCGAGCGACATCGACGTGCCGTGTAGCCGGGACGCCAGCGCCTCGGCGCGCGTGATGGTGCGATTGGCGACGGCGACCGATTTCGGATTGCGGGCGGCGAAATGGGTCGCGGTGAGCTCGATCATTTCGCCGGCGCCGACGAAGAGCACGTGGCGGTCGTCGAGCCGGCCGAAGATCCGCTCGGCCATGCGCACCGCGGCGGCGGCCATCGAGACCGACTGGGCGCCGATCGCCGTCGAGCTGCGCACCTCCTTCGCGACCGAGAACGTTCGCTGGAACAGGTGGTTCAGCATGACGCCGAGCCCGCCGGCGGCGCGCGCCAGGCGTTCGGCCTGCTTCATCTGGCCCAGGATCTGCGCCTCGCCGAGCACCATCGAATCGAGGCCGCTCGCGACCCGGAAGGCATGGCGGACAGCCGGCGTCGTCGCCAGGAGGTAGGACGAGCGCCTCAGCTCGCCGGCGTTCGACGGCCGGCGCGCCACGATGAAGTCGGTCAGCGCCGGCCCGGCGACCGCCGGATCGTCGACGGCGCAGACGATCTCGGTCCGGTTGCAGGTCGACAGCACGGCCGCCTCGGTCAACCCGCCGCGGCTGCGCGCGCCCAAGCGCTCGCGCAACTCGCCGATCACGCTGCCGATCTGCTCCGGCATGAACGCGATCTGCTCGCGCAACGCGAGCGGCGCGGTCTGGTGGTTCAGTCCGAGGGTGAGCAGAGCCATGGTCAAGTGAAAGTATATCGGCCGCCAGGGTTCCTGAGCGCCCCTCTGCTACCGTGTGCGGCCTCGAACGTATGCCTTACCGGCGCGACTGGCCCGCATGGCGCCCGCCCCCGGCCGAGGGCGCCGCGGACCGGGCTCGACGACGCCCGGTGAACCCGGTACCGGATTATGGTCATTGATGCAGGTCAAGGCGCCGGGCTTCCGGCACTCATTCCGACCGACGAGGCCTCGGTCGCCGCGGTCGCGCGACGGTGCCGGCGCGTCGTGCTGCGGCGCGCGCTGATATCGGCCGCCGCCTCGGTCGTTCCGCTTCCCGGCATCGACATCGCCGTCGACATCGGGATGCTGTTGCGCATGATCGACGAGGTCAATGCGGCATTCGGATTGACGCCGGAACAGGTCGAGCGCCTGTCGCCCCACCGGAAGGCCTACGCCTACCAGGCGATCACGGTCGTCGGCAGCGCCCTCGTCGGCCGCGTGCTGACGCGCGACCTGCTCGTCGCTGCGGTGAGGCGGGTCGGGCTGCAGCTGACGGCCGGGCAGGCGGCGAAGCTGGTGCCGGTCGCCGGACAGGTGCTGGCGGCAACGATATCTTTCGGGGCGCTGAAATTCCTGGGCGATCGCCATGTCGAGGACTGCGTCCGGATCGCGCGTCGCGTGCTGCAGAGCGACATCGGCGAGGCCGGGTCTTGAGTCGCCCGAGCGACCTGCGGTCGTCCGACATGCCGGCGTCCGACATGCCGGTGCCCGACATGCCGGCGCCCGACATGCCGGCGGTGCGGGCGGGGTCGGCGCCGCGTTCGTTCCTCGTTGCGTACGCACAGCTGACGGCCTCGATGACGCTCGTTGGCGTCTACGTCGCGTTGTCCAAGCCGCTGACGGCCGCGCTGCCCGTCTTCATGCTCGCCTGGCTGCGTTTCGCGCTCGCGGCACTCGCGATGCTGCCCTGGCTGCTGCCGCGCCGCGGTCGCCCGGCCCTGGCGCCGCGCGACCACCGGCTCGTCTTCCTGCAGTCCTTCTTCGGCAATTTCCTGTTCTCCGCCTGCATGCTGTACGGTGTCGCGATGAGTTCCGCGTCGGCGGCAGGCATCGTCATGAGCACGTTGCCCGCGGTCGTCGCCGTCGGATCGTGCGTACTGCTGCGGGAGCGGATGCAGCCGCACACGATCCTCGCAGTGCTGCTCGCGGTCGCCGGCATGGCGCTGCTGCCTCGCGCCGGCGCCGCCGAGGGCGGCTGGCTCGGCGCGGCGTTCGTCCTGGGTGCCGTCGGTTGCGAGGCGCTCTACGTGATCATCGGGAAGCCGCTCGCCAGCCGCTGCGAGCCGCTGCGGCTGTCGGCGATGATCAATGCCTGGGGGCTCGCGCTGACGACGCCGTTCGCGGCCTGGCAGTGGTCCGCCGCGGCGCTGCAGGCGCTGTCCCCGGCGCTGTGGGCGCTGCTGGCGTTCTATGCGCTGGCCGCGAGCCTGTTCGCCGTCTGGCTCTGGATGACCGGCCTGCAGGTCGTTCCGGCCAGCCAGGCCGGGGTCTTCACCATCGCGCTGCCGATCGCCGCGACGCTCGTCGGGGTGCTGGGGCTCGGCGAGACGTTCGGCGTCCGTCACGTGGTCGCCCTGTTGCTGGGAATTGCCAGCATCCTGCTGGTGGCCAACCCCAGGCGTTCGGGCGCGCAACCCTAGCGGACCCGATGTTGCGCGATAGCGCGTCCTGCATCGCCGCTTTTCGTCGCTTGGTCCGACGGGCGCCTCCGGGACAATCGGTTCCCGATCCCATCCTCGATCCCGATGGGCATCCATCGGATACGGAACGCCGGACCGCAGGCGTCCAGGGGTGACAGATGAACTGGTTTTCGCGCTTGCCGGTCGCGCCGCGCCTCGTCATCGGCTGCGGCGCGCTGATCGTTCTGCTGTTCATTGCCGCCGGCGTCGGCGTCTGGGGCAACCTTCGCGTCAGCGCGCAGGTCGATCGCCTGGCGTCCACCGACAGCGGGCGCCAGCAGCTGCTCGCCGCATGGCGCCTCGCGAGCGCGGTGAACGGGCAGCGCACGGCCTCGCTGCTCGCGACCTCGAGCCCGCAGACGGCAAAGCAGCTCAAGGAGCAGATCGAGCATACGAGTGCCCAGATCGGGGAGCTGCAGAAGCAGGTCGAATCCGGCGTCGGCGACGCGGAAGGCCGTCGCCTGCTGCAGGACCTCGGGCAGCTGCGCGCGGCCTATCTGGATGCGCGCAAGGCGAGCCTCGCGGCGAAGGACGCCGGCGACGCCGACGCGCTGCAGGCCGTCGTGCACTCGCGCTTCGAGCCGGCGCTCGCCGCGTACAACGCCGGCCAGCAGAGGATCGTCGAATGGGAGGGCGCGCAGATCCGGGCGCGCTCGCTCGAGGCCGCCGGCGCCGCGAGGCTCTGCGCCCGTATCGTGGCCGGCCTGTGCGTCGCCGGCGCGCTGTTCGGCGCGCTTTTTGCGCGGCTGATGGCGCAGTCGATCACGCGGCCGCTGCGCGTGGCGTGCGCGGCCGCGCGGTCCGTCGCCGAGGGCGATCTTGCGATGACGATCGCTGCCGACGGTCGCGACGAGATGTCGACGATGCTGCGCTCGCTCGCCGCGATGCAGGACGCGTTGCGCGGCGTGGTCGCCGAGGTTCGCGGCGGCGTCGACGCGGTCGCCGCCGCGGCCGGGCAGATCGCTGCCGGCAACAACGACCTGAGCGGCCGAACCGAGCAGCAGGCTGCCAGCGTCGAGGAGATCTCCGCGTCGATGGCCGAGATGGCGTCGCAGCTGGCGCGCAACGCCGGCGCCGCGCAGGAGGCGCATCGCGTCGCCTCCGCGGCAGCCGCCATCGCCGTCGAGGGTGGCACGGCCGTCGCGCGCGTGGTCGCGACGATGGGCGAGATCAGCGGGGCCAGCCGGCGCATCGCGGAGATCATCGCCGTCATCGACGGCATCTCGTTCCAGACCAACATCCTGGCGTTGAACGCCGCGGTGGAGGCGGCGCGCGCCGGCGAGCAGGGACGCGGCTTCGCGGTCGTCGCCGGCGAGGTCCGCGCGCTCGCCCGGCGCAGCGCGCAGGCCGCGCGCGAGATCAAGCAGCTCATCGGCGAATCCGTCGAGCGGGTCGACGGCGGAACGCGCGACGTCGGCAACGCCGGCCGCACGATCGGCGAGCTGGTGGCGCAGGTCCAGCGCGTGCAGGCGCTGATTTCCGACATCAGCAGCGGCACGAGCGCTCAATCGACCGGCATCGGCGAGGTCAACGCCGCGATGGTCCACCTGGACCGGATGACGCAGCGCAATGCCGCGCTGGTCGAGCAGTCGATGGGCGCCGCCAATACGCTCAACGCCGAGGCGACCCGGCTGACGGCGTCGGTCGCGCGCTTCCGCCTGTCGCGCGACGCGACGGCCGCTGCGACCTGAGCCGCCGCGCCGGGTGGCGCGACGGCGACCGCGCGAAGCGCCGCGCCGGGGCCGTGCCGCCCATCCTCTATCATCCCGCCCTTTGACGCATTCGAAGGGTCGTCCATGGTCGCGTCCACGGCTAGCCGTGCGGTCGCCGTCGCCTTGATCGCGTCGTGGGTCGCGGCCGGCTGCAGCCGAGGAGCCGCCGCCGACGCCGCCGCCGCTCCGCCCGCGCCGCCGCCGCTGCCGGTGACCGTGCTCGCCGCGGTCCCGAGCGACCTGCCGTTCCTTCTCGAGGCGGTCGGGCAGACCGAGGGGTCGAAGCAGATCGAGGTCCGGGCCCGGGTGTCCGGGATCCTGGAGCGCACGCTGTACAAGGAGGGCGATGCGGTCCGCGCGGGCGCGACGCTGTTCCAGATCGACCGCAAGCCGTTCGAGATCGCGGTGGAGCAGGCGGGTGCCGCGCTGTCGCAGGAGCAGGCGCGGCTGGAGCAGGCCGATCGCGAGGCGGCGCGCCTCAAGGCGTTGCTCGCGGACCGCTCGATCAGCCAGCGGGAATACGACGACGCGGACGCGACGGCCAAGGCGGAGAAGGCCGCCGTGGACGCCGCGGCGGCCCGGCTTCACGACGCGCAGCTCAATCTGTCGTATACGTCGGTCGTGGCGCCGATCGGCGGGATCACGAGCCGTGCGCAGCGCTCCGACGGCACGCTCGTGACGGTCGGCAGCGACAGCGCGCTGTTGACGACCATCGCGCAGACCGACCCGATCTGGGTCCGGTTCGCGCTGTCGGAGCAGCAGTTTGCGCGCCTTCGCGGCAATCCGGGCCGGACCGAGGTGAAGCTGGTCCTGCCCGACGGCAGCACCTACGCCGAGGTCGGGCGCGTCAATTTCACCGGCTCCACGGTTGACGAACGGCTGGGAACCGTGCAGTTGCGTGCCGAGTTCCGCAACGCGGGCCTGGCGCTGCTGCCGGGCCAGTTCGTGCGTGTCCAGGTCTACACCGGTTCGCAGCACGCGTTCGTCGTGCCGCAGCGCGCCGTCGTGCAGAACGATCGCGGGCGCTTCGTCTGGGTCGTCGACGCCGACGGCAAGGCGCAACAGCACCCGGTGGAGACCGGACGCTGGGTCGGGTCCGACTGGCTCGTCTTCAAAGGGATCGCGCCGGGCGACCGCGTCATCGTCGACAACCTGATCCGGTTGCGGCCGGGCGCTGCGGTCACGCCGAAGCCCGCGGCGCCCGCCGCCGGAGACGCCGCGACGCCTGCGGGCGACAAGCCGAAGTCCGGCGGTTGATCGGGCCCTCCGGCTCCCACGCGCGACCCGTACCGCATGTCCAAATTCTTCATCGACCGCCCGATCTTCTCCAGCGTCCTGTCGATCGTCGTCGTGCTGGCCGGCCTCGTGGCGAGCAAGGTGCTGCCGATCGCGGCATTCCCCGACATCGCGCCGCCGACCGTCCTCATCAACGCGACGTACCCCGGCGCCAACGCCGAGACGCTGATCCGCACCGTCGCGGCGCCGATCGAGGAGCAGTTGGCCGGCGTCGAGGACATGGTGTATTTCAATTCGGTGGCCTCGTCGACCGGCACGCTGCAGATCCTCGTGACGTTCGAGGTCGGCACCGACGTCGACAAGGCGGTGTTCAACGTCAACAACCGCGTGCAACTCGCTTCGCCGCGGCTGCCGCCCGACGTCATCCGCAACGGCGTCACCGTCGCCAAGCGCTCGCTGGACATCCTGCAGGTCGTCGCGCTGCGCTCGCCGGACGGACGCTTCGACACGCTGTACCTGTCCAACTACGCGCTGCTCAACGTCGTCGACGACCTGAAGCGCGTGCCCGGCGTCTCGGACGTCTCGATCTTCGGCGCCCGCGACTACTCGATCCGCGTCTGGCTCAACCCGGACCGGATGGCGCGCCTGGGCGTCACGACGACCGACATCGCCAACGCGATCTCGGCGCAGAACCAGCAGTACGCGGCCGGGAAGATCGGCGGCGAGCCGGCGCCGAGCGGGCAGTCGCTCGTCTACACGGTCAATGCGCGCGGCCGCATGACCGACCCGGAGCAGTTCGGCGACATCGTCGTGCGGGCGAACGGCCCGGCGGGCGCGCTGCACCTGCGGGACGTCGCCCGCATCGAGCTCGGCGCGCTCAACTACGACGTCTCCTACACGCTCGACGGCAAGGGCGCGATCGGGATGGCGGTCTTCCTTCAGGCGGGCGGCAACGCGCTGTCGGTCGCCGACGCGGTGCGCGCGAAGATGGAGGAACTGAAGGCGCGCTTCCCCGCCGGCGTCGAATACCTGGTGCCGTTCGATCCGACGCGCTACATCCGGGCCTCGATCAACGAGGTGATCGAGACGATCTTCATCGCCGCGCTGCTCGTGATGGCGGTCGTGTTCGTCTTCCTGCAGCACTGGCGCGCGACGGTGATCCCGATGATCGCGGTGCCGGTTTCGCTGATCGGCACGTTCGCCGGGCTGTGGCTGTTCCACTTCACGATCAACACGCTGACGCTGTTCGGGATGGTGCTCGCGATCGGCATCGTCGTCGACGACGCCATCGTCGTCCTGGAGAACTGCGAGCGCCTGATGCGCGAGCGCGGCATGGGCGCCCGCGAGGCCGCCACGGAGGCGATGCGCGAGGTGCAGTTCGCGATCATCGCGATCGTGCTGGTGCTCAGCGCCGTCTTCGTCCCGGTCGCCTTCCTCGGCGGCATCGCGGGCCAGCTCTACCGGCAGTTCGCGGTGACCGTCGCGATCTCGGTCGTGATCTCCGGCTTCGTCGCTCTGACGCTGAGCCCTGCGCTGTGCGCGCTGATGCTGCTGCCGGGCGATCACGAGTCGCGCATCTTCCGGCCCTTCAACGTCGGTTTCGCCGCCTTCACGCGAGGCTATCTCGGCGCCGTCAACCTCGCGCTGGCGCGCCGCATCCTCTCCTTCGTCGCCCTCCTCGGGATCGTCGGCGTGGCCGCCTGGATGTTCTCGCGCGTGCCGCGCAGCTTCGTCCCCAACGAGGACCAGGGCTACGTGATCAGTGCCATCGTGCTGCCCGATGCCGCGACGCTGGAGCGCACGCGCGCGGCCGGCGCCCGCCTGCAGGCGGGCGTCGCCGACGAGCCGGCCATCGAGCACATGTTCATCGTCGCCGGCTTCGACCTGATCGGCGGCGGCAACAAGACGAACGTCGCGACGTCGTTCCTGCCGCTGACGCCGTGGGACCAGCGCACGACCTCGGCCGCGCAGGTCGTCGACAAGGTCAACCGTGCCGGGCGGACGCTCACCGACGGCACGGCGTTCGCGTTCAATCCGCCGGCCATCCGCGGGCTCGGGACCGCGAGCGGGTTCGAGGTCTACGTTCGCGCCCGGACCGATCCCGACCCGGCGCGGCTGCTCGCCGTCGTCAACGACTTCAATGCGGAACTCGCGCGCGACCCGCGGTTGCAGGGGATCAACACGTTCTATCGCGCGACGGTGCCCCAGCTTTACGTCGACGTCGACCGCGAGAAGGCGCTGTCGCTCGGCGTTCCGGTCGGCGACGTCTTCGCCGCGCTGGGCTCCACGGTCGGCGCGCTCTACGTCAACGACTTCGACCGCTTCGGCCACACCTACCGGGTCGAGATGCAGTCCGACGCGCCGTATCGCGCACAGCCGGATGACCTCGGGCGGGTCTACGTCCGCTCCTCGACCACGGGCGAGATGATCCCGCTCTCGGCGCTGATCACGCAGCGCAGCGTCGTCGGCGCGGAACAGCTCGAGCGGTTCAACGGGTTCCTGGCCGCCAAGGTGCTTGGCCAGGGCAGGGCGGGCATCAGCTCCGGCGACGCGATCAAGGCGGTGCAGGAGATCGCGGCGCGCGCGCTGCCGGAGGGCTACGACATCGCCTGGACCGGGCAGGCGTTCCAGGAACTGCGGACCGGTACCGCGTCGATCTTCGCGTTCGGCTTCGCGCTGGTGATGGTGTTCCTGATCCTCGCCGCGCTCTACGAGCGCTGGGGCCTGCCGCTCGCCGTGCTTCTCGCGGTTCCGTTCGCCGTGGCCGGCGCGCTCGCCTACGTGATGCTGCGCGGGATGGAAAACGACATCTATTTCCAGATCGGCCTCGTGGTGCTGATCGGGCTTGCGGCCAAGAACGCGATCCTCATCGTCGAATTCGCGCACCAGGCCGTCGTGCTGGAAGGCAAGTCGGCGGTCGAAGGCGCGCTGCAGGCCGCTCGCCTCCGGTTCCGCCCGATCGTCATGACGTCGCTCGCGTTCGTCTTCGGCGTGCTGCCGCTCGCGTTCGCGACCGGCGCCGGCGCCAACGCGCGGCGCTCGATGGGCACCGGCGTCGCCGGCGGCATGCTGGCGGCGACGTTCGTCGCGACGATCTTCGTCCCGTTGTTCTTCGTCTGGCTGTCGCGCAGGGCGCCCGACTACGAGGTGGCGGCGCGCGCGGCCGCCACGGGGCCGGAACGATGAGCCGATTGCGGACGCGCGTTCCACTCGCCATCCGGCGCCCGGCCGCCGTCGCACGGCGTGTCGTGCCGGCCGTCGTGCTCTTCGGAGCGATCGCCGGATGTGCCGTCGGGCCCGACTACAAGCGGCCGACGCTCGACTTGCCGGGCGCGTATCCCGATTCCGGCGCCACGGCCGATTCCGGCGGCTCCGCCGGTTCCGACGCGTCATCCGCACCGCCGATCGCCACCTCGAGGATCCCCGCCAACTGGTGGTCGCTGTTCGGGGATCGCCGGCTCGACGAACTCGTCGATGCGGCGGTGGCGCGCAATACGAACCTGGCGCTCGCGGCGGCGCAGGTCGACGAGGCGGCCGGCGCGTTGCGCGAGGCGCGCGCGGCACAGTGGCCGTTGCTCGGCGGCTACGCCTCCGGATCGCGCGGGCGCAGCAGCCAGGAAGCGGCGCTCTTCCCGCAGACGGTCGGGCCGATCTTCAATGATTTCAAGTTCGGGCTGTCGGCGTCGTTCGAGGTCGACCTGTGGGGGCGACTTCGCCGGGCGAGCGAAGCGGCGCGCGCGCGCCTGCTCGCGACGCAGTATGCGCGTGACGTCGTCGCGCTGAGCCTCGCGACGACGACCGTCGAGGCCTACGTCACGCTGCGCGCGCTCGACCAGCAACTGGAGCTGACGCGATCGAACGTGGCGCGCTACGACGACACGCTGGCGATCGTTCGCCGCCGCGTCGCCGGGGGCTACGCCTCCAGCCTCGACCAGAGCCAGTTCGAATCCGCGCGCGCCAGCGAGTCTGCGCAGCTGCAGGAGATTGCGCGTCAGCGGTCGATCGTCGAGCACCAGCTCGGCCAGTTGACCGGCAGGCTCGACCTGCGCCTCGATGCCGGCGACCTTGCCGCGCTGCCCCTGCCGCCGCTGCCGCCGCCGGACGTGCCTTCGACGCTGCTCGAGCGTCGCCCCGACGTGCGGCAGGCCGAGGCGAGCCTCGCTGCCGCGAGCGCACTGATCGGCGTCGCGCGGGCGGCACAGTTTCCGACGCTGTCGCTCACGGCCGCTGCCGGGCAGGAGAGCGACGCCCTGCGCAATATCCTCGATCGTCCCGGCTCGGTCTGGTCGCTCGGGGCCGGCCTCGTGGGCCCGATCCTCGATGCGGGCCTCTACGCCGCCCGCACGCAGCAGGCCGAGGCGCGCCAGAAGGAGGCGGCCATCGCGTGGCGCGGCAGCGTCGAGACGGCGTTCCGCGAGGTCGCCGATGCGCTGTCGAATGTTCGCCTGGCGAGCGCGGCTGACGGCGATTTGAAGTCCGCGGTCGACGCCGCGCACGAATCCGAGCGGGTCGCGCGCAGCCGCTACGAGAACGGGTACGCCGGCTACTTCGAGCTGCTCGACGCGCAGAGGACGGTCAACGTGGCGCAGATCGCGTACGTGCGCAATCGCGAGGCGCAGCTTGGCTTTGCCGCCGAACTGATGAGGGCGCTGGGCGGCGGCTGGGCGGCGCCTTAGCCGCCGCGCCGCGGGGCTTGTCCTCCGTCAAGCCGCGCGGGGCCTGCCCGCCTATGATTTCCCGCGATGGAGGGTGGGCCATGATGTCCGCCCTCCCCTATTCGGCGGGGGCGAGATGGTGACCGCGGTAAAACATGACCAGATCATGGTCGGCTTCAAGCCGATCGACGACCTGCACCGGGAGTTCGAGGAAATCCTGGCTGCGCTCAACGATCCGGGCGAGGCCGACTACGGGGCGCACCTGCTCGCGCTCCACGAGCACCTGATCCGCCATTGCGCGACCGAGGAGCAGTTCATGCTCCAGGAGAACTATTCGCATTACGAGCGGCATCGGCGTGCCCACGAGCACCTGCTCGAGTCGGTTTCCGACGTGCGGCGTCGCTTCGATGGCGGCGACATCGACGCCGTCAAGCGCTATGCGGCGGACCTGATGAACTGGTTCGCGATCCATGCCTCGACCGAGGACCGCGAACTTGCCTCCTACCTGAAAGGCTGACGGGAAGGGCCGTCAGGAGAGGCCGAAGGGCGGACCCTGAAGGCCGGCCGCGGGACGGCCTTCAGGGTATGAGCTCGCCCTCGACGATGTCCCGCGCCGCCTTGACGCAGCGGTAGCGCGCCGCGGCGAACGGCTGCAGCGCCTCCGCGGCGCGCGCCGCGAAGTCGCCGGCGAACGAGATCCGCCAGCGCTCCGGGTCGGACGCCATCGTTTCGGTCTCGGCGCGCAGGAAATGGAGGTGCGCCTGGCGCGCGTCGCTCAGTTCGCCGACGGCGGCCTCGAGGTTCGGAAAGTAGAGTTGCTGCAGCGCGCGGACCGCATGGAAGCTTCGACTGCCGTCGTCGAGGTCCGTCGCCGACCCTTCGCCGCCGAGAACGGGTGCGCCGGAGCCGTTGCGCCCGAGGCGCTCGAGCGCCAGCGAGGCCCGTTCCAGGTCGCGCTCGGTCTGCAGCACCTCCTCGACGAAATTCTCCAGCTTGTCGCAGAGCAGGTCGTGGCGCCGGCGATCGTCGCGCACCGCGTGCACCCCGGCGGCCTGTCGTCGCGTCGCGGTGAGCTGATAGCCGAGATACGCCGCGACGAGCGCCAGGCCGACGAGCGCACCCGTCGAACGCGATGCGGCACCGTGGGCATCGAGGGAGCCCGCCAGGGCCTCGCCAGTCCGTAGATCAACCGAGCGCATAAGCCGCCTCCATCCTGCACGCGCGAAGGAGCCATGCGACGCGGCAGGGCGGGCGTTCCGCGCGCCCGCTTCCCCGCCTGCGTCGGGGAAGATCATCGTACACGCGCCGGCGGCCGTTGGACACGCGAACCCGGGGCCGCGCGCGGCCGCTTAGGTATGATGGATGCGCTGGGCTGGCTACAGGGGAGAGGAGACATGGCCACGGGTACCGTCAAGTGGTTCAACGACGCCAAGGGTTTCGGGTTCATCACGCCGGACGACGGCGGGAAGGACCTGTTCGCTCATTTTTCCGAGATCCAGGGTTCGGGGTTCAAGTCGCTGAAGGAAGCGCAGCGCGTCGAGTTCACGGTCGCGCAGGGCGCCAAGGGCCCGCAGGCGACCCAGATCAAGCCGCTCTGATTCCGCTCGGTCGCGCCACGGTGCGAAGCGCCGTGGCGGCCCGGGGCCCGGGGCTGCAGCGCGGGCCGCGTTGGCGGAATTGCTCCGCGAAGCCCCCTTTTGCCTGCGCGGCGGGTTTCGAGGTCCGCGCGGGCGTTTCCCACAGGACACGCCAGCCATGCGTCACCAGGACCTGATCGCGATCGACGTGCATACGCACGCCGAAGTTTCGTGTCGCAATCCTTTCGATCGCTACGGCGAGGAATACGATCGCGCGGCGGACAAGTATTTCCGTTCGAGCCGGCGACCGACGATCGACGAAACCGTCGCCTACTACCGCGAACGGAAGATCGGTCTCGTGATGTTCACGGTCGATTCCGAGGCGCAGATCGGGCGGCAGCGCGTGCCGAACGAGGAAATCGCGGAGGCGGCGCGAAACAACGCGGACATGATGCTGGCGTTCGCGAGCATCGATCCGCACAAGGGGAAGATGGGCGCGCGCGAGGCGCGGCGCCTCGTCGAAGAGCTGGGCGTCAGGGGCTTCAAGTTCCATCCGACGGTCCAGGGATTCCATCCTTACGACCGGATGGCGTGGCCGATCTACGAGGTCGTGGCCGAATTCGGGCTGCCCGCGATCTTCCACAGCGGGCATTCCGGCATCGGTTCCGGGATGCGATGCGGCGGCGGCCTGCGGTTGGAATATTCGAACCCGATGCACCTCGACGACGTCGCGATCTCGTTTCCGGACATGAAGATCGTCATTGCGCACCCGTCATGGCCCTGGCAGGACGAGGCCCTGTCGGTCGCGATGCATAAGCCCAACGTCTGGATCGATCTTTCCGGCTGGTCGCCGAAGTACTTCCCGCCGCAGCTCGTCCAGTATGCCAATACGCTGCTGAAGGACCGGGTGCTGTTTGGCTCCGACTTTCCACTGATCACGCCGGACCGGTGGCTCAAGGACTACGAGGAAGCCGGCTTCCGCCCGGAGGTGCGCGCCGGCATCCTGAAGGACAACGCCGTGCGCCTGCTGGGGCTGGACGCGTCGGCGGGCCCGGCCGCCTGATGGCCCCGACGACCTGGCGGCTACGGGTCGCAACGTCGCGATAACGCGTCGCGATTCGAAGCCAACGTCGCGCATCCTGTATTTGCGGGGTCGATGGCGCGCATTCAAAGTCGCGATTGGAAAATCCGGCGCCGATTCCTTAAATTTTGTGCATAGCAGCAATCTGCTGTGCACTCTTAAGGAGTCGAACATGCATCCGATGCTTCCGTGGGTCACGCCGCCGCTTCGGCGCAGTTGGCGCGACGACCGCCTTCCGGTCGAACGGGCGCGCGACGAACAGGCGTTCTACGACCGGTACGGCGATGCCGCGGTGGATTGGCCCTCGCGTCTGGGACCCGCCGTCATGGCCTTCCAGGTCGCGATCGCTCTTCTTGCGATCGTGATCGCCTGGCGCTGACGCGGCAGACCGCCTCTTCCCCTCCCCCCGCCGCAGCAACCGCAGCGGCATGCCGCGCGCCCGAGGGCCGGCAAGGGCGGCAAACGCCGGACTTATCCTCGGATTCGGCATTCGCCGGACTTCTAGACTGGCCTGGTGAAGTCGGCGCGACGACCGTCGCGCCGCGACCGGACCCCGTCTTCGATGTCCCAGGCCGCAGGAAACCGTCGCCACGCCCCACCGCGCGGGTTGCCGGACCGTGCGACGCGCGGTTTCCTCGGCGGCCTGCTTGCGCTGGCCGCCGGGTTGCTGGCGATGGCCGTCGCGGGACCCGTCGCGGCCGCGGCCGACCGCGACAGCGGCGGTCGCAACGAGGCCGAGTCGCCCGCGCGCGACGCGCCATCGCCGCCATCGGAGCCGTCGCCGTCCGGTCCGCCGGAGCGGATTGATCCCGTCTTTCCCGACCTGCATGCAGCTGCCTGGAGCGCGCTGCACGGGCGTAATGCGCCGGAGGCCATGCGCTGGCATCCGGCCGGCTATCGCGACGATGCGGAGCCTGTCGACGTCACGCACGCATCGATCGCGGCCCCGGCTTCGCCTCGACCGGAATCCGGTGCGACGCCGCCGGCGGCCGGGAGCGCCGCGACTGTCGCGATGCAGGCTCCGCAGCCGCAGCCGCAGCCGCAGCCGCACGCCGCGAAGCCCGCGGAGCCCGCGGTCGCGGCAAGGCTTGAAGCGGTCGTCGCAGCGGCACGCATCGAGGCGGCGCCGCCTGCCGATCCACCGGTCCCGGGTCGCCCGCCGGGCGAAGCCGGTCGCCACCCCGACAAGGTCGCCGTGCACGGAAGCTGCAGCGTCCACAGCAACGATGCCGAATCACGCGCGCGCCTGAAGGCGTGCCTGCGCGCCGCGTTCCATCTGGCCCAGGCGCCGCCCGCCGATCGCGCCGGGAGCCCCCGCGGCCCATAGCGATCCATCGCCCGGCATCGCCGAGCGCTTCGCGGCAGCGGCGTTCAGCCCGGTTTCGATCGTCGAGCGGCGGCGGCGCGGTGGTCCTTCGCCGCGGTCCCACGCCTGGCGCCCTCACGCGACTTCGATGCGGGCTTCGCGGGCCTGCGCGCCGGTTTCCCGGCCGCGGCTTCGGTGCGAAGCAGTTCCTTGAGCGGGCCATGGAGCAGTTGCGAAATCCAGGCATCGCCAAGGATGTTCCGGATCAGGAGTCCACGCAGCCCGCGAAATCCCGCGTGCGCGAACGTCAAGCGGGTACCGGTGTCCGTCGCGTCGAGCGTCCAGGTGATCGTCGTCGCGACTCCCGCAGCGGCGAGGGAATAGGACAGCCGCCGGCCGGGTATCGCCTCGAGCACTTCGCACGCCACGGTTCCGTCGAAGCCGGGCAGCGGCTTCGTCCGGAAATGGAAGCGGTGCCCGGCGCGGGCCACGATGTCGTTCGGCATGAGCCAGCGTGCCAGCAGCGTTGATTCGGCGAGCGCGCGCCAGACGAGCTCCGGCGCGTGTTCGTAGTCGACCTGGATCGGCGTATCGGCCATTGTCGGGCGGCAAGCCTCGCTTCGATCGGAACGGTCGGCGCTGCAGTCGAAGTCGACGACCACGCCGTGCATAGGGCTGCAAGGATACTTGCAGAGCGCGTTTCCGATCGCGATTCAGATCGAGTTTCAGCTCGCGCTCGAGCTCACGAGTCAGCCGGCGAGTCGCCAGGACGCGGGACGCGGCCGGCGCCATGCCCGGTTAATTTACGTCTCCAGAGGACGAGCGTTCCGCCGCCGCTGCTGCGCGTGGAACCACCCGGGGCGCGACGATGCTCAATCCGTTGAGGGATTTCACCGACGTGCTCGCGCGCCGCGCCGGCGTCGCGTTCGCGGTGCAGGCGCCTGGCGGCGCCATTCACCACGCGGGCGGCGGCGAGCCGGCGTTCCGGCTCGTGTTCCGCAGCGAAGCGGCCGTGCTGTCGACGGCGATGCGCGGCCACATCGGGCTTCTCGAGGCCTATTTCGACGAGCAGGTCGACGTCGAAGGCGACATCCGCGCCGCGTTCGCGGTCGGCCTGGCGAGCGGCGTGGACGCCTCGCCGCGCGCGCTCATCGACGTCGAGAACAACGTCCACGAACTGCGCTATTCCAACCGGTCGTTCGCGCAGGCGAAGGCCAATGCGCGCGCCCACTACGGGCTGGGCGAGCCGTTCTACCGGCTGTGGCTCGACGACCCGCTGAAGATGTACACCTGCGGCTACTGGCCGGAAGGAACGACGACGCTGGAGCAGGCGCAGCGCAACAAGATCGACCACGTCTGCCGCAAGATCCGCCTCGCGAAGGGCGAGACCGTGATCGACATCGGTTGCGGATTCGGGGGTTTCCTTTTCCGTGCCGACGAGACGATCGGCATCCGCGGAACCGGGCTCAACACGACGACCGAGCAGGTCGACTGGCTGCGCGAGGAAGTCGGGCGCCGCGGCCTCGGGCAGCGCATCGCCGTGCGCGAAGCCGACTTCCGCGAAGTCGATGCCGCCTACGACAAGGTCGTTTCGATCGGCGTGCTCGAGCACGCCGGCCGCGACCAGCTCGCCGAGGTGGTCAAGGCGCACGCCGACTTCCTGCGTCCCGGCGGGCTCGGCATGCTGCATTTCATCGGCCATGTGGGCCGCTTCGAGACCGAGCTCTTCATCCGCAAGCATGTCTTCCCCGGCGGCTGGATACCGAGTCTCGCCGAAGTGATCGTCGAGATGGAGCGCTGCGGCCTCGAGGTCGTCGACATCGAGAATCTCCGGCGTCACTACGCGTTCACGCTGGACGCCTGGACCGAGCGCTTCGAGCGGAACTGGCCTGCGATCCAGGCGCTGGACCCGGCACGGTTCGACGAGCGCTTCCGCAGGATCTGGCGGTGCTACCTCGTCGGGTGCGCCGAGATGTTCCGTTCCCCGGCCGGTTATACGCACCTGTTCCAGGTCGTCTTCAGCAAGGGCAACACCAGCGCGGCGAGTTACCCGATGAGCCGCGCGCACCTGTATGCCGGCTGAGACCGCGGCCCACGTCGCGCGGCGCGAGGCGCTGCGTCGCGCGGTCGCCGCGTCCACGACCGGCGTGCCCCTCGGCCTGCGCAAGCGGACGTCGAACCTGTTCCGCGACCGGGCGCCGACACGCAAGCGTCGGATCGACCTGTCCGCGTTCGACAAGGTCCTCGAAGTCGATCCGGCCGCCGGCTGGGTCGATGCCGAAGGCCTGGCGAGCTATGACGACATCGTCGCGGCGACGCTGCAACGCGGCGTCATGCCGGCCGTCGTCCCGCAGCTGAAGTCGATCACGATCGGCGGGGCGGCCGCAGGCGTGGGCATCGAAGCCACGTCCTTCCGCCACGGGCTCGTCCATGACACGCTGGTCGAATTCGATGTCCTGCTGCCCGACGGCGACGTCGTGTGCTGCGCGCCGGACAACGCGCACAGCGACCTGTTCTTCGGATTTCCCAACTCCTACGGCACGCTGGGCTACGCGCTGAGGCTGCGGCAGCGGACGCTGCCGGTGAAGCGCTGCGTCGAGGTGCGACACGAAGCGTTCTCCTCGGCCGGAGAATTCTTCGCGGTGCTCGCGCAGGCCTGCGACGGACCCGCGGATTTCGTCGACGGCGTCGTCTTCGCTCCGGACTCGCTCGTCCTCAACGTGGCACGTTTCGTCGACGAGGTGCCATCGCTGAGCGACTACGGCTACGAGATCTACTACCGCTCGCTGCAGCGCCGGCCGCAGGACTACCTGTCGACGCCCGGCTACCTGTGGCGATGGGACACCGACTGGTTCTGGTGCTCCCGGAACTTCGGCGCGCAGCATCCCGTGGTGCGCCGCCTGTTCGGGCGCCGGCACCTGAATTCGCGCACGTACACGCGGCTGATGCGTTGGAACGCCCGTTGGGGAGTGACGCGCCGCGTCGCGGCGCTGCGCGGCCGCCACCCGGAGACCGTGATCCAGGACGTCGACATACCGCTCGAGCGGGCCGAGGAGTTCCTCGCCTTCTTCCTGCGCGAGATCGGGATCCTTCCGGCCTGGATCTGCCCGCTGCGATCCCGCGCCGCGACAGCCGCATTCCCGTTGTATCCGGTCGAATCCGGGGCGCTCTATGTGAATTTCGGCTTCTGGGACACGGTCGTCGATACCGAGCCGCACGAGCCGGGTCATTTCAACCGCAAGATCGAGCATGAAGTCGCGCGGCTGGGCGGCATCAAGTCGCTGTACTCCGACAGCTTCTTCACGCGGCAGGAATTCGCATCCGCCTACGGCATCGCGCAGTACGAGGCGCTGAAGGCGAAGTACGACCCCGGCCGTCGCCTGCTCGACCTCTACGAAAAGACGGTGCTGCGCGCCTGAGGCGCGGTGGCGGGTTGCGCTGGCCCTCTCCCCCACCCCTCTCCCGCTTCACGGGCGAGGGGTG
>DATKPC010000042.1:0-18879 GCA_035524275.1 Burkholderiaceae bacterium
TTGCCGTACGCGGCGCGCCGCGGCGGCCGGCTTCGCACCCCACCTCGGAGGTCGAAAGGGCGGCCGCGTGGCGCCGCAGCCCTCGTTCGTGAAAGCGCGCCGGAACGGCGCGACAAGGCATGGAAGCACCGGCACCCACCGCACTGATCGTCGATGACAAGGCGAGCGAACGCATCGCCGCTCGCCGAATGCTGCAGCGTCTTGGCTGGAAGTCGGTTCCGGTGACGTCAGGCGAGAAGGCGATCGAGCAGCTGCGCCAGCGGCGCTTCGACCTCGTGCTGCTGGATCTCGAGATGCCCGGACTCGGCGGCGAGGAGACGTGCCGCCGGATCCGCGCGCAACTGGCCATGGCGGACGTCGCGATCGTCGCGTGCATCGCGCACGGCGTGCCGGGCGAGCGCGAGAAGCTGCGCGAAAGCGGCTTCGACAGCGTGCTCGTGAAACCGGTGGCGTTCGAGGACTTGCGGCGCCTCTGCGTCGAACTGGGTCACGCCGGGCGCTAGGCGTGTCCGCGGCCGTGGGCTGTGGAGTGCCCGGCGGCCGCCCTCTTCCTGGGCGGCCGCCCGGCGGACCGGGGCGAGCTACGCCCCGAGCGCCTTCCTCACGCCGGCGCCGTTGGGCGACCCGAGGCCGGTGCAGGCGTCCCAGCCCTTCGCCGCGGCGAAGTCGCCGTTGTTGCCTTGCGTGACGTCGCGCGTCGCGCCCTGGCTCGCGTAGAGCGCCGGGTTCACGAAGCCCGCAGGCTTGCCCTTGATCGCATTGATTCGCGCCAGCAGCCCGGCCCACAGCGGAGCGACCGCGCTCGTGCCGCCGAAGACCAGGTTCTGCCCGTCGACCCGGACGTGGTAGCCCGTCTGCGGATCGGCGTCGCCGGCAACGTCGGGCACGCCGCGCTTCTTCAGCGCCGTCTTCGACCCGGTGGCCTTTGTCGCCGACAGCCCCTTTTGCCACGTCGGCAGCGGGAAGCTCTTGCTGATGCCGCCACCCGTCGCGCCACCGCCGGCGCCGTCATTCCAGACCGTCTCGCTCGAGATCGAGCTGCCGCTGCCGTGCAGGTTCGTCCCGCCGCAGGCCAGCACGTTCGGGCTCGAGGCCGGGAAGTCGACGTGATCGCCGCTCAGGCCGTCGCTCGAGCCGCTGTCGCCGGCCGCGACGCAGACCGTGATGCCGAGAGCCGCCGCCTCCCGGAACGCCTGGTCGAAGGACGTCAGCGCCTGCTTGGACCACGTCGACTCCGGGCCGCCCCAGCTGATCGAGATCACGCTGTTGGCATTTGCCGTGTCGTGTATCGCGGTCGTGATGGCGTCGAGGAATCCGGCGTCGGTGTTGGGTCCGAAATAGACCGCGATGCCGGCCGCGGGCGCGATCGCGCCGGCCACTTCGATGTCGAGCATGACTTCGCCGTCGGGACCGTTCGCCTCGCCCGTCGGCGCATTGCTGGCGCCATCGACGCCGACCGCGACGACCTTCGGGGTCGCGACGCCGAGACCGCCGAAATAGGCCGACAGGTCTCCCGCGACGAAGCCTCCGCCGAGCTCGATCAATGCGATCGATTGACCCTTGCCGTCGCCGGCAGGAAAGCCGTAGAGCGCTGCCAGTTGCAGCGGCGTGAACGACGACGATGCGGCGGCCGCGGCGCCCGCCGACGGACGCACGCGAAAGTGAGGCTTCGCCTGGCGCCGATTGTCGAGTCCGAGGACCGACTCGACGATGCCGTGCATGTCGCCCGGCAGGTGGAGCGGGCCGCTCCAACCGCGATACGAACCCCCCGGGTGCTGGAAGCGCTGCAGATCGATGCCGAAGGCCGCATTGAACTGCGCGACGGTCCCCGACAGCACCACGGTGCGCCGCTCGGCGTGCTCGCGCGAGACGGTCAGGCCGTGCGAGGCCGCGAACTTGCGGACGGATGCCACGTGATCCGGATCGGCGCCGAATTGCTGCGCGTACTGCTGGCGGGTCAGGCGCGCCCCACCCGCGGCAGCGGCCGCGTGCAACTGCGCCACATGCTCGTCGAACGCAGCGGCAGAGCGCCGCACGAGGATGACCGATACCTCGAACCGCTCCGATGCATCGGATCTGCCGGCCGCCTTCGCGCCGGCGATCGGATCGCGATCGCTACCCAACCATGGACTCGGATTGCTCACGGCTGACCTCCTGAAGGAACGTGTGTGTCCCGGGAGATTCGTTATAGACCACGAACGCGTGCGCCGCTGTCGAATCCTCCGGCGATTCGCGGCTCGACGCGATGCTGAAAGGACTACCGGAGATTCGGGTCGTCAGGACCCGCGGGGGAAATCCTGGCCCGCGACGCCACCGGGGCGGACATCTAGCCTGGACCCGTCGCGTGCGGACGCCGCGCCGCGTGTTTCAGGGAAGCGGCGTCGGGCTCGCCAGGTAGGCCTTCGACAGCGCCTGGTACTGGCCGCCGTCGGTCGTGATCGACGTCTGCGTCGCGGCACCCTGGCCGAAGACGACCCCGAGGCCGCCAACGGCCGTGAGTTCCGCCGGATGCTTCAGGAAGTAATCCTCGCGATTGTCGCGCCAGTGGTTGGTCGATCCGGCGACCGACGCCGGCACGCCGAGCGGCGTCTGCCACCACACCAGGGGCAGGCCGCCGATGCCCTGGTGGTAGGCGAGCGCGACCTGCAGGTGGTCGTTGAAATTCGGATGCGTGGCATTCGTCTCGTCCCAGTACCAGGGGCCGCCGGCGCGCTGGCAATCGGATTCGGTCTGCGCCTCGAAACAACCGGCGTCCCGGTCGAGCGTCTGCATGACGATGAAATCGGCGTTGGCCGCGCCGACCTGGTTCATGAACGCGACGACGGCGGCCGTCGTGCCGGCACCCCAGTCCGACGGCGGGAAGCCGACGACGGCCTTCGGCGCGTACTTGCGCGCGATCCGGATCAGGCACGCGGCGACGCCGGTCGCGTCGTTCGGCAACGTCGCGCAATCCGGAGCGATGTCGACGTACGCGAATCGCTTCGTCGGGTCGCCGCCGGTCGTCTGCTGCTGCACGTAGCCCCAGAAGTCGGGCTCGAAATTGACCAGCGCCGGCTTGCCGTACAGTGCGAGGCGCTGGAACATCAGCACGACGTTCGCCCAGTATTGCGCCATGAAGGTCTGGTCGCTCAGGCCCGCCAGGTTGCCGTCGCCGTTGCTCGCCATCTGGTAGAGCGTGTACATCGGCACCGCGCCCATCGCGTCGGCCTCGGCGGCGACGACGTTCACGTAGTCGCCGGGCGGCGAGTTCCAGGTCGGCCAGTCGCTCGTGCCGCCGGCGCCCACGAGGTAGCGGTCATAGATGTCCGGCGACAGCCCCTGCGATTGGATTGCGCTGGGCACCGACCCGTCGCCGCCGAGCCCGACCAGCAGTCGACTCGGACGCCCGATCCGCGCGGCGAGCGCCGACGCGGGGCCGGTACCGGCGGACCCCGACGACGAGCTGCCGGTGCTCGACGACGATCCCCCGCTGCTCGAGCTGCCGCCGGAACTCGTGCTGCTACCCGAGCTCGACGCGCTCGAACCGGTACCGCCCCCGGAACTGCCGGCGGTCGCGGTCGAAGAACCCGACCCACCGCCGCACGCGGAGAGCGCGATCAGCAGCACGATGGATAGCGGGCGCGGCGCGAGGAATGACTTCATGCGGAAGCGGGAACCCATGCAATGGACGACGCGGGCCGCGCCATGGCCACGAGGCCGGCGACGCGATGGCGCGGACGCGCAGGCTGCATTGGGCCCGCGGGCGCGACGAAACGCCATCCGGCGTTCGGGCTAGCGCGGCAAGCCGGCGCGGCGCCGGGCGCCACCCGTCAGTCGACGAAGAAGTCCGGTATGAAGTCGTGGCATCCCGGGGTGACGGCATACCGATCGAGGTCGGTGACGCCGGCGCCGGCGAGGACCTCGTCGTCGATGAAGAACTGCCCCGTGGTCCGGCGCGCTTCCTGCGTCAGGATCCAATGCGCGGCGTCCGCGAGGATCTCCGGCTTGCGGCAACGGGAGATGTCGACGCCCGGGATCATCTGCAACGCCGCGGTCGCGATCGCCGTTCTCGGCCACAGGCTGTTCACGGCAATGCCGAGCGGGCGGAATTCCGCGGCGTGTCCCAGCGTGCACTCGCTCATGCCGTACTTCGCCATCGTGTAGGCGACGTGCGGCGCGAACCAGTGCTCGCGCATCGACAGCGGCGGCGACATGTTCAGTACGTGCGGATTCCGCCCGGCGCGCGCCGACGCCGAGAGCGCCGGCAGGCACGCCTGCGTGCAGGCGTAGGTACCGCGGACGTTGACGCCGAACATCAGGTCGAAGCGCTTCATCGGCGTCGCCGCGGTGGGCGTCAGGCTGATCGCGCTGGCATTGTTGACGAGGATGTCGATGCCGCCGAAGCGCTCGATCGTCATGGCCACCGCCCGCGCGACAGCGGCATCGTCGCGGATGTCCGTCGGCAGCACGAGCGCCTCGCCACCGGCAGCCTCGACGTCGGCCGCCGCGGAGTGCAGCGTTCCCGGCAGCTTCGGATTCGGCTCCGTGGTCTTCGCGACCAGTGCAACGCGCGCGCCGTCCGCCGCCGCGCGACGCGCGATCGCGAGTCCGATCCCGCGCGAGGCACCGGTCACGAAGAGCACCTTGCCCGCCAGCGACGCAGTGGCCGTCATCGTCTTCTCCTGCCGCGCCTTCCGCGCGGCGTGTCGACGCAACCGCTGCACGCAACCTGCGTGCTCGCGGTGCGCCGGTTCGCCATCGATGCCATCGGCAGCGAGCAAGTATCGCGCACCCCGCGGGCGCGTGCACGGTTAAACTCGCCGCACGCATGCGTTTCTCGCTTACCCGGCTTGTCCGCGCCCGCGGCCGCCTGCTGACGGCCGTCGCACTCGCGCTCGTCGCCGCGACGCAGGTGCCGTCCGCGCTCGGCGGCATCGCCCGCGCGCTTCTCGGCTGGAACGTCTTCGTCTACGTCTACCTCGCGCTGGTCTGGACGATGATGCGCCGTTCGGACGAGCACAGGTTGCGCCGCCTGGCGCGGCTGATGGACGAGACCGCCGTCGTCGTGCTGACGCTGGTGACGATCGGGGCCGTCATGAGCCTCCTCGCGATCGTCGCCGAACTGGCGACGGCGAAGCAGGTCGATGCGGGGAGGCGCGCACTGCAGCTCGGCCTGACCGGTTCGACGGTCATCGGCTCCTGGTTGCTGGTGCCGACGGCTTTCGCGCTGCACTACGCCTTCATGTTCTACCGCGCTCCGGAACCGGTGCAGCTCGCGTTCCCGGACGGCGAGCGCGAGCCGGGCTACGTCGATTTCCTGTATTTCTCGTTCACGATTGCCGTCGCCTCGCAGACCGCCGACGTCGCGCTGCGGTCGCGCGCGATGCGGCGCGTCGTCCTCGTGCAATCGGTGCTGTCGTTCTTCTTCAACACCAGCATCGTCGCGATGTCGGTGAACATCGCCGCGAGCCTCGCATTTCCGGGGTCATGACGTCGCGCCGCGGGCGCGCCTGCGGCGACCGTCCGGAAGGCTGAGGGAGCGGGCGCGGGCCGGTGGCGACCGGCCCGGCGAAGCGCCTCAGGAGGCCAGCGAGTCCTTCATCTTGGACAGCGCGATGGCCAGCGCGGCGCCGCCCAACGTTTTCACCAGCGTCGGGTGATCGGCGTAGAACCGGCCGAGCTGGTCGACGATGCCGGGCTGCTGCTGTTCCGCATGCGTCGCAATCGCCTGGACCTGCTGTGGCGTCAGTTGCGAGGCCTGCTGCGGCGTGATCTGCGTCTGGCCCGGCGCCAGCATGTTCGACAGCGCTCCTCCGGCGACGCCGCTCAACGCCGCCGGGCCGAGGGCCGCGATGATCTGGTTCAGCATGCCGGCCTGCTGCGCGCCATTGGACTGGCCGAACAACTGCCCGACCATCTGCCCGAAAGGCGGCGTCTGGTCGGACCGCAGCGCCGCGGAGATGCCCTGCCCAAGCTGGTCCGGCGTCGCCTGCTGCGCGACCTTGTCGAAATGCTGTTCCGGCTGGCCAAGGCCGGATGCCGCTTGCGCCAATAGATCGAGGAGTCCCATCGAGCGCTCCGCGTCAGGTCTTCGAACGAGTCACGAGGTGGTAGATCGCCAGCAGGATCACCGCGCCCACGATGGCACCGATGAAATGGGCGGTTTGCCCCGGTTGGTACCAGCCGACCGCCTGACCGATGAACGTGGCCGCGATGGCGCCGGCGATGCCGAGGGCCGCCGTCAGGAAGAAGCCGGAGGGCCCGCCCCCCGGAGAAATGAACTTGGCCACGAGGCCGGCGACAAAGCCAATCAAGATCGTCCAGATCAGATGCACGAGCCCTCTCCCGGTTGCTTGAAACCACGACGCCCAGTTCGCGCGCGTCCGGTCGGATAGGTAACGTGCCGGAGTCGCGACGATGCGGCCGCCGCCCTGCTTGTGAGGATACATGACGCCGCGCGAGCCCTCGGAGACGCCTCTCGGCGGCGCTACTCGAATACGGTAGAAAGCCTTCGCGACGCTGCCGGCCGCGCGACCCTCACCGCCTTGAGGCGTATCAGACGATTGACAATAAGTCGTGTCAACATGCGACCGTTGATGCCCTTCCGGGCTTGACGCACGGCTTCCCGGCCGGCGAAACGGCTCAGCGGATGGATCCATGGACATGAAAACCGTCGACGACCGCGATGGCGGCGAGCCGCGAGCCGGAGGTGCGATGGCGGCGCCGTCCGGCGCCTGCGAAGGCCGGGACATCGGTGCCGATTCCGTCGAGCTTGCCGCCGGCATCCCCGACTACCTGCGCGACGTCTACACGTGGGCGTACCTGGACCCGCAGGCATGCCGCTGGCTGGACCGGCAATGGGTCGTCAACGCCATTCTCTGGGGCAACGCCGGACGCCTCGTCATGAACACCATCGCCGAGGTCGCGCCGGGCTCGCGGGTGCTGCAACTGGCGGCCGTCTACGGCAACTTTTCGCGGCGTCTCGCGCAACGGGTCGGGCCCCGCGGCCGCCTGGTCGTCTGCGACATCGCGCCAGTCCAGGTCGCGCTGACGCGTCGCAAGCTCGAAGGCTTCGGGTCGGCGGAAGTACGCCTTGCCGACGCGACGAATCCGGTCGACGGAATCTTCGATGCGGTCGTCTGCTTCTTCCTGCTGCACGAGGTGCCGGAAGACACGAAGCGCCGCATCGTGCGAGCGGCGCTGCAGCGCGTCGCTCGCGGCGGAAAGGCGATCTTCGTCGACTACCATCGGCCGCGCGCGTGGCATCCGCTGCGTCCGGTGATGCGCCTCGTCTTCCGGAAGCTCGAGCCGTTCGCCGACGCGATGTGGACACGGTCGGTCGAATCGTATGCGGCCGCGGAGGCCGGCCGCTATGCGTGGCGCCGGCGGACGCTATTCGGCGGGCTCTACCAGGTCGTCGTCGCGACGCCCGTCGCGGCGGCGTGACCGCGCCGTCGAAGCCGGCGGTTCAGGCGCCGAACTCTCGACGCAGCTCGTGGAAGCGCGGTCGACGCGGATCGATCGCGTCGAGCCGCACCCGGACGCATTCGAACAGGTCGTCGATGTTCGCGACGTTCTCGCTCATCCGGCGGAACAATTCGCACAGGAAGCCCTCCGCCGACAACGACCCGCGCGACCGGTCGAGCTCCCGCTGCAGTTCGAGCCACGCGGCAAGCCGCTCCTCCGGCACGTCGTCGAGCGCTTCGCTGAGAACGCGGCGGCGTTCGAACTCGAAGGCCGCTTCGTCGGCGGCGAATCCGGTGAGTCGGTCGTAGACCGCGATGAGATCCATGGGGCGCCTTCGGTGCATTGCTTGCGTCATTATCCGTGGCGCGATTTCAATTTGAAAGACGCGGTGCACGAAGGTTGCGCCGACGCGACGCGCAGGCGCTTACAAGACGTTTCAAACTCCGGTCGCCCGCGGTCATCGCGATCCCGCGCACGACGTTGTACATCCTACGGACGCCGCGCCGCCGGCTTCGCCATCCAGCTCTTAGAAACGTTCCCAAGGGGGGCACAACGTGAAGAAGTCGGGGTTCGCCATCGCCTGCGTCGGCGCCATCGTGTCGTGCGGCTGCGTCGTCTATTCGCCGCCGCCCGCCTACCGCCCGCCCCCCGCGCCGGCCTATCAGCCACCTCCTGCGCCGGTCTATCAGGCGCCTCCCGCTCCCGCGCCGCAGCCGGCGCCCGACGTGTCGTACGAGCCGCCGCCGCAGGCCGTCGTCAGCGTCTACGTCGATCCGCCGGTCGCCGAACCGCCGCCGATCGCGGTCACCTGGGCGCCGCCGCCCATGCTGGTGGAATCGCCGCCTCCGCCGCCTTACCCTGGCGCCGCATGGATCGGCGGCTATTGGGTCTGGGAAGGCGACTGGGTATGGGCGCACGGGCGCTGGGCCGATCCGCCGCAGCCGAGCTATTTCTGGGTCCATCCGTACTACGAGAATCGCGACGGTCTCGTCGTCTTCATCGCCGGTCACTGGGCGGCTCCGGGCTACGTGTTCGTGCCGCCCCCGAGGGGCGTCAACATCGTCGTCGTCACGCCGGCTCCCGGCGTCGTGCCGGGGCCGCGCCCGATCGGGCCCGACGGATGTTTCGTCCCGCCGCCGCCGGGATCCCGGCGCGGCCTGATCATTCCCGCACCGATCGGCACCGCTCCGGCCGTCGTGACGGGGGCGCCGCCCGTCGTCAATGTCGGGATGCGGATACAGGGCGGCTCGACGGCCAACAATACGGTCGTCAACAACGTCAACGTGACGCGGGTGACGAACATCACGAACGTGACGATCGTTGCGCCTCCGGGAGCGACCGCAACGGGACAGGCACTCAACACCGTCGTTTCCAACCAGCCGCACCTCGCCGCAGCGCAGCCGCCGGTGGTGCACGTTCCGGCGCCGGAGCCGGCCTCGCGCCAGCCGCTGCCCACGTTCACGCCGAACCGGACGCCGGTTTCGCTGCCGCCGGCGCAGACCGTGCGCCCGATGGTTACGCCGGCGCCGCGGACGGCTCGCCAACCGGCGCCGCAGCCGGCCATGCCGCAAGCGGCGACACCGCAGCCGCCACCACCGCCGGCGGCAGCGCCGCCCTCGCCGCCGCCTTCGCCACGACTGCCGCAGCAGAACGTCCCGCAACCGCCGCAACCTCTGCAGCAACAATTGCCCCAGCAACCCCTGCAGCAGGTCCCGCGCGTGCAGCCGCAGGCGCCGGCGCAGCAACAGCAACAGCCACAGCCACAGCCACAGCCACAGCAACAGCCACAGCAACGCCTGCAACAGCCTTTGCGGCGCCCGCAGCAGGAACTCGAGCGCGGCAAGGCGGCCGCCGACGAGAAGGCGCGCGCGCTGCAACGCGAGAAGTCGGAGCACGAAAAGCCGAAGGAAGGCGGCGAACGTTAGCCCGTCGGAATCTCCAACGCACCGGGAGCCGCGCGCGAGATCGAATACGGCCTAAGATCCGACCGTCGCGCGCGCAGGGAGGCTCCGATGGTGGTCCGCGTCACGGTCTGGGGAGAGAACGTCCACGACCGGCAGCACCCGGTCGTGGCGCGCATCTATCCGCGGGGCATGCACGGCTGCATCGCCGAGGGGCTGAATGCGGATCCGGAGATCCGCGCCCGCTGCGCGACGCTCGACATGCCGGAGCACGGCCTCGCCGCCAGCGTGCTCGACGAGACGGACGTCCTGACCTGGTGGGGCCACAAGGCACACGATCAGGTGGACGAGCGGATCGTCGACCGCGTGCAGCAGCGGGTCCTCGAGGGCATGGGCCTGATCGTGCTGCACAGCGGGCACCACGCGCGGATCTTCAGGAGGCTGATGGGCCACAACTGCAATCTCGTCTGGCGCGAGGCCGGCGAGAAGGAGCGCGTGTGGGTCTGCAACCCGGGGCACGCCATCGCACAGGGGCTCCCGCCGTGGTTCGATATTCCGCACGAAGAGATGTACGGCGAGCCTTTCGGAATCCCGAACCCGGACGAGGTCGTGTTCCTGTCGTGGTTCGCGGGCGGCGAGGCATTCCGCAGCGGCGTCACGTTCCGGCGCGGCGCCGGGCGCATCTTCTATTTCCGCCCGGGGCACGAGACCTATCCGACCTATCACCAGGCGGAAGTGCAACGCGTACTTCGAAACGCGGCGAAATGGGCCCGGCCCGAAGGCCGTATCAGCTGGCCCTGCCCGAATCGCCCCGCGGAGCAGGCGCCCGAGCGGCTGGCGGTCGTCCCGGGTGCGCCGTCGTGAGCACGTCGAGACGGCGATGCCGGGACTGAACGTCGGGATCATCGGCACCGGCTCGATGGCGGCCGCCCATGCGGAAGCCTTCCGGCGCGTTCGCGGCGTCCGCGTCGCGGCGTGCCTCGATGTCGTTCCGGGTCGCGCCGAGGCGTTCGCGCTTCGCCACGGCATTCCGCTGGCGACGCCGCAGCGCTCGGCGCTGTTCGACGCGGTCGACGCGGTCAGCATCGTGACTCCCGACGCGTTCCACGCGGAGCAGGCGATCGCGGCGCTCGACGCCGGCAAGCACGTGCTGTGCGAAAAGCCCCTCGCCGTCACGCTCGACGAAGCCCGCGCCGTGGCGCGCGCGGCGGCGCGCCGACCGGACCTCGTCGGGATGGTGAACTTCAGCTATCGGCGGTCGTCGGCGATGCAGGCTGCGACGCGCGTCGTCGCCTCCGGTCGGCTCGGCGACCTGCGCCATGTCCAGGCGCACTACCTGCAATCGTGGCTCAGCGCCGACATGTGGGGCCACTGGAGCAGCGAACGCTTCCTGTGGCGCCTGCAGACCGCCGCGGGCTCGGGCGGCGTGCTCGGCGACGTCGGCGTCCACATCATGGACCTCGCGTCCGCCGTGGCCGGCCCGGTCGCCCGGGTTCGCTGCGATCTGCGCACGTACCCGAAGATCGCCGGCGGCAAGCGGCACACGCGCTGGAAGGGAAAGGCGCTGGACGCCAATGACACGGCGCTGGTCACGCTGGATTTCGTCGATGGCGCCAGCGGCGTCGTTCAGGCGACGCGGTGGGCGACGGGTCACACCAACCACCTGCGCCTCGAGGTGCACGGAACGCGCGGCGCGCTGCGCTTCGATCTCGACGAGAGCTACCAGCGCTTGCAGCTGTGCGTCGGACGCGACGTCCATCGCTCGACCTGGCGATCGCGCGACTTCGCTCCGGGCCCGGACATCTGGCAGCGCTTCTGCCGCGCGATCAGGACCCGCCGCCATGAACAGCCCGACCTGCTGCGCGGCGCGGTCGTCCAGGCGCAGCTCGATGCCTGCCTGCGTTCGGCGCGCAGCGGCAACTGGGAGAGGGTCGCGGCGGTGGGGGAGAGGGCGGCCGCCTAGCTCGGCACGTCGACCGTGCGACGGCACGCCCGTCCGGCGCTGTCGAACACGTGCAGGCGATCCGGTAGCAGACGCAACGTCAGGCGCTCGCCGACGGACTCGACCGCCGCCCCCTCGACCTTCATCGTGATCACCGGCAGGCCGGCGGCCGCATCCAGATAAAGCAGTGACGCGTCGCCGAGCCGCTCGACGTGACGCAACGTGACGGACATCGGCGCGCCGAGGCTGGAATCGGCCGCGACCAGGTGCTCCGGTCGCACGCCGAGGCTCACCGGGCTGCCGGCTGCAAGGTCGCGCGCGTCGACCGCGGCGCGCACGACGGTGCCGGCGACGTCGACGTCCGCATGGTCGGCTTCGGCCGCGACGAGGCGACCGGGAACGACGTTCATCTTCGGCGAGCCGATGAACTCGGCGACGAAAAGGCTCGATGGCCGGTGGTAGAGCGTCATCGGCGATCCGACCTGCGCGACGCTGCCATGCTGCTCGATCAGCGCCCCGGTGTGCAGCAGCACGATCTTGTCCGCCAGCGTCATCGCCTCGACCTGGTCGTGCGTCACGTAGATCATGCTCGCGGTGTGCATGTCGTGGTGCAGCTTCGCGATTTCCAGGCGCGTCTGCACGCGCAGCGCGGCGTCGAGATTCGACAGCGGCTCGTCGAACAGGAAGACGCGCGGCTCCTTCACGATGGCGCGACCGATCGCGACCCGCTGGCGCTGGCCTCCCGAAAGCTGCTTCGGGAGGCGCGACAGCAGCGGCGTCAGCTGGAGGATTTCGGCGGCGGACTTGACCTTGCGCTCGATGGCACCGGCGTCGGAGCCGAGCACGCGCAGGCCGAACGCCATGTTCTCCGCGACCGTCATGTGCGGGTACAGCGCGTAGCTCTGGAATACCATCGCGACCCCGCGCTTCGCCGGCGGCAGGTCGTTGACGCGTTCGCCCCCGATCAGCAGGTCGCCCGAGGTGATCTCCTCCAGGCCGGCGACGAGCCGCAGCAGCGTCGACTTGCCGCAACCGGACGGGCCGACGAAGACGCAGAATTCGCCGCTTTCGATCTCGATGTTGGCGTTCTTGATCGTCAGGGGCAGGTTCGGCGCGTAGCGCTTGCAGACGAGGCGGAAGTCGAGTCGCGTCATCGGATGGTCTCCAGTGCTGCCTCGGTCGCGGCGGCGATCAGGCGAGTCGCGCCAGCGCGACGCCCCACGGTTCGAAATGCAATCCACGCCCGCCGGCGTCGAGCGTCGCCCCTTCGGCGCCGCTTTCCGCGAGCAACGCGGTACCCACGAGTCCCGGGGGCAGATCCCAGCGGACCGCCGTCGACCCGAGATTGAACGCGCACAGGACACGGTCGTCGCCGTCGACGCGCTTGAACGCCAGCACCTGCGCGTGCCGCGGCAGCAGTTCCATCGCGCCGCGGACCAGCGCCGGCTGCGTGCGGCGCCAGCGCAACAGCCGGCGATAGAACTCCAGCAGCGACCCGGCCTTGCCGTCCTGCGCGTCGACGGCCAGCGGCGCGTGGGTCGGCGCGAACGGCAGCCACGGCCGGCGCGGGCCGCTGCCGAAGCCCAGATCGGCGGCCGCGGCCTGCCATGGCATCGGCGTGCGACAACCGTCGCGTCCCTTGAAGTCCGGCCACATCGTGATCCCATAGGGATCCTGCAGGTCGGCGAAGTCGATCGCCGCTTCCGGCAGGCCGAGTTCGTCGCCCTGGTAGATGCACGGCGTGCCGCGCAGCGTCATCTGCAGCGCGGCGGCCAGGCGCAGCAGGCCGGGCGCCGGTTGCGCCCCGCCCCATCGCGTCGCGACCCGGACCACGTCGTGGTTCGAGATCGACCACGACGGCCAGCCGTTGCCGACGACCTCGTCGAATCGCTTCAGCACGCCGTGCAGGAAGCCGGCGTCGTGGTGCTCGCCGAGCAGGTCGAAGCAGTAGGCCATATGCAGCTTGTCGCCGCCGCTCGTGTATTCCGCGACGCGCGCGAGGCCGTCATCGTCGCCGACCTCGCCGACCATGGCCTTCGCCGGGTACCCGTCCAGCAGCTTGCGCAGCCGCCGCAGGAAGGCGAGGTTTTCCGGCTGGCTCTTGTCGTAGCGGTGCCACTGCCAGCCGTAGGGGTTGACGGCGGTCACGGCCGGGTCTTCGCCGGTCGGGGCGCCGCGCGGCGGATTGTCGCGCAGCTGCCGGTCGTGGAAGTAGAAGTTGACGACGTCGAGGCGGAAGCCGTCGACGCCGAGGTCGAGCCAGAACCGCGATGCGCCCAGCACCGCTTCCTGGACCTGCGGATTGTGGAGGTTCAGGTCCGGCTGGGACGCCAGGAAATTGTGGAAGTAGTACTGCTGGCGACGCGTGTCCCACTGCCAGGCGCTGCCGCCGAAGATCGAGAGCCAGTTGTTCGGCGGCGTCCCGTCGTCCTTCGGAGCGGCCCATACGTACCAGTCGGCCTTCGCATTGTCGCGGCTCGAGCGGCTCTCGACGAACCAGGGGTGCTGGTCCGACGTATGCGAGAGGACCTGGTCGATCATGACCCGGAGGCCGAGCGCGTGGGCGCGCTCGACGAGGCGACGGAAGTCGTCGAGCGTCCCGAACATCGGGTCGACGTCCCGGTAGTCGCTGATGTCGTAGCCGAAGTCCTTCATCGGGCTCTTGAAGAACGGCGACAGCCAGATCGCGTCGGCGCCGAGGCGCGCCACGTGCTCCAGGTGCGACGTGATGCCCGGCAGGTCGCCGATGCCGTCGCCATTGCCGTCGTGGAAGCTGCGCGGGTAGATCTGGTAGATCACCCCGCCGCGCCACCACTCGTCGTCCGCTGCCTTCATCGATGAACCCTTCTTTGCGCGCCGCGGCGGCCGGCTCAGCCCTTGACGGCGCCGGCCGTGAGCCCGGAGACGATCTTGCGCTGGAAGACCAGCACCAGCAGGATCAGCGGCAGGGTCACCACGACCGACGCGGCCATGATCTTTCCCCACGGAATGTCGTACTTGCTCGCGCCGCTGATGAGGGAGATGGACACCGGGACCGTGCGCTCGCTGTTCTCGACGACGAAGGTCAGCGCGAAGAGGAACTCGTTCCAGGCGCCGATGAACGCCAGAAGCCCGGTCGACACCAGGGCCGGCCACAGCAGCGGCATGAACACGTCCCAGATGATCCGCGCCGGGCCGCAGCCGTCCATGATCGCGGCCTCTTCCAGTTCCTTCGGCAACTGCTCCATGAACGTCGTGAGGACCCAGACCGTGAACGGGAGCGTGAAGATCATGTAGGGCAGCACGAGGCCGATCGCGTGGTTGTAGAGCCCGAGGAAGCGGATCAGCTCGTACATGCCGGAGAGGACGGCGACGGCCGGGAACATCGACACCGCGAGGATCGCGCCGAGCAGCAGCCCGCGGCCGCGGAAACGGATCCGGCCCAGCGCGTAGGCGGCGGTGACGCCGAGGAAGATCGACAGCGCCACGACGATCACCGACACCATGATCGAGTTCAGGATGTGGCGGCCGAACGGCTGCTCCGCGACCGTGAAGAGGCTGACGTAGTTGTCGACGCTGGGCGCCGACGGCCACAGCCGAGGATCGAACAGCGCAGTGCCGGTCTTGAACGACGTCGATACCGCGTAGACGAACGGGTACACCGAATAGATCGCGACGATCGCCGCCAGGAGGTAGATCGCCGCGATGGCGAGCGGGTTGCGCTTCATGCGGTCTTCTCCGCAAGCCACATCCGGCTCAGCCTCAGGAAGATGACCGTCGCCAGGCCGATGATGAGGAACAGGACGGTCGAGGCCGCCGACCCGGACCCGATGTAGCCGTTGTCGATCATTTCGCGGCGGACGTAGCCCGACATGCTGATCGTCGAGTTGTTGTTCGACGTCAGGACGTAGATCAGGTCGAAGACGCGCAGCGCATCAAGCAGCCGGAAGATCACCGCGACGACGAGCGCCGGGCCGATCAGCGGCAGCGTGACCTTCCAGAACACCCGCAGCGGGTGCACGCCGTCGACGCGCGCGGCTTCGTAGCAGTCGCGCGGCAGCACCTGCAGCGCGGCGAGGATCAGCAGCGCCATGAACGGCGTCGTCTTCCAGACGTCGACCGCGACGACGGTCCACAACGCGTACTGCGGCTCCGCCGTCCAGGCGATCGAATGGTCGATGATCCCGGCGCCCTTCAGCATGTAGTTGACGACCCCGAACTGGTCGTGGAGCATCCACCCCCACATCTTCGCGGAGACGATCGTCGGGATCGCCCACGGCACCAGGACGGCCGCGCGAACCAGCGAACGCCCGCGGAACTCCTGGTTCAGCAGCATCGCGACGCCGAGCCCGCAGATCGTCTCGAGCGTCACCGACACGATCGCGAACTTCAGCGTATTCGCGACGGCGATGCCCCAGTCGCTCGCCCAGAACCCCCCGGTGTCGTTGGCGTTGCCGAACAGGCCGTATTCGCCGTAGTAGTTCTCGATGCCGACGTATTTCGCGACCGACGGATCGTTGATGTTCGCGTCGGTGAAGCTGAACCAGATCGTCCGCGCCAGCGGCCACGCGGCCACGAGCAGCAGCGTGACCAGCATCGGCGCCAGGAACAGCCACGCCGTCCGGGTCTTGGAGTTCATGGCCACCTTCCGCGGTTGGGTTCCAGGTCGGCGGCAGGGCCCGGTGTCGAGCGGGCACCCGCCGCGCTGGTTGCCTTTCGATTACCAGTGGTCGCGCTTGATCTGCTTCAGCTTGCCCTCGAGGCGCTTGAGCGCGTCCTCGGCGCTCGCCTGGCCGGCGAGGACGTCATGGACCGCGTTCCAGAACGCGTTCGAGACCTCCGGGAACTTCGCGCCGGTCACCGTCGACGGGCGCGGCACGGCGCTCGTGAACACGTCGTAGAGGCTGCCGAAGAACGGGTTGGCCGCGAGCACGTCCTTGTCCTTGTAGAGCGCCGGGATCGTCGGGTTGAACGAACCCTTGATCGCGCGCTGCTTCTGCACCGCGGCGCTCGTCAGGTACATCACGAGGTCGGCGGCGGCGTCCGGGTTCTTCGAGTACTTGCTGACCGCGAGTTGCCAGCCGCCCAGCGTCGCTGCATTTCGACCGTCGGCGCCGCCCTTCGGCAGCGGCATCACCGCGATCTTGCCCTTGACCGGGCTGTCGGCACCCTGGCCGAGCGACCACGCGTACGGCCAATTGCGCATGAATGCCGCCTTGCCGCTCTGGAACACGCCGCGGGCGTCCTCCTCCGCGTAGTTGAGCACGCCGGTCGGCGCGATGTTCCCGATCCACGAGGCGGCCGTCTTCAGCGCCTGCACCGCGTGCGGATTGTTGACGGTGATATGGCCTGCGCTGTCGATGATGTTGCCGCCGTTGTAGCTCGTCAGCCATTCGACGGCGTCGCAGGTCAGCCCTTCGTAGGCCTTGCCCTGGAACACGAAGCCCTGGAAGTCGGCGGCGCCGGCGGCGCGCTCGCCGTCCTGGATCTTCTTCGCGGCGGCGGCGAGTTCCTCCCAGGTCGTCGGCGGCTTGAGCTTGTATTTCTCCAGCAGGTCCGTGCGGTAGTAGAGCAGGCCGGCATCGGTGAAGAACGGCATCGCGAGCAGCTTGCCGTCGACCGTGTTGTTGGCGACGATCGCCGGGAAGTGTTCCTTTTCCGCGCCCTTGCTGTACTTGCGCAGGTCGATCAGGTGATCCTTGATGACGCCCGGCCAGATGACGTCGACCGTGATGATGTCGAGGTCGCTGGACTTGGCACCGAACATCTGCCGGTACAGCGCGAGGATGTCGGTCGTCGATGTCGGGGCGGTGAACAGCTTGACGGTGTTGCCCGTCTTCGCCGCCCACTCGGACGTGTTCTGCTTGCAGAACTCGAAGTCCTGGCCGACCGAGCCGCAGGACACCGTGATCTCCACGGCCTGCGTGGCAGCGGCCATGCCGAGCGCCATCGCGGCGCCGATTGCAAACCGGGATACGAAGGATCTCATCGTTGCCTGCCTCCAAGTGAGTCTAGTTATCCATCCCGCCGCCAGGACACTCGTGCGGCGGGTCGTCCCGCCGGCGCACCGCGAGTCGCGGTCGGCCGGCGCACTGCGCAGCGCGGCCGTCATTGCAGCCCGCTGTTGAAAGTCTCCCCGACGACGAGGCCCGCGGCGCCGCACGCCCAGGTGTCGTCGTTCCAGGGATCCATCACGACCTCGATGCCGCCGGCGCGCGATCCGTCGCCGATGCCGTGCGCGCGCAGGCTGCGGTGCATCGGGTCGAAGTACGCGCGGCCGAGCCGCGTCCCCTCGCCGCTGATGACGATGAGTTCCGGATCGACGAGCCGCGCCAGCGCGGCAACCGCCGTGCCCAGTCGGGAGCCGCCATCGGCGAGGATCGCGCTCGCGACCGGATCGCCGGTCTCGGCGAGCTCGACCAGGCGCGCGACGCCCGGCGCGCGACGCGCGCCGCTGCGGCGGCGAAACTCCTCCTGCATCGCTGGCTCGGAGGCATAGGCTTCCAGGCAGCCTTGCCGGCCGCAGACGCAGGTCCGATCCGCACCCTGCAGCGGCATGTGGCCGAAGTCGCCGGCGCCGCCGTGCTGCCCGCGGTACGTGCGGCCATTGATCACGAGACCGGCGCCGACGCCTCGGCCGACGGTCACCAGGACGAAGTTGCTCGCTTGCCGCCCGCGCCCGAACAGACGCTCCGCTTCGGCGAAGGCATTGACGTCGTTGTCGACGAAGACCGGGCAGCCGAGCGCCTTCTCGAGGCGTTCGCCGATGGGCTCGTCGCGCCAGCCGAGCAGCGGGGACTCGACGCACACGCCGCGCCGGAAGTCGATGATTCCCGGCATCCCGATGCCGACGCCCAGCGGCGACCGGTCGCCGCAGCCGGCCTGTTTCAGCAGCTTGCGCGTCGCTCGCCCGACGGCGTCGAGAACAGCGCCCGGGCGCATGTCCGCGATCGGGTAATCGAGACGCTCGCGCGCCTCGATGCTGATGTTCGTCACGACGGCGGTCAGGTGTTCCGGCATCAGCTTGATCCCTACCGCAAAGACCTTTTCCGGATTGATGGTCAAGTAGACGGGCGGACGACCGCCGGTCGAAGTCCCCGTCGCATGCTCGACGAGCAGTTCGTCGCGCAGCAGTTCCGCGACGACCGTGGTCACGGCGGCCCCGCTCAGTCCGGACCGCACGCCCAGCTGCGCGCGGCTCAATTGCCCCTCGCGGCGCAGCAGGTTGAGGATCGTGCCGCGGTTCATGCGCCGTATCGCGCGCTGATCCCCCTTGACCGGAATCACCTCCGCTCCGCGCCCTTCCGGAGTCTTGCCCCGGTAACTTAATTTAGTGAATTAACTAAGCGTAGAGGCGCCGATGAGCGGCGTCAAACACTTCTTGTGCTGCGGCGCAACCGGCTCGTCCCCGCGCGACCGGATTCCCGCTCGTTCGCCGCGGGCATCCGCGGAAGGCGATCGTTTCGGGCGCCGCGCGGCGCGGTCACTTGGCGTTGACGAACTGCTCGTTGCCGACGAGGCCGAGCTTCTTGACGCCGAGGCGCTGGGCCGAGGCCATGACGGCGGCCACGTCCTTGTAGGCGACCAGCTTGTTGGGCCGCAGGTGCACTT
>DATKPC010000043.1:0-156559 GCA_035524275.1 Burkholderiaceae bacterium
GCCGTTTTTCGACCTCGCATTCGGCAACGGCCGAGGGCTGCTGGTCGGCGCCTACGGCCTGGCCTTCGAGACGCTGGATGAAGGGCGCAGCTGGCACAGCATCGCGCATCGGCTGCCCAACCCGAAGGGGCTGCACCTGTACGGCGTCGGATTTACCGGCGGCCGGGTCTACGTCGCCGGCGAGCAGGGGCTGCTGCTGCGTTCGAACGACGGCGGCGAGCGCTACGAGGCGCTGGCCTCGCCGTACAAGGGCAGCTACTTCGGGCTCGTCGCGGCACGCAGCGGCACGCTCGTCGTCTACGGCCTGCGGGGCAATGCGTTCCGGTCCACGGACGGCGGCGCGAACTGGTCGCCGATCCGGACCGGCACGCCCGTCGGCCTCGGCGCCGGCATCGAGCGCGCCGACCGCAGCATCGTGCTGCTTGCGCAGAACGGTGACCTGCTGGTCAGCCGCGACGACGGTGCCAGCTTTGCGCGCCGTCCGGCTGCGGAACCCTTCCCGGCCTCGGGCCTCGCCCCCGCCGACGAGCAGGCCGTGATCGTCGCCGGCCTGCGCGGACTGGCGCGCATGGACGCCGCATGATGAACGGGATCGCCTCATGAACGCCCCGACCCACGATTCCGATCAGCCGGTCACGGCCCGCTTCGAGGATTTCAACACCGGCTCCGGCTCCCGGCTCGAGCGGCTGCTGTTCAACAACCGCCCGTGGGTGGTCGCCGCCTGTCTCGTCGCGACGCTGCTGCTCGGTTGGCAGGCGCTCGGACTGCGACTCGGCGCGAGCTTCGAGAAGACGATCCCGACGCGTCACCCGTACATCGCGAACTTCCTCGCCAACCGCGACAACCTCGCCGGCCAGGGCAACGCGCTGCGCATCGCCGTCGAAACGGTGCAGGGGACGATCTTCGACAAGGACTACCTCGAGACGCTGCGCCAGCTCAACGACGAGGTCTACCTGCTGCCCGGCGTCGACCGGCCGTTCATGAAGTCGCTGTGGACGAGCAACACGCGCTGGGCCGCGGTCAGCGAGGAGGGGCTCGACGGCGACACGGTGATCACGGATCGCTACGACGGCAGCCCCGAGGCCTTGGCGGAGCTGCGCGCCAACATCGAGCGCTCCGGCGAGATCGGCCAGCTCGTCGCCGCCGACTTCCGGTCGAGCATCGTCTACGTGCCGCTGCTCGACAAGGATCCGCGCACGGGGCAGGCGCTCGACTATGGCGAGCTGGCGACGAAGATCGAGGTGCTGCGCGCGAAGTTCCAGGGTCCGAAGGTCCGCATCCACGTCATCGGCTTCGCCAAGGTCGTCGGCGACCTGATGGAGGGACTGCACCAGGTCGTCGGATTCTTCGCCCTCGCGCTCGCGATCACGGCCGCGGTGCTGTTCGGCTATACCCGTTGCCTGCGCTCGACGGCGCTGGTCGTCGCCTGCTCGCTGATCGCCGTCGTCTGGCAGTTCGGATTGTTGCGCCTCGCCGGCTACATGCTCGACCCGTACTCGATTCTGGTGCCGTTCCTCGTCTTCGCGATCGGGATGAGCCACGGCGCGCAGAAGATGAACGGCATCCTGCAGGACATCGGCCGTGGCACGCATCGCATCATCGCGGCGCGCTACACGTTCCGGCGCCTGTTCGTCGCCGGACTGACGGCGCTGCTGTGCGATGCGGTCGGATTCGCGGTGCTCGCGCTGATCCAGATCCGCGTGATCCAGGACCTGGCAGCGATCGCCAGCATCGGCGTCGCGGTGCTGATCTTCACCAACCTGGTGCTGCTGCCGGTGCTGCTGTCGTACGTCGGCGTCAGCCCGCAGGCCGCGCTGCGCAGCCTGAAGCTGGAGCGCGACGGGGAGCCGCGCGGCGCCTGGGCGGTCCTGGCCGGGTTCACGCGCACGCGCCCGGCACTTGCGGCGATCGCGGCCGCGGCGGTGCTGGCCGTCGTGGGCTTCGGCGTCAGCGAGCGGCTGCGCGTCGGCGACCTCGATCCGGGCGCGCCGGAACTGCGGCCCGACTCCCGCTACAACCGCGACAACGCCTACGTCGTCGAGCACTACGCGGCGAGCACCGACATCCTGACCGTGATGGTCGCCACACCGGACGACCAGTGCACGCGCTACGCGACGCTGTCGCAGGTCGACGAGCTGTCCTGGCGGCTGCGGCAGCTGCCCGGCGTCGAGAGCACCTCGTCGCTTGCGGCGCTGGCGAAGGTGGCGATGGTCGGCTACAACGAGGGCAACCTGAAGTGGTACGAGCTGATCCCCAACGAGAAGGCGCTCGGCGGCGTGCAGGCGATGGCGCCGCGGGAGATGTTCAACCGCGCCTGCTCGTTCCTGTCGCTGAACGTCTACCTGCGCGACCACAAGTCGGAGACGCTGTCGCGGGTGGTGGACACCGTGGAGGCGTACATCGCCGCGCAGCCGAAGTCCGATGCGCGCTTCCTGCTTGCGGCGGGACCGGCCGGCATCGATGCGGCGACCAACATCGTCGTCCAGAGTGCCACGCACAGGATGCTGCTGTGGGTCTACGGCGCCGTCGTCGTGCTGTGCTGGGTCACGTTCCGCTCGGTGCGCGCGACGCTCGTGGCCGTGCTGCCGCTGGTGCTGACCTCGATCCTGTGCGAGGCGCTGATGGTGCTGCTCGGCATGGGAGTCAAGGTCGCCACATTGCCGGTGATCGCGCTCGGCGTCGGAATCGGTGTCGACTACGCCCTGTATGTGCTGGCGGTGACGCTGGCGCGGATGCGCGCCGGCGCCAGCCTCGAAGACGCCTACCGGCAGGCGCTGCGCTTCACCGGCCGCGTCGTGATGCTGACCGGACTGACGCTGTCGCTGGCGGTCGCCACCTGGGCGTTGTCGCCGATCAAGTTCCAGGCCGACATGGGCGTGCTGCTGGCGTTCATGTTCGCCTGGAACATGGTCGGTGCCCTGGTGCTGCTGCCGTCGCTGGCGCGATTCGTCCTGGGTCGTGCTCCGGCCGCCCTGCCACAGGCGCCCGCGGCCCCGCCCGCGCCCGGAACGCAGACCGCCTGAGCGCCTGAACGCCTGACCCACGGAGCATCGAGATGCCGGACATCCACGCCGCGGCGCCCGCCGCGTTCCTCGACCTCGCGTCGCTGCGAGGGCGCATCCACAGCGGCGGCTGGCGTGAAGCCGCCGCGTCAATCGAGGTCACCGAGCCGGCAACCGGCAAGGTCCTCGCGGGCGTCGGCGCCGCCCGACCCGAAGATGTCGCCCGTGCCGCGGAACTTGCGGCCGTGGCGCAGCCGGGCTGGGCCGCGACGGCGCCGCGCGAACGGTCGGCGCTGTTCCTGCGCGCGGCCGGGATATTCGAGCGCCACTTCGACGAACTCGCGCTCTGGGTCACGCGCGAGACCGGCGCGATCCTGCCGAAGGGCCAGCACGAGATCCGCGAGGCGATCGCCTTCTGCCAGTATGCGGCCTCGATGCCGATGCAGGCGCAAGGGCAACTGCTGCCGGCGCCGGCCGGCCGCACCAGCATCGCCCGGCGCGTGCCGCACGGCGTGATCGGCGTGATCTCGCCGTTCAACTTCCCGCTGATCCTGACGCTGCGCGTCGCGGCGCCTGCGCTCGCGCTCGGCAATGCCGTGATCCTGAAGCCCGACGCGCGCACGCCGGTCAGCGGAGGCTACCTCATCGCGAGAGTCTTCGAGGCTGCAGGCCTGCCCTCCGGCGTGCTGCACGTGCTGCCGGGCGGAGCCGACGTCGGCGAAGCGCTCGTGACCTGCCCCGGCGTGCAGATGATCTCGTTCACCGGCTCGGCCGCGGCCGGCCGCCGCGTCGGCGAGCTCGCCGCGAAGCAGTTGAAGAAGGTGTCGCTGGAACTCGGCGGCACGAATTCGCTGGTGATCCTCGAAGACGCGGACCCGGACCTCGCCGCCAGCAACGTCGCCTGGGGAGCATGGCTGCACCAGGGCCAGATCTGCATGGCATCGAACCGCGTCATCGTCCACGAGGCGCTCGCGGGCGGACTGGCGCAGCGCCTCGTGGCCAAGGCGACGCACCTGCCAGTCGGCGACGGCGCCACCGGACAGGTCGCGCTCGGGCCGCTGATCGACGCACGCCAGCGCGACCGCGTGCACGCGATCGTGCAGGACAGCATCGCGGCCGGCGCGAAGCTGCTCGCCGGCGGAACCTTCGACGGACTGTTCTACAAGCCGACGGTGCTGTCGGGCGTCAAGTCCGGAATGCGCTGCCACGACGAGGAGAACTTCGGTCCGATCGTCAACCTGATGTCGTTCTCGACCGATGACGAAGCGGTCTCGCTGGCCAACGATCACCGAGGCGGGCTGGCCGCCGCGGTGATCTCGCCGGACATCGGGCGCGCGATGGCGATCGCCCAGCGCCTGAAGGCGGGGATGGTCCACGTCAACGGCCAGACGGTCGACGACGACATCACGAACCCGTTCGGCGGACCGGGCATCGCGGGCAACGGCAATGTCCATGGCGGTCCGGGCGACTGGGAGACGTTCACGACCTGGCAGTGGTTCACGGTACGCGATGCGGCGCCGCGGTACCCGTTCTGATCGGCGAGGACTGCGCCGGCGTACGTATTGAAGGAGGCATCATGGCAAGGGAGCAACTCGCGGTCATCCTGCAGAACAGCGCCGAGCATCCACCGCCGGCTGATCCATCGCCATCGGCGCTCCGGCACTGGTTCGAAGGCATCCAGGCACCGACCCCGATCGCCGAAGGGTGCAGCTTCGAACGTGTCGAGTGCACGGCCGCGGGGGGCGACCTGACCACCCGGCCGCCATGCGATCAGACGAAACTGATCATCTTCTATCACGGCGGCGGATTCCTGTTCGGGTCGAGCCGCTCGCATCGGGTCATCACGACGCACCTCGCCCGCCTCGCCAACTGCGCCGTCCTGTCGGTCGACTATCGCCTGGCCCCCGAACATCCCGCGCCGGCGGCCCACGAGGACGCGCTCCAGGCCTACCGGTGGGCCCTTTCGAAGGGATACGAGCCGAAGTCGATCGTGCTGGCCGGCGACTCCGCCGGCGGCAATCTCGCCCTGTCGACGGCGCTGCGTGCGCGGGATGCAGGGCTGCCGCGTCCGAGCGCGGTCGTTTCGTTCTCGGGCGCCTTCGATCTTGCGGGCGATGGCGCTTCGCACCGGGAACTTGCCGACGCCCCGCTGGTGAACAGGAGCATGGCGCAGCTCGCCACGTCGCTCTACGTCGGTTCCGGTGATCCGCGATCGGCTCAGGTAACCCCGCTGCACGCGGATGTCTCGCGCTTGCCGCCGACGCTGCTGCACGTGGGCACCTGGGAACTGCTGCGCGACGACAGCGTCGAGATGGCGCGACGGCTGCAGGCGGCAGGCAACACCGTCGAACTGAAGGTCTGGGACGGCATGTGCCACGACTGGCAACTGTTCGCGCCGTTCCTCGACGAAGGCATGCAATCCCTCGAGGAAGCCGCCGACTTCATCGTCCGTGCATTCGCGTCGCGATGATGGACGTTGCGCCGACCCCGACCCCGAGTGTCGCAACGGGCGGCCACGGAGCGTGCTGATGCCCGCGACGCCGCGTTCGCCCGATCTCGTTCCACTTCTGGCCCCGAGATCGGTGGCCATCGTCGGACTGTCCACCAAGCCCGGCTCGGCCGGCCTGGTCGTGCTGCGCAACCTGCTCGACGCCGGATTCGACGGCGCGCTGCACCTGGTGGGCCGCAGCGGCGGCGAGGTGAACGGCCGCATCGTGCGCACCTCGGTAGCCGAACTTCCGGGCGGCGTCGACCTGGCGATCCTGCTGGTTCCGTCCGATGCGGTGCTCGACACGGTGCGGGCCTGCGTCGAACGCGGCGTGCGCGGCGCCGTCTGCTTCGCTTCGGGCTTTGCCGAGACGGGCGAGGAAGGCCGCACGCTGCAGCAGCGGATCGCGGAGACGGCGCGTGCCGGCGGCCTGGCGCTGCTGGGCCCCAATACGATCGGCTTCTTCAACAGCGTGGCCGGCTTCCATGTCTCGATGGTCGAGCTCGTGCTGCCGCCGAAGCTGCGGCCCGAGGACGGTCCCGCCGTGGCCGTCGTCGCGCAGAGCGGCGGCATCGGCGTGCACGTCTCGGCGTCGCTGCGGGCGCGCGGTGTTCCGGTCTCCTACGTGCTGACCACCGGCAATGAGGCGCTGGTCGGCCTGTCGGAGGCGCTGACCTTCCTGGCCGACGACCTCTCCACGCGCACCGCCGTCGTCTACGCCGAGCAGATCCGCTCGGCCCCCGAGGTGCTCGCGGCCTTCGGACGCATGCGTGCCGCGGGCAAGCGCGTCGTGCTGCTGCACCCGGGTCGCAGCGCAGGCGCCCAGGTCGCCGCCCGCTCGCACACCGGCGCGCTGGCGGGCAACCACGGCGCGATGCGCCTGGCCGCCGAGCGGGCCGGGGTGCTGGTCGTCGACAGCCTGGAGGAGGCCATCGACCTCGGCCAGCTGATGCTGCGCTTTCCGCAGCCGCCGGTGGGAGGCCTGGGGCTGATCACCGCGTCCGGCGCGCTGTGCGGCATCGCGCTCGACTACCTCGAGCCGCTCGGCCTGGAGATGCCGCCGATGTCGGCACCCCAGGTCGAGGCCCTGCGCGAACAGCTTCCGGCGTACACGCCGCCGCGCAACCCGCTGGACCTGGGCACGCTGATCGGCCCGCGGCCCGAGTTGATCACGTTGGGCGTGGCCGCCGAGCAGGACGACCCCGCCATCGGCAGCCTGCTGGTCTCGCTGCCGATGCCCTCGCCCGCGATCGCCCCGGTATGGCTCGACGCCTTCCTGCGCGGGATGGAAGGCCGCACCAAGCCGGTGATCTTCGTGATGCAGAACGAGGACATGCCGCTGCCGACGACCCTGGTGGAACGCGCTGCTCGCGCGGGCACGGTCGTGATGCGCTCGCCGGAGCGGGCGCTGCGTGCGCTGGCCAGCTTCACGCGCTACGGCCGCCTGCAGGCCGAGTGGCAAGACGGCACGGCGCCGGCAGGTCTGCCGCCCGGGGACCTTCCGGCGCTGTCCAGCGGCACGCTGCCGGAGTGGCAGGGCAAGCAGCAGCTCGCCGCCGCCGGCCTGGCCACGCCCCCCGGAGCGCTGGCCCGAACGCTCGACGACGCCGTGGCCGTCGCCGCGCGCATCGGCTATCCGGTCGTGATGAAGGCGCAGGCCGCCGCGCTGGCGCACAAGACCGAGGCCGGCGGCGTGCTGCTGGACATCGACGGCGAAGCGGCGCTGCGCCAGGGCTGGCAGCGGCTGCACGACAACATCGCGCGCCACGCGCCCGGCCTGGCGCTGGATGGCGTGCTGATCGAGACCATGGCCGCCAAGGGCCTGGAACTGGTGGTGGGTGCGGTGCGCGACGCGCAGTGGGGGCCGGTGCTGATGGTGGGCCTCGGCGGCATCTGGATCGAGGCGCTGGGCGACGTGCGGCTGCTCGGCCCCGACCTTCCGCACGCGGCCATCGTTTCGCGGCTGCGCTCGCTGCGGGGGGCGAAGCTGCTGCAGGGCTTCCGCGGGGCGCCCGCCGTCGACCTGGACGCGGTGGCGCGCGCCGTGTCCACGATCGGCACGTTGATGCTGCAGCGGCCCGAGATCGCCGAGATCGATGTCAACCCGCTGCTGGCTTACGGTCCGGCGGGTCCGGAGCGCGGCGTCCTGGCGCTCGACGCGCTCGTGGTGGTGCGATGAGCGTGGCGTCGACGCAGTGCGCGGGCGAGTCCTGCTGAGGCCGAGCCATGCGGACCCGCGTCGATCCCTTGCCGCTGCTGCTGATTCCCGGCCTGCTTTGCGACGAAGACGTCTGGGCGGCGCAGGTCGAAGCCTTGCGCCGCACGCGCGAGCTCATCGTCGCGCCGCTGGGCATCGACGATACGGTCGACCGCCTCGAAGCCATGGCGCGGCACCTGCTTTCCGCCGTCGCCGCGCCGCGCTTCGCGGTGGCAGGCCATTCGATGGGCGGGCGCATCGCGCTGGAGATGCTGCGTCAGGCGCCGGGGCGACTTGGCGGGCTCGCGCTGCTGGACAGCGGAACCGCTGCGCGCCCGGAAGGCGCCGCCGGCGAAGCCGAATACCGCTCGCGCCAGTCGCTGGTGGATCTGGCGCGCAGCCGAGGCCTGGAGGCGGCGGCGCGCGAATGGCTGCCTCCGATGGTGCATCCCGCCGTGATCGGCACCGCGCTGTTCGAGCGCATGGTGGCGATGGTGATGCGCAGCAATCCCCTGCGCTTCTCCTCCCAGGTGCAGGCGCTGTTGCATCGCCCCGATGCCGATCCGGTGCTGCGCAGCGTCGGCTGCCCGGTGCTGCTCGTCTGCGGCGAGCAGGACCGCTGGAGCCCGCCCGAGCGCCACCGGGCGATGCAGGCGCTGCGGCCGGGCTCGGTGCTGCAACTCGTCGGGGACTGCGGACACATGAGCCCCATGGAACAACCCGAGGCCGTGTCGGCCGCACTGGCGCAGTGGCTGCAGCGCTGCGATGAACAACGATGAGCGGGCCGGGGCAGGGCGAAATGGCCGCGGCGATGCGGCGCTTGGCCGACGAGGCGGCCTGCCGCGAACTCGTGCTGCGGGCGGCGGCGCTGGCGGACGCCGGCCAGGCCGACGCGCTGGCCTTGCTGTTTACCGCGGACGCTCGCCTGACGCGGCCGAACGGCGTCGAGCTGCGGGGTCGCGGGGCCATCGCTCGCGCCTATGGCGACCGTCCTGCGCACCGTCTGACGGTGCACCTGGTCTGCGGCACGGTATTCGATGACTTCGGCCACGACCGTGCCCGAGCCGTTACGCGTGTGCTGCTCTGGGCCGCTGACGATCGAGCCGACAGCGGCCCTCAGGGCCGCCCAGCCGAGGGGCGGCAGATCGTCGGCCGGTTCGTCGACCACTTCGTACGCACCGAGGAGGGCTGGCGCATCGACGAGCGCGTGGCCTGCTTCGACCTGCACACGCCGGACCCGGCATGAACCACCGATCACGCGATCCCGAGACCCTTCGAATGAACCCGTCGCAAGCTCCCGCGGCCAACACGGCCGTGGGCCACTTGGTTCTCGAGAACCCGGAGATCCGAACATGAACGTCCAAGGTCAGGCCGCCGTCGTCACCGGCGCCGGTTCGGGCCTGGGCGAGGCCGTGGCCCGGGCCCTGGCTGCCGCAGGCGCCCGAGTGGCCCTGCTGGACATCGACCTCGACCGTGCGGAGCGCGTAGCGGCGAACTTGCGGGAGCAGGGCCTCCAGGCCCTCGCATGCCGCTGCGACATCAGCGATGCCGACGGCGCCGCGGCCGCGCTCGACGCCGCCGCTGCCGCGCATGGCCCGGCGCGCGTGCTGATGAACATCGCCGGGGTAGGCGGCGCACGCCGCGTGATCCAGCGCGACGGCACGCCCGCTCCGCTGGCCGACTTCGAGCGCACGCTGCGCATCAACCTGCTGGGCACCTACAACATGGTGCGCCTGATGGCGGCCCGGGCGGCCACGTTGCCGCCGCAGGCCGATGACGAGCGGGGCGTAATCGTCAACACGGCTTCGGTGGCGGCCTTCGACGGTCAGGTGGGCCAGGAGGCGTACGCCGCCAGCAAGGCTGGCGTCGTCGGCATGACGCTGCCGCTGGCACGCGACCTGGCGCAATGGGGCATCCGGGTCTGCACGATCGCGCCGGGCATCTTCGCCACGCCGCTGCTGAAGGAACTGCCCGAGCCGGTGCAGCAGTCGCTCGCCGAGTCCATTCCGTTCCCCAAGCGCCTCGGCCACCCGGACGAGTTCGCGGCGCTGGCATTGCACATCGCCGCCAACGGCCACCTCAACGGCGAGGTCATCCGCCTGGATGGCGCGCTGCGGATGGCGCCGCGCTGAACGTACCGTCCGACTTCGCCATCGGAGCCCGCCATGTTCCTGCTCGACACCTGGCATGTCGCCGCCCGCAGCGACGAGATCGCGGCGGACCGCCCGCTGGGCCGGCGCATCTGCAACCGACCCGTGGCGCTGTTCCGGGTGGTGGACTTCATCACGCCCGAGACCGACACATCCATCCACTACTTCTGGGGCATGGCACGCCGCTTCCTGCCCGATGACGAGGCGGTCACCGCGCGCATCCGGGAGGGCCAGGCCAGGGTCTTCGCCGAGGACACGCAGATGCTCGAACGGCAGCAGCGCAACCTGTCGGAGCATCCGGGGCGTTCGCTGCTGATGCTGAACATCGACAGCGGCGGCGTGCAGGCACGCAGGGTGATCGATCGGCTGCTGGCCGCCGAGGCCGCGCGATGAGCGGGCAGCTCGAACTGCGCGTCGCTACGCTGCGGCCGGCCGCGCAGGACATCGTCGAGCTGACCCTGGAGCCGCTGGCCGGCCAAGCGCTGCCGGCCTTCAGCGCCGGGGCGCACGTGGATCTTCATCTGCCCGGCGGCATCGTGCGGCCCTACTCGCTGTGCAACGACCCCGCCGAGCGCCATCGCTACGTCTTCGGCGTGTTGCGCGAGCCGGCTTCCCGCGGCGGCTCGCGTGCCGTGCACGAGAATCTCCGGCCGGGCCAGGCGATTCGGACGAGCGCGCCGAAGAACAATTTCGCGCTGCATGGCGGCGACGCCCCGGCGCTGCTGCTGGCCGGCGGCATCGGTGTCACGCCGCTGCTGGCGATGGCCCGGCAACTGGCCCGAGAGGCCCGTGCGTACTCGCTGCACTACGCGGGGCGCACGCGCGGCCGCATGGCCTTCCTGCCGGAGATGCTGGCCGAGGGACTGCTGCAGCCGGCAGGGGTGCACGTCGACGACGAGGGCACTGCGACGGACCTGCGCCAGCTGCTGGCGGCGCAGCCTCCCGGCACCGAACTCTACGTCTGCGGCCCCGCGGGCTTCATGGACGCGGTGGACGCCGCGGCGCAGTCCGCGGGCTGGCCCGACGCGCGGCTGCATCGTGAGCGCTTCGGCGCCGCGGCGGTTGCGGCAGTGCCGGGCGCCGACCGCAGCTTCGAGATCGTCGTCGCCTCCACGGGGCAGGTGGTGCCGGTACCTGCAGGGTGCACGGCCGCATCTGCGATGCAGGCGGCCGGGCTGCCGCTCTACACCTCGTGCGAACAGGGCGTCTGCGGCACCTGCCTGACACGCGTGCTCGAAGGCGAGCCCGAGCACCGCGATCAGTACCTGACGCCCGAGGAGCGGGCGGCGAACGACCAGTTCCTGCCCTGCTGTTCTCGCGCCCGCAGTGCACGGCTGGTGGTCGAGCTGTAGAGTTTGCGATCGGCTGCGGCTTGCGGTTCACCGATCCGACAAGCTGCCCGCGCTCTGCGGCCAAGCCGACGATGCCACCCGACCCCCAAGCCTGTTGCGACCTGCGCCGCTGGAACGCGATGGCGCAACGCACCTTCGGCGACATCGCCGTGCAGGCAGCGCCCGAAGGGTTCAGCGCGACGATGGCCACCCGAGATGTCGCGGCGCTGCGCCTCGTCGACGTGCAGTCGACGGCTGCGCGCGTGAACGGCAGCGCCTCGCGCCGCGCCGGCTGGTATCTGCTCTTCAATCGCGGCGGTGCCTGCATGCTGTACCAGCGCGGGCGCACCGTCGGCGTCGAGGATGGAGAACTCAGCCTGCTGCGTTCGGACGAATCGTTCGAGATCCGGTTCGCCCAGCCCAACCGGATGCTCGTCGTGTGCCTGCCCGCGATCGGCGCGCCGGGCGCGATGGACGACCGCGTGGCGAGGCGCCACGGGCGGCACGAGGCCTCCGTGGTCGGCGCGCTGCTGCAGCGGCTGCAGGACATGGGCCCCGACGCCGCGCGGCAGATGGATCCGGCCACGCTGCACCGTGCGCTGTTCGACCTGCTGATGCTGACGCCTCCGCGTGATGATCCCGGCCAGCCGGCCCTGCCGGCGACGCGCCGGCGCCTGCTGCTGGACCGTCTCGATGGACTCGTGGCGCGCTACGTGAGCGACCCCGATCTTGATGCCGCGATGCTGGGCCGGGCGCTGGGCGTCTCGGTACGCCATGTGCAGGCGCTGTTCGCCAGCCAAGGCACGACACTGGGCACCCACCTGCTGGAACAGCGGCTGCAGCTGGCGGCCCGTCGGCTGCGCGATCCAGGCAAGCGGCGCGAGCGCATCGGCAGCATCGCGCTGGAGTCCGGCTTCGGCGACGTCTCGCACTTCTGCCGCGCCTTCCGTCGCCGTTTCGGCTGCAGCGCAGGCGCCTGGCGCGCCGGCGCCTGAGCTCGGGCGCGCAGGGCCGCCTCGGGTTTCGTCACGCTCGTTCGCGGGCGGTCAAAAGCTTCGCTGTCGTCCAAGACCGCGGGTCCGGCGCGGGGGACACTTGCGCGTCCCATCCCATCGACAGACCGGAAGCGCGCCATGGACATGCCCGTCAGCCACGCCAGCGACATCGACCTTTTCACCGACGAGGCGCTGGCCGACCCCTACCCGCTGTACCGCGCCCTGCGCGACGTCGGTCCGGCAGCCTGGCTGAACCGCCACGACGTCTGGTTCATCGGGCGACACGACAGCGTGCGTGCCGCGCTGGGCGACTGGCAGACCTGGTCGTCCGCGGGCGGGGTCGGACTGAACCCGACGATCAACGAAGCCTGGAAGAACGCGTTGATCTGCGTCGACCCGCCGGTTCACACGCAGATGCGCACGCTGATCACCGACCGCCTCGGACCGCGCCAACTGGAAGGCGTGCAGAAGACGATCGTCCAGCGTGCCGAACGGCTGGCGAGTCGCATCGCGGCGCAGCGCGACTTCGAGGCCGTGACGGACGTGGCGCATGACCTGCCCATCGGGGTCATCATGGATCTGATCGGCTGGCCCGAGGACGTGCGCGGAGGCCTGCTGGAACTCGCGGCCGGCAGCTTCGACGCCTGCGGCCCCGACAATCCACGCATGCGCGCGGCGCTGCCGCGGCTCGAAGCGATGATGGCGTTCATCGCCGACACCTACGACCGTGGCCGCCTGGCCGAGGGCGGCTTTGGCTGGACCATTGCCGATGCCGCGCGACGCGGCGAGATCCCGCGCGAGGCTGCCATCGGGATGCTGGCCGGCTATGTGGTGGCGGCCTTCGACACGACGATCGCCGCAATCGCCAACGGCCTGTTCCGCTTCGCCGAGAACCCGGCACAGTGGGAGCGGCTGCGGGCCGAGCCGGCGCTGCTGCCCTCGGCCTTCAACGAGATCGTGCGCATCGACACGCCGATCCAGGGCTTCGCGCGCGTGGCCACGCGCGACGTCGACATGGGCGGCGGCGTCGTGGTTCCCGAGGGTTCGCGTGCCATCGTCAGCTATGCCAGCGCCAGCCGCGACGAGCGGCGCTTCCCCGATCCGGACCGTTTCGACATCGGTCGCCGGCCGCTCGATCACCTGGGCTTCGGTCTCGGCGTGCATGGATGCGCCGGACAATCGCTCGCGCGGCTCGAGGCGCACGCGGTGTTCGGCGCGCTGGCGAGGCATGTGACGCGCTTCGAACTGTTGGAGCCGCCGCAGCGCGCGCTGAACAACGTCATCCGCTGCCACGCCCGGATCCGCATGCGGGCGCACGCCTGATGCCGTCGCCGAGGCGAACCGGTCGACAGGGCCTGCGTGATGGTGAACATCCTCGTTCCGGCAGCCGACGCTGCGGGCACCCGTCGGCGGCGCGAGCCGAAGTCCGTCGATGGCCAAGTGTCGACTGGATTGTCGCTGACGACGTGCGGTCGGTCGTGACTGGCCTGTCACACTCAGGCGACGTGACGGCTCGATCGGCGCCTCGACGGTGCTTTCCGGGCTGAAGCGGTGACGACCGGATCCAGCGTCGCGAGAATCTGCGCGCGACAGGCCTCGAGGATCTCGTCGGACAGTGGCGAATCATCGGGGCAAGCGCGAGAAAGCACCAGTGCCCCCAGCATCTGGGAGAATATCGCGATGGCCTTCGCACGCGCCGCGCTGGGTTCCTCACCCGCGGCGATCGCTCCCCGTTCGACCGCCGCGAGCATGTTGGCGATTCCGGACGCGAACGTGGCCCGGATCTCAGCGGTAAGGCGCGCGGCGTCGCCGCACAAGGCAGCCATCGTGCAGCCGTCGCCCCGACCGTCGCGGTGTTCCCGGGACACGTAGCGGTTGACGAATCCGCGCATGTCCACCCCTTCGTACTCGCGCATCTTGGCCGCAAGTCCGTACTCCGCCGCCTCGGCCATCAGGTCCGCCTTCGACCCGAAATGCTTGTAGAAGCCGCCGTGCGTCAGCCCCGCGGCGGCCATCAGGTCCGCCACGTTCACACCGGCGTAGCCCCGCTCACGAAACAGCGACGAAGCCGCTTCGACGACCCGCGCCCGGTTCTCCTGCGACTGCGCCCTGGTGATCTTCATGCCTTCCCTCGTCGAAACCACGAGGCCTCAATATACATTGATGTTGTGTGTAATCAAAGATGATCGAGGGCGGTCACCCGCGCCGTAGACGGGTCGGTGCGACGCCCCAATGCTTGCGGAAGGTGTTGGTGAAGTGCGCCGGATCGGAGAACCCCACGGCACGGGCGATGTCGCCGATCGGCGTGGCCGTGCCTTCGACCAGATCGCGGGCACGGCGCATGCGCAACTGCTGGCAATAGCGCAGCGGAGGCAGGCCCGTGGCCGCCTTGAAGGCGCGATGGAACACCTGCGGGCTCAGGTCCACGATCTGGGCCATCCCTTGCAGTGATGTCGGCCTATCCGCCTGGGCCGCGAGGTAGTCGTCGATGCGGGCGAGCTGCACCGAGGTCAGCGTGCGACGAAAGCTCTTGTCGCACGTGCCGAAGCGCTCGAGCAGCCGCACCGCGAGCGCGATGCTGGCCCCCTCCATGAAGGCCCTGCAGTTTCCTCCCGGCGCTTTCACGTACTCCAGCAGGGCGCGTCCCATGCCGATGACAACCGGGTCACTCTCGCCGAAGCAGGTCTTCAGGCTGACGTCCGCGTGCGGGCGATCGGTGCCGGCCGCACGCCTCAGTACGCCGGGCGTGATGCTGAGATGAAGGTTCTGTCCCGGCCCGAACGTGCGGAAGTAGACCGCCCGGTACGGCGGCACCACGACGATCTGACCGGTCGCGTTGTTGCGGATGTCCAGGCATCCCTCTCGCCACTGCACGACCGGCGACGCGGCCGCGAGCCGGATGAAGATGTCGTACGAATGGTTGGGCGGGATGTAGTACTCCTGGGCCAGCGCCGACTGCTCCCACACCATCAGGTCGCTGAAGGCGGCGACCTCGCTGCTCGCCGTCACCATCGAGCGCACGGCGCGGGTCGGATCGCCGGGAGGCTCGTCGGCGAGCTGGCGCAGGCGCGCCATGTCGATGCTGCGCAGCGCTTCGAGGTAGCTCAGCGGCGGACCGTGTCCGTTGCCCTGGGGAGTCATGGGTGAGCCCGCTCGCAATTCGCCGAAACGTCAGCACGCGCCATGGTGGCCCGCTGGCGCCGGCACATCCCCCTTGACGAATCTCATTTGGCCGCCTGCAGAAACTCGGTGAATCCCTGAAACCACATCACCTCGACGAAGTCGCCGGTGATGGTCAGGTCCTCGTCGTGCAGGGCCGTCAGGAAGGCGTCCTTGCCGTCCTTGGCCGACAGGATCGCGAAGCCCTTGGCGGCATTCCTGAAGCTCAGCGTGAACTGCGGCGCCGGGGTCAGGCCGGCGTAGGACCGCACCTTGCCGTCTTCGATCCGGAAATGGCGCCCGATCCGTTCCGCCGTCTGGATCTGGAACGACAGGCGCTTGCCCGCCACGTATCTCGCGCAGGCCGCGTTGGTGTCGATGGCTCTTTGCATGAGCCGGGTCATGACCCAGAGCAGGAACTTGAACTTCAGCATGGGCTCTGGCCTTTCATTCCTCGAGGAACTGGGTCGCGTGCTTCAGGAAGCGCTCCGGGTACTGGAAATGCGGCGCATGTCCGGCATCCGGGTAGAGGAACAGTTGGGCGTTCGGGATGTTCTGCGCCATGTGCCAGGAGTTGATGGTCGGAATCATCACGTCGTCCACGCCGTTGAGGATGAACGTCGGCTGCCGGATCTCCCGCAGGTGCGCGAAAGGGGCTGCGCGGTCGAGCTTCGGCAGGTAGTACATGTTGGCCTCGATCTGGGCCTGTATCACGTCGGGGGAACTCGGCGGATCCTGGTCCACGCGCTGATGACGACGCTCCCAGAAGGCTCGCCCCGCCTGTTGCGCGGCTTCCGAGCGGCCGAAGAACAGGAACAGGAAGTCTTCCATCGTCGGTACCGGGCGCGGCGCGCGTTCCAGCACTCCGGGGTCGGAGTCGGGGTTGCCGCCGCGTGGCCCGGTGCCGATGAGCATCAACTTGCGCACCAGGTCCGGGTGGCGCCGGGTCAGGTCCTGCGCCTGGTAGCCGCCGAGCGAGAACCCGAGCACGTCGACCTTGCGCAGGCCGAGGGCCCGGATGACCAAGGCGGCGTCGTCGGCCATCTGCTCGATGCGGGTGCGGGGCTTCCCGGACGAGGAGGCGACGCCGCGACCGTTGTAGAGGATCACCTGGCGTCCGGCGGCCAGGCCGTCCGTCATCTGCGGATCCCAATGGTCCATGCCGCCGCGAAAGTGCTGGAAGAAGAACAGCGGCGGCCGGTCGGTCACGGGGTTGCCCCAGCGTCGATAGGCGAAGGTGTCGCCGTCGAGCTCCACGAAGCGGGTCGGCGCGGTCAGGTGGGTGTCGGTCATGGGGTTGCTCACTTGATCTGCACGACGACCTTGCCCTTGGCTCGTCCTTGCGCCAAGTACTCCAGGGCTTCACGCGCCTGCTCGAAGGCGAAGATGCGGTCGATCACCGGGCGCAGGCGTTCCGTTTCGAGTAGCTTGCCGATCTCGGCCAGTTGCACGCCGTCCGGGCGCACGAAGAGGAACGAGTACGCGACGTCGCGCTTGGCGGCGAGCCGCATGATGTTGCGGCTCATCAGCCCGAAGACGGCCTTCAGGATGAAATTCAACCCGCGGGCCTTGGCAAACGCAGCGTCCAGCGGTCCCACCAGGGAAACCATCTTCCCTCCGGGCTTGAGGATGCCGATCGCCTTCTCGATCTCGTCGTCCTTGAGCGTGCCGAGCGCCATGTCGTAGCCGCGCAGTTCCCTCTCGAACGCCTGCTTCTTGTAGTCGATGACCTCGTCGGCGCCGAGGCCGCGCACGAGGGGGACGTTGCCCGTGCTGGTGGTCGTTCCGACCCGGGCCCCGAAGTGCTTCGCCAGCTGGATCGCCATGCTGCCGATGCCGCCGGCGCCGGCCGGGATGAAGACTTTCTGGCCCGCACGAACCCCGGCCCGCTCCTTCATGGCTTGCCACGAGGTAAGGCCGACCATGGGCACCGAGGCCGCCTGAACGAAGTCGAGATTCGCCGGCTTGCGTGCCGCCACACGCTCGGGCACCACGGCGAACTCCGCCAGGGAGCCGGTGCCGAGGTCGAACAGGCTGGCAAAGACGGCGTCGCCCGGCTTGAAACGCGTCACGCGGCTGCCGACCTCCTTCACCACGCCGGCCAGGTCACTGCCGATCGTGGCCGGCAGTTGGAATTTCAGCACCGGCTTGAAAATGCCCGTCGTGATCATGTTGTCGATCGGGTTCAGGCCCACCGCATGGACTTCGACCAGCATCTCGTCGGGTCGCGGCGTAGGGCGGGGCAGGTCGGAGAAACCGATGTCGGGCGACTTGCCGTAGCGCTTGAAGGTGAGTGCTTTCATGTTCCGTGTCGTGGTGAGCCGTGCGTTGCGGGCGCTGCGTTCGAAGGTTGCAATGCCGGGGCGCCCTCCCGAGCCGCGGCCCCCGTTGTGAACAGACCCTAGGCGGCGCTGCGGTAGCGTTCCGCCGCATGGGCCTTTTGGATGCCCGAGAGCACTCCTTGTCGTGCAGCCTCCAGCGCGCCCCAGCCCCCGGCGTCGTACAGCGTCGGGATCGTGACCGGCTCCCGCCGGTCGAAACCGACCAGCGCGGCATCGACCAGTTCGCCGACGTCCATCAGGTCGCTCATCGTGCTGACATCGATGCCGGCACGCTCCCAGATCTCGGTGCGCGTGCCGGCCGGCAGCACCGCCTGGACGTACACGCCCTTGGGCGAGAGCTCCAGGCTCAGCCCCTGGGACAGGAACAGCACGTAGGCCTTGGTCGCGCCGTAGATCGACATGCCGAACTCGGGCGCCAGGCCGACGACCGAGCCGATGTTGACGATCGCGCCGTTGCCGGAACGGGCAAAGCGCGGCGCCACGGCCGCCGCGAGCCGGGTCAGCGAGGTGGCGTTGAGCGCGATAAGCCGTTCGATGCCGTCCGCGGACTGCTCGAGGATGCGGCCCGACTGGGCCGCGCCCGCGTTGTTGACCAGGATGCCGATGCGAGTGTCGTTGCGCAGGCGGGCTTCGACGACGGCCAGCTCCGACACGTTCGTCAGGTCGGCTCGTACCACGTCGACAGCGACCTTCGATTCGGTACGCAGCCGCGCCGCGAGCGTTTCCAGGCGGGCCTTGTCCCGCGCGACGAGCACGAGGTCGTGGCCGCGCTGCGCGAAGCGCTCCGCATAGGCGGCGCCGATGCCGGCGGAGGCGCCCGTGACGAGGACGGTGGGAGCGTCTGCCATGTGTCGTTGGCTTCCTTGTGGATGACCTGAATCGTATGATGTCACCCATAATCAAACGAGTCAAGCATTTTGAGGATTACCGTAATCAATGATTCGCGGAGGTGTGCCTGTCTCCACGCTCGGCGTGGGATGAGGACCCCGAGGCCCGACTCCCGGGGCTCGTTTCTCACGCCAACATCTGCGTGTCGCCGTCGATCGCGCCGGGCAGGACCGCATTCGCCCGCACGCTCCACGGGCCCAGTTCGACGGCGAGCGTCCTCGTCAGGCCGACGAGGGCCCACTTGCTGACGGAATAGGGCGCCCGTAGACCGAAGCCAAGGCGGCCGGCGACCGAGCCGATGTTGACGATGGAACCGCTCCGCTGCCGTTTGAGCCAGGGGATGGTGGCACGAGTGACGTTGAAAGTGCCGGTCAGGTTGACGGCGAGCGTCCGGTCCCATTCGGCCGCGTCGATCTCTTCGAGGGCGCCGGTCGGCCCAGCGATGCCCGCGTTGTTGACCAGCACGTCCAGCCCGCCGAGCGCCTCTGCGGCCTGCGCCACCATCCGGGCACAGCCGTCACGGTCGGCCACGTCGCACGCGAATGCGCGCATCGCTTCGCCCCGGTCGCGCAGCGGCTGGAGCGCGACATCGTCCACATCGCACACGGCCACGGCGCCGCCCCCTCGCGCAAAAGCACGTGCGATCTCCAGACCGAGTCCGGAGGCGCCGGCCGTGACCAGCACGCGCTGACGGACTTCGATGTCAGCCATGTTCAGGCTCCGGTGCCAGCGTAGAACGCCTGCACCAGCTGCATCTTCTGCAGAAGTTGATTCAACTCGTCCGCCGAGCACGCCCGCGGAGGATGCCGCGCCATCGCGTCGAGCACAGCCTCACGCGCCGGCACATCGAGTTCCAGTCGCGACAGATCGCCCCACCAACCATGGAGCGCGGGTCCGAGCCGTTCCAGCATCGCTCTGCTGCCCGCGGCTCCGCCGCCCAGTCCGGTGACCGCGAACGGGCCGGCGCAGGCCCAGCGCAACGCCAGCCCGTGCGTGAGGATCGCGTCGATGTCCGGCACCTCCAGCGTGCCATCGATCGCCAGTGCGAACGCTTCGCGCAGCAACGCGGCCTGCAACCGGTTCGCGGCGTGCCCGACGCGCTCGTGCTTCGGCACGATCACCTTCTTGCCGAGTGATTCATAGAATGCGACGGCGCGCGACAAGTCCGTGGCGGACGTCCGCTGGCCCGGCACGATCTCCAGCAGCGGAATCAGGTGCGGAGGGTTCAGCGGATGCGCCACCAGCACACGGTGCGGGTGGGCACGCGCCATGGCTTGCAAATCCGAAGGCCGATGACCCGAGGTGCTGGACGCGATCAGCGCCGAAGGTTCCAGGGCGTCGTCGATGGCCTCGATCAACGCTTGCTTCAGGCGCGCGGCCTCGGGGCCGTTCTCCTGCACGAGCTCGACACCGCGCACGCCGTCCTGCAGGTCCTGCGCGACGTGCAGCCGGTCTCGCCACGGCGGCGTTTCGCCGAGCGTGCGTCTCAGGAAGGCTTCCAGTGCTCCGCCGGCCTCGGGCGACGGGTCGTAGCAGCGCACCTGCAATCCGGCGCCGAGGAACTGCGCCACCCAGCTGGCGCCGATGACGCCGAGCCCGATCACCGCAACATGACGGACGTTCATTGGCATGAGAAGTTCGCCGCGCGGCCGCCCGAGCCATCCCCCATCCCGCGCACCAGCAACAACCCCGCGAGGTCGGCGGCAGCGAGCGACGGGTCGTAGCGCGCAATGTCCTTCGACGGGAACCGCGGATCGCTGCGGCCGTGGTTGAGCATCAGCTTGCCGCCTCGGGCCTTGAAGCCCGACAGATCCATCGACGTCGCATTCGCCAGCCGGCCGAATTCCCGGAACCCGGCAGGATCGGCGTCGGCGACGGAGTGACCCGGATGCCATCGAGCGTCCAAAGGCTCCACGCCGGGCTGCCGACGCCCGCGTCGCAGATGTCGTCGCTGTACAGCGCCGAACCCGAGGAGGTCTTGCCGCCAGCCGTCATCGTGGCGAGCGCCGCGACGTCGATTCGATGATTCATGGCGTCAGTCGCAGGATGGAGCGCGCCTGCGCGGGGGTGGCGATCGTCGTGCCCAGGTCCTCGACCATGCGACGTACCTTGTGCACTTGCTGGGCGTTGCTGCGCGCGAACTCGCCCTTCGAGATGAATGCGTTGTCTTCCATGCCCACGCGAACGTGGCCGCCGAGCAGCGCCGACTGCATCGCCATCGGAAACTGGTTGCGGCCGATGCCGAAGCCCTGCCACTGCGCCAACGGCGGCAGCAGGTCGCGCATGTAGCTCATCGTCCGCGTGTCCGCCGGCATCGTGAAGTTCAGGCCCATGACGAACGAGAACATGCCGGGCCCATCTAGTGCGCCCTTGGCCATCAGGTGCTTGGCCAACACCGCGTCGCCGGAGTCGAAGAGTTCGATCTCGGGCTTCACGCCGGCCTCGCGGATCAACGTCGCCATGCGCGTGAGGACCGGCTCGGTACTGATCACGATGCCGCCGAAGACCTGCGCCGTCACGAGGTCGAGCGTGCAGATTTCGGGCTTGAGCTTAAGCACGTGCTCGACGCGCTTCTCGGCCGTCCAGATGTGCGTTCCCGGCCCAGCCTCGCCGGGCAGCATCGGGTCCTTGGGATAGAAGCCCGATCCCAAGCCGGTCGTGAGGTTGAGGATCACGTCCGGGTTCTGCGCGCGGATCAGACCGACCGCCTCCTCGTACAAGGCGAGATCGCCGGAGAACTCGGCAGTCCGAGGATCGCGCACGTGCACGTGCAGCACGGCCGCACCGGCTTCGGCCGCCTCGAGGCCCGACAACGCGATCTGCCGGGGCGTGATCGGCTGCGCCGGGTTCTTCGACAGCGGCCCCGCGCCTGTGAGGGCGCAGGTCACGATGATGATGTCCTGCATGCGGACTCTCAGAAGATGTGCCGGAGGCCGCCGATCGCCGAGCGCACGTTGCTCCCCGGCGCATAGGTACCGATCGAAACGCCGAGCGCAGCCGCCGAGGCATCGTTGTTGTCCATCCGGCCGACCGCCGCATACCGCGCGGCGCGATTGCTCAGGGCGTCGTCGTGGCCGAGGTGGACGGTCGTCGCTTCGGCAAGGCTCGCGGTCCGGTCCTTGGCGTTGCCGACCAGCACCCGCACGTTGCGGCGTCCGTCGAACCGGAGGTAGGCGCCGATGGGCCAGTTGAACCCGTCGACGGCACCGGCGCCCGTCAGGCCGTTCTTGCCGGAGTTCAGGCCGACTCGCACACGTCCCCACGCGAGATGACCGGACGCGGCGAGCATATACATCAGCAGCACGCCGAGGCCCTGGCGCGGGGCAGGCAACAGCGTGATCCTATCGGCGTGGCCATAGCGGTAGACGAGCGAATTGCCGGCGTGCAGGTTGAAGCTCTAGAGGGTCGCGATGCCGCCCCGTCACCCGGCACCGAACGAATCGTTCGTAGGGCCCGCCGAGATCGCCCACATCGGGGGTACTGGCCGCCGAGCGAAAGGTCGTCCGTCGCGTCGCTGCCGTGCGTCACGGTGGCCAGTCGGCCCCACGTAAAGGAACCCGACGCTAAGCCGGGTAGGCTGCTGACACCGGTGCCGTTGTCGACTCCGATCCCCGATTCGAGAATGAAACCCGCCTTCAGCCCGCCGCTGAGACCCTCGATGCCGGAGACCTGCGCGTGGCTATGCGCAGGGGCGAGGCCCGGCATGGCGACCAGCCGCATGAGCGCAGCCCGAGAGTCCTTCTTCAACTGTCGTGCCCTCGTTGTTGAAAGTGATTTGACGGTTTGACGGTCGACTGCCGTCGCGCCTCGGTCATGTATGAACCCGACGCGCGCCACGCCGCCGCCGCGTCCTGATGGGCAACCCTGGCGACCGATCGTATGGACGCACCTGCCGTCGCCATGTCGAGAAGGTGCGCGCCTGTCGAATTCGTGCGGCTGCGGCCCGAGCGAGGCGTCCCGCGGGCGTCTGCGCCTCACCCACTTGCACGCTACTGCCACACTTGTGTCTTTCGGCAGGACTCGCGGGTTTTCACGCAAGTGCCTACGGCTCCCGTTGCGCCTGCGGACGATGGACCGGCGGAGAATCGGTGTGCCATCGCGAGATGGCGACTTCGGGATATCGACATGGGCAGGGTTGTGGATCCAGGCGACGAAATCGACGCCGACCGCTGGGCGGCCATCTCGGCCGCAGCGATCGCCGATCCTTGCGATGCGTTGCCGGAGCAGGTCCGAAGCAGCAGCAAGGGGCGCCCCTGGCGCGGCCTGGCCGTGTGGCATCAGGTCGGGCCGCCCGGCGATCTCTACATCCCGCGCGTGAACACGCACACGATCCTCGTGCGACGTGTCAGCTCCACCGTTCTGGTCCAGCGGCAGGGCGCAACGATCCGGCGTCGGCACTGGCAGCCGGGCGAGGCGATCATCGTTCCGAGCGGGGTTCCCACGTTCTGGCGCAGCGAATCGGCGCGGGACAACATCCACATCGACCTCGACCCCTCATGGCTCCAGCGCGTTGCGGGCGGCGACGAGGCCCGGCTGCCCAGTTGTTTCGGACAGCCGGACCCGGTGCTCACTGCCCTGGCGTCGGCCTTGATCGCGTCGCTGCACACCGACGCGTCGCTCCAACCCAGCTTCGCCGACGGAATGTCGCAGAGCCTGGCAGCCCATCTGCTGGCGCGCTATGCGCAAACGAGCCGGCGCGAGCGGTCGACGGCCGCGCTATCTCGGCGGGAACTGGATCGGATCACCGCACTGGTGCGGGAAGACCTGTCGCATCGCTGGTCGGTCTCCCAGATGGCGGACGCGGTCGACCTGAGCTGCTTCCACTTCTGTCGCAGCTTCAAGGCGGCGAGCGGACAGAGCCCTCACGCTTATGTGACCCGTTTGCGCATGGAGGAGGCGCTGCGCCAGGTGCGTGCGAGCTCGCGCCCCTTCCTCGACATCGCGCTGGACACCGGCTATTCGACAGCGACCCATTTCTCGCAGACCTTCAGGCGCCACTGGGGCATCACCCCTCGGGAGGCCAGGCGCGCCCATCGATTGGCCGCGCTTCCGCTGAAGCAAGAAGAGAACAGTCGCGCAAGAACGCAATCGTGAGCAGGGGTGCGCCCGTCGACACTGGCGCCCAGCGCGATGTGCGGGCAACGACCCGATCGGTTGGAGCCGCCATCCCCCCACGCCGCTGCTGCCGCGCCGACGCGCCACGAAACCCGTCGACATAGCTTGATGAACCGCCGCGACTTCGCGACACGTTGCGCCACGCCGGCGCTGATGGCCACGGCGGGTCTGCTTCCGCGGCGGGTTGCCGCGCAGTCGTTCGACGTCGTGCGCATCCTGGCCGGATTGCCGCCCGGCGGCGGCAGCGAGAACATCGCGCGGTGTCTCGCCGACCGCCCGCGAGGCACCACGTTGTTGCTCACGGATCTGGGGCCGATCACCTTGAGCCAGTTCGCCTTCAAGTCATTGCCTTGTCGGCCGGACGACACAGTGCCCGTCTCGACTCAATCCTGAACCGGCGTCGAAGCGCTGCGACGGCCTCGGGACCGCTGCCGCCTGCCAAGGAGAACGACATGCCGCTTGCCGCTACGGCGCGTGCCTGGCTTGACCAGATCGAAGCGGCGGGCCTGCCGCCGGCGCATTCGCTGCCGCTGGCAACGTTCCGCCAGATGGCCCGCAACTTGACGGCGATGGGCGGGGCACCCCGGCCCATCGGCCGTTTCGAGGACCGGCAGTTGCCCGGGCCGGGCGGACCGTTGGCCATACGCCTGTACTGGCCTGACGCACCTGCACCACACCGCATGATGGTCTACGCCCATGGCGGCGGTTTCGTGCGCGGCGACCTCGAAACGCATGACCCCTTGTGCCGCGAGTTGTGCGCGACCGCTTCCTGCCTGGTCGTGTCCGTCGACTACCGCCTCGCGCCCGAGCATCGCTTTCCGGCGGCCCTGGAGGACTGCCTGTTCGTCACGCGTTGGGCTTACGCCCATGCCGCCGCCCTGGGCGGCGACGCGCGCAGTCTCGTGGTCGCGGGCGACAGCGCCGGCGGAAATCTGGCCGCGATGGTGTGCCTGCGAGCTCGCGAAGCGCGCAACCCACCCATCCAGGGCCACGTGCTCTTCTATCCGGTCACGGCCCACTACGATCCACCCACACCGTCGTACCGTGAATTCGCCGAGGGGTACTTCCTGACTCGCGAGACGATGCGCTGGTTCATCGATCTGTACCTGGGCCCGACCACGTCGCCTTTCGACGCATTTCCACTGGCCGCGGCGGACCTGCGCGACCTGCCACCGGCGCTTGTCATGACGGCCGAGTGCGATCCCTTGCGCGACGAAGGTGCGGCCTATGCCGACCGCCTGCTCGCCTCGGGCGTGGCCTGCGAGTACCGGTGCATCGACGGCATGGTCCACGGTTTCATGTCGCAGACCGATTTGCACTCGCAGGCGCGCGAAGCCATGCGCGAAGCTTGCCACTGGATTCGCACACGGCCGTTCGGCCGATGAAGGCCATGCCACTTCACCGTCGTGCGGTCTGCTGTCTGGCGTCTGTGGCGCACACGCGTCGAGGCAGCGCTCGCTTGCGATGTTGCGGGGCAACCGGGCTGAGTTCAGGAACAGGCATCAGGTCGAGTTCTTTCGCGCCTCCAGGCACGCCAGGGCCTCCCTCCGAATCGCAAGCCAGACCTCTTGCGCAAGTGCGGCTTCGGGACTGCCGAGGCCTTCGGGAAGTTTGGTTTCAAGCGGGACTTCCGCCTTGCGCCTTTCATCGGCGCGGATCAGTTCGCGGACGTACTCGCTTGCGCCGCTATCGCGGCCCTGGGCAATCTGCTGGTCGACGAATTGCTTCATCGGGTCGGGAAGGGAGATGTTCATGCTTTGCCTGCCGGGCCTCAGGCTCAGGGCGGAAGGCGGCGACGGCGAGATATGGCATATTTGCCATCATGGCGCGTCCTCGCGGAGGAGAGGCCAGGGTGCCAGCGATGGCCCGGCCCGTTTTTTCTTGATCCGGCGACATGCCTGCGCAGCGGTAGCGGCACGTCGCGGCGCCGGGAGGCTCGCGGAATGAAGATTGCCGTGATGGGTGCCGGCGCGGTGGGCTGCTACTACGGTGCGCTGCTCGCGCGCGCCGGCCACGACGTCGTCCTTGTCGGGCGTCGGCCGCTCGTCGACGCTGTCCGCGACCATGGCCTGCATCTGGAGTCCGCGGCGTTCCAGGGCTTCGTAGCGCTGCGTGCGAGCGCGGATGCCTCGGCCGTCGCGGGGGCCGGAATCGTGCTTTTTTGCGTCAAGTCGACCGATACCGAGTCGGCCGGCCACGCGATCTCGCCGCACCTGGGCCCCGGTGTCCGGGTGCTGAGCCTGCAGAACGGCGCGGACAACGCGTCGCGGCTGCAGCAGATCCTGGGGCGGAAAGTCGAGCCTGCCGTCGTCTACGTGGCCGCCGAGATGCGTGGGCCGGGGCGTGTCAAGCACCACGGCCGCGGCGAACTCGTCGTGTCGCCCGGCGCGCTGCAGGACGCGGAATTCCGGCAGTTCATCGAGGCGGGAATCCCGATCCAGGCGTCGGACAACGTCCCATTGGCGCTGTGGTCGAAGCTGGTGCTCAATTGCGCGTACAACGCGCTGTCGGCGATCGCGCGCGTGCCCTATGGCCGGTTGGCGGCGGGTGACGGCGTCCTCGACGTCATGCGGACCGTCGTCGACGAATGCATCGCGGTCGCGCGCCTGGACGGCGTGGTCATCCCTGGGACGATCTGGGACGACGTCCTGAGGATCGCGCGGACGATGCCGTCGCAGTTTTCATCGACGGCCCAGGACATCATGCGCGGCAAGCGCAGCGAAATCGACCACCTGAACGGCTACGTCGTTCGCCGTGGCGCCGCTGGCGGCGTCGCGGCGCCGGTCAACGCGGCGCTGTACGCCATCGTCAAGCTGCTCGAATCCGGGGGTACGTCGACCGCCGCGCCGACCGCCGGCTGACTCCCGCCCGCCGTTGCGAGGGCCTGCCGCAGCGCCATAGCCGGGAATTCCCGGAATGCCGGGAATTGGGCGGTCATTACCCCCCAGAACGACGGTCGCCCGGTACTTCAAACGGGGCGCGCCGTGCCGATTCATCGTTCATGGTGAATTGCATCGTTCCCGGAATTGTCGCGACCGCGGGCCGGCCGCCGGCGCCGCGCGGAGGCCCGCGATGACCACGCGCCTGCGCGTCGAACACGTGACGCGCGCGATCCGGAGCGTGCTGGGCCGCCGCATGCTCATCCAGTACATCGGCGTCGCGCTCTTGCCGGTGATCGTGCTCGCCTTCTTCTTCTACGCGCAGGTGAGCAGCGGCCTGCGCGCGGCGCGCGATCGCGAACTGGCCGAGGCGGCGCACGCCTTCGCCGATATCGTCAAGGAGCGGCTCGCGTCGGCGCGTCGCGTCGTCGACGCGGCCGCCGCCTCGCCCGACGGCGCACTGCCGACGCTTCTCGCCGAACGCGAGCCCGGCGCGTTCCAGGCGGTGGCCGTCGTCAGCCCGGGCGGCAAGCGCCTGGCGGCGCGCGGCTATGCCGGAGACCTGCCGCCGATCGACGCGGAGCTCCGGCGCCGGCTCGACGCGGACCAGCTCGCCTGGCGGGTCACGAGCGGGCGAGCCCCGCGCGTGATCATGTTCCGGGCGCTGGCCCCCGGCCGCTCGGAACGGGCGATCCTGGCGGCCGTCGTGGACCCGCGTTACCTGCTCGGCGCGACGCGGGCCGGTCCGGCACAGGTCGACTTCTGCATCGCGTTCGCCAACCAGCTCGTCGCCGGCTGCACCGGCGCGAGCGCGGGCCTTCCGCAGTCGGTCCTGCGTGAGGCGGCGCAACGCGGCGTCGACGAGCCGGTGCGCTGGAGCGACGGCGACGACGCGTATCGCTCGAGCGCGGTGATTCCGACGTTCGACACGATCGAGCCCGACGCGTCCTGGATGGTGATCGCGACCCAGGCGGAGACCTACGCGCTCGCGCCGGTGCGCGCCAGCGCCTCGCGATTCTTCGGGTTCGCCGTCGCGGTCTCGCTGCTCGTCATCGCGCTCGTCGCGCGACAGGTCGTCGGCTTCGTCGATCCGCTCGAGCGGCTTCTCGCCGGCACGCGGCGCATCGCGCAGAACGACTTCACCGCGCAGATCCCGGTGCAGGGCAACGACGAGTTCGCGCGGCTCGCACAGGCCTACAACGAGATGGCGCGCGGGCTGGGCGTGAACTTCGCGGCGCTCAATGCGCTGTCGGAAATCGACCAGACGATCCTCACGAAGCCGGACATCGCCGAGGTCGCGCGCAACGCGCTGCGGTACGTCCGCTACACGTCGGCCGTCGACCTCGTGGTGCTGGGCATCTTCGAGGGCGAGGGCGTGAAATCCATGCGTCTCTACGCGCTGCGATCCAGCGGCCGCAGCTGGCTGGACGGCACGGTCGTCGACGTGCCGGTCGAGGCGCGGCAACGGCTGGCCGTGATGCCGGAGGCGAGCTGGTTCGATGCGCCGCCGCTGCCGCCCGCGGTGCAGGCGCGGCTGCGCGAGCAGGACGGGATCCAGAGCTACTGGATCCACCCGGTGGCGCGTCGCGACCGCTCCTGGGGCGTGATGATCCTGGCGCATGCCATGACGCCGAAACTGTCGGCGGGCCAGGTCGCGCTGGTGAAGGGCGTCGCCGACCGGCTCGATGTCGCGTTCGCGACGGTCGAGCGCGACCGCAAGCTGCACACCATGGCGCACGTTGATGCGCTGACCGGCCTGCCGAACCGCACGGCGCTGCTGACGCTGCTGACGCAGGCGTTGGCGCAGGCGCATCGCCATGGCAGCTGCGTCGGCCTGCTGTTCCTCGATCTCGACCGGTTCAAGCAGGCCAACGACACGCTCGGCCACGCCGTCGGCGACCTCCTGCTGCAGCGGACCGCCGAACGGATCCGGCACAACGTCCGCGAGGACGACACGGTCGCGCGCCTCGGCGGCGACGAATTCACGATCGTTCTCGGCAGCCTTTCGAGCGCGCGCGACGCCGGATCGGTCGCGAGGCAGCTCATCAAGGCCCTGTCGCGCCCGTTCGAGATCGAGGGGCACCAGATCCACGTCGGCGCGAGCGTCGGCATCGCGATCTATCCGGGCGACGCGACCGATGGCGACGACCTCCTGAAGAAGGCCGACACGGCGATGTACAAGGCCAAGGACGAGGGCCGGAACCGTTTCGCGTTCTACGAGGAAAGCATGAACCTGGAGGCGCGGCGCCGCGCCGAGCTCGACCGCGAACTGCGGCACGCGCTGAAGCACGACGAGTTCCTCCTTCACTACCAGCCGCAGATCGACATGCGCAGCGGGCAAGTCTGCGCGGTCGAGGCGCTGGTTCGCTGGCGGCACCCGGAACGAGGCCTGCTCTACCCCGACGCGTTCATCACGTTCGCCGAGGAAAACGGCCTGATACCGGACATCGGGATGTGGGTCATGCGCGAGGCCTGCCTGCAGCACCAGCGGTGGCGCGAGGCCGGCGTTCCCATCGCGCGCGTGTCGGTCAACGTATCCAACGACCAGCTGCGGCGCCCGGATTTCGTGAGCGCGGTGCTGCACATGCTGAACGTCGCGCAGGTTCCGAAGGGGGGCATCGAGATCGAGGTGACCGAGTCGATGTTCCTCGAAGGCGGCAAGACGGCGATCGACGCGCTGAACACGCTGGTGGCCGCCGGCGTCAGCGTCGCGATCGACGACTTCGGCACCGGCTACTCGTCGTTCGGCTACCTGAAGACGCTGCCGGCCTCGATCCTCAAGCTGGACAAGAGCTTCCTCGCCGGGGCCGCGCCGGGCAACGACGCCGGGACGATCATCGCGGCGATGATCAACATGGCGCATACGCTGCGCAAGGAAGTCGTCGCCGAAGGCGTCGAGCTCGAGGAGCAGCTGGAGTTCCTGCGGTCCCTCGACTGCGAGAAGGTCCAGGGCTATTTCTATTCGCGGCCGATTCCGGCCGACGAGGTCGCGACGTACGCGAAGCAGCGCAACGAAAACTACGCGCTCGGCGCCGGCGATGTCGCGAAGGGCCTGCCCGCGCTGCCGGTGGCGCAGGCGACCGTAGCGGCCGATCCGGTGCCCGACCTGCCGAGGATCGAACTGCAGGACGTTTCAGCCGCAGCCGTTCCCGCTCCTGTCGCGGGACCCGTCGCCGACGCGCCGAACACCGCGCCCGCGGTGGCGGCCGCGGTCGCGAAGCCGGCATCGACGGGAGGGGCGCGCACCGCTCCGGCGCCCGCTTCACGCCCGGCGGACGGTGCGTCGAAGCAGGGCCTGATCGAGGAGGTCGTCCTGGACGAGGGCCTGATCGAGGAAAACGTGCTCGACGGCGCGGCCGCCACGGACGCGGAGTGGCAGATCCTCTGGCCCGACGGGCCGTTCCGCCGCACCGGATTCCGCACGACGATCACGCCACCGTCTCACCCGTCCTGGTAGAGCCGCAGCCCGCAGCGGCCGCAGGTCGATCGCGGCAGCCAGCCGCTGCCGCCACTTCCGCCACGCGACTGGAAGAACCCCTTGCAACGCGGGCAGCGGAACAGCGCAACGCGGAAATAGAAGCGAATCACCGCGATCGTCCACGCGCCGACGACGACGCAGGTACCGCCCAGCGCGATTTGCGCCGGAATGGCGTCCGACCCGAGAAGGATCATGACGACCGGGACGACGATGACTCCTGCGGCGAGCCAGGCAAACAGTCGCGCGCGGTCGTCGCGCAGCGATTTCCAGTCGTTCGACAGCGTCTCCATCCGATGTGTCCTCGCAACGCCTCTGCGGCATCTTACGAATTGTGTAAGTCTAGCTTCACGCGGGCAAGTGTCAGCAGTACTATCCACTGGGTTTGCGCGTCGCGCGATCGGCTTGAGCGCCGCCGACTAGTTGGCGTCCCAGAGGAGAAGGGGAACGATCTTGATCTATCCAATCGTAAGGATGTACGAAAGCGCCTCGCAGGCAACCGCTGCCGTCGACGCGCTGAAGGCGCGAGGCTTCGACAGCGAATCGATCAACCTCGTGACGCCCGCGGGTGCGGATGGCGCGCCGGCGTCGCTCGACAGCCTGACTGACGCCATCGCGAAAGGTTGGGTCCTGAAGTCGCAGGCGAGCGCCTATGCGGCGTATGTGCAGCGCGGCCGGTCGCTGGTCAGCGTCAATGCGCCGTTCGGGGCCGGGGCGAAGGCGACGAAGGTCCTCGACAGCTTCAATCCGGTCGACACCGATGCGGTGAAGGACGGGGCGGAACCCATCACCTGGGACGAGGCTGCGCCATTTTCGTCCGCGTTCTGGATCCCGCTGCTCGCGAAGGATGCCGCGCCGTTCTCGTCGTTCTGGAATATCCCGACGCTCAGCCGCTCCGCGACGCCGTTCTCCTCGATGTTCGGCCTGCCAACGGTGTCCAAGTCGCAGCGCGTCTCGACGGGCAGCATCTCGTCGTTGTCGGGAAAGGCGGGCATCTTCTCGTCGATGCTGGGCCTGCCGCTGCTCTCGAAGTCGAAGGCGGGCGCGCGGAAGTAGGTCCGTTCTCGGCGTAGCGCCCTCTCCCCCCGCCCCTCTCCCGCTTCGCGGGCGAGGGGAGTTTCGCCCTCGAAGCTTGAGACGTTGTCACCACGGCTGACGCCGGGACTCCCCTCGCCCGCGAAGCGGGAGAGGGGCGGGGGGAGAGGGCGCTACGCCGGCACGTGCTGCGCGACGCGACGTACCAGCGGGCTCATCGCCAACAGCGTCGCAAAGAGCAGCACGACCTCGAGCGCGTACACCGACGTATAGCCTGTCGCGGCACCGAGCGGCGCGACATCGCCGAAGCTGCCGACGACGTCGCGCATGATGCCGCCGAAAGCGACGGCGATTCCGGCGGCCGAGGCCTGCACGGCCCCCCAGGCGCCCAGCGCCAGGCCGCGCTGTTCGGCCGGCGCCAGGTTCATCGTCGCGGTCAGGGTTCCGTGCCCGAACAGGCCGGCGCCGAAACCGATCAGCAACGTACCCGCGGCGAAAAGCGGCGGCGAGTCGAACGGGGCCGCACCGATGACCATCAGGAACGCGGCGACGCCGACCAGCGCGCCGGCACTCGCCATCCGGAACGGGTCCGCGCCGCGGCTCAGGATCCTCGAGGCGAGGCCGAAGCCGACCAGCCCGCCGAGCGCCAGCGTTGCCGTGAGCTTCGTCGTCGTTCCGACGGTCAGGTGCAGCACCTGGCCGCCGTAAGGCTCCAGCAGGACGTCCTCCATGCTGAACGCCATCGTCCCGAGGCCGACGGCGACGAGGCGACGGATCGCATGGCCGCCTTCGCTGAAACGATCCCAGGCCGCGCGGAACGTCGGCTGCTGCCGCGCGACCGCGGCGGCCTGCGAGGGGCGTCGCGTTTCCTGCTTCCAGAGCGCGAGAATGTTGAGCACCATCGTCGCGACGGCCGAACCTTGGATCACCTGGATCAGGCGTCCGGGGGTGAAGTCGAAAAGCAGCGCGCCGAAGACGAGCGCGCTGACCAGCATGCCGACAAGCAGCATCACGTACATCAGGCCGACGACGCGTGGCTGCGATTCGACGGGCGCCAGGTCCGTGGCCAGTGCGAGGCCGACGGTCTGCGTCGTATGCACGCCGGCGCCGACGAGAAGAAACGCCAGCGCGGCGCCGAGCTGCCCGATCCACACCGGCGCGTGGTTCGCGTGCCCGCCACCCGACAGCACCAGCAGCGAGAAGGGCATGATGGCCAGTCCGCCGAACTGCACCATGGTGCCCTTCCAGATGAACGGCACGCGCTTCCAGCCCAGCGCCGAGCGGTGCGTGTCGGAGCGGAATCCGATGAAGGCGCGCAGCGGCGCGAAGATCAGCGGCAGCGAGATCATCACCGCGACGAGCGACGCCGGCACGCCGAGCTCGACGATCATGACGCGATTCAGCGTCCCGATCAGCAGCACCAGCGCCATGCCGACGGAGGCCTGGAAGAGCGACAGCCGCAGCAGCCGCGACAGCGGCAGGTCAGGCGTCGCGGCGTCCGCGAACGGAAGGAAGCGCGGCCCCAGGGATGCCCAGGTGCGAATGAGCCGTGCGCTGACGTTGTTCATCGATCCCGCTTCATCGTCGACCGTGCGAGGCGGCGCGCGGCGGGGCAGGGATCGCAGGATCCCGCCCCGCGGCGAGTCTCGTGACTCGCGCCGGCCTACTGCGCCGGCGCGGTCTTGACGGGATTCACCGCCACCGTGACCGGTGCATCGATCATGGCCGCCGCAACCGGCTTGGCCTTGCCCTGCCAGTACGAACTGAACCACGTCGTGTGCGTCAGGACGGCGAAATGCACAAGCAGGGCGATCGCGGCGACGCTGCCCAGGAACAGCGGCAGGCCGACGCTGGGCTTCACGACAAGCCACATTCCAGCTTGATTCATGGTGCGCTCCTCTTAATGAAGCCAGGGTGAGTAGATGTACGCAAGGATGTGCGCCACCAAGGCGATCGCCCCGAAGAGTCGCGTTCCATCAATGACGTGCTTGTGCAATTCCTCCGCTTCCGGCCATGTCAGGCCTGACGGCCAGACTCGGTTCGGATCGTTTGCCATGGCGATACCTCCATGAGATGACAGCGAGCATGCTCGTGCTGGACCCGCACGCGGGTAATTCGTGGCAGTACGCGCCACAAATCGGAAATGCCACTTCGCTTGCCGTCGGGCGCGGCAGTCTTCCTCGCGGGACGCGACGCAGCGCACCGACGTTGGAACATGTCGCCAAGGTTCATCGAGGTAGGGTGCTGGAACTTTCGATTTGTTGTCTCGTGGACGTTGACCGCGTTATGAATCGCCCAAACATCCGTCCGAGTTGTCTGATTCCCTATTCTTCTTTGGGTGTAATTGTAAGATGACAGTCGACGTTGTCAATCAAATATGACCTTCCGGTGAACCGATGTGGCGGGCGCGACGATCCCTTTGATTTTCATTGCGTTGGATCAATGCTTGCCGGTGCCGATTTGCGCGGTCGGCGCTCGGGTGCCACGGGTCGAGGAACCCTAAGGGGTAAGGGAAGCCGGCGGAGCGCCGCGACGTGGAACCGGGCGCCGCCGAAGGACGCCGACGGCGCCGACCGCGCCGCGCGTGCCGCTTCGCCTCAGCGGCGCCGGCGCGGGCCGCCGATGGAGGCGATGAATTCGCGCCGCAGCACGCTCTCGGCCTCGAAGCGCCGACCGAGTTGCCCGCAGACGAGTTCGCACAGCTTGTAGGTATTCGGATCCGCTATCCGGTAGAAGGCGCTCGTGCCCCGCATGCTGCGTTCGACGACGCCGGCCTGCAGGAGCACCGCGAGATGCTTCGACACGTTGGCCTGGCTCGTTCCGAGCGCGCGGGTCAGCTCGGTGACGTTCCGCTCGCCGCCGCGCAACTCGTTGAGAAGGCGCAGCCGCGAGGGTTCGGCGAGCGCCCTGAAATAGACGGCGACCTGTTCCAGGGCCGTGCTGTCGAGGCCATCCATGTCCATGCGTTCCCGGCCGCCTTCCGCGTTGCGTGCCGACCTGCCCGGGCCGGGCGGCGCCGGGGCGGTCGAAATCGACTCCATTCTATTAGAGTCATGCAGTAGACGTTGGCCCGCGGGCGTCGTCCTGGCGGCCCCCGCGGCCGTCGATGCCGTCCGTCGTCCGCCGAATCCCGTCCTTTTTCCGGCATCGGCTGCCTGGCCCGACGCGGATACTCGTCGCCGAGGGCGTTGCGCGGCCGAAGTCGCCGGGTCGCGGGCGCCAAGAACCGGACCTTGCCGCGGGCACCGCGGCGCAGCGGGTGTCGATGAGCCTGTCCGAATCCCGAGAACACGCTTCCGGATCCGCGCGTCACTGGGTGATCGTGCGCGAGGACGACCTCGCGCTGGGGCCGCTGCGCTGGAACGTCTTCACGCGCGCCGGCCAGCTCGTCGCGCCGCGCGGCTACGTCATCGAAAGCGAGACGACGCGCCAGCGACTTGCCGAAGCCGAACTCGTCCGCATTGCGGATCCGCGCGAAGACGTCGATGCCTCGCGCCGGGTGGACGTCGATGCCTTCGACGCCTCCGAGATGCGCCGCCTCACGGACCCATTGCGCGAGCTGGCGAGTCCCGTCGAGTCGGCCTTGCTGAGCGTCAAGCTGCCGGGCGATGCGCAGCCGCGCAAGCTGCCGGTCGAATATGCGGGCAAGGTCGGGCTGTCGTCGCTGATGTTCGTCGCGCCGCAGCTGCCCACCGGAATGACCTGGCGCAACTACGAAGGCTACGAAGTCAGCCTGCGCCTGATGAGCGGCCGCGACATCTACGTCTTCGCGTCGTCGATCATGGCTTTCACCGACCGTCCCGTCGGCGTCCTGCACGTCCGCTACCCTGCCGAGGCCGCCTGCAAGTCGGTCCGCGAGTCGGCGCGCATCAACACGCTGCTGCCAGCGACGCTGCATGTCGGCGGCAACGATCCGATGAAGGGCCTGATACGCGACCTGTCGACCTCGGGAGCGGCCGTCGAGACCGCGTTCGTGCTGACGACCGGCACCGAGGTCGGCGTCGAGTTCGAGTTGTTCGTCAGCGGCGCGGCGCGGCGCATCCGGGTCCCGACGGTCATCCGCAACGTCGGTCGCGGCGGGCGCGGGCGGATGCGATACGGCATGCGGTTCGGCGACATCGCGCCCAACGACCGGGAGCGCCTGGAACTGGCGCTGAAGGCCTATCTCTACGAACAGGTGATCGAGCGCAAGGCGGCGCTCGACTGAAGGCCCGCCAGCCCCCGCCCGCAGCGCGAATCATTAAGATGCGGGAAGTCCGGGCACATGGCGGGAGGCAGCATGCACGACGTCGCGCAGGTCCCAGGGCCGCAGGTCGACGCGGGACACGACGCGCGCCGGCGGGTCTGGGCGATCATCGGGGGTTCGTCGGGCAACCTCGTCGAGTGGTACGACTTCTACGCCTACTCGTTCACGACGCTGTATTTCGCCGCGGCATTCTTTCCCGCCGGCGACCAGACGACGCAGCTGCTCAACGCCGCGGGCGTCTTCGCCGCCGGGTTCCTGATGCGGCCGATCGGCAGCTGGCTGTTCGGCCGCGTCGCCGACCGGCGCGGAAGGCGGACCTCGATGATGATCGCCGTCCTGATGATGAGCGGCGGTTCACTGCTCGTGGCGGTGCTGCCGACGTACTCGCAGATCGGCGTCGCCGCGCCGGCGTTGCTGCTGGTCGCCCGCCTGCTGCAGGGCATCTCGGTCGGCGGCGAATACGGCACCAGCGCGACCTACATGAGCGAGGTCGCGATCGAAGGGCGGCGCGGCTTCTTTGCCTCGTTCCAGTACGTGACGCTGATCGGCGGGCAGCTGCTGGCAGTCCTGGTGCTCGTGGTCCTGCAGCAGTTCCTGACGGCCGCGGAGCTCAAGGCCTGGGGTTGGCGAATTCCTTTCGCGATCGGCGCGGTGGCCGCGGTCGTCGCGTTCTTCCTGCGCCGCTCGCTTGCCGAGACGACCTCGGCGGCCGTCCGCACGCATCCGCAGTCCGGGACGATCCGCGGCATCCTGCCGCACGCGCGCGCGTTCCTGATCGTCATCGGCTTCACGGCCGGCGGCTCGCTGATCTTCTACACGTATACGACCTACATGCAGAAGTACCTCGTCAATACCGCCGGCATGAACGCCAGGACCGCGAGCAGCGTGATGACGGCGGTGCTGCTCTGCTACATGCTGCTGCAGCCGCTGTTCGGCGCGCTGTCCGACCGGATCGGCCGCCGCAATTCGATGATCGCCTTCGGCGTCCTCGCGACGCTGACGACCGTCCCGGTGATGGGAGCGCTCGCGCAGGTCTCCAATCCCTTTGCCGCGTTCGCGCTCGTGATGCTGGCACTCGCCGGCGTCAGCTTCTACACGTCGATCAGCGGCCTCGTGAAGGCGGAGCTGTTTCCGATGCACGTGCGGGCGCTGGGCGTCGGCCTGTCCTACGCCATCGCCAACGCGGCGTTCGGCGGTTCGGCGGAGTATGTCGCGCTGTGGTTCAAGTCGGTCGGGCACGAGTCGGTGTTCCCGTGGTACGTGAGCGGGATCTGCCTGGTCGCGCTTGTCGCGGCCGTCGCGATGCCGGACTCGCGCCGCCGCAGCGCGCTCACGGCGGAGGAGGCCAAGCTGCTGGAGGCCGGGATGGGCGTCTGAGGCCGCGTCCTCAATCGAAACTCAGCGTGAGGACGAGATCCAGCGCATTCTCCGTGCCGGCGCGCGCAAGTAGGCTCAGTCGCCGCGACAGCTGGTAGCTCACCTGCACCACGCTCGCGACGCCGCTGATGCCCTGCTCGTAGCTCACCGTCAGGACGTCGTTGACGCGTTTGCCCAGCGAGACGATCTGCGTCGTCGCGGTCGTCGTCGTCGCATCGCCGCGCAACGGGCCAGCGACCGATTGCCGCGGCAACAGCGACGGCGTGGACGAGGCGTCGGCGCTCGTCACGTTGACCTGGTCGATCCCCAGTTGCCGCGCGAGCCGCGTCGGCAGGCCCTCGCCGGCTCCACCGAGAAGCCCCGCCGCCGCCGTCGCGATCGCGACGGTATCGCTGCCGCCCTGGTCCGGCGCGCGGCCGAGCGCGAGCCAGGACATCGCCTCGTAGTCCGGCAGCGGCGGGTCCGAGTACAGGCGGATCAAAGGGTCCGCCGCGGTGCGTCCTATCGTCACGCCGACCGTCACCGGCAGCCCGCGACGCAGCGCGAGGATGTCGAGCCCCGGATTGTCCAGGGGCCCCTGGAAGGTCACGCGCCCGCGCTCGATCTGCAGCTTTTGCCCGAATCCTTCGAACGTGCCGTCTTCGGCCGCGACCGATCCGGTCGCGCGGATGACGTCGCCGCCGTCGCTGCGCAGCCGAAGCGCGCCCTCGGCACGCGCCTGCAGGCCACGCCCGCGAAGGTAGAACGCCGGCCCGAGGTCGATCGCGACATCGAATCCGACGGCGAGGCGGGGAGGCGGCGCCGCCGGCCGCGCGGCGCCCGATGCCACTTCGACATCGGACGACAACGAGGGGAGGTCCGCGCGCGAGAAGTCGATCGAACCGGCGTCCGCCGCGACGGCGCCTTCGAGGCGCACCCGCTCCCGCGTCAGCGCGACGTTCGCGCCGCCGCTGGCGACCACCCAGCGATCGGGGCGCTGCAGCAGCGGCAGGTGCCGCGCCTCGACCTGCAGCAGACCGGCGCCCGACCGCAGGTCGTAGCGGCCGCTCGCGGCCACGTACCCGGCTTCCTCGTGCACGATCGCCGCTTCCGCGCGGCGATCGACCGGGTGCACGCGGACCGGGCTGACGAAGCGCAGTTCGTCGACCTGGAGCGTCGAACCCTCGAACCTTGCGCGCAGCGTTCCGCCGTCGAGGCGGACGCCCTGGTCGATCCACGCGACGCGAAGGTCGCGTCCGTCGATGTCGCCGCGGGCACGCGGCTCGGCCGGCGTGCCGTCGATCTGCACCTGCGCAGCAAGGCGTCCGGCGACCCGGACATTCGCATGAACGCGCGAGCTCGTCAGCGGCGCCAAGGCCTCGAGCGCCGGAAGGTCGGCGGTGGCGTGCCACGCGAAGGGTCGGTCCATCGCCACGTGCCAGTCGGTCGCGCCCGGCCCGTGCGCCAGTGCCGCGTGGCCGTCGAGGCGCACGTTGCCGGCGCGCTCGCTGTCGGCGGTGCCGGTCACCTGCAGGTCGCCCGAATGCAGGTCGGCGTGCAGCCGGAGGTCGCGCAGGCCCAGCGCGCTGGCGGCGTCGAGCCGGCCGGCATAGAGGTCGCCGCTCGTCCTCTCGATGTCGATCGAGCCGCCGGCTTGGTCGGTCGATGCGCCGAGCTGGAGGTTCCACCGGCCGGCCAGCGCGAGGTCGGAGTAGCCGCGCGTGACCGCCAGGTTCGGCGGATCGCCGCCGCCATCCGGCGCCGCAGCGGCGTCCGACATGTCGATTCTCGGCTTCACGTCGCGGAACGATCCTTCGCTGTGCAGCCCGGCGCTGCCGGCGGCGAACTCCACGCCGTCGAAGTGCCCGCCCAGCGCGTCGAGCGTTGCGGGGCCGACGGCCCAGCCGCCGCGATCGATCGACAGCGATGCCGGTGCCGCCAGCCGGATCGGATAGGCGCCGGAGAGTTCCAGTCGCGCCAGTTCCCCGTGCCACGCCGTGCTCCCGATCGGCTCCGCGCCGAGATCCAGGCGCCCGTCGGCGGCCGCCGACAGCGTCCACCCGCGGTCGGCCGCCTCGATCCGGGCGTGCGTCGAGCCGACCGGACCGGCGTCCTGGGCGATGCGAATCTCCGCGTGCCGGATCGAGCGACCCTCGAGCGCGATGTCGTCGGCGGTGATCGATGCGACGAGGCGTGGCCGCGGCAGCGTTCCTTCGAGGACGGCCTGCGCCCTGGCGCGGCCTTTCAGCGCCGGTGCGAAGTCCTGCAGCGCCGGGACATCGATCGCGAGATCGACCGTCGCGAGCGGCGGCGCCGCGGCGGCCGGCGTGGGATCGCCCGGCGGAACCGGCGTCGGCCATCGCGTCGATCCGTGCGCCGACAGCGTTGCGGACCCGGCGTGCAGGTCGGCATCGACGGTTGCCAGGCCGTCGGGATCGCTTTCGCCACGCGCATGGCCGCTCAGCTCGACGCAGCTTGCCGCGCGAACGCAGACGCGGCTCGGTTCCAGTTCCAGGTCCAGCCGGCCCTTGGGCATGCCGCGAAACGAGCCGTCGAGTTCGAGTCTTCCGCCGAGGTCGCTATGGATTCCGGGCACGAGGCGCGAGGCGTCGAGCGCGTGCGCGGTGGCGGTCAGCGCGAGGTGCCGGTCCGCGTAGCGCCATGACCCGGCGGCATCGAGCGTGCCGCTGCCGAGCAGCATTCGCGCGCGGTCGATGCGCAGCGCCACGGCGTCGGCCTGAAGCCTCAACGCGAGTCGGGCGTCGCGGGCCGAGAGATCCGCCTCGGCCGCCAGGTGGTCGCCGTCCTGCCGCAGGACCACTCGCCCGCGGGTCGGCAATGCCGCAAGGCGCGAATCGAGGGCCGACAGGTCGACGTCCTGCGCGACGAGCGCGGCTTCCAGCGGCGTCGGTACGCCGGCGGCGTACGCGAGCGTGCCGGCAAGGCGTCCGCGCAGCGTCGCCGCGCTGCCGATTTCGGCGTCGATCCCGTCGAGCCGGGCCGTCACGCCTGCGGCGCCCGGCCCGGCGGCGAGTGTCGCGGCCGCGGCGAGCGCACGTACCGGTAGCCGGTCTCGGTCGAACGGACCCGGAGCGCGGTTTTTCAATCGCAGCGGTCCGCGGAGGGTCGCAGCCGTCGCCGCGGCCTCACCGGGCATCGCGGCCATCGAGAGCTCCGCGTCGACGTCGAGACTCGCGTGCGGGGCGCCTCGCCACCAGTCCGCGGGGTCGAATGCCGCGAGGTCCACGCGAATCGATCGCCACGGCTGCGCGTGCCGTGGTGCGAGCCGCACGTCGACGCCGCCGCGGGCGCCGCCGCCGGCGAACGCGGCCGCGACCCGGAGGTCGTCGAGCGAACCGCTCGCGCGAACGTCGGCATGGACGTCGTGGGACCGCAGCGGGGCGGCGAGCGTGAGGCTCGCCGCGACGGCGTACGGCGCCCGCGCGTCCAGCGAGCCGTCGACCGTGGCCTCCACACCGCCCCAGGCGACGCGGCCGGCGTCGACGCGGATCCCGTCACGGCCGGCCAGGACGTGGCCGGCCAGTCGATCGAGGACGAGCGGGGCCTCGGTCGCGCCGCCGGTGGCGACTTCGAGCCGCCCGATCGCGAGCGTCCCGGCTTCGATCTCGACGGGCAGCGCAACGCTCGCCGGCTCCATGTCCGAGGACGCCGGCGAATGAACGAGGACCGAGACGCGCCGCGCCCGCAGGCTGATTAAACGAATCGCCGCCGGGCGCCACGTCGTCGCGCCGGTCCGCGCCTCCAGGTCGTCGATTTCGACGCGCATCGAGGGCAGGTCGACGAAGACGCGCGCCGCGCCGAAATCGTCAGCGAGGGTCCCGCGAGGAGCGTCGATGCGCAGCGTCGCCGGGGCCAGCCGATTCGCGGTCGCGGCGATCGCCCGAAGTCCGGCGGCCGTGTGCAGGAGCGCGATCGTCGCGGCGCACCCGCCGGCGACGGCGAGCGCCACGCCGGCGAACGCGAGCGCCGTGACGGCACGGAAGCGAGGCGCGGGTCGGGGTTGCGTCGCCAATCAGAACGCCACGAGAACGGAGAAGTGCAGGCGCCATCGACCCCCGAGCCCGCCCGGAAGGCGGTCGCCGTAGGCGAGATCGAGCGCCAACGGGCCGGCGATCGATCGCCAGCGCGCGCCGAAGCCGGTTCCGCGACCCCACGCCATGCGCCGGATATCGTCGCCGGCACCGCCGTGATCGTGGAAGACCGCGACGCCCCAGGGCGACCCGAACCAGTGAACGTATTCGATCGACGCGACCGCGAGGTCCGGGCTGTAGAGCGTCGTGCCGGCGGACTGCAGGCCGAGGGACTGGTAGCCGTAGCCGCGAACGCTTCCGGAGCCGCCGGCGCGGAACAACAGCGTCGTCGGGACGCGCGAAGCGTCGTCGGAGAAGACGAGACCGAGCTCCGCGCGAAGCAGGAGCTGGTCGTTCGGCGACAGCGGGACGTAGCGAAGGTAGCGCCCGTAGCCGCGCCAGAACGTGTCGTTGATCAGCGTCGTCAGCGACGCGTGGCTGATGCCGACGTCGCCTTCGAGCGCCAGCGTGTCGCCGCGGGTCGGGTTCATCGGCTGATCCACGGCGCGCCGCGACCACGCGAGCGACCCGTAGACGACGTCGTTGATCGTCGTCGTCGGTATGCCGTTCAGCGCTTCGCTTGTCGCTTCGCGTTGTACGTTGACGCCGAACTTCAGCTCGGTGGCGACGCCGCCGCTGTCGTGCGGGTAGCGCCGGGTGGCGCCGGCGGCGCTGCGATGCGTCGCGACGGCGTTGACGTCGGTGCGTTCGGCGAGGATCCCGACGGAATCGATGCCGCCGTCGGACCGCGGCGGAAGGTAGATGTCCGCATAGCCGACGCCGCGCGTGTGGTCGACGCCGATGCCCGACTGCAGCGTGTACGGGCGGCCGAACAGCTGCGACTGGCGATAGGTTGCCTCGGCCTGCGGCCCGACGTTCGTCGAGTAGCCGCCCGCGAGCGCGACCCGCCGGGTCTTGGCTTCCGTGACGTCGACGCGTATCGGCGCGTCCTGCGCCTGGTCCGGGTCGGTCGCCACGTCGACGAGGACCGTGGCGAAGTAGCCCGACGCCTGCAGCCGCTGCTGGAAATCGAGGAGGCGCGCGGCATCGTACGCATCGCCGTCGTGAAACGGGCTGTAGCGCGCGACGAGTTCGCGGTCGTAGCGCCCCAGCCCGTGGATCTCCAGCGCCCCGAGCGTGAAGCGCGGCCCGCTGTCGATCTCGATCCGCAACCGAACGGCGGCGTCCCCCGCGTCGACGATCGCGCTCGACGCGGTGAGGCGTGCCGCGGCAAAGTCGCGCTGCTGCACGCGGGCGAGCAGCTTGCGTTTCGCGACCGTCCAGTCGGCATCGCGGAAAGCGTGGCCTCGCGGCAGTTCCCAGGTCCCGCGAAGCTCGTCGACGCGTTGCGCGTCGGCCGCGATCGGTCCCGCAAAATCGATCGCGACGTCGACGACGCGCGCCTGGCGTCCCGGATCCACGGCCAGAACGTAGCGCGACGATCCGTCGGTCCTGCGCCGCGTCTCGAAATGCGGCGCGAAATACCCCTCGGTCGACAGGACCTCGGTCGCGGTCTGCTGCAGGCGGCGCAGGACGCGCTCGTCGTCGGCGGCATCCGGATCGCCGAAGGGTTCGGCGAACTGTTCGGCGTCCGCGACGCGGGCGAGCAGCGGCGCAAGGTCCTTGGGTCCGCCGGGCGCCAGCTCGAAGCGCGCCAGCACGGGCGCCGGCGCCGCGGCGGCGCCGGCTGAGGCAGCCACGGCCAGGGTCGCGACCAGCGCGCCCAGGACAAGGCGCGCGACCGCTCGATCGGCAGGGAAACGCACGCCGCCGATTCTATCGATCGGGTCGGGCCGCGGGCGTGATCGCGGCGTGCCGGCGCGACGCGCCACCGCGCGCGTTCGTCGGTGTGCCTACAGCACGGTCGTGCTCGTGCCGTGGAACCGGATCACGATGTGCTTACCGGTGAAGGAGTGGTAGGCGACGTAGCCGAACAGCGCCACGAGCGCGATCACGATCGGAACGAACAGGCGTTTCATGCCGCACCTCCGCCGTCGTCGGAACCCTGGCGCCGTGGCGCGCCGGCGAGGGCCTCGTCGTCGCGGGCGAGCGCGATGCGACACGCCTGCTCCGGGTCGAGGCGGCTCCCGGCGTCGATGGCCGCTTCCGCGGCTCGCTCGCCGAGGTGCTCGCGAAGCCTTTCCCACACCCGGGCGCGCGTCAATTCGACGCCGTGTTCACGCGCGCGGAAATTCGTCTGCGCCGCATGCGCGGCATCGGCGCAGCCGGCCAGCAGGCCCGCCGCCGCGAGACGACCCTCGAGCGTCGCGAGAAGCGCCAGCGCATCCAGCGCGCGATGCAGGTAGGACCATCCGAGGCGCCGATCGATGGCGATGAATTCCTCGGCAGCACGCCGTGCCTCCGAAGTCGATCCGCCGAGCGCGGCCGCATTCAGGACAACCGCGTAGGCGGCCGACAGCCGTCGCAGGTTCCGGCGTGTGCGCAGGCGCGCCACCAGTTCGTGTCCTGCCGCCAGCGCGGGTTCGACGTCTCCGGCAGCGAGCGACAAGGCGGCGAGCTGATCCAGGCACGATGCGACCACGTCGTCGGCGCCGGTGGCGATCGCCAATTGGATCTGCGCCTCCAGCAGTCGGCGCGCCTCGTCCAGGCGACCGCCGGCCCGCGCGACGATGACCTCGACGGCGTGTCGCGCAAGCAGCAGGCGCGGCGGCCAGCCGGGGCGCTCCAGGCCGCGCATCTCGGCCAGCGCCGCCGCCGTCTCGCGTTCCGCGCCACGCTGGCTGTGGGCAAGCTGGTGAAGCGCGAGATACGCTCCGCGCTCGTCGCCGATGTCGCGGCACAACTCGAGCGCGCGCAACGCCGCGGCGCGCGCGACCTTGTCGGGGCGGTCCGCGAAGACCGCGGCGCGCGAGGTCCAGAAGGCCGCGGCGACGGGATCCGGGACCTCGATCGTCAGCAGCGGGAGCATCCGTTCGGACAGTCGGCGGGCCTCGACGAGCGACGAGACGAGCAGCAGCAGGTGCGCCGACGACGCGGCGAGCGCGATCGCGAGTGCCGGCCGGTGTTCGGCCGACCACGCGAGCGCCGCGCGCAGGTTGTCGAGCTCCGGTTCGTAGCGATCGCGATACGCTTCGTCGGAAAGTTGCCAGCGGTCTTCGGCGGCATGCTCGAACATCGCCTGCATGGCACCGGCGTGGCGTTCCCTCGTCTGTTCGTCCTCGCCGGCGTCGGCCAGGCGCATCAGCGCGTACCCGCGCCCGCTCTCCAGCAGGCCGTAGCGCGGATTCTCGCCGCCGCCCGCGGCGACCAGCGACCGATCGATGAGCTCGCCGATCACGTCCACGACGGTCCACTCGTCGAGTTCGCCGTCGGCGACGACCGCGCGCGCCGCATCGAGCCCAAAGCCTCCGGAAAAGACCCCCAGCCGGCGGAAGACGACGCGTTGCGGGTGCGTGAGCAGCTCGTGGCTCCAATCGAGCGCCGCGAGGAGGGTCTGCTGTCGCGACGGAGCGGTCCGATCCGGGGAGACGAGCAGGCGAAACCGCTGGTCCAGGTGCTGCGCGACGCCGCGCACGCCGAGGAGCGGGACGCGCGCGGCCGCGAGCTCGATCGCGAGCGCGACGCCGTCCAGCCGGCGACAGATCTCCACGGCGGTCGCGACGTTCTCGTCGGCGAGCGCGAAGCGCCGGTCCGCGGCGGCCGCGCGCTCGCAGAACAACGCGACGGCGCCGAACTCCAGCGCCTCTGCCGCGTCGACCGGCGTATCCGGAAACTGCAGCGGTGCCAGGCGGTAGACGCGTTCTTCCGGGATCTTCAACGGAACCTGGCTGGTCACCAGCAGCGTGACGTTCGGGGCGTTGGCCAGCACGGCGTGGACGATCTCGCGCACCGCATCGTCGACATGCTCCGCGTTGTCGACCACGAGCAGCAGTGACAACGGCCGCAGTGCCGCCGCCAGGCCGCCTACGGGATCGGCGCCCGGGCCCGCCGCGACGCGGGCCGCCGCCGCAATCGAGTTGGCAACGAGCGCCGCATCGGCGATCGCGGCCAGTTCGACCCAGGCCGCGCCGTCGTGAAACGGCGCGTCGCCGGCCGCCGCCACCGCCTGCGCGACGGCCTGCGCGAGGCGTGTCTTGCCGATGCCGCCGGGCCCCGCGATCGTGACGAGCCGCTGCGTCTGCAGCAGGTGCGTCAATGCCGCGATGTCGTCGTCGCGCCCGATCAGCGGCGCGGCGAGCTCGGGTACATTGGAGACCGGGCGCGTTGGCGCGGACGGCGCGGCGGATGGCATCGTTGCGGTCCGGGTCTTCCCGTCGAACACCTCGGACGTGAGGCGATAGCCCCGCCCCGGGACCGTGGCAATGATGCCCGGGCCGAGGATCCGACGCAGCGTGGAGATCTGCACCTGCAGGTTGTTTTCCTCGACGACGACCTGCGGCCAAGCCGCGTCCAGCAGCTCGTTCTTCGTCACGAGGTGGCCGGCTCGTTCCAGCAGGACCTGCAGCACGTCGAAGGCCTTCGGCGTGATCGTGCAGGGTTCGCCATCGACCATCAGAAGCCGCTCGCGCGGCACCAGCGCGAACCGACCGAAGCGGTAGGACGTTCCCGATGGGGCAGCGAAGGACATGGCGATCCGGGCCGGCGTGCGTTCCAGCGTGGCTTTGTAGCAGAATGGCGAGGCGCCAAGCTGAGAAAATCAAGTCGAGCCGGTCAGGGCGACCATCCGACTATGGGTTCCGATCATTGGCGGGAAGCCGGCGGAAGGCCGGCGGAATGTCCGACGGACCGACGGCACAGGGCGGGGGCACGTGCAATCGATCGGCGAAGTCAATGCGGGCGGGGCGCCCCGAACCATCGGCAAGTATCCGGTTTCCGGGGTGCTGGGCAAAGGCGCGATGGGTGTCGTCTACAAGGCGATCGACCCGGTCATCAAGCGACCGGTCGCGATCAAGACGATCCGGCGCGATGCCGCGGACGACGACGATCGCATCGCCGGCCTGATCGCCCGGTTTCGCCAGGAAGCGGAGGCCGGTGGGCGCCTGGTGCATCCGGCGATCGTGTCGGTCTACGACTACGGCGAGGACGGCGAACTCGCCTACATCGTGATGGAGTTCGTCGAAGGCAATACGCTGCGGCGCTATTTCCAGCGCGACATGCGCTTCGAGGAAGCCGACGTCGTCAGCATCATGGTCCAGCTGCTGGACGCTCTGGCGTACGCCCATTCCAAGGGCGTCTGGCACCGCGACGTGAAGCCCGCGAACATCATCGTGATGAACGACGGGCGCCTCAAGATCGCCGATTTCGGCATTGCGCGGATCGAGGCCTCGACGCTGACGCAGGTCGGCTCGGTCCTGGGAACGCCCGGCTTCATGGCCCCGGAGCAGTATCGCGGCGGCGCCATCGATTGCCGCATCGACATCTTTTCCGCCGGCGTCGTGTTCTACCAGCTGCTGGGCGGCGTGAGCCCGTTCACCGGCCCGATCGAGGCGCTGGTGCACAAGGTCTGCAATGAGGACCCGCCGCCACCGTCGTCGCTGAGCGGCCTGGACCACCTCGCGCGCTTCGATGCGATCGTCGCCAAGGCACTGGCCAAGCAGGCGCAGGATCGCTTCGAATCGGCCCTCGCATTCAAGAATGCGATCCTCGAGGCGTACGCGCGGCCTGCCAATCCGACCATCGCGGAGGAAACGATCCTTCACGACGTCGTGCGTTCCCCGTTCGTCGCCGATCCGAGCCACTCGGCGCCTCCGGTTTCGTCCCCCCCCAAGACCTTGCCGGCCACCGCGGAGATCGTCCGCGCCGCGCAGGCGTCGCGAACGCGGCCGGGTGCCGTGGCGCCGGGACCGGCTGCCGCGCCGGTTCCGGCCGCCGCGCCGGTTCCAGCCGCGCGGTCCGGCCTGGACCCCGGCGTGCTCGCGGCGATCGAATCACGGCTGCGTCGGTTCGTCGGTCCGATCGCCGGCCTGATGGTCCGCAAGGCCGCGGCCCGGACGCCGCACGTCAGCGTGCTCGTCCGGATGCTGGCGGAGCAGCTCTCGGATCCGGGCGATCGCGTGGCCTTCATGCAGGCCAGCGCGCTGGATCCGGAAGCCTCGGCCCCGGCGAGCGCGGCCGCAAGCGCGGGCGACCTGGACGCGACGCGTCAAATGCAGGACGGCACGTCGCTGACAACGGCCCAGATCGAGCGGGCCACGCGCGCGCTGACCCTCTATCTCGGGCCGATCGCATCGATCGTCTGCAAGCGCGCGGCCATTCCCGGCATCAGCATCGACGAATATCACCGCTCGCTCGCCACGCATCTCGTCGACGCAGCCGATCGCGACGGATTCCTGCGCGATCTGGCGACGCGGTTCTAGGCGGCGCGGCAGCGGGACGGTCGCGGGGCGGCCGTCATGATTCCAGCATCTTCATGGCCTGCACGAGGCTCTTGCGCATCCGCGTCAGCGCATCGGCGAGGTCGCGCATCTCGTCGCGGCCGCGGACACTGAATTCCGGCGCCTCGAACTGGCCCAGGCTGACGCGGCCCGCGATCGACGCGAGGCGCTTGACCGGTCGAATCACGAGCAGCCAGAGCATCAGGTTGAGCGCGACGGCGATCAGGACGATCACGCCCGTGAGCCATTGCATGAAGGCCGTGAACGCCGACAGCGCGCGCGCCTGCGGCACCGCGGTGGGCACCGAGACGATCTGCGCGCCGACGATCTCGTTGAACTGCCAGCCGAAGCCGTTGGCCGGGCCGAATCGTTCGACGAGCGGCTTCGGAGCCGCATCGACGGTGCTGTGGCACTGCAGGCAGGCCGGGCTGCCGACTTTCAGAGGCCGCGCAACGTAGAGCACGGCGCCCGTCGGCGTGGCGCGATCGCCGACGAGTTCCGTCTCGCTGGAGGCATTGCGGAACCGCGTGATGATGTCGGCTTCCCAATCGACCGCGCGATCGCGCGGGTTCGTCGGATTGAGCATCGCCTCCTTGTAGCCGTAGTCGGCGTACTTCTGCCGCAAGGTATCGAGGACTTCGATCGCGGAGAAGCCGGGCACCGACTCGGAAAGAAAGGTGTACTTCATCTGTGTCTGCAGCAGCGGATTCACACGGTCCTGCGTGTACTTCCGGACCGCAAGCGCGTTTTCCATCAGCAGCCTGGCGCGGTCCAGCGTCTCGTCGCGCGCGTTCCGTTGCAGCAGGTTCCACGTCACGTAGCCGGTCGCGACGAGCCCCAGCGCAAAGACCAGGATGAATACAAGGTTGAATTTCAGCAGCAGTTTCATGGCCTAGTCCGATGGCAGGGTGGCGGGTGCCGCGGGACGCGGCGGTGCTTGTTGGGGTTCGGGGGCCGGTGGCGGGCTGTGCCCGGTTGTCGTTGCCGGATTCGGGGGTGGCGCGTTGCAGCAATCCGGGTAGAGGATCGGGAACCACTCCGGGTGCGCCGCGAGATTGGTCGTCAGCCCGGCGCGGAATGCCGGATCAGACGCCTTCGGTGCCCACAGGCGGACGAGTCGACGTCCGAGCAGGCGGTCGACGGTGAGCCAAGCCTGCACGTCCTTGTAGCCGAACGTCCCGGCCTCGCGCGGCGCCACGTTGCGTTCCGCAAACTCCGCCGCTCGCGGCGGCAGCGAATCGCGGAACGGCACGGGCATCGACGACAGGAACGCCGCCGACGGACGTTGCGCGCGGTCCGACTCCTTGGCGCCGCGCAATTCGACGTAGTCCCCGCTCTGCAGGACGAGCGGCGCCGCGGCGCGCGCTCGCCGGTCGACGAGGCGCGCCTCGCCGGATTCGATGAACACCATCGAGTCATCCGCACCGACCTGGGCGAGGGTGACGCCCTTGATGCCGGCCAAGTCCATCCGTGGCGACGCGAACGCGCTGGCGGGCGATCCGGCCGGCGCGGCCGGATCGCGCGGGCTCGTCAGCTTCAGCCAGCCGGCGAGCAGGTACATACCGGGACGCCCGGGTCCCGGCGCCCCGGCCGGCGCCAGCATGAGCCGCGTGGCGGCGCCGACGTCGACGACCGGGCCGGGGGCGAACTCCAGACGCGCGAACGCGCTCGGCGCCGTCTCGACGATGTCATCCGGGCGCAGGCGTACCCCCTCGGCCGCGATCAGTTTCGCGGTGCCTCGAAGGATCCACGCGTTGCCTTCGAGGACCGTGATCGTCGCGACGCCATCGGCCGCCCTCGCGGTCGCCGGTGCCCAGATCGTCGCCAGCGCCATGGCTGCCAGGGCGATGGCCGGCAACGCAAGCCCTGTGGCCCGCGCGCTGCAAAGTCGTCTTGCCAAGGTATCCCCCTTGCCCGTTGTCCGCCCTATTCTTGGTTGGAGGCGCGCACATTGCAAGGAGATTTGCGGCAGCGAACGCGGCGGACGCGCAACTTTCAGGAAATTCTCAGGACTTTGTAAGGACCGAGAGATCTCGAATGCCCAAAATCCGGGCCAAGCGACCCACGATGGCGACCACGGCGCAGAGGGATATGGCGATGGCAATGACGGCGGCGAGGAAGCCGGGTCGATGGCGCGGGCGGCTTGCCTGCGCGGTCGCGCTGGTCGCGCTGTTCGCGGCGGCCGCGGCGGCCCGTGCCGCGGAAGCCGAGAAGCGCCTCGCGCTGGTGATCGGCAATGCCCGCTATCCGGAGATCGCGCTGAACAATCCGGAGAACGACGCGCGTGTCGTCGCGTCGACGCTGCGCCGCCTCGGTTTCGACGTCAGCGAGCGCGTCAACCTCGGCGTCATCGAATTTCGCCGCGTCCTGCGCGATTTCGTGCGCCGGCTGCAAGACCAGGATGGCGTTGCCGTCTTCTATTACGCGGGCCACGCCGTGCAGATCGCCGGTCGCAATTACCTGCTGCCGATCGACATCAATCTGCGCGACGAGGAGGAAGTGCGCGACGACGCCGTCGACATCGACGAGGTCTTCGTCAGTCGGCTGGAGCACGCGAGGTCGCGCGTGCGGATCGTCATCCTGGACGCCTGTCGCGACGACCCGTATGCGACGACGCGCGATCGCGCCCCGCCGCGCGGCCTGACTCGCGGCGGCGGGCTGGCCGAGATGTCGGCCTCCGGGGCGCTGATCGCGTACTCGTCGGCGCCGGGCCAGGCCGCGGAGGACGGGCCGCCGGGAACCAACAGCGTCTACACCCGCAACCTGGTCAAGGAGATGCTCGCCGAGGACGTCGAGGTCGAGAAGATGTTCAAGAGCGTCCGCGTCGACGTGCTGCGCGAGACGGGCGAGCGCCAGGTTCCGTGGGTCAACAGTTCGCTGACCGTGGATTTCAGCTTCAATCCGACTCGCCGCGCGGGGGCCAGCGACAGGTCGCGGCTCGACGAGATCGCGGCGCTGAAGGCGAAGCTCGAGGAGCGCGAGCGGATGCAGCGCGACCTCGAGGAACGCCTGCGGCAGGCGACCGCGACGCCTGCTGCCGCAAGCACCGCGCCGGCACCTCTCGACGCCGGCGCGCCGTCGGCGCGCGTCGCCTCGCCGGCGTCCCACGCGCCCGACCCGGCGGCCGCGGGTTCCGCGACGCCAGCGGCCGAGCGCCCGTGGTCCGCAACGAAACTTGCCGGTGCCGGCGTCCTGCTGCCGGCGACGGCGCAGACGCCTTCGGAGCGGTGCGTGGCGCTGATCATCCGCGCGCAACTGGGCGAGCCGGTTTCCGCATCCGACGTCGCCTACATGCAACGCACCTGTCGATCCGGCGCGACATCGCGGGCGCCGGACGTTTCCGAGGCGCTCACCGCGAGCGCGGCGGCGCCCGCGGCGCCGCGGGTCGCGACGCCCGCGCCGCGCGTTTCGGACGATGCGAGTTCAGACGCGAAGCAACCCGGCAGGCCGCGTTCGGAATCGGCGCGTGCCGAGGTCCTGCCGCCCGACGGCGCGCAGGCTTTCGATGACGCCGTGAAATCCGCGATCGACGCGCTCCTGGCAGGCACCGAACTCGATGCGGCGCTCGCGGCGCGGGGCGTCACGGGCGCCGTCGCGCTGGTCGTCGATCCCTTGATCGACGCGTCGACCGGATTCCAGACGCGAGCGACACGGACCCTCGAGGACCGCGCATTGCGCGCAGCGCACGAAGCGCGGCCGCGACTGGAACCGGCCGCATTCGACCTCGAGACGCTCGCGGGAAAGCCGCTGCTGCTCGTCGGCACGATGACTCCTCTCGATCGCGACGATCGCACCGACGGGGTACGCGCCGCCTACGGCATCCGGCTCGCGCTGCTCGACCTGCGGCGCGGCAGGGTCGTGTCCCGCTCGAGCGCGCGGGCGCGCCTCGATGGGGTGGACGCGACGCCGACTCCATTCTTTGCCCAGATGCCGGCCTGGGTGCCGGATCCGGCCGTCGAAGCCTACGTCCGCGCCTGCGCCGACGGCGCCGCTGGTGCACCGATCGATGCGGCTTACCGTGACGGCATCGAAGCTGCTGCACTGGTTGCGCAAGGCATACGCGAGATCGAGGCCGGGCGTCCACGCGAGGCCATCGAGGACCTGGTCCGGGCGCGCAGCCGACCCGGCGCTTCGTCATTCCGGGTCGACAGCGGGATCTATCTTTCCTCGGTACGCATGGATCGTCGCGGCGACACGGCACAGTCGTTTGCGCGGATCGTCGATTTCGGTTTGACGCGCGGCCGACTGGGCATCCGATTCCTGTTCCGGCCCGGCGCCACGCAACTCGCCGCTGATGCGGCGACCGCGCCGTCGTCGAGCGCGTCGTATGCCGTCCCGTACGCGCTCTGGCTCGGATTGGTGGCGCAGCGCGCCGAGGCACGCCGGGGTTGCATCCGGATCTCCGGGCATACGACGCGAAGCGGGCCGGAATCGCTGGGCGACAGGCTGTCGCTGCAGCGGGCGCAGGCCGTGAAGAACGCCATCGATGCCGTCGACCCGGAGATCGCCTCGCGCACTTTCGCGGTCGGGCGCGGATTCCACGACAGCCTCTCCGGGCTGGGTACCGACGACGTCCGCGATTCGATCGACCAGCGCATCGAGTTCGCGATGCACGATTGCCCGAAGAATCCTTGAACCGGTTTCGACTCCACGGCAACTCATGTCACGGATGGCGCGCTCGAGCGGCCGCCACCGGAAGCAGAAACCCAACCCGACCCAAAACAAACCGATGGAGTCCGCCATGAACGCAGTCCTGAAGATCTCTGCCGTGCTCTCGCTGGTCCTGGCCGCGGCGGCCGCATCCGCGCACGACGGATCGAGCGCCTACGGCGACAACGACTACGGCATGCGCCGGGTCAGCGACGACCGGGACCATGACCGCAAGCACGACAAGTTCTGCCACGAGTGGTTCGAGTACCTCGAGCACTACGGCGAGACGGAGTACTTCGAATACAAAGTCGAGCGCTCGTTCCGCGAGCACTGCAAGCGCTTCTGGTACAAGTGGGAGCACCGCGAGCAGCCCCTGGACAACAGCAACAGCAACAGCAGCGGCACGACGCCGCAGCCGTCGAGCCAGCCCGGCTGATCGCAACCTGCTGTCGTTCACCGGTGCCGCGGCCATCGCATGGCGCGGCACCTTCTGTTTGGGCGGCGCATCGACGTCGCCCTCCGCGGGAGGAAACCATGGCATCGACAGCGTTCGGGCGCAGCGCGACGGGCGATTTCTTCGCCGTTCTCGTGGCCGCCACCTTGGCCGCCGGATGCGCCGTGCAGCCGCCGGCCACGCCGCCGCAGGCGGATTCCGCCGCGGGGCCGGCGGAGCCGGCGACGGGCGCGGATTCGCCACTGCCGACGCCGATTCCGGCGCCCGCGGTGATCTCGCTGGAATCGTCACGCGGCGATCTGCGGCCGCCCCCTTCGCCAGCACCCGCCGTGCCGGAAACCGCCGTGCCTCCTGCCGCGGCGGCGCCCTCGGCAGCAGCGGCGCCCTCGGCAGCGGCTGCGCCTCCTGCCGCGGCGGCGCCGCCGCCGATCCTGCCTTTCGACGAAGCGGTTCTTTCGGCGGCCGTCGCACTGTTTGGCGGCGTGGACATGCAGCGGGTCGCTGCGAGCCGCAGTGGGGCGGACCGGATCCCGCTGGTCATCGATCCGCTGATCGATGGGAACTCCGGGGTGCAGTCGACGGCGACCGCGACGATCCGCGAGCGCGTCGTCCGGTTGGTCGCGGAGCGCTTTCCGCGTTTCGACCTGCAGCCATTTTCGACCGTGGCGCTGGCGCGCGGTCCGATGCTCTTCATCGGGACGCTGACCGCCGTCGATGCCGACGGAAAGGGCGACGGCCCGCGCGCGTGGTTCCGCGTCTGCCTCGCGCTGGTCGACCTGCGCACCGGGCTGATCGCGGCGAAGGGGTTTGCTCGCGCCCGGCTGGACGGCGTCGATACGACGCCGAATCGCTTCTTCGCCGACAGCCCGGCATGGGTCCCGGATCCGGCGATCCAGGGCTACGTGCGGACCTGCCAGGGCACGAAGCCCGGCGACCCGATCCAACCGGCCTACTGGGACCGGATCGTCGCGGCGGCCATGATCGACGATGCCACCAACGCGTACAACGGCGGCAGCTACGCGGAGGCGCTGGACCTGTACAAGGGCGCGCTCCGGATCGGCGGCGGCGACCAGGTCCGCGTCTACAACGGCATCTATCTGGCGAGCCTGAGGCTCGGACGGCGCGACGAAGCCGTGCAGGCTTTCGCGCGCCTGGTGGATTTCGGACTGGCGCAGAAGCGACTGGGCATCAAGTTCCTGTTCCGTCCCGGCTCGACGCAGTTCGTCGGCGACGCGCGCGTCAGCAGCCCGTATCCGCTTTGGCTCGGGCTCATATCGCAGCGCGCGGACCGGCGCGCCGAATGCCTCGAAGTCTCCGGCCATACCAGCCGGAGCGGCAGCGAGCCGGCGAACGAACGCCTGTCGCTGATGCGTGCTCAGGTCATCAAGGATCGCATCGACGAACTGGGCACCGGGCTCGGCATGCGGACCACGGCGATCGGAAAGGGCTCGCGCGAGAACATTTCCGGCCTCGGCACCGATGACAACCGCGACGCGCTCGATCGGCGCGTCGAATTCCGCGTTCACGATTGCGGGGCCCGCTGAATCCGCCGCGGCCCGGCGGTGCGCGCGCCGCGACGCGGCGCGCGCTCGGCCGTTCTCAGCCGCCGCGGAACTGCACGCGCCGGTTGGCCGCGGCCTGCGGGTCGCTGCCGGCGAGAGGGCGAAGCTTTCCGTAGCCGACGTCCTTGAGGCGCGCCGGATCGATTCCCTGCGAATTCACGAGGTAGGACTTCACGGCGGTCGCGCGACGCAGCGACAGCGCGTAGTTGTAGTCATCGGAGCCGACCGCGTCCGTGTGACCCTCGATCGTGACGCGGCGCGTCGCCGGAAGCCGGCGGATGCCTTCGGCAATCGCATCCAGCTGCCGGCAGGCCGGTGTCGCCAGTTCCGAGGAATCGAAACCGAAGCGGATCGGGATCGACAAGGCGTCGGCTCGCGGCGCCGCCGGCTGCGGTGGCGTCGCCGAGGTGCCCTGGACCAGGTTCCTGATGGATCGCGTCAAGCCGGTCGGCGCCGCGGCGTCCGGGGCCAGGATCCGCATCACGTCGTCGGGGTCGATCACGTCCTCGTCGCCGTATGCGGCAACGGTCTCCGCGCGCGTGGCGGGGACGACGGCCGCCGCGAGCGCGGCGGCCAGGAAGAGTCTGCGCTTCATCGTTAGCTCCTCGGGTGGAATGACGGTCCTTCTGAGTTGCGGTCCGGTCGCGGGTGGTTCAAGGAGGAAGCGCCCAGGCGATTCGACCCGGATTGAACCGTTGCGTCGGCGAATGCAACACAGCGCCGGGAGCCCAGCAACCCTGCCGGCCAGGATGGAACGACAATGAAACTCCGACTGCCTAGATTGACTCGTGCGCTGGCGGCAACGTCCTTCGCGGCGCTCGCCGGATGTGCCTCGGTCAACCCGCGCCTGGCCACGGTGGAGACCGCCCAGGTCATGCGCAAGGGGCCGCAGGCGGCGCCGTTCCGTTCGATCACGAACTTCTCCGACGGCTTGCGCTGCATGGACGTGACGCTGGCGGACTACGGCGTGCGCGACCTGTCGGTGATCGCCGAGGATCTCGCGGATGCGACCGGAAAAGTGAGCGCGGGAACGAAGGACATGCTGATTTCCGCGATTTCCGACATGACGCGGCGCAGCCGGGCCATCCGCGTGATCGCGTTCGGCCAGGATTCCGGCAATACGCTCGGCTTCCTCGACGAAGCGGAGCAGCGCGACCAGTTCGCCTCCGTTCCGCGCTACGGCGTGCGCGGTTCGATTTCGCAGTTCGACGAGGCGATCGTCACGAATAATTCCGACAACGGCCTGACGCTGGGCACGCGCGTCACGCTCGGCGCCACGCGCAACGCGACGGGTTCCGTGATCGGACTCGACCTGGCGGTCCTGTCGACGCGCGACCTCGGCGTCGTGCCCGGTGTCACCTCGCGCAATTCGGTGCTCGTCGTCAATGACACCGATGCCGGCAATGCCAAGGCGACGTTCGTCAAGTTCGGCCTGAACTTCAGCCTGACGACCGCCCGCCAGGAGGGGCCGTCGCAGGCGTTGCGCACGCTCGTCGAGCTCGCGGCGATCGAGCTTTTCGGGCGCCTGGCGAAGGTTCCGTACTGGAGCTGCCTGGGCGCCAGCGATGCGGACGCCGCCGTGGAGGCGGAGATCCGCGACTGGTACGACGCCATGGCGGCCAATCCGACGGAGCTCATCGCCTACTTCCAGGCGCAGTTGCGCAACCGGCGCGTCTATGGCGGGCCCGTGGACGGTGTCGTCAACGCCGAGTTCGGCGAGGCGGTTGCGCGCTATCGCGAGCTGCTCGGCCTGTCACGCGATCCGAAGCTGAGCCTCGAAGTCTTTCAGGCGTACCTGCACGCGGATCATCGTGCGCTGGCGAGCCGCATCACGCCGGTGCCGCTGCGCCCGCTGGCGAGCGATGGCGCCGGCCGGGACAAAGTCGGCGAGAAGGATGCGGGCAAGGTTGCCGACGCGCGATCGGACCGTTCGGATCGTCCCGGCGGCGCCCTGGGCCCGTCGCACTACCGGCTTGGGCGCAATGGCAAGCGTGCCGCCGGGCGCGACGCCGACGACAGCCTGCCGCTGCCGCCGTCGTCTCGCGACGCGACCGACCACGACGACGGCGCGCCGCGCGGGCATGGGCGCGACGGCGTCGCGTTGCCGTCCAGCGCTTCGCCGGCCGGCGCGTCGCCAACCGCCGAGGCGTCGACGACTGCCACGCCGATGGCCGAACCTTCCATCGGGCTGCGCCTGGACGTACCCGGCGGCTCGAAGCGATTCGCGCGCGATGCCGTGATCGGGATCTCGGCGACGGTCGATCGCGATGCGCATCTGTACTGCTACCTGCGCGACCACGACGACTCGATACGGCGGGTCTTTCCCAATCGCTATGCGCACGACTCCGCGGTCCGGGCCGACCGGCCGCTCGACCTGCCCGGTACCGACAGCCTCCAGCTGATCGCCGATGGGACCGGTGTCCAGGAGGTCGTCGCGTGTTTCGCGACGCAGCAGGATGTGGCCGGAGAGCTGCCCGGCGCCGCCTACGGCACGGACCTGGAGCCGTTGCCCGTGCGGTCGTTGAACGAGATTCGTCGTGCGTTTTCATCCACGACGCGCAACCATTTCGCCGAGGATCAATTCCATGTGGACTTCAATTGATTGCGATCGCGCCGGGCGAGCCACGCGGTCCGCGCTGTGCTTCGGCATCCTGCGACTCACGCTACTGGGCGTCACCACGTCCGCTGCTGCGGCGCCATCGACCGAGGTCGACGTCGGCGCGCCGATCGCGGCGACCGCCCCGGCTCCCGCCGCCGGCACGGCCGGCACGAGCTACATCCTGCGCTGCTGGCAGTTCGGCCGGCTCATCCTGGAGGAGATCGGCGTGCAACTGCCGCCTTCCGGGCCGCCCTCGGGGTCCGAGGCGCCGGTGACGCGGCTGAAGCTGCTCGACGCGACGAACCAGCCTTACTACCTGGCGGAGACTCGCAACGCGACCTGCGTGCTGCGCGCGCGCCGCGCGGCGGGAATGCCAGGCGTCGCGCCCTGATCCTTGCCGCTCGCGTCCCGCGACGGGACCGTTCGCCCGGGTTTCGGCCGGTTCCGGACCGCGCGACGCCGGCGACGTTCCGCGCGTCGTCAGTCGCTGCGTTCGTCGCAGTTTCCGCCACGCCCCGGACGGAAGCAGAAGTCCGCCGTCAGGCTGGACGATTCCCACGGCACCTGCACGCGCCCCGTCTCCTGCGCGACCTCGATGCGGACGCGCTTGAACAACTGCTCCACCGCGAGGCCGGGCGTCGGAAGGTGCTGCAGGAGGTGCTTCGCGTAGATGCTGTGCTCTCCGACCGGGCCGTCGAGCGCGACGCCGCCGGGTGCCGTCGAGAACGCGACGAGCGTGCCGATCGGCGCATCGAGCGGCGCGAGGCCTGAAGGCGTCAGCCCGCGGAACTTCAGGCGGCGTCCGTCGGGCCCCACGATGACGCCGCCGGCAAACGGATTCACGCGGCACGCGTCGAGGATCACGACATTGATGCCGTGCTTGACTTCGCCGAGGCGGTCGATGAATTCCGCGGCGTCGGCCCCCATGGCGGGGATCTCGGCCTCGCTCGTCGGCTCCGTGTCCACCGGCAGAAGGTAGTTTCGGCCCTTGGCCTGCACGCCGTGGCCGGCATAGAACAGCACCCGGACCGCGCTGCGGTCGGCCGCCAGCGTGAACGCGCGAAGCCCCTCGATGAGGTCGCGTCGCGTCGTATCGGTCTTCAGCTCGACCACGAACCCGAGCGCGGCGAGGCTCGCGGCGACCGCCCGCGCATCGGCGACGGGATTCTTCAGCGGCGACACCTTGTAGGCGCCGTTGCCGATGACCAGTGCGGACTTGAACCCGGTCGGATCGCCGAGCGCTGCGCGCGCGGCGCGGGGCAGGCCGTGGCACGCGGCGGCACCGGACAGTGCGGCGCCGAAGCCGCGTAGGAAGCGGCGGCGATCCTGCAGCGCCACCGACCGTGGCGCGGAAGCGGAATTCACGACCACGTCCATTCGGGTCCTGTCGTCAGTAGGTGGTCGGCAGGCCCGGCACGACCTCGACCGCAAGCACGATCCGATGGCTCTTCAGGCGGTCGCGTGCCGCCGACTCCGAGCCCGCCGGCACCCGCACGTAATAGTCGCCGAGCTGCCCCGGTCCGCCGGCGAGGCGTCCTTCGACCGAGCTGAGCAGCAGGCGAATGTCCGCCTCCTTGGCATCCGGCGCGAAGTTCACGCGCAGCAGCGGCCCGTCGTCGGCCGGCACCGCGCGCAGCGCCCGGATCTGCTCGGCCTCGTCGTCCGCGTGCCGCGCAAGCGAGTAGATCACGCCGCTCTGCACGACGATGACGCCGACGGCGGCCAGCGCTCCGATGGGTCGCGCGGCAGCAACGACCCCGCCGAGCCCGACGGATCCGAGCCAGCCGGCGATTCGCTCGCCAAATGCACGACGCTCGCCGCGGATGCGTCCCCAGGTCCGCGCGAGTCCCAGGTCCGCCGGCACGGCCGGGGCCGACTGGGCGATTTCCGCCTGAAGGCCGCGATACCACTCGAGCTCCGCACGCGCGTCGTCGTGCTCCGCGAGGTAGCGATCCACCCACTGCCGGTCTTCGCCCTGGAGCGTGCCGTTGACGTACCACGGCAGCAGTTCCGACAGCCGCTTGTTCATGGGTTCGCTCCCGTATCGGCGCCTTCGCGCTCCATCAGCAGCCTCAGGCAATTGCGGATCCGCAGGCGCGCGTGATAGAGGCGCGTCTTGACGGTGTTCTCCGGCACGGCCTGGACCTGGGCGACGTCGGCCAGCGAGAACCCCTCGAAGAACACGAGGTGCAGGCACTCGCGGTGTTCCTCGGACAGCTTGCGCAGGCAGGTCTGCACGCCTTCGCGCCGCTGTTTCGCCGCCAGTTCGCCGAATCCGTCGGACGCGGATTCGTCCACGTGCGTCTCGGCGATATCGTCGATGTCGTCGTGCAGTTCGTCCGCGCGCCGGCCGCGGTAGACGAGGAGCGCCTTGTTGCGCGCGATGCCGATCAGCCAGGTGCTGACGAGCGAATCGCCGCGGAATCGCGCCGCGCTTCGCCAGACGTCGTGCATCGTGTCCACCAGCACCTCCTCGGCCCGCGTCGGGTCCTTCAGCATGTTCAGCGCATAGGCATAGACGCGTCGGCTGAACGCCTTGTAGACGGACTCGAACGCGGCCTGGTCCTGGCGCGCGATCCGTGCAAGCAGTTCCTTCGCTTTCGCGTCGTCCATGTCGATCCCGGGGGCGCCGTCGGCGGGAGCGGGCATTTTGCGCCAAGGGTGCCCGCCGCGCGGGCCGGCGCCGCCTGCGCACCGCGCCCGAAGGGCCGCCAGCGATCGATTCGTCCCTGGGTTGCGGCATGGGCGCCGTCGGTTCAGGTTTTTTTCAGGTGTCGACGGACCTTGGCCAGAACAGTTCCGGCTCGATCGGCAGCGTGACGGCGCTGCGGTCCAGGACGTGGTCGATCGCGAACTGCGGCTGGCTCGCCGTCAGGCGCTTGCGCGGCGTTTCGTAGGGCGAGCGCGGGTTGAGGTACAGCGCGTAGGCGACCGGGTGTTTCACGTCGAGCAGGCGGCGTGCCACGAGGGCCGTTTCGCCGTTGGCGAGCTTGACGAAGGTTCCCGGAGGATAGATCCCGAGGAGCGTGACCAGGGCGCCGATCAGCGCCGGGTCGAAGGCGGCGCCGTGCTTCTGGTGCAACTCCTTGAGCACGATGGCGGGCGCGAACGCCGGACGGTAGGCCCGCTCGCTCACCATGCTGCAATAACGGTCCGCCAGCCCGATCACCTGCGCCTCGCGGCAGGCGGCGTCGCCCTTGAGTCCGGCCGGGTAGCCGGAGCCGTCGCGCGCCTCGTGGTGCTGCTCGACGGCGGCCAGCCAGACGTCGTTGACGACGCCACGCGCGCGCAGCAGGTCGGCGCCGCGGCGCGGGTGCGAGCGGATCGCGGCCGCGTCCTCCGGCGTGATGTCACCGCGGTGCTCGTAGAGCGCCTGCTGCAGCGCGAGCATGCCGATGTTCATCGTCAATGCGGCGGCGATTCCGGCGGAGGCGCGCGGCGGGTCGAGGTTCAGGCGCGCGAACAGCATCGCCGAGACAAGGGCCGCGTTCAGCGCCTGGCGGATCGGATAGCGCGCCTGTCGCGCGAGTTGCACGTGCGCCAGCGCGGCGTCGCCGTCCAGCTCGCCACATTTGCGGATGCCATCGGCGAGCGAGCGGATCTCCAGCGCGAAGTCGTCCGTGACGCCGACGTCCGAGAGGAGGGTTTCGAGCCGTCCGGCGGCCTCGCCGAGCAGCACCGGAATCGAGACGCGCGCTGCGCGGTGGGGCGAGGGGCGCAGCCGGAAGTGGACGACGAGATCGTCGTCGACAGTGCCCGCATCCGGCGTCGCGCCGGGCGCATCGGCGTAGACGCCGCTCTCCACCAGGCGCTCGAGCTGCGCGCCGTTGACGATCCGGTTGCCGCGACGAAGCAGAAGGCGCCCGGCTTCGTCATAGACGTCGAACATCAGCGGCGCGCCGACCCTCACCTGGTCGATCCTGAGACGCTGTCGTGCCATCGTCTTCGCGTCGGCCTCCGCGTCACACCGCGCCCGACTGCCGGACCAGCATACGCCGGGAGCACCGGAAAGGCGACTGGCAGTTGCCCCTCCGGCCGCCCGACGCGCGCGGTCCGGCAGGCTGCCGAAAAACTACCGCGCGTCGAAATTCCGGATCACCACGGGCTCGATCCGGTCGGCCGGCTCGAAACCGAAGACGCGTCCGTAGAAATACAACTCCGCCTCGCAGGCACGAATGATCGTCGCGGCCTGCCGGAAACCATGCTGCTCGCCTTCGAATTCCAGGTAGGCGACCGGGACACCGCGCGCGTCCAGCGCGGCGACGATCGCCCGGCTTTGCGCGACCGGCACGACGAGGTCCTCGACTCCCTGGAACGTGATCAGCGGACAGGCGAACGCGTCGAGGTGGAACAGCGGGCTGCGGGCGCGGTAGTCGTCGCGACCCTCGGGCAAGGGCGCGATCAGCCCGTCCAGGTAGCGGCTCTCGAACTTGTGGGTGTCGCGCGCGAGCGCCTCGACGTCGGCGACGCCGAAATAGTTGGCTCCGGCGGCAAAGCGCCGCGTGAAGGCGAGCGCGGCGAGCGTCGTGAAGCCGCCCGCGCTCGAGCCGCGGATCGCGACGCGCCGGCCGTCGATGCGTCCGCCGGCGGCGAGCGCCTCGACGGCGGCGACCGCGTCGGCGACGTCGACGATGCCCCATTGGTGGCGCAGGCGCTCGCGATATCGCCGTCCGAATCCGGTCGAGCCGCCATAGTTGACGTCGACCACCGCGAAGCCGCGGCTCGTCCAGAACTGCCGCGCGATCGCGAAGTTGCGGCGCGAATGCGAGGTCGGGCCGCCGTGCATCTGGACGATCAGCGGCGGCAACGAATCCGGCGGTCCGCGAAAGCCGGGATTCGACGGCGGATAAAAGAACGCATGGGCGGTCCGCGGCGCCCCGTCCGCGCCGCGGGCGGTCGCGAATTCGATCGGTTCGCCGACCGACACGAGGGCGGGAGGCAGCGACAGGCTGACGGGCCGGTGCAGCGTCGTGTGGGTGCCGGCGTCCAGATCGACGGCGATCAATTCCGGCGGGCCATCGACCGGCCCGGCGACGCAGGCCGCGGTCCGGTCATCGATGACGGCGACGGCTCCGAGGCTCACGAAGGGCAGGGTAAGCGGTGTCGCCCGGCCCGTCGCGAGATCGACGACGACGAAGGCGTCGTCGGCGGCGCGGGAGACGCGAACGAGCGCGCGGTGTCCGCCGACGAGCCCGTAGGTCGAGGTTCCGAGCGCCCAGAGCGCGCCGCCGGCGTCAAGATCGAGCGACGTCACCGCCTCGACGAGCCCGTCGCGCCAGCGGTGCAGGTTCCAGGTGTCGCTGCGGTCGGACAGGAAGTAGAGCGTGCCGTCGCGATGCCATTGCGGCTCGATGACCGATTCGCCGGGTCCGCCGGCGAGCGTCGCGAGGTCGGCCAGCGTCTCGCCCGCCAAGCGTCCGACATGCAGCGTCGTCGCGTCCCACGGCATGTCGGGGTGGTTCCACGCCACGAACGCGAGCCGGCGTCCGTCCGCGCTCAACCGCGGATAGGCGACGAAGTCGCTGCCGGCGAACAGCACGCTGCCGGTGCCGCCCGCCAGCGGCACGCGGACGATCGCATTGCGCGGCGCCCCGGGCGATGTGTGGTCTTCGCGCACGGCGACGACGGCATCGCCGGCGGGCGTCATCGCGAAGTCCGCGTAGCGGTAACCCGGCGGCGTCAGCGCGACCGGCGCCGCCGCGCCGCGCTGCACGTAGAGCCGCTGGTCGCCGAAGTTGGAAAAGACGATCGTCTCGCCCGCGCGCGCGTAGGACAGCCCGCCATATTCGTGGACGCGCGTGCGGACGTTGAACGCGGCGCTCGTCAGCTCGACGGGCCTGCCGTCGGCGCCGCGCTCGACGAGCACCTGCCGCCCGCCCTCGGAGGGGCGATTCTCGAGCCAGGTCAGCCGGCCCGCCGAGGTCGTGACCTGGTCGACGCCGATCGTCGCCGCCGCCAGCTCGCGGGCCGCGATCGGCGATGCCCAGGCGCCATAGGGTGCGATGCGGACATCGGCCATCGACGGGTCTCCTTCGGGTCCTGTGCGAGCATATCGGTCCTTCGCGTCGCCCGCATCGCGGCCGGCGGCAAGGTCCGGGAGTCGCCATGCAAGACCGTTTCGATCTGATCACGATAGGCGCCGGCTCCGGCGGCGTTGCCGCGTCGCGTCGGGCTGCCGCATTGGGGGCCCGGGTCGCGATCGTCGAGGCCGACCGCGTCGGCGGGACCTGCGTGATCCGCGGTTGCGTCCCGAAGAAGCTCATGATGTACGCGGCGGCGTTCGGGCGCGAACTGCGCGAGGCCGGCGCTTTCGGCTGGGAAGGCGTCGGCGGCCGCTTCGACATCGCGCACTGGGCGCGCGCGAAGGCGCGCGAGATCGATCGCCTCGAAGGCGTCTATCGCGACCTGCTGCAGAAATCCGGCGTCACGCTCGTTCGCGGGCAGGCGCGGCTGCGCGATGCAGCCACGGTGGACGTCGGCGGGCGCACGCTGACGGCGCCACGGATCCTGCTGGCGATGGGCGCGGCGCCGGCGGCGGACGCGCTCCCCGGCCTGCTGCCCGCCATGACGTCCAACGAGGTCCTGGACCTGACGCAACTGCCGGCGTCGCTGCTCGTCGTCGGCGCCGGCTATATCGCCGTCGAGTTCGCCAGCATCCTCGCCGGAATGGGCGTGGCAGTCACGATGGCGTTTCGCGACACGTTGCCCTTGCGCGGATTCGACGTCGACCTGCGGCGCCGCCTTGCCGCGGCGCTGGAATCCCGCGGAATCCGGCTCGCGGGCGGCGTCGGGCTGAAAGCCCTGGCGCAGGATGCCGACGGGTTTACGTTGAGCCGGGCGGACGGAAGCCGGCTGTCGGCGGCGGCGGCACTCAATGCGACCGGCAGGCGGCCGAATTCGGGCGGCGTCGGCCTCGACGTCGCGGCCGTGGCGCTGGATGCCGCCGGTGCCGTCAAGGTCGATGCCGACAACCGGACCACGGCCGCGGGCATCTGGGCGATCGGGGACGTGACCAACCGCCGCAATCTCACGCCGGTCGCGATCGCCGAAGGGCGTGCCTTCGCCGAGACCGAATTCGGCGGCCGCGCGGTTCGGGTCGATCACCGGACGGTGGCCACCGCGGTGTTCACCGATCCCCCGCTCGCGACGGTCGGGCTGCCCGAGGAGGTGGCGGCGGCGGGCGGGCCCGTGGACGTCTACGAATCGGAGTTCCGTCCGATGAAGTCGGCGTTCGCCGGCAGCGACGCGCGGACCTACATGAAACTCGTCGTCGATGGCCTGAGCGACCGGGTCCTGGGGGTGCACATGCTCGGCCCGGATGCGCCCGAAATCGTCCAGAGCTTGGCCGTCGCGATGACCTGCGGGGCGACGAAGCGCGATTTCGACCGGACGCTCGCGGTACACCCGACCGCCGCCGAGGAATGGGTGCTGATGCGGGAGCCGGCGCGTCGCACGCACGCCTAAGGCCTTGAACGGCCGATCGTCTTTTTGTGAATACCGTGTGTCGGCGACCCTAGATTCGTGTAATTATCGCTGCAGGGCGACATTGCTTTGCAGGGATGCGGATGCCAGGGCCAAAGAGAATCTGGGGCGGGATTGCGATTGCCGCGTGTCTTTTTCTGGCGGCCTGCGGCGGGGGCGGCAGCAGTAGCAGTGGAAGCGGCAGCAGCGGCGGCAGCAGTACGAGCGGGAGCAGTTCCGGAAGTGGCGGCAGCAGCGGATCCGGATCCGGTGCGCCGGTCGTCTCGCAGTCGCCGGACAGCGCGAGCATCGTCGCGGGCCAATCGGCGACATTGACGGTTGTCGCCAGCGGTGCGGCGCCGCTCAGCTATCAATGGCGACGCGGCGGTGCCGCGATCGCGGGCGCGACGAGCGCGAGCTACACGACGCCGGCGCTCGGCACGCTCGACAGCGGCGCCAGTTTCGATGTCGTCGTGGCGAATGCCGACGGCAGCGCCACGAGCGCTGCCGCGCTGCTCACCGTCACCGCACCCGTCGGCGGTTCGGACGTGCTGACGTGGCACAACGATCTTTTCCGATCCGGGCAGAACCTCGGCGAGACGACGCTGACCCCGGCGAACGTCAATGTCGCGACGTTCGGCCTGAAGGGATTCCTGTCCGTCGACGGCAAGATCGATGCGCAGCCGCTTTACGCGGCGCAGGTCGCCGGGACGACGGCGGGGACCAAGAACCTTCTCATCGTGGCGACCGAGCACGGGAGCGTCTACGCGTTCGACGCGGGTGACGATGCGGCGACGGTACCCGCCACCGTCGTCTGGAAGGCGAGCCTGATTCCGACAGGAGAAACCCCGGCCACGTCGATCGTGGCGACGACGTTGCCCGCCCAGGAAGTCGCGATCACCGCGACGCCGTTCGTCGACCGCACCCGGGGAGCCAACGGGACGATCTTTCTTCTCGTCGAATCGATGGTGACGAGCGGGGCGTCGACAACGTACATCCAGCGGTTGCATGCGCTGGACCTCGCGAACGGCACGGACCGGCTGACGCCGGCAAGAATCCTGCCGACAACGTCGTATCCCGGTACCGGCGACAACTCGTCCAGCGGGATCGTCGTATTCGATCCGGGCGCCTATCGGCAGCGAAGCGCGATCACGGTCGCCAATGGGCTCGTCTACACGATGTACGCGGCGCTGCCGAACCTGACTTCCGGGGGTGACCAGCGGCCCTACACGGGCTGGATCATCGCTTTCAGCGCCGACACGCTGGCGGCCGGATCCGTATTGAACGTTTCGCCCAACGGCACCGGAGCCTCCGCGTGGATGGCGGGCGGCGGCGCCGCGGTCGATTCGAACGGCAACCTGTTCTACATGACCGCCAATGGAAGCTTCGAGACGTCGTCCTTCGACGGCAACGGCTTTCCGACAACGGGCGACTACGGGAATGCCTTCCTGCGCGTAGCGACGACGTCCGGCGCACTGAGCGTCGGCGACTACTTCGAGTACTTCAACGCCCCCACCGATTCCGCAGCCGATCTCGATCTCGGGTCGGGCGGCATCATGCTGCTGCCGGATCAGGCCGACGCCAGCGGCAGTCGGCACAGTCTGGCCGTCGGCGCGGGAAAAAACGGCACGATCTACGTCGTCGACCGGGCGAATCTCGGCAAGTACAACGCGGCGGCCGATCTCAATTACCAGTCGATCGCAGGGCAATTCCCTCACACGGTCGACGCGGTCTTTTCATCGCCGGCATGGTTCAACGGCAACGTGTTCTATGCCGCGGTCGACGATTCGTTGAAGGCGTTTCCGGTCAGCGGAGCGCAGCTTTCTGCGACGGCAAGCTCGCGGAAATCGCCTTCGACCTTCGCTACGCCCGGGGCAACGCCAAGTGTTTCCGCGAACGGCCTGGCCAGCGGGATCGTCTGGGCGGCGGAAAACAATGCGACGAATGGCTGCGTTCTGCACGCCTACGACGCCGGCAACTTGTCGACGGAACTCTATAACAACACCCAGAATCTCGCGCGAGACTATATCCACGCGAATTACAACGGATTCACCGTGCCTACCGTCACGGCGGGAAAGGTCTACGTTTCTACCGATGCCGGCGTCGCCGTCTTTGGATTGCTCTAGGCCCGACTCACGGGCGGCGACCCGGCGGCTGGACATCGACGCTCCGAGTCGCCCCGGACAGGTGAGTTCGCTCGCGCCTTCGCGGCTCGCGAGGCGTCCGGGAGGATGAGCTGCCGCCCGTGGAGCTTCCGCGCGGCGCCGATCTTTGCGACAGTGCCGTCGAGGGGACCTGCTCAACGAGGCGGATCGCATGGCTGACCGGCATCCGGCGCGCCGGCGTCGACAAACGACGATCGAATTCCACCTGATCCTCGTCGCCGGGATCGCCTGCCTCGTCGTCGGCGCCTGCGGGCAGCACGGCGCATCGTCGTCGACGACGACATCCGCCGGCACGACGCCGACGGGTAACGGCGGCGGGTCGAGCGGCACCGTGCCGGCGAACTCGGCGGCGGGGGTCGACGTGCTCACGTGGCACAACGACAACGCGCGCAGCGGCCTCAATGCGCAGGAAACCGTGTTGACGCCGGCCAACGTGAGCGCGAGTTCCTTCGGCAAGCTCGGCCAATGGTCCGTCGACGGTGCCGTCGATGCGCAGCCGCTGTACGTGTCCGGCGTCACGCTCGCCGACGGTTCGTCGCACGACCTGCTGCTCGTCGCGACGGAGCACGGCAGCGTCTATGCGTTCGACGCGAAGGCGGGAACGCTGGCGTGGAACGTCTCGCTGCTCGGCGCCGGCGAGAGTTCGAGCGATCCGCGGTCCTGCGGCCAGGTCAGTCCGGAAATCGGGATCACGTCGACGCCGGTCGTCGACAGGTCGCGCGGCACGGCGGGCACCGTCTACGTCGTCGCGATGTCGAAATCGTCCGCCGCCTACTTCCAGCGGCTGCATGCGCTCGACGTCGCCACGGGCCGCGAGGTCGCGGGCTCGCCGGTGACGATCGCCGCGACCTATCCGGGTAGCGGCGACAACAGCGCCGGAGGCCAGGTCGTCTTCGATCCGGCGCAGTACAAGGAGCGGTCGGCCTTGCTCCTGCAGGGCGGCGTCGTCTATACGACCTGGGCGTCGCATTGCGACATCCGGCAGTACACCGGCTGGATCATCGGTTTCGACGCCGCGTCGCTGGCGACGCGCTCGGTCTTGAACGTCACGCCGAACGGCGAGGGCGGCGCGTTCTGGAGCGCCGGGGCCGGGCCGGCGAGCGATGCGGCCGGAAACCTCTATGCGCTCGCCGGGAACGGCACGTTCGATACGCAGTTGACGGGCGCCGGCCTGCCGGCTCAAGGCGACTACGGCAACGCCTTCCTGAAGTTGCAGACGGCCGGGGGCCTTGCAGTCGCCGACTACTTCGCGACGTTCGACACGGTGGCGCAATCGAACGCCGATTCGGATTTCGGCTCCGGCGGCGCCATGGTCCTGCCGGACCTGGCCGACGGCGGTGGCGTGACGCGTCATCTCGCCGTGGGTGCCGGCAAGGACGGCCACATCTACGTGGTCAACCGCGACGCGATGGGACACTACGATCCCGCCGGCAATTCGGGGGCGTTCCAGGTCGTGACCGGGGCGTTGGGCGGCGGCGTTTTCGCCGCACCGGCCTATTTCAACGGCGTCGTCTACTACGGCGCGGTCGGCGATTCGCTGAAGGCGTTTCCGATGCAGTCGGCACGGCTGGCCACGGCGGCCTCGAGCCGTTCCGCAGCCGGTTTCGGCTACCCCGGAACGACGCCCAGCCTATCGTCGAACGGGACGGCCGCGGGAATCGCCTGGGCGGTCGAGAACGCGTCGGCCGCCGTGCTTCACGCGTACGACGCGACCGATCTTGGCAAGGAGCTGTACAACAGCAACATGGCGGGGTCGCGCGACGCGTTCGGCGCCGGCAACAAGTTCATGACGCCGACGGTGAGCGGTGGCCGCGTCTACGTCGGGACGCCGAGCGGGGTCGCTGTCTTTGGCCTGCTGCCGCCCGGCTAGCGGAGTGATCCTCTCGCGCCTACATGGCCGCCGAGCCGTCCAGTAGGATGATCCATGCCCTCCGGGCCTTCCGATTCCACCCGAACTCTGACAAAGTGGTGTCACGCGGAATCACGGTACAGGACGGATCGGATAGCCATGGACAACATCACGTATTGGCGGCGTCGGTCTTCGAATGACGGTTTCCTGGTCATTCTGGCGGGACTGTTATTCCTTGCTGCCGCAATCGTCGGGCCCAACAGCCTGCTCAATTCGCCCGGTCGCTCGGCGGCGAGCGCGCCGTCCACCGGCGCCGCCACGACGGTCTCCTTCGTCACGACGGCGCCCGCTCGCTGATCGACGTACCACGCCGGCGCCGCCCCTGCGGCGCCGGCATGGCGGCCGTGTGCGGGCTCAGCCCGCCTTGTGCTTCGCGGCTTCGACTTCGATCTGCACCTTGATCTCGTCGCCGACGTACGGCACGTACGCCTTCATCCCGAAATCCGAACGGTTGATCGTCGTCGTGACGATCGCGCCACAGACGTAGGCCTTGTCCATCCGGGTGTCGCACTTGGTCGGCTGGACCGCCAGCGTGACCGGCTTCGTGACGCCCAGCAGCGTCAGGTTGCCGGCGACCTGCGTCGGCTTGCCGTCCCACGCGAACGAATCCGCCTTGAACGTCATCGTCGGGAACTGCTCGGCGTTGAAGAAATCCTTGCTGCGCAGGTGGTCGTCGCGCTTGCCGTATCCGGTCTGGACGGACGCGACATCGATCGTGGCTTCGACGGAACCCTTCTTCGCGGCGTTGTCCAGCGTCAGCGTGCCCTTGGTGGACGTGAAGATCCCACGCATCACCGAGAAGCCGAGGTGATTGACCTCGAAGCTCGGGTAGGTGTGGGTCGAATCGAGGTCAAACGCCTCCGGCTCGGCGATAGCGGGTGCGGTCGCGGCGAGTGAAAGCAGGGCGGCGATGAGGATGCGGGAGGACATGCGGGACTCCTTTTTCGAGTGGAAGGCAAGGCGACAGGCTGCCCGTCGGATATCGGGCTGGCGGTGCCGGCGGGTCAACGTGGAACAAAAAGCTTGAAACGGATCTGGACCGTGTCGGCGACGGTCCCGGTGTCGGCCCAGTCGCCCTCGCCCACCTTGTAGGCGGTGCGCGAGATCGGCACGACCCCTTCGAGCCAGGTGCCGCCGGATTCGGCCTTGCTGGTGAACGGGATCACGAGCGTGGCCGCCTTCCCCTTGAGCGAGAACTGCCCGGTCACCTGGAACTTGGCGGCGCCGACTGCCTGCATCGACGTGCTGCTGAACGTGGCCTTCGGGAAGTGCGCGACGTCGAACCAGTCCTTGTCCTTCAGCAGGTCGTTGGCTTCGCTGCTGCCGGCGTCCACGGTGGCCAGGTCGATCGCGAGCGTGGCCTTCCCGGCCTCCGGCTTCGCCGGATCGAAGCTGATGTCGCCGTTGAAGCGCTTGAATTCGCCGTCGGCCGTCACGTTCATCTGCGTGAAGCCGAATTTGATCTGGCTGCGGGCCGCATCGATGGCTGCTGCGTTCGCGGCGGGTGCGGCGGCGAACGCCGCGAGCGCGGCGGCCGCCAGCACGGTCCGGGGGTTTGTCGTCATGGGGGCTTCCGATCGGTCGTTGCGTGGAAGGGGCCGCGGCGGCGGCCGGGTCAGAGCATCCGGCGCAGCACGTCGTCGCGATCGACGAAGTGATGCTTCAGCGCGGCGACGGCGTGCGCGGCCGCCAGCGCGAGCAGGGACCATGCGAGCACGGCGTGAACGTTGTGGAGCAGCTCGGCAGCCGCCTTGTCCTTGGCCGTCAGGTCGGGTAGCGGCACGAGGCCGAGGTAGGTCAGCGGAAATCCGCGCGCCGACGACAGGAACCAGCCGGCGATCGGCACGGCGACCAGCAGCAGGTAGAGCAGTCCGTGAATCCCGTGCGCCGCGCGCTGCTGGAACGTCGACATCGTGGCCGGAAGCGCCGGCGGGCGATGTCCGATGCGCCATGCAACGCGCGCGAACCACAGGAACAGGACCGTCAGGCCGACCCACTTGTGATAGTTGATCAGGCGGATCTTGTGCGGGCTCAACGGCAGGTCATCGAACGTCAATTCGATGCAAAGTGCCGCAACGACGCCTATCGCGATCAGCCAGTGCAGCGCGCGAGCCGGGGCCGAATAGCGCGGACGGGCCAGGCCGGGCGCAGCGGGCGACGTCGTGATCGTCATCGTCTTCGAGCCTTCGAGTGAGGGTGGCCGGCGCGGGTTCCACGCCGGCTTTCTTTCGTGTGGGGGTGCGATAGTATCATTTGCAAGTTATACTGTTAAATTGAAAGTATTCGCATGATGACGGCATCCGGGTTGAATGCCTTGGCGGGCTAAATATCCTTGATGGCTGAATGTTCTTGCCGCGTGAATGTCCTGGGATTCGACGTCGACCGATGAACTCCGCTCCGCTATCGCAATCCGCCGGCGCCGATGCCGAGGCTGCCGTCGCGCCGGCTCCCGAGGGCGGCTGCCCCATGGTGCAGCTGCTCGAGACGCTGGCCGGCAAGTGGACCTTTCGCGTTCTTTATCGCCTGATCGTCGAAGACCAGCCGCAGCGCTTCGGGGAACTGCATCGTTCGATCGAGCGGATCACGCAGAAGGAATTGACGAAATACCTGCGCGACTTCGAAGCCTTGGGGCTCGTGCGGCGTACGGTCTACGCCGAGGTCCCGCCGCGGGTCGAGTACTGCATCACGCCTTACGGACGTACGCTGAGGGCGCCGCTGGATGCCCTGGTCCAGTGGAGCCGCGAGCACGGCGAGCCGCTGTTCGCCGCCCGTCGGCGGCTGAAGGCGACAGCGGTGCCGCACGCCGATTCGTAGGTTCGTGCGCGGGGCGCTTTCTTCCCCCGCGCGCGGTCGCGCGGAGCCTCCTTCCGCGCAGGCTCTAGCGTACGGCGGCCGGCGGGCGCTGGTCCGCGGCGTCGCGCGGGACCTCGACGATCCGGGTGCGCAGCAGCCTGTCATGCAGGAACCGACGCTGCGGATCGGCGAATGCCAGTGCAAACATCGCGGCGAACCCGCCGGCAAACCACAGGAGCTCCGCGGCGACGCCGTGGCCGAAAGCCAGCGCCAGCGCGAGCCCCGGCAAGACCAGCGTCCATGAGAGGACATAGCGTCCGATGGCGGTGACGGGCCGAAGCCGGTTTCCACGGTCATCGGCCACCCGCAGGCGCCAGGTCTTCAGCGCGAGCGTCTGCCCGGTACGGACCCAGCAGCTGACGAAATAGGCGCCGACCACGAAAAAAATCCACGCCTGCAGGGTCCAGCGGCGCGGACCCTCGGGCTCGACGTGCCATCCGGTCACCAGCACGAGGAGGGCGCCCGCGGCGAATGCGACGCCGAAAAGCAGCGCGGCCTCGTAGACCATCGATAGCGCCACGCGCGGCAACCGTGGCGGCATGCAGGCGGCGGATGCGCTCAATGCCGGGTCGTTGCTGCCGTGTCCTTCGGGCTCGCAGCGGCAGCCGCCGGCGCCTTGGGCGGCGTGGTCGGCTTGCGCGGGGTCTCCGGCCGGACCGTGGGCTTCGCGGCCAGTTCCTTCTTCTGATCGGCCGGCAGATCCTGGTACTTCTGGACCAGCGCCTGGCGCTGATCGAGCGGAAGTTGATACGCGCGAACGAAGTTCTCGCGCGTCGTGACGCGCTCCTGCGGCGTCATCCGCGCCAGTTCACCCATCCGTTCGTGGACGTGCTGCTGTCCCTCCGGCGACAAGTGCGGATACTTGCTCGCGACCTCGAGCCATTTCTTCTTGCGCACCGGGTCGAACTTGTCCCAATCACCGGCCAGCGGCGCCAGCGCCTCGCGCTGCGAGGAGGAGAGTTCCCCCCAGGTCGGGTGCACCGGGCCCGACTTTCCATCTCCCAGCGCCGCCTGCGCCAGCAGCGCCAACGCGATCGCGCACGTCGCGGCGCCGAAGCGCAAGGGCGGCATCCGCCGGCTGCCGGGCTTCGTCGCCACGGCCTAGAGGCCCCGCTCTTGCTCGAGAAGCGCGCCGAAGCCGCGATCGGCATAGGTCGACAGCGGCTGATCGTCGAGAAGCAGCGCGAGGTCGATGGCCGCCAACTCGTCGATCTGTTCCGCCTCGCGCCATTGGTACACGGAGATGAACCCGACGACCAGCGCGACCACCGGGGCGGCGACACCCAGGCGGAAAAGCCATGAACTCCACGGGGATTGGGAGGAACCGTCGCGTTCGAGGCCGAGGCTCGATCCGCGCCCGGCGAACGCGAGCAGGGGCGACGGGATCGGGTAGCGCTGCGCGGCTGGATTCTGCTTTCGGCGCGCCAGCGCGGTCGCGCGGGCGCTCGCCAACCGCTGCAGCGTCAGCTCGTCGAGCGACCCGGCTCCCTCGTTGAGGGCCTGCCGCACCCGGTAGGCGAATTCGACCTCTTTCATAACGTGATGCCCCGGCCACGCAACGCCCGTGCCAATGCGTGCGTCGCGCGCGAGCAATGTGTCTTGACGCTGCCTTCAGAACAGCCCATCGCCGCCGCCGTTTCGGCGACGTCGAGATCTTCCCAGTAACGGAGCACGAACGCTTCCCGTTGACGCCCCGGAAGCCGTGCCATTTCCTCTTCGATCACGCGGACGATCTGTTCCCGCTCGACCTTGTCCGCCGCGCTCTCGGCGGCCGTCGAATCCGACTGGCTCTCCAGCGTCTCCAGCGGGTCGCTGTCGTCGTCGTCGCTTCCCGCGAGTTGCGAAAACAGCGTGAGCCACGACGAGCGGACCTTCAGGCGCCGGAAATGATCGTGCGTGGCGTTCTGCAGGATGCGCGTGAAAAGCAGCGGCAGTTCCGGCGCGGGGCGATCGCCGTAGCTCTGCGAGAGCTTGATCATCGCCTCCTGGACGATGTCGAGCGCGGCGTCGTCGTCGCGAACCGCAAACGCCGCCTGCTTGAATGCCCGTCGTTCGACGCCGGCGAGAAACTCCGCCAGTTCCTTTTCGGTCGCCATCGTCGGCGCCGATCGGCGTTCGCCGGCGCCTTCCCCTTCGTCCCTTGAAAAGCCCCGAGATCGTAGCAGAGCGGCAACACGGGCCCTGGGCCACGGCGGCGCCGTTTGCGCATGGCGGCAAGGTCGGCTATCGTCGGCGGTTCCCGTCGATCGACTACCGCGAAAGACGGGAACGGCAGAAAGGAAGTGAAGGGCTTCTTTATCGACGCATACCCACCGTTACCTCCTAAAGCGCCCTGCGACTCGTCGCGGGGGCGACGTCCGCGCCACCGGCCACAAGCTGGTGCGGCTCGGCATCCGATCAATCTCCCGTGGACCTTGAGAGGATTTCCAAGTGTCGAACATACGAGCAGTACAGAAGGCTGCCGCACGCCCTGATGCGGGCGATTCCGAAAAGCAGGCCGCCGCGCCGGTCGACGTGCTGACCGGGGCCGAAATCGTCGTCCGCTGCCTGGCGGAGGAGGGCGTCGAGCACGTCTTCGGATACCCCGGCGGCGCCGTCCTCTACATCTACGACGAGATCTTCAAGCAGGACCGGTTCCAGCACATCCTGGTGCGCCATGAGCAGGCGGCGGTGCACGCCGCCGACGCGTACTCGCGGTCGAGCCGGAAGATCGGCGTCGCGCTGGTGACGAGCGGCCCGGGCGTCACGAACGCCGTGACCGGAATCGCGACGGCGTACATGGACTCGGTTCCGATCGTGATCATCACCGGCCAAGTGCCGACGCGAGCCATCGGCCAGGACGCGTTCCAGGAGTGCGATACGGTCGGCATCACCCGGCCCTGCGTGAAGCACAACATCCTGGTGAAGGACGTCGCCGACCTCGCCACCGCGATCCGCCAGGCGTTCTACATCGCCGCGAGCGGTCGTCCCGGCCCGGTGCTCGTCGACATCCCGAAGGACGTCACGGTCGCGCGCCATGCGTTCCACTACCCGCGCGACCTCACGATGCGGTCGTACAACCCGGTCGTGAAGGGGCACCTGGGTCAGATCAAGAAGGCCGCGGCGCTGCTGCAGCAGGCCGAGCGCCCGATGGTCTACGCCGGCGGCGGCGTGATCCTCGCCAACGCCTCCGAACTGCTGGCGCGGCTCGTCGACCGGCTCGGCTTCCCGTGCACGACGACGCTGATGGGGCTTGGCGGCTACCCGGCGCGCGACCGCAAGTACGTCGGCATGCCCGGCATGCACGGGACTTTCGAGGCGAACATGGCGATGCAGCACTGCGACGTGCTGCTCGCCGTCGGTGCGCGGTTCGACGACCGCGTCATCGGCAATCCGGCGCATTTCGCGCAGAACCCGCGCAAGATCATCCATGTCGACATCGATCCGTCGTCGATTTCCAAGCGCGTGAAGGTCGACGTGCCGATCGTCGGCGACGTCGGCGAAGTCCTGTCCGACCTCCTGGTGCAGCTCGAGGCGGCGCCCGGGGCCTCCGCCGGCGGCCAAGCGGCAGCCTTGCGCGCCTGGTGGGAGCGCATCGACGCCTGGCGCGGCCGCGACTGCCTCAAGTACGACCGCTCGGCGGCGGTCATCAAGCCGCAGTTCGTGATCGAGAAGCTGTGGGAGGTCACCGGCGGCGATGCCTACGTGACTTCCGACGTCGGGCAGCACCAGATGTGGGCCGCGCAGTACTACCGCTTCAATCATCCGCGGCGCTGGATCAATTCCGGCGGCCTCGGGACGATGGGCGTCGGCCTGCCCTACGCGATGGGCGTGCAGATGGCGAATCCTGGCGCGCAGGTGGCGGTGATCACCGGCGAGGCCTCGATCCAGATGTGCATCCAGGAACTGTCGACGTGCAAGCAGTACCGCTTCACGCCGAAGATCGTCAACCTGAACAACCGCTATCTGGGCATGGTGCGGCAGTGGCAGCAGATCGACTACGGCAGCCGCTACTCCGAGTCCTACATGGACGCGCTGCCTGACTTCGTGAAGCTGGCGGAAAGCTACGGTCACGTCGGCCTGCGCATCGAACGCCCCGAGGATGTCGAGCCGGCGCTGCGCGAGGCCTTCGGGCCGCTGAAGGACCGGCTCGTGTTCCTCGACTTCATCACCGACCAGACCGAGAACGTCTGGCCGATGGTCAAGGCGGGCAAGGGGCTGACCGAGATGCTGCTCGGCGCCGAGGACCTGTGATGAGGCACACCATTTCGGTCCTGCTGGAAAACGCGCCCGGCGCGCTGTCGCGCGTCGTCGGCCTCTTCTCGGCGCGCGGCTACAACATCGAGACGCTGACGGTGGCTCCGACCGAGGATCCGTCGCTGTCGCGCATGACGATCGTGACCGTCGGCTCGGACGACGTCATCGAGCAGATCACGAAACACCTCAACCGCCTGATCGAGGTCGTCAAGGTCGTCGACCTGACCGAGGGCGAATTCACCGAGCGCGAACTGATGCTGATCAAGCTGCGCGCCGTCGGCAAGGATCGCGAGGAAGTGAAGCGCATGGCGGACATCTTCCGCGGGCGGATCGTCGACGTCACCGAGCGGACCTACACGATCGAGCTCACCGGCAACACCGACAAGCTCGACGCGTTCATCCGCGCCGTCGATCGCGCCGCGATCCTCGAGACGGTGCGCACCGGCAGTTCGGGCATCGGACGCGGCGAACGCGTGCTCAGGGTATAGCGCCGGCGGCGCGGCGGCCGACGCCTGCCGCCGCGCGATCGCCGTCGCGACTATGGAAACCATCCAGGAGGGAACATGAAGGTCTACTACGACAAGGACGCCGACGTTTCGTTGATCAAGGGGCGCAAGGTCGCGATCGTCGGCTACGGATCGCAGGGCCACGCGCACGCGCTCAACCTGAAGGAGTCCGGCGTCAAGGTCACGGTCGCGTTGCGCAAGGGCGGCGCCTCATGGGGCAAGGCGGTCGCCGCCGGCCTCGACGTGAAGGAAGTCGCCGACGCCGTGCGCGACGCCGATCTCGTGATGATCCTGTTGCCGGACGAGACGCACCCGGAGGTCTACAAGGCTTCCGTCGAGCCCAACCTGAAGAAGGGGGCCGCGCTCGCGTTCGCGCACGGGTTCAACATCCACTTCGGCATGATCGAGCCGCGCGCGGACCTCGACGTCGTCATGGTGGCGCCGAAGGCGCCGGGCCATACGGTTCGCTCGACGTTCGCGCAGGGCGGCGGCGTGCCGATGCTGATCGCCGTGCACCACGACGCGTCCGGCATCGCGCGCGACCTCGCCCTGTCGTACGCGACCGCCATCGGCGGCGGCAAGGCCGGCATCATCGAGACCAACTTCCGCGAGGAGACCGAGACCGACCTGTTCGGCGAGCAGGCCGTGCTCTGCGGCGGCTGCGTCGAACTGGTCAAGGCCGGCTTCGAGACGCTGGTCGAGGCGGGCTACGCGCCGGAGATGGCCTATTTCGAGTGCCTCCACGAGCTCAAGCTGATCGTCGACCTGATGTACGAAGGCGGCATCGGGACGATGAACTACTCGATCTCGAACAACGCGGAATACGGCGAGTACGTCACCGGTCCGGAGATCATCACGCCGGCGACGAAACTGGCGATGAAGAAGGCGCTGGAACGCATCCAGGCCGGCGACTATGCGAAGAGCTTCATCCTGGAGAACCGCGCCGGTGCGCCGACGCTGCGGGCGCGTCGCCGCCTGACGGCCGAGCACCCGATCGAGCAGGTCGGCGAGCGGCTGCGGGCGATGATGCCGTGGATCAAGCGCAACCGCCTCGTCGACCAGAGCAAGAATTGAGGCGGCGCGGCGCGCTCGTCCGGCTGGCGTCGCGCGCGGTCGCCTGCGGGGCCGCCGGCCTCGTTGCCGCCGCGCCGGCGGGCGCGCAGCAGCCGGCGCCCTCGCCGGCGCGTTTCGAGGGTACCGTCGTCACGCTCGCCGGCCACGCGCAGCTCGAGTTGCCCAACGACGAGGCAAGCGCGTCGTTCTACGCCGAGCAGCAGGACCCCGACCTGGCGCGCGCGCAGTCGACCGTCAACCAGCGGGTTGCCGACGGCGTCGCCGCGCTGCGGCGCGTCGACCCGAAATGCCAGGTCGAGTCCGGCGCCTACGAGAGCTATCCGATGTACGCGAGCAGCGGCGCGCATCGGATCACCGGTTGGCGCGTGCGCCAGACGGTGTTCATGCGCACCGGCAACCTCGCGCAGCTGCCGCAGGCGGTCGCGGCGGCGCAGGCGCTGCTCGCGCTGGGTTCGATCGACTTCCACCTCTCGCGTGCGGCGCGCGAACGTGTCGAGGGCGATCTCGTGCAGCGGGCCATCTCGGATGCGAACGTGAGGATCGCGGCGGCCGCGCAGGCCCTGTCGATCCCGCCCGCGCGCGTGCGCCTGGAGGAACTCGACTTCGGCGCGGCGGTGCAGGGCCCGCCGATGCGGCCGCTTCGCGCGGCCGCGACGATGGCGCCCGCCGCGGAGTCGGTGGCCGAGCCGAGTTTCGAACCGGGGACGACGTCGGAGCAGGCGTCGGTCACGGCGCGCGCGCGGTTCCTCGTGCCCTGAGCCCTCGCCCCCACGCCGCAAGCGCCCCTCCGCGACACCGCGTTCGCCCGCGCCAGAGGCGATCCGATACCATACGCGCCTTCCGGTCATCGCAAGGATCCGCACGTGCCCTCGCCGTATCCGCATCCGCTGCTCGCGCGCGAAGGCTGGCCCTACGTCGGGGCCTCGCTCGCCGCCGCCGTGGCCGTGGCCCTGGCGGCCGGTGGCGCGTGGTCGATCCCGCTCTGGATCGTCGTGCTGTTCGTCGTGCAGTTCTTCCGCGACCCGCCGCGCCAGGTGCCGCAGGAAGCCGGGGCCGTGCTGTCGCCGGCCGACGGCCGGATCGTCAAGGTCGAGCGCGTCCGCGATCCCTACGTCGAGCGCGATGCGCTGCTCGTCAGCGTCTTCATGAACGTCTTCAACGTCCACAGCAACCGCGCGCCGGTCGACGGCATCGTCGAGCGCGTCGAGTACGCGCCGGGCAAGTTCATCAATGCCGACCTCGACAAGGCTTCGACCGAGAACGAGCGCAACGCGCTGGTGATCGAGTCCGGCGGCGAGCGCCTGACGGTCGTGCAGGTCGCGGGGCTGATCGCTCGCCGCATCCTCTGCTACGTCGCGGTCGGCGACCGGCTCGCCCGCGGCCAGCGGTTCGGCTTCATCCGGTTCGGTTCCCGCGTCGACGTCTACCTGCCGCTCACGGCGCGACCGCGGGTCGCGGTCGGCGACGTGGTGCGAGCGACCTCGACGGTCCTCGCCGAGCTCTGAGGGCGCGGGCGATGCGCTTCCGTCGACGCAAGGCCCGGGTCTACGGGCAGACGGCGCTGCGCGGTGACGACTTCGTGCGGCCGCCGCGGCGCCGGCGCGGCATCTACCTGCTGCCGAACCTGTTCACGACCGCGGCGCTGTTCTCCGGTTTCGTCGCGATCGTGCAGAGCATGAACCAGCGGTTCGAGCTGGCGGCGATCGCGATCTTCGCGGCGATGGTGCTCGACGGGATGGACGGCCGCGTCGCGCGCCTCACGAACACGCAGAGCGCGTTCGGCGAGCAGTACGACTCGCTGTCCGACATGACGTCGTTCGGCGTCGCGCCGGCGCTCGTGATGTACGAGTGGATCCTCAACGAGCTCGGGCGCTGGGGCATGGCCGGCGCCTTCGTCTACTGCGCCGGCGCCGCGCTGCGGCTGGCCCGCTTCAACGCCAATATCGGCGTCGTCGACAAGCGTTTCTTCCAGGGCCTGCCCAGCCCGGCGGCCGCGGCGCTCGTCGCCGGCTTCGTCTGGCTTGCCGTCGACAACCAGCTCTCGTCGATCCGCGAGACGTGGATGCCGTGGGTCGCGCTCGCGCTGACGGTCTACGCCGGCCTCACGATGGTCTCGAGCGCCCCGTTCTACAGCGGCAAGAAGTTCCAGCTCGCCCGCAGCGTGCCGTTCTGGGTGATGATCGTCATCGTCGTCGGCATCTTCTTCGTCTCCTCGCAGCCGCCGATCGCGCTGTTCTCGCTGTTCTGCTGCTACGCGATCTCCGGCTACCTCTACGGGCTGTGGCGCTGGTGGCGCGGCGAAGGCAATCCGGCACGCCCGGAGCGATCGCCGGCGGACCACCCGGCCTGAACGCCCCGCCGGGGCATGGGCGGGGGCCGCGGCACGTTGGCCGCACCCATGCCGTCGGCCACGGCGTCGACCGTCCGGCACATTCTTTATGATGTCGGAGGTGCATGGCGGCATCGCGTCGAGGCCGCCCGGCGCACCTGGAGGAGCCGCGCGATGTCCGAACGCCTGATCATCTTCGATACGACCCTGCGCGACGGCGAACAGAGCCCCGGCGCGTCGATGACGCGCGAGGAGAAGCTGCGCATCGCCTCGCAACTGGAGCGGCTTCGCGTCGACGTGATCGAGGCCGGCTTCGCCGCCTCCAGCAACGGCGATTTCGAGGCGGTGCGGGCGATCGCGAACACGATCAAGGAGTCGACGGTGTGCTCGCTCGCGCGCGCCAACGACCGCGACATCTCGCGCGCCGCCGAGGCGCTGCAGGGCGCCCGCTCGCGGCGCATCCACACCTTCATCGCGACGTCGCCGCTGCATATGGAAAAGAAGCTGCGGATGACGGCGGACCAGGTCTTCGAGCAGGCGCGCCTCGCGGTCCGCTTCGCGCGCCGCTTCACCGACGACGTCGAATTCTCGACCGAGGACGGCAGCCGCTCGGAGCTCGACTTCCTCTGCCGCATCCTCGAGGCGGTGATCGCCGAGGGCGCGACGACGATCAACATCCCGGATACGGTCGGCTACGCCGTGCCGGCGCAGTTCGGCGAGCTGATCCGCACGCTGCGGGACCGGATCCCGAATGCCGACCGCGCCGTGTGGTCGGTGCACTGCCACAACGACCTCGGCATGGCGGTCGCCAATTCGCTGGCCGGCGTACTGAACGGCGCGCGCCAGATCGAATGCACGGTCAACGGCCTCGGCGAGCGCGCCGGCAACACCTCGCTGGAGGAGGTGGTCATGGCGGTCCGCACGCGGCGCGATTTCTTCGCGCTCGACGTCGGCGTCGACACGACGCAGATCGTCCCGGCCTCCAAGCTGGTCTCCAACATCACCGGCTTTCCGGTCCAGCCGAACAAGGCCGTCGTCGGCGCCAACGCCTTCGCGCACGCGTCCGGCATCCACCAGGACGGCGTGCTCAAGGCCCGGCAGACCTACGAGATCATGCGCGCCGAAGAGGTCGGCTGGTCCGCGAACCGCATCGTCCTCGGGAAGCTGTCGGGGCGCAATGCATTCAAGCAGCGCGTCCAGGAGCTCGGCATCCCGGTCGAGGGCGAGGGCGAGATCAACGCCGCGTTCGTCAAGTTCAAGGAACTGGCCGACCGCAAGGCGGAGATCTACGACGAGGACATCCAGTCGCTCTTCTCCGACGAGACGGTGGTGCCGCACGACGAGCATTTCCGCCTGGTCTCGCTCGCGCAGCAGTCGCAGACCGGCGCGCGCCCGCATGCGCGCGTCGTGTTTCGCGTCGGCACGCAGGAGGTCGTCGCGGAGTCGGATGGCAACGGCCCGGTGGACGCGTCGCTGAAGGCGATCGAAAGCGAAGTCGGCAGCGGCGCCGAACTGCTGCTCTATTCGGTCAATGCGATCACGACCGGGACCGAATCGCAGGGCGAGGTCACCGTGCGGCTCGCCCGCGCCGGGCGCATCGTCAACGGCGTCGGCGCCGACCCGGACATCGTCGCGGCTTCGGCCAAGGCCTACCTCAACGCGCTGAACAAGCTCCAGTCGACGAACGAGCGCCTGAATCCGCAGACGTCGATGGCGCCTTAGGACGGGCGTCCGGCATCGGATCGCGTACCCCCAGGGCCCGAGGTGCCCCGGGGACGCCGTCGGACCGGAGCCCGATGCCGCGCGCGGCCGGTCGGCTATAATGTGCGGTTCACGACCCGGTAATTCCTGCCGGGCTCGCGTGTCGAAACTTTTCCAGTCAGGGAAATCATGTCCGTCGCAGACATCAAGAAGGGCGACATCGTCGCCAAGTTCCAGCGCACCAAGAACGACACCGGTTCGCCGGAGGTCCAGGTCGCACTTCTCACGGCCCGGATCAACGAGCTCACCGATCACTTCAAGACGCACGTCAAGGACCACCACTCGCGCCGCGGCCTGCTCAAGATGGTCAGCCGGCGTCGCAAGCTGCTCGACTACCTCAAGGGCAGGAGCCCCGAGGCCTACAAAGGCCTGATCGAAACGCTCGGCTTGCGCAAGTAACAACCGACCGCCGTTCGTGGCAAGTCGGCCTGCCCCCGCGCCCCACGCTCAGCCGCGGCCGGATGCGTCCGGCCCCGCGCGCCTCGTGCGTACGAATCCCGGCGGCCGCGCCGGATTCACCCGTCGATGCGCCGGCGCGTTCCCGCGCCGCGGGGCGGTCATCGTGAAATCGACATCGGATCGGAGTGCGGGCGCATCGCGCGCGTCCGTTTTCCGGGCCTGAAAGGAATCACCCGTGTTCGAAAAAGTCGTCAAGTCGTTCCCGTACGGTGGCCGCACGGTCACGCTCGAAACCGGTGAGATCGCGCGGCAGGCGTCCGGCGCGGTCGTCGTCTCGATCGACGACACGGTCGTCCTCGCCACGGTCGTCGGCGCCGCCACCGCCAAGGCGGGACAGGACTTCCTGCCGCTGACGGTCGACTACGTTGAGAAGACCTACGCCGCCGGACGCATTCCCGGCGGGTTCTTCAAGCGCGAAGGGCGGCCCTCCGAGAAGGAGACGCTGACGTCGCGCCTGATCGACCGCCCGATCCGCCCGCTCTTTCCCGACGGCTTTTTCCACGACGTCCAGGTCGTCATCCACGTGATGTCGGTGAATCCCGAGGTCGATCCGGACATTCCGGCGATGATCGGCGCCTCGGCGGCGCTTGCGGTGTCCGGCATCCCGTTCAAGGGCCCGATCGGCGCCGCGCGCGTCGGCTACGTCGATGGCCAGTACGTCTGCAATCCGGGCGCGTCGCAACTGAAGAAGAGCCAGCTCGATCTGGTCGTTGCCGGGACCGAGCGCGCCGTGCTGATGGTCGAATCCGAGGCGCACCAGTTGCCGGAGGACGTGATGCTCGGGGCGGTCGTCTTCGGGCACCAGCAGATGCAGGCGGTGATCGACGCGATCCACGAACTCGTGCGCGACGCCGGCAAGCCGGCGTGGAACTGGTCGGCCGCACAGAAGGACGAATCGCTGCTGGCGCGGCTGAGGGGCCTCGCGTCGGCCGGCCTGCGCGGTGCCTACGAAATTCGCAGCAAGCAGGCGCGCACGCAGCGGATCGACGACATCTACAAGGAGGTCTGGACGAAGCTCGAAGCCGAAGCCGTCCGCACCGGCAAGCCGCTGCCGGATCCGACCGCCGTCGAAAGCATCCTCTTCGACCTGCAGGCGCAGATCGTCCGCACGCAGATCCTGGACGGCGAGCCGCGGATCGACGGCCGCGACACGCGCACGGTCCGCCCGATCGCGATCCGGCTCGGCGTGCTGCCGCGCACGCACGGATCCGCGTTGTTCACGCGCGGCGAGACGCAGGCGCTGGTGACCGCGACGCTCGGCACCAAGCAGGACGAGCAGATCATCGACGCGCTGCAAGGCGAGTATCGCGACCGGTTCATGCTCCACTACAACATGCCGCCGTTCGCGACCGGCGAAACCGGGCGCGTCGGGGCGCCGAAGCGGCGCGAGATCGGCCACGGCCGCCTCGCCAAGCGCGCGCTGGTCGCCGTCCTTCCGGATGCGGCCGATTTCCAGTACTCGATCCGCGTCGTCTCCGAGATCACCGAGTCGAACGGCTCGTCGTCGATGGCCTCCGTGTGCGGCGGCTGCCTCGCGCTGATGGATGCCGGCGTCCCGATGAAGGCGCACGTCGCCGGCGTCGCGATGGGCCTGATCAAGGAAGGCAACAAGTTCGCGGTGCTCACCGACATCCTGGGCGACGAGGACCACCTCGGCGACATGGACTTCAAGGTCGCGGGGACGGCCACCGGCGTCACCGCGCTGCAGATGGACATCAAGATCGAGGGCATCACCAAGGAGATCATGCAGGTCGCCCTGGCGCAGGCCCGCGAAGCGCGGATGACCATCCTGCAGAAGATGCAGGATGCGATCGCGGCGTCGCGCGGCGAGCTGTCGGCGTTCGCGCCGCGCCTGATCAAGATGAAGATCAATCCGGAGAAGATCCGCGACGTCATCGGCAAGGGCGGCGCCGTCATTCGCGCGTTGACCGAGGAAACCGGCACGCAGATCGACATCGAGGACGACGGCACCGTGATCATCGCCAGCGTCGACCTCGACAAGGGCAAGGAAGCGCAGCGCCGGATCCAGGAACTGACCGCCGACGTCGAGGTCGGCAAGGTCTACGACGGCACGGTGCTGCGGCTGCTGGACTTCGGCGCCATCGTCCAGATCCTGCCGGGTCGCGACGGCCTGCTGCACATCTCGCAGATCGCCAACGAGCGCGTGAACCAGGTCGCCGACTACCTGAAGGAAGGGCAGTCGGTCAAGGTCAAGGTCCTGGAGGCCGACGAGAAGGGCCGCGTGCGCCTGTCGATGAAGGCCGCGGCAAGCGACGCTTCGGCGGCGCCTGCGGCGCAGCAGTCGTAGGGCGCTGGCCGCTGCGGCGGCGGCCGAGCGCGGCACGGCGCGCGGCCGAACCGCCGCGGAGGAATCCGATGCAGGCCATTGAGATCTCGCAGCCGGGCGCACCCGACGTCCTGCGCCTCGCCGATCGGCCCGACCCGGTACCGGGTCGCGGCGATCTGCTGATCCGCGTCGAGGCGGCGGGCGTCAACCGGCCGGACGTCCTGCAGCGCAAGGGCGGCTACCCGCCCCCGCCGGGCGCCTCCGACCTGCCGGGGCTGGAAGTCGCCGGTACCGTCGTCGGGGGCGACACGTCGGACAGCGGCTTTCGGGTGGGCGATGCCGTCTGCGCGCTTCTCGCCGGTGGCGGCTATGCCGAACTGTGCGCCGTGCCGAGCGGCCAATGCCTGCCGGTCCCGACCTCTCTCACGTTCGCGCAGGCGGCGAGCCTGCCGGAAACGTATTTCACCGTCTGGAGCAACGTCTTCGACCGTGCTCGCCTTGCGCCGGGCGAAACGCTGCTCGTGCAGGGCGGGGCGAGCGGCATCGGCGTCGCGGCCGTGCAGATCGCCGCCGCGCTGGGCCATGTCGTGTACGCGACGGCGGGCTCCGATGAACGCTGCCGCGCCGTCGAAGCGCTCGGCGCGCGCCGCGGCATCAACTACCGCCGCGAGGACTTCGGCGCGGCGGTGCTGCAGGAGACGCGCGATCGCGGCGTCGACGTGATCCTCGACATGGTCGCCGGCGACTACGTCGGGCGCGAAATCGAGTGCCTCGCCGACGACGGGCGCCTCGTCCTGATCGCGTTGCTGGGCGGTGCGCGCGGCGAGATCGACTTCGGCCGCGTGTTGCGCAAACGCCTCGTCGTCACCGGGTCGACGCTGCGGCCCCGCGGCGTCGAGTTCAAGGCCGCGATCGCGCGGCAACTTCAGGCACGCGTCTGGCCGCTGATTGCCGCCGGCCGCGTCAAGCCGATCGTGCATGCGACCTTTCCGCTGCGCGAGGCCGCGGCGGCGCATGCGCTGATGGAGTCCGGTGCCCATATCGGCAAGATCGTCCTCGCGGTGGGTCCGGCGGCGAGTGCGCAGCCGAACCGGCGCGAGCCTGCGGCACCCTGAGCATCCTTCGACCAACCGCCCCAGCCGAGAACCGCTGCCACGCCATGCGAAAGCAACTGATCGCCGCGAACTGGAAGATGAACGGAACGCGGGCCGCGAACGCGCAATGGCTCGATGCCTTCCGCGCCGTCGCCGCGTCGACGGCCGGGCGCGACGTCGTCGTCTGCGCCCCGTACCCGTACCTGCCGCAACTCGTCGCCGGCCTCGCCGGTCTGGCGGCAGAGGCGGGGGCGCAGGACCTCTGCATCGATGCCCCGGGCGCGCACACCGGCGACGTCTGCGGCGAGATGCTGCTCGACGTCGGCGTCGGCTGGGTCATCGTCGGGCATTCGGAGCGCCGGGCGACGCGCGGCGAGGACGACGCGATCGTGGCGACGAAGGCGGCGCGCGCGCTCGCGCTGGGCCTGCGGCCGATCGCGTGCGTCGGCGAAACGCTGGAGGAGCGCGACGCCGGGCGCGCGACGGCCGTCGTCGAGCGCCAGGTCGCCGCGCTGCTGCAGCGCTGCCCTGCGCGCGACCTCCTGAAGGGCGCCATTGCGTACGAGCCGGTGTGGGCCATCGGGACCGGACGCAACGCGACGGGCGCGCAGGCGCAGGAAATCCACTCCGTCGTGCGTGGCGCGATCGCGCGCCACGACGCCGATGCCGCTGCGGCGTTGCGCGTCCTCTATGGCGGCAGCGTCAAGCCCGGCAACGCGGCCGAATTGCTGGCGCAACCGGACATCGACGGCGCGCTCGTCGGCGGCGCATCGCTCGTCGCGGCCGACTTCGCCGCCATCTGCAGCGCGGCGCCGGCGCGTTGACGAGATCGCGACGCGCGCGCCGCCTGGCCACCTCCCACCCGTTTCCAAGAACCGATCGATAGCGGAATTCCGAACATGTCCTGGCTCAGCAGTGTTTTCATCGTCATCCAGGTGATTTCTGCCGTGGCGATAATCGTTCTCGTCCTCCTGCAGCACGGCAAAGGCGCGGACATGGGCGCAGCGTTCGGCAGCGGGGCGTCCGGCAGCCTGTTCGGCGCCACCGGCGCCGCGAACTTCCTGTCGCGCACGACGGCGGTGATGGCCGCGGTGTTCTTCGTCGCGACGCTGGTGCTGGCCTACACGTCGACGAGCATGCGGGCGGGACGTCCGGCCGGCGGCGGCCTGATCAGCAGCGAGCCGGAAAAGTCCGCAACGCCGCCCGCGAGCAAACCCGGCGCCGAGGTGCCCGCCGCGCCGGCACCCGCGGATACGGCACCCAAGGGTGACAGCAAGGCCGCGGGCGCCGCGGCGACCGCTGCGCCACCTGCTGCGCAACCCGCGCCGGCCTCCGACGCCAAGGGCGGAACGTCCGGGTCGAACGAAGTCCCGAAGTAGGCGTTGCGCCGCCGAAACTCCGACGGAGCACCGCGCGTGTTGCGGCGCACGAGAGTCCTCGTTCAAGTAGAATCGCGCCCGTTGCCGACGTGGTGGAATTGGTAGACACACCATCTTGAGGGGGTGGCGGCGAAAGCCGTGTGAGTTCGAGTCTCACCGTCGGCACCAAGCAACCGGAGCGCGTGCGGGAAAGCGTCGCCCGGCCGAAATTCGCGGTACCACTGTCCGATGGGCGACCGACGTGGATCTCGTCAGCTACCTTCCCGTCCTGCTGTTCATTCTCGTGGGCCTCGCCGTCGGCGCCGCGTTCCTCGTCGTCGGCGGGCTGTTCGGTCCGCACAAGCCGAATCCGGAAAAGCTCTCGCCCTTCGAGTGCGGCTTCGAGGCCTTCGAAGACGCGCGAATGAAGTTCGACGTCCGTTATTACCTCGTTGCGATCCTCTTCATCCTGTTCGACCTCGAAGTCGCCTTTCTCTTTCCGTGGGCGGCGGCGGTCGGGCGGATGGGAACCTGGGGCGTCGGGTTCTGGTCGATGATGGTGTTCCTCGGGATCCTTACCGTGGGATTCGTCTACGAGTGGAAGAAAGGCGCGCTCGACTGGGAATGATGGCCGGCGCGAGCGGTCGCCCGGCGGCCCCGGGAGCGATCGCAGCCGCGCGCGGGCAACTGGCTGGGCAAGGCGGATGATGCGATGAATATCGAAGGCGTCCTGAACGAGGGCTTCGTCACGACGAGCGTCGACAAGCTCATCAACTGGTCGAAGACCGGCTCGATGTGGCCGGTGACGTTCGGCCTCGCGTGCTGCGCGGTGGAAATGATGCACGCCGGCGCGGCGCGCTACGACCTCGACCGGTTCGGCGTGATGTTCCGCCCGAGCCCGCGCCAATCCGACGTCATGATCGTCGCCGGAACGCTGTGCAACAAGATGGCTCCCGCGCTGCGGAAGGTCTACGATCAGATGGCCGAGCCACGCTGGGTCATCTCGATGGGCTCGTGCGCCAACGGCGGCGGCTACTACCACTATTCGTACTCGGTGGTCCGTGGCTGCGACCGCATCGTGCCGGTGGACGTCTACGTGCCCGGATGCCCGCCGACGGCCGAAGCGCTGATCTACGGGATCATCCAGTTGCAGAGCAAGATCCGCCGCACCAACACCATCGCCCGTTAGCAGAGCCCGATGAGCCGCATCGAAACCCTGTCCGGCGCGTTGCGCGCCGCGTTCGGCGAGCGCCTGCGCTCGCTCGATGTCGCGCTCGGCGAGGTGACGATCGTCGTCGACGCCGTCGACCTTCTCGCGATCGCGACGCAGCTGCGCGACGACCCGGCGCTCGGGTTCGAGCAGCTGATCGACCTGTGTGGCGTCGACTATCGCGACTACGGCAACGGAACCTGGGAAGGGCGGCGTTTCGCGTCCGTGATGCACCTGCTCTCGTTGAAGCACAACTGGCGGCTGCGCGTCAGGACGTTCTGCCCGGACGACGAGATGCCGGTCGTCGATTCGGTCGTCGACGTCTGGAACGCGGCCGGCTGGTACGAACGCGAGTCTTTCGACCTCTACGGGATCATCTACGAGGGACACCTCGACCTGCGCCGGATCCTCACCGACTACGGCTTCATCGGGCATCCGTTCCGCAAGGACTTCCCGGTCTCCGGCTACGTCGAGATGCGCTACGACCCGGACCAGCGGCGGGTCGTCTACCAGCCGGTGACGATCGAGCCGCGCGAGGTGACGCCGCGCGTCATCCGCGAGGACGGATACGGCCGCGCCTGACGCGACCGGCCGAAAGAGCGCGAGGCAACGTGCCTGAAATCAAGAACTACACCCTGAACTTCGGTCCGCAGCACCCGGCGGCGCACGGCGTGCTGCGGCTGGTGCTGGAGCTCGACGGCGAGGTCGTGCAGCGCGCCGACCCGCACATCGGCCTGCTGCACCGGGCGACCGAGAAGCTGGCCGAGACGCGCACGTTCATCCAGTCGGTGCCCTACATGGACCGGCTGGACTACGTCTCGATGATGTGCAACGAGCACGGCTACGTGATGGCGATCGAGAAGCTGCTCGGCATCGAGGTCCCGGTGCGCGCGCAGTACATCCGGGTGATGTTCGACGAGATCACGCGGCTGCTCAATCACCTGCTGTGGATCGGCGCCCACGGGCTGGACGTCGGCGCGATGGCGGTCTTCCTCTACGCGTTCCGCGAGCGCGAAGACCTGTTCGACATCTACGAGGCGGTGTCCGGCGCGCGGATGCACGCCGCCTACTACCGGCCCGGCGGCGTCTACCGCGACCTGCCGGAGAAGATGCCGCAGTACGCGCCGACCAAATACCGCGGCGCGCGCGACGTGCAGCGCCTCAACGAAAGCCGCAGCGGCTCGCTGCTCGACTTCATCGCGGACTTCACGCGCCGCTTCCCGACCTACGTCGACGAGTACGAGACGCTGCTCACCGACAACCGGATCTGGAAGCAGCGACTTGTCGGCATCGGCGTGGTGTCGCCGGAGCGTGCGCTGGCGCTCGGCTTCACGGGTCCGATGCTGCGCGGCTCCGGGATCGAGTGGGACCTGCGCCGCAAGCAGCCCTACGAGGTCTACGACCGCGTGGAGTTCGACATCCCGATCGGCCGCAACGGCGACAGCTACGACCGCTACCTCGTTCGCATCGAGGAAATGCGCCAGTCGAACCGGATCATCGCGCAGTGCGTCGACTGGCTGCGGAACAACCCGGGCCCGGTGATGAGCGACAACCACAAAGTCGCCCCGCCGGGGCGCGTCGACATGAAGTCGAACATGGAAGAGCTGATCCACCACTTCAAGCTCTTCACCGAGGGCTTCCACGTGCCGCCGGGCGAGGCCTACGCGGCCGTCGAGCATCCGAAGGGGGAGTTCGGCATCTACCTCGTCGCCGACGGCGCCAACAAGCCGTACCGGCTGAAGATCCGGGCGCCCGGGTTCGCGCACCTGCAGGCGCTCGACGAGATGGCGCGCGGACACATGATTGCCGATGCCGTGACCATCATCGGGACCCAGGACATCGTGTTTGGAGAGATCGATCGATGAACGCCGTGCCCGCTGCCGCGACGCCGCTGTCGGCCGAGGCCTTCCGCCGCATCGATCGCGAGATCCGCAAGTACCCGGCGGAGCAGAAGCAGTCGGCCGTCATGGCCGCGCTCGCGATCGCGCAGGACGAGATCGGCTGGCTGCCGAAGGACGCGATCGCCGCCGTCGCCGAGTACCTCGGGATGCCGCCGATCGCGGCCTACGAGGTCGCGACCTTCTACAACATGTACAACCTCGAGCCGGTCGGCCGCCACAAGATCACGCTGTGCACGAACCTGCCGTGCGCGCTCTCGGGCGCCGAGGGCGCCGCGGCGCGGCTGAAGAAGCGCCTTGGCATCGAATTCGGCGAGACCACCGCCGACCGCAAGTTCACGCTCAAGGAAGGCGAGTGCCTGGGCGCGTGCGGCGACGCGCCCGTCCTGCTCGTCAACAACAAGCGCATGTGCAGCCTGATGAGCGACGACAAGCTCGATGCGCTGATCGACGAGCTGAACCGATGACGGCGCAGACCTGCTTCCACGGGCGCCACATCAAGCCATTGATCCTGGCGGGCCTGGACGGTGCCAACTGGCGCCTGAAGGACTACGAATCGCGCGGCGGCTATGCGGCGCTCAAGCGGCTCGTCAACGGCGGGATGACGCCCGACGAGGTCGTCGCCGAGGTCAAGAAGTCCGCGCTGCGCGGCCGCGGCGGTGCCGGCTTCCCGACCGGCTTGAAGTGGAGCTTCATGCCGAAGCAGTACGCCGGGCAGAAGTACCTGGTCTGCAATTCCGACGAGGGCGAGCCGGGCACGTTCAAGGACCGCGACCTGCTGCGCTACAACCCGCACGCGATCATCGAGGGCATGGCGATCGCCGGCTATGCAACCGGCAGCACGGCGGGCTACAACTACATCCACGGCGAGGTCTGGGCCGAGTACGAGCGCTTCCAGGAGGCGCTGGACGAGGCGTATGCGGCGGGCTACCTCGGCCGCGGCATCTGCGGCTCGCAGGTCAGCTTCGATCTCTACGCGCACCATGGCTTCGGCGCCTACATCTGCGGCGAGGAGACGGCGCTGCTGGAATCGATCGAGGGCAAGAAAGGGCAGCCGCGCTTCAAGCCGCCGTTTCCGGCGAGCTTCGGCCTCTACGGCAAGCCCACGACGATCAACAACACCGAGACGTTCGCGGCCGTGCCGTTCATCTTCGCCATCGGCGCGGAGGCCTACCTGGCCCTCGGACGCCCGAACAACGGCGGCACGAAGATCTTCTCCATTTCGGGCGACGTGACGAACCCCGGCAACTACGAGATCCCGCTGGGCACGCCGTTCGCGAAGCTGCTCGAGCTCGCCGGCGGCATGCGCGGAGGGCGCCGGATCAAGGCCGTGATCCCCGGCGGCTCGTCGATGCCGGTGCTGCCGGGCGACGTGATGATGGCGACCGACATGGACTACGACGCCATCGCGAAGGCGGGGTCGATGCTGGGCTCGGGCGCCGTCATCGTGATGGACGAGACGCGCTGCATGGTCCGCTGCCTCGAGCGCCTTTCGTACTTCTACTACGAGGAGTCGTGCGGCCAATGCACGCCGTGCCGCGAGGGCACCGGCTGGCTGTACCGCGTCGTGCACCGGATCGAGCACGGGGAAGGGCGCCCGCAGGACATCGACCTGCTCAACTCGGTGGCCGACAACATCCAGGGGCGGACGATCTGCGCGCTCGGCGACGCGGCCGCCATGCCGGTGCGCGCGTTCATCAAGCACTTCCGTGCCGAGTTCGAGCATCACGTCGAGCACAAGCAGTGCCTGGTGACGGAAACCGCGTGACGCACGGAAGATTCGAATGATCGAGATCGAAATCGACGGAACCAAGGTGCAGGTGGCCGAGGGCAGCACCGTGATGGATGCGGCCAACGGCATCGACGTCTACATCCCGCACTTCTGCTACCACAAGAAACTGTCGATCGCGGCCAACTGCCGGATGTGCCTGGTCGAGGTCGAGAAGGCGCCGAAGCCGCTGCCGGCCTGTGCGACGCCGGTCACTCCGGGTATGGTCGTGCGCACCGCGTCGGCGCGCGCCAAGCAGGCGCAGCGCTCGGTGATGGAGTTCCTGCTGATCAACCATCCGCTCGACTGCCCGATCTGCGACCAGGGCGGCGAATGCCAGCTGCAGGACCTCGCCGTCGGCTACGGCGGTTCGGCATCCCGCTACGACGAGCCCAAGCGCGTCGTCTTCCGCAAGAACATCGGCCCGCTGGTCGCCGCCGAGGAGATGAGCCGCTGCATCCAGTGCACGCGCTGCGTGCGCTTCGGCCAGGAGGTCGCCGGACTGATGGAGCTCGGGATGGTCGGGCGCGGCGAGCACTCGGAGATCATGTCGTTCGTCGATCGCGCGGTGGAATCCGAGATCTCCGGCAACATGATCGACATCTGCCCCGTCGGCGCGCTGACGAGCAAGCCGTTCCGCTACCAGGCGCGTACCTGGGAACTCGCCCGACGCCGCAGCGTCAGCGGCCATGATGCGCTCGGCTCCAATCTCGTCGTGCAGGTCAAGAACCAGCGCGTGATGCGCGTCGTCCCGTTCGAGAACGAGGCCGTCAACTCCTGCTGGCTGTCGGACCGCGACCGCTTCTCCTACGAGGGTCTCTATGCGGCCGACCGGCTGTCGCGCCCGATGATCAAGGAGCGCGGGCAGTGGCGCGAGGTCGAATGGAGCGATGCAATCGACTTCGTCGGGCAGCGGTTGCGCGCGGTCGTCGCGGCGCACGGCGCCGACGCGGTGGGCGCCCTCGCCTCGCCGGGAAGCACGCTCGAGGAGCTTGCGCTGCTGGCGCGGCTCGTCCGCGGGCTTGGGTCTGACAACATCGACTTCCGGCTGCGCCACGCCGATTTCGGCGCCGACGGCCAGCGCGCCGGCGCGCCGTGGCTCGGCATGCCGGTCTCGGCGCTCGACCGGCTCGATCGTGTCCTGCTCGTCGGATCGTTCCTGCGCAAGGACCACCCGCTGCTGGCCGTCCGGCTGCGTGACGCCGCGCGACGCGGCGGGCGCATCTCGATCGTCCATGCCGTCGACGACGACCTGCTCATGCCGCTCGCCGCGCGTTTCGTCGTGCGACCGGACGCCTGGGTCGGCGCGCTGGCGCAGGTCGCTGTCGCCGTCGCCGCGGTGAAGGGTATCGCGCCGCCGGCCGCGGCCTCCGGCCTCGTTGCCGGCGAGACGGCGCGCTCGATCGCCCAGGACCTCGCGTCCGGCAAGGATGTCGCGGTGCTGCTGGGCAATGCCGCGTCGCAGTCGCCGCAGGCGGCGCAACTGCACGCGTGGGCGCAATGGATCGCGGACGCGACCGGGGCCCGGCTGGGCTTCCTCGGAGAGGCGGCCAACAGCGTCGGCGGCTACCTGGCGCAGGCGGTTCCGGCTGCGGGCGGGCACCACGCACGTGCGATGCTGGAATCGCCGCGGCGCGCGTACCTGCTGTGGAACCTGGAACCGGAGTACGACACCGCGAACCCGGCGCTGGCGATGAAGGCGCTGGCTCAGGCCGAGTCGGTGATCGCCTTTTCGCCGTACCGCAACGGGGCGCTGGAATACGCCGAGGCGATCCTGCCGATCTCGACGTTCTTCGAGACCTCCGGGACATTCGTCAATACCGAGGGTCTGGCGCAGAGCTTCAATGGCGCCTGCCGTCCTTTCGGCGAGGCGCGGCCCGGGTGGAAGGTCCTGCGGGTGCTGGGCGAGCTTCTCGGGATTCCCGGCTTCGATGCCGAGTCCTCCGAAGACCTCCGCGACGCCGTGCTGCCGCGCGGTGCCGAGGCGATCGCGGCGCGACTGTCCAACCGGACCGCGCTCGAGCCGGCGCGCATCGAGCCCGGCGCCGGTGTCGTTCGCGTCGCCGACGTCGGCGGGTATTTCACCGATGCGATCGTGCGTCGCGCCGAGGCGTTGCGCGCGACGCGCGACGCGCGCCCGCCGCGTGCGACGGCCAACGCCGCGACGCTGGCGTCCTTCGGCGTCGCGCCCGGCGACAAGGTGCGCGCGCGCCAGGGCGACGCCGGCGCGCTGCTCGAATGCGCGCTCGATGCGAAGCTGCCCGACGGCGTGGTCCGCGTCCCGGCCGGCCACGCGGCGAGCAGCACGCTCGGCGCGCAGTTCGGGCCTATCGTCCTGGAGCGCGCCTGATGGCCGAGTTCACCGCTGGCGGGGCAGCGATCTTCGGGTCCGCATGGCCCGTGCTGTGGGCGCTGCTGCGCATCGTCGTCATCATCGCCCCGGTCATGGGCTGCGTCGCGTACCTGACGCTGTGGGAACGCAAGATGATCGGCTGGATGCACATCCGGCTCGGGCCGAACCGCGTCGGCCCGATGGGGCTGCTGCAGCCGATCGCCGACGCGGTGAAGCTGATCTTCAAGGAAATCATCGCGCCGGCGCAGGCCGACAAGTCGCTGTTCTTCATCGCCCCGGTGATGGTGATCGCGCCGGCGCTCGCCGCCTGGGCGGTGATCCCGTTCGCGCCCGGCGTCGTGCTGGCGGACGTGAATGCGGGGCTGCTCTACGTGATGGCGATCACCTCCGTCGGCGTCTACGGCGTGATCATCGCCGGCTGGGCCTCGAACTCGAAGTACGCGTTCCTCGGCGCGCTGCGGGCCTCGGCCCAGATGGTGTCCTACGAGCTGGCGATGGGATTCGTGCTCGTGACCGTCCTGCTGGTGACCGGTTCGCTGAACCTCAGCACGATCGTCGACGTGCAGAACCATGGCTGGTTCGCCGACCACGGCTTCACGTTCCTGTCGTGGAACTGGCTGCCGCTGCTGCCGCTGTTCGTGATCTACGTGATCTCGGCCGTCGCCGAGACGAACCGGCATCCGTTCGACGTCGTCGAGGGCGAGAGCGAGATCGTCGCCGGGCACATGGTCGAATATTCCGGGATGGGCTTCGCGATCTTCTTCCTCGGCGAGTACGCGAACATGATCCTGCTGTCGACGATGGCGACGATCATGTTCCTGGGCGGCTGGGCGGCCCCGATCGACCTCGGCCGCCTGGCGGGGATCGCGCTGCCGGGGTGGTTCACGGCGACCTCGGGTTGGTTCTGGCTGATCGCGAAGGCCTTCTTCGTCGTCTCGCTCTTCATCTGGTTCCGCGCGTCGTTCCCGCGCTATCGCTACGACCAGATCATGCGTCTCGGCTGGAAGATCTTCATCCCGATCACGCTGGCGTGGCTGGTCGTCGTCGCCCTCTGGATGCAGACGCCGTGGAACATCTGGAGGGCGCCGGGCGACGCGCCGGGCGCGGCGCGCGGCGCGACGGCGACGCTCGCGAACGCCGGGCGCTGAGCGAAAGGCGGCGGACGATGGAAGCAGTCAAGGACTTCTTCAGCTCGCTGATGCTGCGCGAGCTGCTGCGCGGCCTCGCGCTGACCGGCCGGTATTTCTTCGCGCGCAAGATCACGCTGCAGTATCCGGAGGAGAAAGCACCGGCGTCGCCGCGCTTCCGCGGGCTGCACGCGCTGCGCCGCTATCCCAACGGCGAGGAGCGCTGCATCGCGTGCAAGCTGTGCGAGGCGGTGTGCCCGGCGATGGCCATCACGATCGAGTCGGAGCCGCGCGCCGACGGCACGCGCCGAACGACGCGCTACGACATCGACCTGACGAAGTGCAACTTCTGCGGTTTCTGCGAGGAGAGCTGCCCGGTCGACTCGATCGTCGAGACGCACATCGCGGAATACCACGGCGAGCGGCGCGGCGACCTGCTCTACACGAAGGACATGCTGCTCGCGGTCGGCGATCGCTACGAAAAGGAGATCGCGGCGGCCCGTGCCGCCGACGCGCGCTATCGATGACGGCGCCGCGGCCGCGCGCGTCGTAACGGGAGGCCCGCAGCCGCCGGCGGCAGCGGGCGCATCACGGATACCAAGAACAAGTCGATGAATACCACGTCCATCTCGGTCGCCCTCGGCGGGCTGCTCCGCTGCCGCTCGGCCGCCACACCCCCTCGGCGGAGCACGCAGCGATGAACGCAGAGCACCTGCTGTTCTGGATCTTTTCGGCGATCCTGCTGGTGGCGGCGTTCCGCGTCGTCACCGCGCGCAACCCGGTGCATGCGGTGCTGTTCCTCGTGCTGGCGTTCTTCTCGACGTCCTGCCTCTGGATGCTGCTGCGCGCCGAATTCCTCGCGCTGGCGCTCGTCCTCGTCTACGTCGGCGCGGTGATGGTGCTGTTCCTCTTCGTCGTGATGATGCTCGACATCAATATCGACCGGCTGCGGCAGGGCTTCTGGCGCCATTTCCCGCTCGGTGCGCTGGTCGGCGTCCTCATCGCATTGCAGCTGTGGGCGGTGCTGTCGCACGGTCCGTGGCAGGCGGCGTTCGCCGCCGGGACGGCGGCCAACGGGGCGACGAGCAACATCACGGCGCTGGGCCTGCTGACGTTCTCGGACTACGCGTATCCGCTGCAGGTCGCCGGCGTCATCCTGCTCGTGGCGATCGTCGCGGCCATCGCGCTGACGCTGCGCCGGCGCAAGGACACGAAGCAGCAGCGGCCGTCCGAGCAGGTGCGGGTGCGGCGCAACGAGCGCGTGCGGATGGTCGCCATCGCCAACGACGCCGAGGGCCGCCAGGACGCGCGGCAGGGCTGAGGAGATCACGAACATGGTTCCGCTTTCCTGGTATCTGGGCGTCGGTGCCGTGCTGTTCGCGCTGAGCGTCATCGGCATCTTCCTCAACCGCCGCAACCTGATCGTGCTGCTGATGGCCATCGAGCTGATGCTGCTCGCGGTGAACATCAACTTCGTCGCCTTCTCGCACTACCTCGGCGACCTCCACGGCCAGGTGTTCGTGTTCTTCATCCTCACGGTCGCCGCGGCCGAGGCGGCGATCGGGCTGGCGATCCTCGTCGTGCTGTTCCGCAACCTGAGTACGGTGGCGGTCGACCGCCTCGATGCGCTCAAGGGCTGAGGCGACCGCGATGCGCCGAAGACCGTCCGTCCGCCGATGAACGAACGCCCGCCAATGACCGACATGCAGAACATCTATCTCCTCGTGCCGCTGGCTCCGCTGGCGGGAGCCCTGGTCGCCGGCTTCCTGGGGCGCGTGATCGGCCGCGCCGGCGCGCACTGGGCGGCGATCCTCGGCGTGCTCGTGGCGACGATCGCCTCCGGCTTCGTGTTCTCCGATACGGTGCTCGCCGGGCACGTCTTCAACGGTCCGGTCTACACCTGGGCCGACGCGGGCGGGCTGCACCTCGAGGTCGGTTTCCTGGTCGACAACCTGACCGCGACGATGATGGTCGTCGTGAGCTTCGTCTCGCTGATGGTCCACGTCTACACGATCGGCTACATGGCCGACGACCCCGGCTACCAGCGCTTCTTCGCCTACATCTCGCTCTTCACGTTCTCGATGCTGATGCTCGTGATGAGCAACAACTTCCTGCAGCTGTTCTTCGGCTGGGAGGCGGTCGGCCTCGTGTCGTACCTGCTGATCGGCTTCTGGTACACGCGCCCGACGGCGATCTATGCCAATCTCAAGGCGTTCCTCGTCAACCGCGTCGGCGACTTCGGCTTCGTCCTCGGCATCGGGCTCGTCTTCGCGTGGTTCGGGACGCTCGACTACGCCGCGGTGTTCAAGGCGGCGCCGGGACTGGCGACGCAGACGATCGAGATCCTGCCGTCGACGCCATGGCTGCTGCTCACCGTGATCTGCATCTGCCTGTTCGTCGGCGCCATGGGCAAGTCCGCGCAGTTCCCGCTGCACGTGTGGCTGCCGGACTCGATGGAGGGCCCGACGCCGATCTCGGCGCTGATCCACGCCGCGACGATGGTGACGGCCGGCATCTTCATGGTCGCGCGGATGTCGCCGCTGTTCGAGCTGTCGGACACCGCACTGTCGGTGGTCATCGTGATCGGCGCGATCACGGCGTTCTTCATGGGCCTGCTGGGCATCGTCCAGAACGACATCAAGCGCGTCGTCGCGTACTCGACGCTGTCGCAGCTCGGCTACATGACGGTCGCGCTGGGCGCGTCGGCCTATTCGGTGGCGATCTTCCACCTCGTGACCCACGCGTTCTTCAAGGCGCTGCTCTTCCTCGCCGCCGGGTCCGTGATCGTCGGCATGCACCACGACCAGGACATCCGCAACATGGGCGGGCTGAGGCGCTACATGCCGGTCACGTGGATCACGTCGCTCGTCGGTTCGCTGGCGCTGATCGGCACGCCGTTCTTCGCCGGCTTCTACTCGAAGGACAACATCATCGAGGCGACCGCGCATTCGACGGTGGCCGGGAGCGGCATCGCGCATTTCGCCGTGCTGGCCGGCGTATTCGTCACCGCGTTCTATTCGTTCCGGATGTTCTTCCTCGTGTTCCACGGCAAGGCGCGGTTCGGCGACGCGGCCCCGGCGGTCCACGACGGGCACGCGCACGACGACTACGGCGACGGGCACGCGCATGCCGACGACCACGGCCATGGCGGGACGCCGCACGAGTCGCCGGCCGTCATCACGCTGCCGCTGGTGCTGCTGGCGATCCCGTCGGCCGTGCTCGGCTGGTTCATGGTCGATCCGGTGCTTCGCGGCGGCTACTTCAAGGGCGCGATTTTCGTCGACGCGGAGCGCCACCCGGCGATCGAGCACCTCGCCGAGGACTTCCATGGCGCGCTCGCCGCCGGCATCGATGGGCTGATGTCGGTGCCGTTTGGCCTCGCGGCGGCGGGCGTCGCCGCCGCCTGGTTCCTGTACCTGAAGCGGCCGGACCTGCCGGCCGTGCTGCGGCAGCGGCTCTCCGGCGTCTACACGCTGCTGGACAACAAGTACTACCTCGATCGAATCAACGAGATCGTCTTCGCCGGCGGCGCGCGACGGATCGGAGAGGGGCTGTGGCGGGGCGGCGACGTCGGGCTGATCGACGGCATCGTGGTCAACGGCTCGGCGCGCCTCGTGGCCTGGCTGTCGCGCGCGCTGCGGCTGCTGCAGTCCGGATTCATCTACCACTACGCGTTCGCGATGCTGGTCGGGGTCGGCGTCGTGCTGTTCTTCTTCCTGACCCTGCCCTACGCGATCGGGACGCGCTAGAAAAATGAACAACGCCTTTCCCTGGCTGTCGGCGGCGATCTGGATCCCGATCGCCTTCGGCGTCATCATCCTCGGCGCCGGGCGCGACCGCAACGGCGGCGTCGTGAAGGCGGTGGCGCTCTTCGGGTCGGCCCTCGGGCTGCTCGCGACCGTACCGCTGATGACGCAGTTCGACCCGGCGAAGGCCGGGATGCAGTTCGTCGAGAAGGCGGCGTGGATCGACCGTCTCCACGCCGAGTACTACCTGGGCATCGACGGGCTGTCCATGTGGTTCGTCCCGCTCACCGCGCTGCTGACGCTCGTCGTCGTCATTGCCGGCTGGGAGGTGGTCACCGACCGTGTCGCGCAGTACTTCGGCGCCTTCCTGATCCTCTCCGGGCTGATGGTGGGCGTCTTCGCCGCCGTCGACGGCCTGCTGTTCTACATCTTCTTCGAGGCGACGCTGATCCCGATGTACATCATCATCGGCGTCTGGGGCGGGCCGAACCGCGTCTACGCGGCCTTCAAGTTCTTCCTCTACACGCTGCTCGGCTCGCTGCTGATGCTGGTGGCCCTTGTCTATCTGTACCAGGCGTCCGGCGGCAGCTTCGACATCCTGACCTGGCACGCGACGCGCATTCCGCTGGCGGTGCAGGAACTGCTGTTCCTCGCGTTCTTCGCCGCGTTCGCGGTGAAGGTGCCGATGTTCCCGGTGCACACGTGGCTGCCCGATGCGCACGTCGAGGCCCCGACCGGGGGATCGATCATCCTGGCCGCGATCATGCTGAAGCTCGGCGCCTACGGCTTCCTGCGCTTCTCGCTTCCGATCACGCCCGACGCGTCCCGTGAGCTGGCGTGGTTCGTCATCACGCTGTCGCTCGTCGCGGTCGTCTACATCGGCTTCGTCGCCCTGGTGCAGAGCGACATGAAGAAGCTCGTGGCCTATTCGTCGATCGCGCACATGGGCTTCGTCACGCTGGGCCTCTTCATGTTCGGGCAGATCGGGACCGAAGGGGCGATCGTCCAGATGATCTCGCACGGCTTCGTTTCCGGCGCGATGTTCATGTGCATCGGCGTCCTCTACGACCGGATGCACAGCCGCAACATCGCCGACTACGGCGGTGTCGTCAACACGATGCCGCACTTCGCGGCCTTCATGATGCTGTTCGCGATGGCCAACTGCGGCCTGCCGGCGACCAGCGGCTTCGTCGGCGAGTTCATGGTCATCCTCGGAGCGGTGAAGTACAACCCGCTGATCGGCTTCGTCGCCGCGACGACGCTGATCCTCGGCGCAGCCTATTCGCTGTGGATGTACAAGCGCGTGATCTTCGGCGCCGTCGGCAACTCGCACGTCGCCGAGCTGAAGGACATCAACGGGCGCGAGACGCTCGGGCTCGGGATCCTGGCCGTCGCGGTGCTGTGGCTGGGTATCTACCCGGCCCCGATCACGACGCCGATGCATGCCTCGGTCGCCGGGCTGCTGCAGCACGTGTCGCAGTCGAAGATCCCCGCGGGCCAATGACATGGCGAGCGACGTGAACCTGCAGGCCGTCAACGGGCAATGAGCATGGACCAGCTGAACCTGAATGCGGTGGTGCCGGAACTGACGCTGCTCGTCGGCGCGGGTATCGTGATGGTGGCGGACCTGTTCACTCCGGACGAGCGGCGCAATCGCACCTACCTGCTGTCGCTCGCGGTACTCGCGGTCGTCGCGGTCGAGTGCTGGAGCGCGCTAGCCGGCGACGTCGTCGGTTACGCGTTCAACGGGATGTACGTGACCGACCCGATGGCGAACGTGCTGAAGCTGGCTTCGTGCATCGCGACCGGCGTGACGCTGGTCTACGCGCAGGGCTATGCGCGCGACCGCGGGCTTTGGCGCGGCGAGCTCTTCACGCTGGCGCTGTTCGTGCTGCTGGGCATCCAGGTGATGATCTCGGCCAACCACATGCTGGTGATCTACCTCGGCCTCGAGCTGCAGGCGCTGAGCCTGTACGCGCTGGCGGCGCTGCGGCGCGACGAGGCGCGGGCCACCGAAGCGGCGATGAAATACTTCGTCCTCGGCGCGCTGGCCTCCGGCTTCCTGCTGTACGGGATGTCGATGCTCTACGGCGCCTCCGGGACGCTGGACCTGAACGAACTGGCGCACCGCATTTCGACCGGCCGCGTTGCGAGTCGCGCGGCGCTGGTCCTGGGCTGCGTGTTCATCGTGAGCGGCCTGGCGTTCAAACTCGGCGCCGTGCCGTTCCACATGTGGATCCCCGACGTCTACCAGGGGGCGCCGACGCCGGTGACGCTGCTGATCGGCGCCGCTCCGAAGATGGCGGCGTTCGCGATCGCGTTCCGCCTCCTGGTCGAGGGCCTGCTGCCGATCGCGGCCGATTGGCAGCGGATGCTGGTGCTGCTGGCACTGGCGTCGCTGCTGGTCGGCAACGTCACCGCGATCGCGCAATCGAACCTGAAGCGGATGCTCGGCTACTCGACGATCGGGCAGATGGGCTTCGTTCTCCTCGCGATGCTGTCGGGCGCCGTGGGCGGCAGCACGGCGTCGACCGCGAATGCCTACAGCGCCGCGATGTTCTACGTGATCGTCTATGCGCTCACGACGCTGGGCACGTTCGGCATCGTGCTGCTGCTGGCGCGCCAGGGCTTCGAGGCGGAGGAGATCGCGGACCTGCGCGGGTTGAACCGCCGCAGTCCGTGGTATGCCTTCGTGATGGCGTTGCTGATGCTCTCGCTGGCGGGTGTCCCGCCGACGGTCGGCTTCTATGCGAAGCTCGTGGTCCTGCAGGCGCTGCTCGCGAGCGGAGCGGGCCCGGCGGTGATCTGGCTCGCGGTGATCGCGGTGCTGCTGTCGCTCGTCGCGGCCTTCTACTACCTGCGCATCATCAAGGTGATGTACTTCGAAGAGCCGCTCGACGACGCCGCGATCGTCGCGCCGCAGGACATGCGCGTGGCGCTCAGCCTGAACGGCGTCGCGATCATCGTGCTGAGCTTCGTCCCGCAGACGCTGCTCGCGCTGTGTTCCACGGCCATGCTGCGGACGCTGGGCGGCTGAGCGCGTGGCGTCCGAGGCGGATCCGGGAGCGGCGCGCGATCCGCTCGCCGACACGCTGGTCGATTCGAGGGTCGCGTACCGCGGCGAGTTCCTGACGGTCTACAAGGACCGCGTCCGCAGCCCCGACGGCCACCTCGGCGTCCGCGAATTCGTGCGGCATCCGGGCGCGGTGATGGTCATCCCGCTGCTCGACAGCGGCGAGGTCGTGCTGGAGCGCCAGTTCCGTCATCCGTTGAACCGCACCTTCGTCGAGTTTCCCGCCGGCAAGATCGATCCGGGCGAATCGCTGCAAGCCTGCGCCGAGCGCGAACTCCTGGAGGAGACCGGCTATCGCGCGCGGCGCTGGGATCACCTGGGCGGACTGCACAACGCGATCGGCTACTCCGACGAACGCATCGACATCTATCTGGCCCGCGGCCTGGCGCACGTCGGCACCGACGGCGAAGCGGGCGAAGTGATCGAGGTGTTCACGTGGCCGCTCGCGGAACTGCTGGCGCGCGTGGACGCGGGCGAGATCACCGACGTGAAGACGATCATCGGGGCCTACTGGCTGGAGCGGCTGCTGGCCGGCAAGCCGATCGGCGGCGCCTCGCGGTAAGGCGGGCGCTGTCGGGCGGGCGCTGTCGGGCGGGCGCTGTCAGGTGGGCGCTGTCAGGTGGGCGCTTTCAGGTGGGCGCTTTCAGGTGGGCCGCCCGGCCGGCGGCTCCGCGCCCTGCGCCTCGTCGAGCAGCGCGGCGATGCTCTGCGCCGACCGCGTCGCAGCGCCGGCGCCGGCATCCATGAACACGACTTTGCCTTGCGCGTGGTCGGCGACGTACTTCAGCGCGTCGGTGTATTCCAGGAACAGCAGGAATCCGGGTCCGACGCCGGCGGCGCGTAGCCGCTCGGCAGCCTCCTTCATGCCGACGGCGATGTTGCGGCGGAACAGCGCCAGGCCTTCGCCGCGAAGCGAGGCCGCCTTCTTCTCCGCCTCGGCGCCGATCGTCTTGTAGGCGGCCTCGGCCTCGGCATCCTTGGTCCGCTTGACGAGCAGCGCCGCGCCCTCGTTGGTGGCCGCGGCGAGCAGGTTCTTCGACGACACGACGCGGGCCATCGACTCCATGACTTCGCGGTCGAAGGTCATGTCGGTGATCTGGATGTCGCGCACGACGTGACCCCACGCGAGCACGACCTCGTCGAGGTTCTTCTTCGTGTGCTCGACGATCTCGGCCCGCATCCCGAGAATGTCGGATTGCTTCGTCGTCGCGACGAACTGGCGGATCGAGCCGTCGATCGTGCGCATCAGCGCAAGCTGGAATTCGGCCGGCGTCGCGAAGCTGAACACCGCCTTCTTGATCGCATCCTCGCTCGATTCGGCGACGGCATACAGCACCATGGTCGCGAACTTGACGTTCGCCTGGTCCTGCGTGATCGCCTGGAATTCCAGTTGCAGCGCCCGGTTCTGAAGCGACAGGCGGTCGGAGATGTTCTCCCAAGGCAGCTTGAAATTGAGGCCTTCGCGCATCACGCGCCGATACTTGCCGAACACGGTCACGACGGCGACCGTCGCCTGCGGAACGGTACGGAACGAGGTGGCGCCGACGAAGATCGCCAGCACGACCACCACGAGGAGTCCGGGAGCCACGAAGAAAGCCTCCATTCCGATCACATGTTCGGATAATTGGGGCCGCCGCCGCCTTCCGGCGTCACCCAGGTGATGTTCTGCGTCGGATCCTTGATGTCGCAGGTCTTGCAATGGACGCAGTTCTGGAAATTGAGCTGCAGGCGGTCGGCGCCGTCGGGTCCCTTCACGAACTCGTAGACGCCCGCCGGGCAGTAGCGCGCCTCCAGCCCGGCGAAGCGCGCCAGGTTCACGTTCACCGGGACGTCCGGATCGCGCAGCCGCAGGTGCGCCGGCTGGTTTTCCTCGTGGTTCGTGTTCGAGATGAATACCGACGAGAGCTTGTCGAAGGTGATCTTGCCGTCGGGCTTGGGGTAGGTGATCGGCGTGCACTCCGCGGCGGGCAGCGTCTTCTCGTTGTCCGCGTGGGAGCGGTGCAGCGTCCATGGCGCGCGCCCGCGCAGGAGGATCTGGTCGATGCCGAACATCAGCGAGCCGGTCAGCAGGCCCTTGTCCAGCCACGGCTTGAAATTGCGCGCCCGCGACAGCTCGTCGTGCATCCACGACGCTTCGAAAGCCGCCGGATAGGCGTCGAGCGTATCGCCGCGGCGATCGGCCGCGATCGCGTCGGCGATCGCCTCGGCGGCGAGCATGCCGCTCTTCATCGCGGTGTGGGTTCCCTTGATCCGCGGCGCGTTGAGGAACCCGGCGTCGCAGCCGATCAGCGCACCGCCGGGGAACACGAGCTTCGGCAGCGCCTGCAGGCCGCTCGCGTTGATCGCGCGGGCGCCGTAGGCGAGCCGCTTGCCGCCCTCCAGGAACCTGCGCAGCGCCGGATGCGACTTGTAGCGCTGGAATTCCTGGAACGGCTCGAGGTACGGATTGCGGTAGCCGAGGCCGACAACGAAGCCGATCGCGAGCTGCCGGTTCTCCAGGTGGTAGGCGAAGCCGCCGCCATACGTCGCGCGGTCGAGCGGCCAGCCGGCGCTGTGCACGACGAGGCCTTGCTGGTGCTTCTCCGGCGCCAGCTCCCACAGCTCCTTGATGCCGATGCCCCACGCCTGCGGATCGCGGCCGTTCGCGAGGTCGTAGCGCGCGATGAGCTGCTTGCCGAGGTGCCCGCGGGCGCCCTCGGCGAACAGCGTGTACCGGCCGACGAGCTCGACGCCGGGCTGGTAATTTGCGGTCTGCTGGCCATCCTTGCCGATACCCAGGTCGCCGGTGGCGACGCCGCGAACCGCCCCGGCCTCGTCATAGAGGACTTCCGCGGCAGCGAAGCCGGGGAAGATCTCGACGCCCAGGGCCTCGGCCTGCTGGCCGAGCCATCGCACGACGTTGCCTAGGCTGACGATGTAGCAGCCGTCGTTGTGCATGCATGGCGGCACGAGCGCGTGCGGCAGGCGCGTGGCGCGCTCCTCGCCGAGCAGCAGGAACTGGTCCTGCGTCACCGCCGTGTTGAGCGGCGCGCCCAGGGACTTCCAGTCGGGGAAGAGCTCGGTGAGCGCGATCGGATCGATGACCGCGCCCGACAGGATGTGCGCGCCGATCTCCGAACCCTTTTCGACGACGCAGACGCCGATCTCGCGGCCGTCGGCGGCGGCGCGCTGCTTGATGCGGATGGCCGCCGACAGGCCGGCGGGGCCTCCGCCCACGACGACGACGTCGTATTCCATCGACTCGCGCTCGACCTTGGACACGCTGCTGCCTCCCGATGTGTTTTCGAATTGTGCAACGTCGCGCCGGCTCCCGGGGCAACTTCCGCCCTGCGCGCATCGAACCGCCAGGGTGCGATTCTAGGGCCCGGAACATGCGATCATCCGCCCCTTCGAGAGCGACCTGCGCAGGCAAGGGGGACGAACGATGACTTTCCAGGCCGACCTGAAGGAAAAGATCGCGTTCGTCACCGGCGCATCGAGCGGACTCGGGGCGCATTTTGCGCGCACGCTGGCCGGCGCCGGAGCCAACGTCGTCGTGGCGGCGCGCCGGGTCGATCGGCTTAAGGAACTGCGGGCGGAGATCGAGGCGGCGGGTGGCGCCGCCTACGTCGTCCCGATGGACGTCACCGACCTCGACAGCGTGGCCGCGGCCATCGACGACGCCGAACGCCATGTCGGCCCGATCGACATCCTCGTCAACAACTCCGGCGTCTCGACGACGCAACGCCTGACCGACGTCGCCCCGGAAGACTTCGAATTCGTCTTCAACACGAACGTGAAGGGCGCGTTCTTCGTCGCGCAGCAGGTCGGCAAGCGGATGATCGCGCACGCCCGCAGCAATGCCGGGTTCAGCGGGCGCATCGTCAACATCGCCTCGGTCGCCGGGCTGCGCGTCATCGGGCAACTGGGGATCTACTGCATGAGCAAGGCGGCGGTGATCCAGATGACGCGCGCCCAGGCGCTGGAATGGGGGCGCTACGGGATCAACGTCAACGCGATCTGCCCCGGCTACATCCGGACCGAGATCAACGACCACATCTGGGACACCGAGTCCGGACAGCGCCTGCTGCAGACGATGCCGCGCAAGCGCCTCGGGACGCCGGAGGACCTTTCCGGCGTGCTGCTGCTGCTGGCCGCCGACGACTCGCGCTTCATCAACGGCGCCATCATCGCCGCCGATGACGGGCTGGCCGCGATGTGAGCGCCGCCGCTCGCGGCAGCCGATAGAATGACGCGGTGGGCGCGCCGCGGCGCAGGCGTTGGGGCGGATCCGGCGGGTGGATCCATCGGGCGGTACACACGGCAAGGAATCGGGCAATGAACAAGGTCTTTCCGTCGGCGGCGGCTGCGCTGGCCGGCCTGGTCAAGGATGGCGACACCCTCGCCGTCGGCGGCTTCGGCCTGTGCGGCATCCCGGAGGCGTTGATCGTGGCGCTGCGCGACACCGGGGCGAAGCAGCTGACCTGCATCAGCAACAACGCCGGCATCGACGGCGCCGGCCTCGGACTGCTGCTTGCGACGCGCCAGATCCGCAAGATGATCTCGTCCTACGTCGGCGAGAACAAGGAATTCGAGCGGCAGTACCTCGCCGGCGAACTCGAGCTGGAGTTCACGCCGCAGGGCACGCTCGCGGAGAAGATGCGCGCCGGCGGCGCCGGCATCCCGGCATTCTTCACGAAGACCGGCTACGGGACCGTCGTGGCCGAAGGCAAGGAGACGCGCGAGTTCGACGGCCAGCACTACGTGCTGGAGAAGTCGCTGCGCGCCGACGTCTCGCTCGTGAAGGCCTGGAAGGCCGATCGCCAGGGCAATCTCATCTATCGCAAGACGGCGCGCAACTTCAACCCGGTCGTCGCGATGTGCGGCAAGGTCACCGTGGCCGAGGTCGAGGCGGTGGTCGACGTCGGCGAGATCGATCCGGACCAGGTGCATACGCCGGGCATCTTCGTGCAGCGCATCGTCGTGAACGCGACGCCGGAAAAGCGCATCGAACAACGTACGGTGCGGCCCGGCTAGGGCGCCACCGCGGGCCACCACAGGCGGAAGGACGAATCAAATGCCCTGGAATCGCGAGCAGATGGCGCAGCGCGCCGCGAAGGAACTGCGGGACGGCTTCTACGTCAACCTCGGCATCGGCCTGCCGACGCTGGTTGCCAACTACATCCCGCCCGGCATGGACGTCATGCTGCAGTCGGAAAACGGGCTGCTGGGCATCGGCCCGTTCCCGACCGAACGCGAAATCGATGCCGACCTGATCAATGCGGGCAAGCAGCTCGTCACGGCGCTTCCGGGGTCGAGCTTCTTCAGCAGCGCGGATTCCTTCGCGATGATCCGCGGCGGCCATATCGATCTCGCGATCCTGGGCGCGATGCAGGTGAGCGAAAGCGGCGACCTCGCGAACTGGATGATCCCCGGCAAGCTGATCAAGGGCATGGGCGGCGCGATGGACCTCGTCGCCGGCGTCGGCCGCGTCGTCGTCCTGATGGAGCACTGCGCGAAGAGCGGCGAGCACAAGATCCTGCAGCGGTGCACGCTGCCGCTCACCGGTGTCGGCGTCGTGAACCGGATCATCAGCGAACTGGGCGTCTTCGACATCGGCAGCGACGGGTTGATGGCGGTCGAACTCGCCGACGGCGTGTCGCCGGAGGAAGTGCGGATGAAGACCGGCTGCCACGTCCACCTGAGCCGGCTGCAGGCCGCCTGAGCCGCGGGCCGCCAACGACGACCGGCACGCGCGCGGCACGCCGATGGCGCTTCACGGGCATTCGCACGCGCACGGTCACCCTCATCACCACGGCCACGCCCATCCGCATCCGCACGGCGGTGGCACGCGAGACTTCACCGGCCACAAGGAGGGCGACGATCTCCTGCCGCACGAGGCGCCGCCGGTCGGCGTCCACGTGCTCGGGACCGCCGTCGCGCTGACGCTCGGCTACGGGATCGTCGAGGCCCTGGGCGGCGTCTGGGCCGGGTCGCTCGCGCTGATCGCCGACGCCGGCCACATGGCCACGGATGCCGCGGCGCTGCTGTTCGCGCTCGCGGCCAACGTGGTCGCGCGGCGGCCGGTCTCCGACCGCCACTCGTTCGGACTGGCACGCGTCGAGGTGATCGCGGCTTTCGTCAATTCCCTCGTCATGCTCGCGATCGTCGGGTGGCTGCTCTACGAGGCGCTGCAACGCATCCTGCATCCGGTGAGCGTGCAGGGCGGCAGCGTCCTGCTGATTGCCGGCATCGGCCTCGTCGTGAACCTCGTCGTCGCCTACGTGCTGTCGCGCGGCGGCACGAACCTGAACACGCGCGCGGCGCTCGTGCATGTGATGGGTGACCTGCTGGGCTCGGTCGCGGCCATCGTGGCCGGTGCCGTGATCTACTTCACCGGCTTCTCGCCGATCGATCCGCTGCTCTCGGCGCTCGTCGCCGGTTTGATCCTGCGCTCGACGCTCGGGATCCTGCGCGAGACCACTTCGGTGCTCCTCGACAGCGTCCCCGCGGGCGTCGAGTACCCGCGTGTCGGCGAGGCGCTGGCCCGCCTGCCGGGCGTCGTCGCGGTCCACGACCTGCACATCTGGGCCATGGTGCCGGGCCGCAGCGCGCTGTCGGCGCATGTACTCGTCGACGACATCGCGCGCTGGCCTGCCCTGCTGCGCCTCGCGCGCACCACGCTGAAGCGCGACTTCGGCATCCAGCACGTCACGCTGCAGCCGGAATGGCTGCGGCGCGACCCGCCGCAACGAGCCATACCGATTCGCTCGCTGCGCTGAGGCGGGCGCCTTTCAGCCGGCAAACCGCTGGACGAGCCAGAGGAAGCCCATCAGCAGCGGCTGGTGGACGAGATAGACGGTCAGGGGCCACCGGCCGAGCTGCGCCAGCACCGGCGGCGGGTGCGCCGCGATGCCCTCCAGGGGCGCGCCGACGCGGAACGAGCGCTTCCGCCATGCGATACCGAGCGCCATGCCCGCGAACACGGCGCCGAGCCATGGGAACACCGGGACGAAATCCTCGGTGCCCGGCTTGATCGTCGCGAAGCCGATCCAGCTCAGGGCATCGGCGTCGAACCGCGTCGATCGCAGCAGGAGTCCGACGCCGGCCGAAATTGCCGCGAGCAGCAGGCTGGTCCGCCAGCCCCGCGACGCCAGCGACCGCCCCAGGACCAGCGCGACGGCGACGAAATGCAGGATGCCGAACCAGATGAAGCGCGGCCCGAAGAGCAGGCGGCTACCGGCGGAGACAAGCAGTGCCGCGCCGGCAATCTGCGCCCAGCGGCGCCAGAAGCGCGCGCCGTCGATGCCTCGCGCCTCGCGCAGCACGAGTCCGATGCCGACCAGCAGCAGGAATTGCGCCACGATCGCGGTACGCCAGGCGGTCCAGGGCGGGTCGCGCGTCATCGCAAGATGCAGCCAGCCGAAGTAGCCGAGGTCGTAGATGGCGTGGTAGGCGATCATCTGCGCGATCGCGAGGCCGCGCAGCGCATCGATGTGCGCCAGGCGCGGGCCGGGCGAGGGATCGGTCATGCCTTTGTCGTGCCGGGGGCGTTGCGCGGGCCGGCCGGCCCGCCTCGTCGAGGGTGCGGCATCGCGTCGCCTGCCGGCAGCGCGACGCCGCGGAGCCGACCCTCGGTATAATGCAACTTTACCGGCATTGCCCGGCGCGCGGGCGCGAGACCATGACCAAATACGTCTTCGTCACCGGTGGCGTCGTCTCCTCGCTCGGGAAGGGCATCGCCGCCGCTTCGCTCGCCGCGATCCTGGAATCGCGCGGATTGAAGGTCACGCTCGTCAAGCTGGATCCGTACATCAACGTCGATCCGGGAACGATGAGCCCGTTCCAGCACGGCGAGGTCTTCGTCACCGAGGACGGCGCCGAGACCGATCTGGATCTCGGGCACTACGAGCGGTTCATCTCGGCGAAGATGCGCCGGGTCAACAACTTCACGACCGGCCAGATCTACGAATCGGTGCTGCGCAAGGAGCGGCGCGGCGAGTACCTGGGCAAGACGGTCCAGGTGATCCCGCACATCACCAACGAGATCCAGGACTTCATCGAGCGCGGCGCCGCCGCGGCGTGGGACGGGCGCACCGACATCGCGATCGTCGAGATCGGCGGCACGGTCGGCGACATCGAGTCGCTGCCCTTCGTCGAGGCGGCGCGGCAGATGAGCCTGCGGCTGGGGCGCGGATCGGCGTGCTTCGTGCACCTGACGCTCGTGCCGTTCATCGCGTCGGCCGGCGAACTGAAGACGAAGCCGACGCAGCACAGCGTGCAGAAGCTGCGCGAGATCGGGATCTATCCGGACGTGCTGCTGTGCCGCGCCGACCGCGAGGTCCCGGAGGACGAGCGCGCGAAGATCTCGCTGTTCTCCAACGTCCCGCTGGACGCCGTCATCTCGGTCTGGGACGCCGACTCGATCTACAAGATCCCCTCGATGCTGCACAAGCAGGGCCTCGACGAGATCGTCTGCTTCAAGCTCGGCATCGTCGCGAAGCCGGCCGACCTGACGGCCTGGGACCGCCTCATCGACGCGCTGGAGCACCCGAACGGCGAGGTCACGGTCGGGATGGTCGGGAAGTACGTCGACCTGTCCGACTCCTACAAGTCGCTCAACGAGGCGCTGGGCCACGCCGGCATCCATACCCGCAATCGCGTCAGGATCGAGTACGTCGACGCCGAGCTCTTCGAGAACGCGGCCGCGCCGCAACTCGATCATCTCGACGCGATCCTCGTTCCCGGCGGCTTCGGCAAGCGCGGGACCGAAGGCAAGATCCGCGCGATCCAGTACGCGCGCGAGCGGCGCGTCCCGTATCTCGGCATCTGCCTCGGGATGCAGCTGGCGACGATCGAATTCGCGCGCCACGTCTGCGGCCTGGAGGGCGCGAATTCGACCGAGTTCGATCCCGATACGCCGCATCCGGTCGTCGCGCTGATCACGGAGTGGATGGACCGCACCGGTCGCGTCGAGCGGCGCAGCGACAAGTCCGACCTGGGCGGGACGATGCGCCTGGGCAGCCAGGCCTGCCCGGTCGAGCCCGGAACGCTCGCCTCGCGCATCTACGGCGCGCAGGTCAACGAGCGGCATCGCCACCGCTACGAGGTCAACAACGTCTACGTGCCTTCGCTGGAGGCGAAGGGCCTGCGGATCAGCGCCAGGACCCCGAACGAGAACCTGCCGGAGATGATGGAACTGCCGTCGCACCCGTTCTTCGTCGGCGTCCAGTTCCACCCGGAGTTCACCTCGACACCGCGAGGCGGCCATCCGCTGTTCCGTGCGTTCATCGAGGCCGCAGCCGCGTTCCGGCAGGGGCGCAAGGCCCCGGCGCTGGAGCGCGTGGCGGCCTGACGACATGAAGCTGTGCGGCTTCGAGGTCGGCATCGATCGGCCGCTCTTCCTCATCGCGGGACCCTGCGTGGTCGAAAGCCGCGAGTTGGCGCTGCAGACGGCCGGTCAGCTGCGCGAGATCGCGGCGCGCCACGGCGTGCCTTTCATCTACAAGTCGAGCTACGACAAGGCGAACCGCAGCTCCGGCGCCTCCTTCCGCGGGCTGGGCATCGATCGCGGCCTGGGCATCCTCGCGGAGGTGAAGCGGCAGATCGGCGTCCCGGTGCTGACCGACGTGCACGCGATCGACGAGATCGCCGCGGCCGCCGAGGTCGTCGACGTCCTGCAGACGCCGGCGTTCCTGTGCCGCCAGACGGACTTCATCCACGCCTGCGCGCGCAGCGGTCGCCCGGTCAACATCAAGAAAGGGCAGTTCCTCGCGCCGGGCGACATGCGCAACGTGATCGACAAGGCGCGGCAGGCGGCACGCGAGGCGGGCCTCGACGACGACCGCTTCCTCGCCTGCGAGCGCGGCGTCTCGTTCGGCTACAACAACCTGGTCGCCGACATGCGGTCGCTCGCGATCATGCGGGCCACCGGATGCCCGGTCGTGTTCGACGCGACGCACTCGGTGCAGCTCCCGGGAGGCCTCGGGAACGCGAGCGGCGGCCAGCGCGAGTTCGTCCCGGTGCTCGCGCGTGCCGCCGTGGCCGCGGGCGTCGCGGGCATCTTCATGGAAACGCATCCGGACCCGGCAAACGCGAAGTCCGACGGGCCGAACGCGGTGCCGTTGCACCGCCTCGAGGAACTGCTCGTGACGCTGGTCGACATCGATCGCGTCGTCAAGCGCGGACCGTGGCTCGAGACGCAATTCGCCTGAGCGTCGCCGCGTGCGCGGCTGGATTATTTTCGTAACGGAAGGAAGACCCCGTGAGTGCGATCGTCGACATCATCGGCCGCGAAATCCTGGATTCGCGCGGCAATCCTACCGTCGAATGCGACGTCCTGCTGGAGAGCAGCGTGATGGGCCGGGCCGCGGTGCCGAGCGGGGCGTCGACGGGTTCGCGCGAGGCGATCGAGCTGCGTGACGGCGACAAGTCGCGCTACCTCGGCAAGGGCGTGCTGAAGGCGGTCGAGCACATCAATACCGAGATTTCCGAAGCGATCATGGGCCTGGAAGCCAACGAACAGGCATTCCTGGACCGCACGTTGATCGAGCTCGACGGCACCGAGAACAAGGCGCGCCTCGGGGCCAACGCGATGCTCGCCGTGTCGATGGCGGTGGCCAAGGCCGCCGCCGACGAGGCTGGGCTGCCGCTGTACCGCTACTTCGGCGGCAGCCAGTCGATGCAGATGCCGGTACCGATGATGAACGTCATCAACGGCGGCGCCCACGCGAACAACAACCTGGACATCCAGGAATTCATGATCATCCCGGTCGGCGCGCCGACGTTCTCCGAGGCCATGCGCTACGGCGCCGAGGTCTTCCACGCGCTGAAGAAGATCCTCCAGGATCGCGGGATGAGCACCGCCGTAGGCGACGAAGGCGGCTTCGCGCCAAGCGTGAAGAACCACGAGGCGGCGATCCAGCTGATCCTGGAGGCGATCTCGAAGGCCGGCTTCGAGCCCGGGTCGCAGATCGCGCTCGGCCTGGACTGCGCCGCGTCGGAGTTCTTCAAGGACGGCAAGTACGTGCTCGAGGGCGAGGGCCTGAAGCTCGCGGCGGGCGAGTTCACGAACCTCCTGTCGACCTGGTGCGACAAGTACCCCATCATCTCGGTCGAGGACGCGATGGCGGAGAACGATTGGGACGGCTGGGCCGGCCTCACGAAGCAGCTCGGCCGCAAGGTGCAGCTGGTCGGCGACGACCTCTTCGTCACCAACACGCGGATCTTCTCCGAGGGGATCCGAAAGGGTATCGCCAACTCGATCCTCATCAAGATCAACCAGATCGGCACGTTGACCGAGACGTTCGCCGCGATCGAGATGGCGAAGCGCGCCGGCTACACCGCGGTCGTCAGCCACCGGTCGGGCGAGACGGAGGACTCGACGATCGCCGACATCGCGGTCGGGACGAACGCGCTGCAGATCAAGACCGGTTCGCTGTCGCGATCGGACCGGATCGCGAAGTACAACCAACTGCTGCGCATCGAAGAGGACCTCGGCGACGTCGCCGAATATGCCGGTCGTGGCGCGTTCTACTCGATCCGGTAGTCGCGCCGCGCGGGCCCCGGTCCAATGCGCCTGATCGTCGCCGCCCTGGCGCTGCTTCTGCTCGCCGAGCAGTGGTCGCTGTGGTTCGGCAAGGGCGGGTGGCTGCGGGTCCGCGATCTGCAGCGCCAGGTGACGTTGCAGCGCGACGCGAATGCGGTGGCGACGCGCCGCAACGACGCGCTCGCGACCGAGGTGCAGAGCCTGCGCGCGGGGCGCGAGGCGATCGAGGAACGCGCCCGCTACGAACTGCACATGATGCGCAGCGACGAGCTTTTCTTCCAGTTCGTGGCGCCGGCGGATCCGGCCAAGCCGTAGCCTGCCAGGCCGGTGCCTGCCAGGCCGTTGACTGCTAATGCGAGGACGGCGACGCCGGCGCGGTCGACCCGGTCGCGAACAACTGGTGCGTGTCGACGGCGTCGAAGAGATATTCCGCATTGCAGAAATCGCACGAGACGCTGATCCGTCCCTGTTCCGCCAGGATGCCGTCGGCCTCCTCGCGCCCAAGAGCGATCAGCATTCGGCCGATGCGCTCGCGCGAGCAGGTGCATGCGAAACGGGGCGATAGCGGCGCAAAGCGGTCCGTCGGTTCCTGCCCGAAGAGCCGGCGCGCCAGTTCGTCGGGCGCGACGCCGAGCAGTTCGGCGTTCGTCACGGTCGAGGCGAGCGCGTTGGCGCGGTCCCACAGGTCGGCGTCGTTCGGCGTCGTTTCCGCGGCGCCGCCGTGGTGCGGCAGCTTCTGCAGCAGCATCCCGGCGGCGAGGCGGTCGTTGGCAGCGAGCCAGAGTCGCGTTTCCAGCTGCTCCGACTGGCGCAGGTAGCCCTCCAACGCTTCGGCGATCGAATCGCCTTCGAGCGGGACGATGCCCTGGTACGGTGGCTGGCCCGGTCGCCGGTCTCGCGCGTCCAGCGTGATGGCGCAGCGCCCGCGACCTTGGGAGTTGACGAGCTGCCGCATTCGCGCCCCCGGGTCGATCGGCGCGTCGTTGCGCAGTTTCACGGTCGCGCGCAGCGCCAGGTCCGGCTGGCATTCGACGACGAGGAGCCGAACGGGCCCGTCCCCGTGGATCTGCAGGATCAGCGCGCCGTTGAACTTGATGGTCGTCGCCAAGAGGGCCGCGGCGGCGGTCGCCTCGCCGAGCAGGCGCGTGACCGGCGCCGGGTAGCCGTGGCGCTCCGCCATCGATCGCCAGCTGTCGCCGAGCCGGACGATCTCGCCGCGAACCGGGCCCGCGCGGAACAGGAACTTGATGAGCCGATCGTCCTGTTCCGGCGTCATCCGATGCGCTTCAGCGTCGCACGATGCCGGTGCGCGCGTACGAGGTGGCGAGCGCACGAGGCCAGGAGGCGTTCGACCTCGGACGCCACAAGGGCGTGGACATCGACCTGCGGCGTACGGTCGTCAAGCGGCTGGATGGGCATCGTCCGGATTGTATCCGCCGACCTGCATCCGGCGACCCGCGCCTCCCGGTGGCGGCACGATTCCCGACCACGGGTCGACGTCGCGACGGTTGTCCATGTGAAAAATCGACATTCCTTCATGCGTAGGGATGATCCCATCGCCGCAGTTGGTAGTCCTTGGTGCTAAAAACAAGCGATGCGTCGCACAATCCCCGTGGTCTAGAGTGGGGTCCTGGTGGAGGGGGGATGAATGAATTCCTTGGCCGTTTCATTGCGCAACCAAGTCCGCAGCCTGTTCCGGGTTCGCCGCGTACGCCGGCTGCCCAAGCGCGGCCCGAAGCCGCGCATCGGCGCGTCGATCTTCCGCGACGACGTCCGCTTGACCGTCCAGGCCGGGATGACCGACGAACTATGGCTATGGTTCCTTGACCACAACTGGCGCGAACTCGCTTACCGCCCGGAGCGTCGTCGCTATCGCGAGGTTCCCTCCGGCACCGTGATGCGCCTCTTCGATTGCGACTACAACGATCGCCTTCGCATCATGTTGGAAGCCGTCGACGGCGCGGCCTGGAAACCGACGCTGAGCGGCTCGACGCTGCGCACGGCGCAGTTCCGCCGTTGAACCCGGTTCCGACCCGCAAGAACCTGCACTGAAACCCTCGATTTCCCGCACGGCCGCGATCCGCGGCCTCACCTATCACGTCCGCGAGTGGGGCCCCGTCGGGGCGCCACAGCTGTGGCTGCTTCACGGCTGGATGGACGTGTCCGCTTCCTTCCAGTTCGTCGTCGACGAGCTGCAGCACGACTGGCACGTTCTCGCGCCCGACTGGCGCGGCTTCGGTTCGACGACCGCGCCGGCCGGCGCCGACTGCTACTGGTTTCCGGACTACCTCGCCGACCTCGATCTGCTGCTCGACGCGTTCGCCTCGGAGCAGGCGGGCGAGGACAAGCGCGTGCGGATCGTCGGGCACAGCATGGGCGGGAATATTGCGCTGCTCTACGCCGGCGTGCGGCCGCAGCGCCTCGCCGCGCTCGTGAACCTGGAGGGCTACGGCATGCGCGATGTCGCGGCTGACGAGGTTCCGGGGCGCTACGGTCGCTGGATCGACGAGCTCAAGGATCCGCCCGGCCTGCGCGACTACGCATCGCTCGACGACGTCGCGCGACGCCTGCAACACAACAATCCGCGGTTGCGCGCCGATCGCGCCGCCTTCCTGGCGCCGCACTGGGCGCGGCCGCGTCCCGATGGCCGCTACGAACTGGCGGCCGACGCGGCGCATCGGATCATCAACCCGGTGCCCTATCGCTGGGCCGACGTGGCGGCGTGCTGGAAGCGGATCGACTGCCCGGTGCTGTGGATCGACGCGGCCGACAGCGATGCGCCGCGGCACGCCGGCGGCGTCGACGAGGTGGCGCGTCGCGTGGAGCACCTCGCGCGCGTGACGGTCGTGCGCGTCGCCGACGCCGGACACATGCTGCATCACGACCAGCCGCGTGCCGTCGCGCAGGTCATCGAGGACTTCCTGCGGCGCCATCCCGCCGGCGGCTGACCGCGGCGGGCGTTGCGGCGGCGCGCCAGACGACGTCGCGCGCGGCGCGTCCGGCCAATTCGCGCGTCGCGCCAGCTAGACTCGCAGGATGTCCCGTCGTCCACCCTCCGGTCCTGCGCGTTCCGGCGATTCGCGAGCCCGCAATGCCGACCTCCATTGTCATTCGACCGCGTCCGATGGCGGGCTCGAACCGGCCGCGCTCGTGCAGCGCGCGGCGGAGCAGGGTGTCGAACTGCTGGCGCTGACGGACCATGACGTCCTCGCGGGTGTCGCCGCGGCTCGTGATGCGGCGACCCGGCTCGGAGTCCCCTTCGTGACCGGCGTCGAGATCTCGGTGACGTATGCCGGCCGGACCGTGCACGTCGTGGGCCTCGGATTCCGGCTCGATGACGAGGATCTCGCCAAGGGCCTCGAGAGCGTCCGCGGCGGGCGCCTCGGCCGCGCGCGCGCCATCGCCGGGGAGCTCGCCGCGGTCGGCATCGAAGGCGCCTACGAAGGCGCGCTGCGACATGCCGGCAATCCGCAACTCGTTTCGCGGACCCACTTCGCGCGTTACCTCGTCGAGTCCGGGGTCGCGCCCGACGTGCCGCGCGTCTTCGAGCGCTATCTCGCCGAAGGCAAGCCGGGCTACGTGCCGCAGCGCTGGGCAGGCCTGCCGCAGGCCGTCGGCTGGATTCGCGCCGCGGGCGGCGTGGCCGTGATCGCGCATCCTGGGCGCTACCGCGGCGGTGACACCTGGTTGTGGAGCCTGTGCAGCGACTTTCGCGCCGCGGGCGGCATCGCGATCGAGGTCGTCAGCAGCAGCCACACCGCCGACGACGTCGAGCGCTTCGCGCAGGTCGCGCGAGAGTTCGGCTTCGAGGCCTCGCGCGGCAGCGATTTCCACGCCCCCGGCGAGACCCACGCCGAGTTGGGCCGTGCCGCGCCGTTGCCGCGCGACCTCGTGCCGGTCTGGCATCGGTTCGCCTGACGCCATGGCCCAGCGCTTCCAGGTCCATCCGGAACATCCGCACCTGCGGCCGCTGCGGCAGGCAGCGCAACTGATCGAGCACGGCGGCGTCGCGGCGGTACCGACCGATTCCTGCTACGCGCTCGCGTGCCACCTCGACGATCGCGAGGCGGCCGACCGGCTGCGGCGCATCCGCAGCATCGACCAACGGCACCACCTGACGCTGATGTGCCGCGACCTCGCGGAGATCGCGGCCTACGCCAAGGTCGACAACGCCCAGTACCGGATGCTGAGGCAGGCGACCCCGGGGCCGTACACGTTCATCTTCGAGGCGACGCGCGAGATCCCGCGCCGTCTGTCGCACCCCTCGCGCAAGACGATCGGCATCCGGATCCCGGCGCATCCGGTGCTGATGGCGCTGCTCGACGTGCTGGGCCAGGCGCTGATCAGCACGACGCTGATGCTGCCGGGCGACGAGTTGCCGCTGAACGATCCGGACGAGATCCGCCAGCGCCTCGAGCACGACATCGACCTCGTCATCGACGCGGGCGCCTGCGGCATCGAGCCGACGACGGTCGTCGATCTCAGCGGTCGCGACGCGGTCGTCGTGCGGCAGGGCTGCGGACCCCTCGAGGTGCTGGGCCTCGGGTAGCCACGCCCGGGGGGCGCCACCCGTCCTGCTAGACTCATCGGCTCCCCGGCCGGCGGGAGTTTCCCGCTGCGCGCGGCGGTTTTTTGCATTCGAAACCCCATGTACGAAGACCGCGTTCTTTCAGGCATGCGCCCGACCGGGTCGTGCCACATCGGCCACTACCACGGCGCCCTCAAGAACTGGGTGCGGCTGCAGGACGAGCATCCGTGCTTCTTCTTTGCCGCCGACTGGCACGCGCTGACGACGCATTACGAGTCGCCGGAGGTCGTCGGCGAGAGCGTCTGGGACATGCTGATCGATTGGTTCGCCGCCGGAATCGACCCGGCGAAGGCGACCGTGTTCGTGCAGTCGCGCGTTCCGGAACACGCCGAACTGTTCCTGCTGCTGGCCATGTCGACGCCGCTGGGGTGGCTCGAGCGCGTGCCGACCTACAAGGACCAGATCGAGAAGCTGAAGGATCGCGACCTGTCGACGTTCGGCTTCCTCGGCTACCCGTTGATGCAGGCGGCCGACATCCTGATCTACCGCGCGACGCAGGTCCCGGTCGGCGAAGACCAGGTTCCGCACATCGAGATGACGCGCGAGGTCGCGCGGCGATTCAACAACCTCTTCGGGCGCGAACCGGGCTTCGAGGAGAAGGCGCAGGCCGCCGTGAAGAAGCTCGGGGCGCGGCGCGCCAAGCTCTATCTCGAGGCGCGCGCGCGCTACCAGGAGCACGGCGACGAGGGTGCGCTGGAACAGGCGCGGGCGTTGCTCGCCGAGTCGCAGAGCCTGTCGCACGGCGATCGCGAGCGTCTTTTCGGCTACCTCGAAGGCGCACGCCGCGTCATTCTCGTCGAGCCGGAGGCGGCCCTTACCGCATCGTCGCGACTGACCGGGCTCGACGGGCAGAAGATGTCCAAGAGCTACGGCAACGCCGTGCTGATGCGCGAGGAGCCGAAGACGCTGGGCGAGAAGATCCGCCGCATGCCGACCGATCCGGCTCGCGTGCGCCGCACCGATCGCGGCGACCCGGACCGTTGCCCGGTCTGGAACTTCCACATGCATTACAGCGACGATGCGACCCGCCAGTGGGTCCAGCAGGGTTGCCGCAGCGCCGGGATCGGCTGCCTCGAATGCAAGCAGCCGGTGATCGACGCGATGCTGCGCGAGCAGGAGCCGTGGCGCCAGCGCGCGCAGCCCTACCTGGACGATCCTTCGCTGCTGCGATCCATCGTTGCCGACGGCTGTGACCGCGCCCGCCGCGTCGCGCAGGAGACGATGCGCGACGTCCGCGAGGCCATGGGCCTCGCGTTCACGTGACGGGCGCCCCGTCGCCCTGGGTCCGCCGCTTCGCGCATCTCGTCAGGCCCGCCGCTTCGGCGCTTGACCTCGCTTGCGGAAGCGGGCGGCATGCGGCATTTCTTGCCGGACTCGGTGCGAAGGTCGTCGCCGCCGATCGCGATCCCGCGTGCGGCGCCGCGCTGGCCGGCGTCGATGGCGTGCGGTTCGTCGCCTGCGACCTGGAAGGCGACGCCTGGCCCTTTGCCGGCCAGCGCTTCGATGCGATCGTCGTCACGAACTACCTCCATCGACCGCTGTTTCCGCGGATCGCGGCGGCGCTCGCGCCGGGCGGCGTGCTGATCTACGAGACGTTCGCCGTCGGCCATCAGCGCTTCGGGCGTCCGAGCCGGCCGCAGTTCCTGCTGCGCCCCGGCGAACTGCTGCGCGGCTTCATGCCCGTGCTGCGCATCGTCGCCTACGAGGACGGCGTCGTCGGCGACCCGGCCGCGGCGCGCGTGCAGCGCCTCTGCGCCGTGCACGACCTCGCGGAGCGCGACGCCGCGGAAGGTGCGCCGCTGGCGCCGCTTCCGCCGCGTCCGCCGCAGTAGAATGGCCGACTTTCCGGAGCCGACATGATCAAGGGCAGCCTGGTTGCGATCGTCACGCCGATGCGGGACGACGGCGCGCTCGACTTCGATGCCTATCGCGCGTTGATCGAGTGGCACGTCGCCGAAGGCACGAACGCGATCGTCGCCGTGGGCACGACCGGCGAATCGCCGACCGTGGATCCGGGCGAGCACGGCGAACTGATCCGCATTGCCGTCGAGACGGCGCGGGGCCGTGTTCCGGTCATCGCCGGAACCGGCGGAAACTCGACGGCCGAGGCCGTCGAACTCACCGCGCATGCGCGCAAGGTCGGCGCCAGCGCGACGCTGCAGGTCGTTCCCTACTACAACAAGCCGACGCAGGAGGGCATGTATCGCCACTTCCGCAAGGTCGCGGAGTCGGTCGACCTGCCGATGATCGTCTACAACGTGCCCAGCCGGACGGTGGCCGACCTCGCGAACGACACGACCGTTCGACTCTCGGCAGTGCCGGGCATCGTCGGGATCAAGGATGCGACGGGCGATCTGGCGCGCGCGGCCGACCTGCTGCGCCGCCTGCCGCCGCAGTTCGCGGTCTACAGCGGAAACGACGATTCCGCGCTCGCGCTCATGCTGTTGGGAGGCCATGGCGTCATCTCGGTGACGGCCAACGTCGCGCCGCGCGCGATGAGCGAGATGTGCGCCGCGGCGCTCGCGGGCGACCTGGCGCGCGCACGTGCACTGAACAACCGGCTGCTGCCGCTGCACGCGAAGCTCTTCGTCGAGCCGAACCCGACGGCGGTCAAATGGGCCCTCTCGCGTCTTCGGAAGGTCCGCCCCGCGCTGCGGCTTCCCCTGGTCGAACTGTCGGCCGACAAGGAGCCGGTGGTCCTCGCGGCCATGAAGGAAGCCGGGCTGCTCTGACGCGGCGGCCGCAAGCCGGCGCCGCATCGAATCGAAAACCAGGAAGATCGCCGCGCGTTTGCGCGCAGCAGGGCGCGAATCCCCCGGAGGAGATCAAGGCTTGTGATGTTCACGATGATCAGAATGCGACGCCGCCTCGTCGTCGTCGCCGCGCTGCTGGCCCTGGCCGGCTGCGACACGGTGCGCTCCTGGCTCGGCATCGACGACCAGGAGTACAAGTCGAAGGCGCCGAAGCCGGTCAAGCTCGAGGTCCCTCCCGACCTCGCGCCGCAGCCGAAGGACGATCGGTTCAGCGTGCCGGAGCGCGGCCAGGCGACGGCCTCGGCGACCGCAGCGGCGGCGGCTGCGTCCAATGGCTCGATCGCGCCGGCCGCCGTGGCCACGGCGGCCGCATCGCCGGCTCCGGTCGCGACGGCCGGCTCGGTCGCGCCGACCTCCGCCGCCGCGCATATCGAGCGCGATGGCGCGCAGCGTTGGCTCGCCGTCGCGCTGGCGCCGGAGGCAACCTACGCCGGCGTGAAGGAGTTCTTCGCCGCGGCGGACATGACGATCGCGCGCGAGGATCCGCAGTTGGGCCTGATCGAGACCGACTGGTCGGAGCGCCGCGCGAAGGATCCGGAAAGCAACAAGGGCATCTTCGGCGGCACGTTCGGGCTGATGCTGCAGCACCTGACCTCGACCGGCCTGCGCGACCGCTATCGCGTGCGCATCGAGCGCGCCGCCAACGGCCAGTCGCTCGTCTTCGTCTCGCATCGCGGCCTGGAGGAGGTCTATACCTCGCGGCAGAAGGACTCGACGACGTGGGAGCCGGCGCCGCCGGCGCCGGAACTCGAGGAGGAAATGCTGCAGCGGCTGCTGATCAAGTTCGGCGGCGTCGCCGCGCCGGCACCGATGCAGGCGAACGCGGCGGCGACGCCGAAGCCGGCAGCCGCCCCGGCCGCTGCGCCAGCCGCGGTGCCTTCGATCGGACACCTGGTGAAGGGCGACGGCGGCCTCATCACCGCGATCTCGCTCGACCAGCCGTTCGACCGTGCCTGGCGCCAGGTCGGTCTCGCGCTCGATCGCGGCGGGTTCACCGTCGAGGACCGCGATCGCGCCAAGGGCCTGTTCTTCGTCCGCTACATCGATCCGGATTACGAGCAGGGCGTCAAGGACAAGCAGTCCTGGTACGCACGCCTGTTCGGCTCCGACCCGAAGCTCACCGCGCAGCAGTTCCGCATCGCGGTGGCTGGCGCCGGGGACGTCTCGAGCGTGATGGTGCAGGACGCCAATGGCGAGACGGATCGCACGCCGACCGCGGAGCGCATCCTGAAACTCGTCAACGACCAGTTGCGATGAGCCGGCAAGGGGCGCCGCGGACGTCGGTGCGGCGCCTACCGTTGCGCGAATGCGTGAGGGCTTAGCGGGTCCGGTGCAAGCCGGACCGGCTCGAACCCACACGGCAACACGTCAAGCCAGGACATGGACAAAGGGCCGCAGATGCGGCCCTTTGTCTTGGCGTCGCGCCGCGCGGGCGCGTTCGAATCGTTACTTCTTGGTCGCGTCGGTCGCCGCGTCCTTCGCCGCTTCGACAGCCTTGCCTGCTGCGTCCTTGGCAGCGTCGGCGGCCTTGCCCGCGGCGTCCTTCGCGGCGTCGCCGGCCTGCGCGGCCGCATCCTTCGCGGCATCCGCAGCCTTGCCCGCAGCATCCTTGGCGGCGTCGGCAGCCTTGCCCGCGGCATCCTTTGCCGCGTCCACGGCGGCGGCGGGCGCCGCCGGCGTTTCCTGCTTGCTGCACGCGCCGAGGAACGCGAGGCAGATCGAAGCCACGATCAACAGCTTGTTCATCGAGTCACCCTCTCACGAAGTTGGTTCTGGATTGTCGAACGAGTCGATTGGCGCCTCTGTTGTTCTCATCGCGCAGCCTGAGGCTGACAGCGGTGGCTGACTTCGTGCGCGGCAGCAATCACCCGGGCCGGCATTATAGACCGCGGGGACCGCGGGCCCCCGAGCGTGGTTTTCGCGCTACAAGCCGAGCGCGAACACCGCAAGGTCATGGCTGGCGGCATCCCAGCGCCGGTCGAACGAGTCGCGCCATGGTCGCAGCGCGCGTGGGGAATTGAGCCACAGGCTTCCCGCGACGAGTTCGCCGGGCCGCAGCGCCAGCCCGTGGACCGCGTCGACGACGGCGAAGGCATCGTCGCCGACCGGGTCCTCGGCCGCGGACTGGCGCATCCGGAGGCAGTGCGAGAACGTCCGTTGGAGGTGCTTCAGTCGCGCAGCGTGCGCATCGAGCCACGCCGTGTCGTCGACGAGGATGCGGACGCAGGCCAGCCGATCGGACAGCAGGATCTGCTCGAGCCGGTCGACGTGCGTTTTCAGCGTCAGGTCGAAGCGCGACAGGTCGCGGTCGGCGAAGTCGAGACGGCGCCGTCCGATCGACAGCAGCACCGACACCGCGCGCTGCAGGTTGGCGCGCGAATCCACGGGGAGTTCCTGCGCGCCGGCTCCCGCGCCGCTGCCCAGCGCCGCCTGGGCGAGAAGATCGACATCGATCGTCATGGCCTGCCGCCCCGTTCCGGGCCGCGCTCAACCGAGGTGTATCCAGCCGGCAAGATACCAAATCCGGAGCGTTTCGCTCAGCGTCGTCGTCGTCGCGCGTCCGGCCGAGCCGTCGCCGCGCGGCAGCCGGCGCCGGTTGGCCAGTTCGCGCAGCGGCGGCGCCAGCGCCGGTGTCGCGATCGTCGCTTCGCCATTGATGGCGAAACGTGAACCGGCGTACAGCATCCGCGTGCGCGGGTCGGCGACGACGCCGCGGCGCTCGAGCGCGGACGCGAACGCCGACGCGGAGATGCCGCGCGTCGGCCGATCGAAGACGATATGCGCCTTCGGCTCGCTCAGGATCTCGAGAAGCATGCGGGTCGCGTCGGCGGACGTCGGTCGCCGGCGCGACAGCTGCGCGAACGCAGCAGCGACCAGCGCCGGCGGAAGCCGTGCGGGTTCGCGCGTCGGGCGGGTGCCGGGATCGACATAGCGGCCGGCCACTCGCGTCGTGTCCGCCATCAGCGCGTGCCAGGGCTCGACGAGTTCCTGCCACGCGGGCGCACGGAAGCCGACCGAACTCGTGATCGATTCGCCCAGGGCGACCCCATCGTGCGCGATGTCCGGCGGCAGGTACAGCATGTCGCCCGGCTCCAGGATCCACGAATCGGTGGGCTCGAATCGGGCGAGGATCTTCAGCGGCAGCCCCGGCAACAGCGGCACCTGAGCCGCGCGGCGACGGCGATCGATGCTCCAGCGCCGGCGCCCGTAGGATTGGATCAGGAAGACGTCGTACGAATCGACGTGCGGGCCAACGCCTCCGCCGTCCGTCGCGAAGCTCATCATGACGTCGTCGAGGCGCGCATCCGGGAGGAAGCGGAACCGTTGCAGCAGGGCCTGAGCCCGCCGATCGATGCCGTCGACGCCCTGGACGAGCACGGTCCAGCGGCTTCGGCGTCGCGACGGCACGGCGCGTCGCGGCAGCGGCCCGTGCGCCAGATGCCAATCGCCGTCGAACGCGGTGACGAGCCGGCTCTCGCCGTCGTCGCGCGCGGCGAGCGACAACAGCGCGTCCGGATCCATGGCCACCTCGCCCGCCGCGAAGGCCTTGCGGACGAGCAGCGGCCTGCGCTGCCAGTAGTCGCGCAGGAAGGTGGCGACCGGCATCGTGCCCAGGTGTCGCAGAGGCTCGACCGGGATCCTCGGCGTCGTCGAACTCGTTCGATTCATCCGGCGCATAATGCCCAAAAGCCGCTCCGGTCACGAGATGTCCCCGCACGATCGATGACGATGGTCATTGCGCCGCCCTGCCTGGTCGAGATCCACGTCGAATTGTTCGACCTGCAGGGCAACCTGCTGGAGCGCACCGAGGCGCCGCTCGCCTACCTGCACGGCGCTGGCGACATTTTTCCGGCGCTGGAGGCGCGGCTCGAAGGCCACGAGGCCGGCGACCGGCTGACCGTCGACCTGGAGCCGGCGCAGGCATTCGGCGACTACGACGCCGAGCGCGTCCACCTCGTCGCGCGCCAGCTGCTGGGCGTCGATTGCGGCATCGGGATGCAGGTCGAGGGCGTGCCGGGCCAAAGGTCCGACGGACACCGGTATCGCATCACGGATCTCGCCCCGGACGTGGCGGTGCTCGACGGAAACCATCCGTACGCCGGCATCGACCTGCGTTTCGAGATCCGGGTCGTCAAGGTCACGGACGTCGATCCGACGGGGATCGAGGAGCTCGACGTCGAGGAGGCGCGGCCGCCGGGTTTCCTGCGCGTCGCGCCGGCGCGCGAATAGCAGGATCCTACGTGCCGTCGCCGTCCCCGGCGATCGACTTCAGATCGTAGAGCAGCGCCAGCGCTTCGCGTGGCGTCAGCGCATCGACATCGACCGACCTGATTCGTTCCCGAAGCGCATCCGGCAGCGCTGCCGCGACACCCTCGTTCGCGGCCCCCGCGATCGGTGGATCGTCCCCCGCGGCAGCTGCGGCCGCGGCAAAGAGCTCCAGTTGCGGGCGCGCAGCCGCGGCGCGCTGCTCCAGCTGCGCGAGCTGCGCGCGGGCGCGCCGCACGACGGCCGGCGGAATGCCGGCAAGCTGCGCCACGGCAAGCCCGTAGCTGCGGCTCGCGGGTCCGGGACGAACCTCGTGCAGGAACACGACGTTGCCGCGGACCTCGGCGGCCGCGACGTGGGCGTTGTCGACGCCGCGCAGCGTTTGCGAGAGTTCCGTCAGCTCGAAGTAGTGCGTCGCGAACAGGCACAGGCAACGGTTTCCCGCCGCGAGCTCGTGAGCGATCGCGAAGGCGAGGGCGAGGCCGTCGAACGTCGACGTCCCGCGGCCGATCTCGTCCATCAGCACGAGGCTGCGATCGGTTGCGAGGTGCAGGATCGCCGCGGCCTCGGTCATCTCGACCATGAACGTCGAGGCGCCGCGCGCCAGGTCGTCGGCGGCGCCGATGCGCGTCATGATCCGGTCGATGGCGCCGATCCGCGCCCGCGTGGCGGGCACGAAGCTGCCGCAGCGCGCGAGCAGCGCGATCAGCGCCACCGAGCGCATGTACGTCGACTTGCCGCCCATGTTCGGTCCGGTGACCACGAGGAGGCGGCGCTCGCTATCGAGGCGGCAGTCGTTGGGCACGTAGGTGTCCAGCGCACGCTCGACGACGGGATGCCGCGCGCCTTCGATGTCGACGACGGCATCGGGTTCCAGCTGCGGCCGGACCCAGCCGGCCAGCGTCGCGTGGTGCGCCAGCGAAGCGATGGCATCGACCGTCCCGAGGGCCTCGGCCGCTGCGATCAGGCGCGGGACGTCCGGCGCCAGCGCAGCCACGAGCTCGTCGTAGAGCAGCCGCTCGCGCTGTCGCGCGCGCTCCTGCGCCGAAAGCGCCTTGTCCTCGAACGCCTTGAGCTCCGGCGTGATGTAGCGCTCGGCGTTCTTCAGCGTCTGGCGGCGCCGGTAGTCGTCCGGCACCTTGTCGGCCTGGCCGTGCGTGACCTCGATGTAGTAGCCGTGGACGCGGTTGTATTCGACGCGCAGGTTCGCAATTCCCGTTCGCGCGCGTTCCCGCGACTCCAGGTCGAGCAGGAACTGCCCGCTGTCGTCGCGCAGCGATCGAAGCTCGTCGAGCTCCGCATCGACGCCGGCGGCGATCACGTCGCCATCGCGCGCGCTGGCGGCCGGCTCCTGCATCAGCGACGTCCGAAGGCGTGCGATCGCCGACTGCGGCAGGACGAGCCGCTGCGCGATCCGGTTCGTCGGCTCCGCGCCGATCTGCTGCAGCCGCGTGCCGAGGCGCTCCACGGCGACGGCGGCATCGCGCAGCGCGGCGAGCTCGCGCGGGCGGGCGGTCTTGAGGCCGATCCGCGAGGCGATCCGGTCGATGTCAGGAACCTCGCGCAGCTGTGTCGCGACGTCGGCGACGGCATCCGCATCGCGCAGCGCGGCGACCAGGTCGTGTCGCTCGCCAGCCGCGGCGTCGTCGCGCAGCGGATGATGAAGCCAGTGGCGCAGGCGGCGGCTCCCCATGCCGGTCGCGCAGTGGTCGACGACCCGGAACAGCGTCGGGCCATCGGGATCGTGCAGCGGCTCGGTGAGTTCCAGGTTGCGCCGCGTCGCCGGATCGAGGCCGACATAGTCCAGCGCGGATTCGACGCGCAACGTCGTCACGTGCGCAAGGCGCTCGTTCTGCGTCTTCTGCGCGTAGTCGAGCAGCGCCGCACAGGCGGCGAGCAGCGCCGGCTGGTCGTCGATGCCGAAGGCGCGAAGCGTCGCGACGCCCAGTTGTTCGCACAGCAGCGCACGCCCGCGCTCCGCGTCGAAATGCCAGTCCGGCACGAAGCGAAGCGGGCATCCCCCAAGGCCCGTCAGCGCCGCAGAGGACGCGACCGGGCCCCCCTCGCGCCCGCGCTGCGCCTCGGCGAGCACGACCTCGGCCGGATCGATGCGCGCGAGGTCGGAGGCGATCTCCGCCGGCGTCGTCACCATCGCGCGCAAGTCCCCGCTCGCGAGAACCAGCCAGGCGATGCCGATCGGCGCGCTGCCATGGCGACGGCTGCCCGCCGCGTCGCCCATCGCGATGGCGGCGAGGCGGGCGTCATCCTTCTGCTCCAGCAGGCCGCCGTCGGTCAGCGTTCCCGGCGTGACGACGCGCACGACCTGGCGTTCGACCGGTCCGCGCGACGTCGCCGGGTCGCCGATCTGTTCGCAGATCGCGATCGATTCGCCGAGGCGCACGAGGCGCGCGAGGTACTGCTCGACGCTGACCGCGGGTACGCCGGCCATCTTGACGGGCGCGCCGGCGGACGTTCCGCGTGACGTCAACGTGATGTTCAGCAGCCGCGCGGCGCGCTCCGCGTCGTCGTAGAACATCTCGTAGAAATCGCCCATCCGGTAGAAGAGCAGCGTGTCCGGATAGGCAGACTTCAGCCGCAGGTACTGCTGCATCATCGGGGTGTGTGCCGAAAAATCTTGAAGATCAGGCACTTACGATCCCGATTTGTCGAATATGTCGAGCGGTTGTCGAGAACTCGGAAGTTCTGCGACGATCGTTTCGCGCTGGCGGATGTCGCGCGCGGTCATGGCGGGGGAGCTATGTCCGCCGAGCGCCTGGGCGTTCTTGCCCTGTCGCTTGGCATCGGTCAAGGATTTCGTGCACTGGTCGTGCAGATGCGCGTCCCTGACGCCGTCGGCGGAGATCTCGGAGAGCCGAATCGCAAGCACATCGCCGATTAGCGCACGATTGTGCAGGCTTGGCCCACCGTCGAAGTGTCGGGACAGCGCTTGCAGAAGGTCCTTCGTCGTCACCTGGTGCGGCGCGAATTCACCGAGCGACTCTTCGAGCGCACGCGCGACGGTCGGGTACTGCTTGGCGGCGGAAGGCTTGAGTCCCGGCGAAACGTGACCCGGCGCGCGATCGATCCGGTCAGGCATCAATCCCGAACCATCCGCTCCGGCGATCAACCGCGCGTACTCAAGGAGGGTGGATGGCAGGTCCTGGGTGATCGGATGCCACAGGTTCTTTTCGACGTACGAGGACCGACCGTGCCGGGGGGGGAGGCACGGGGGCAGGGTACGGTTTTCAATTCGGGAGCGGCTCATCGCTTCGGCAACCGCACCTGCGGGCGTCGGGATGCTGCATTCTGCCCGACAGTACGCGTATCCGTGGCCCCAGCTCACATGCCGCTGCCGGCGCCGGCGCTCAGCCGCTCATCGGGGACGAGTGTGCCCGCACGCGCAGTCGCCCGGCGATGCGCAGTCCGTCACGGATGTTGAAGCTCATCAACGCGAGATTCGTCACGCCCGCGACCAGCTCGATCGCCTGCACGGCGTAAAAGGCGGCGTCGAAGGAACGGGCGGCTGCCCAGCGGTTGAGCATGATCGCGCAGGGCACGAGCACCAGTAGCCCGTTGGCCGCGATGATGGGCATGCGCTTCTTCTTGGCGTCGACGAGTCGACCCTGGCGGGACCGAGACAGGATCAATCCGCTGCCGCCGGCGGCCGCGATGGCAGGGATCAGAATCCATAGGCCGGGCGTAACGATCAGCGATTTCAATCGCGCTACGGCGGCGGGCGATCCGAACAACTCGGTGAGGACCGTCGAGAGGAAGAATGTGGCGATGCACAGCGGAGCCAGGACGCCTCCGATGCGGTGCGCGAATTTGGGCATGCAAAACCTCGCTTCGATCTAGGCCGCACAGAGATTCGGTACCGCGACCTTCTCGAACAAGTGCGGCCTGGCCAAGGCGCTCGACGGGTACGCCGCGAGTGCGCCGATGAAGTCGGGATGCGTGAACGCGGCCTGGAAATGGCCGACCGACTCCCAGACGGCGTAGTTCATGAACATGCGGCTCTCGCCGACGGCTCGATGCAGTTGCGTCGACAGGAAGCCAGGCTGCCGCTTCATCCAGTTGGCGTCCTTCTCCCACGCAGCCATCAGCGCCGGGATGTCCTGTTCGGCGACGTTGAAGAGGTTGACCAGAACGACCGGCGACGCTGTCGCCTGGAACTGCTGGTCGATGGGGCAGGACGAGTCGAGGGGTTGAAGGTTCAGCATGTTCGTTCTCGCGCGGGTGGTCGACGAGGCGAGACTCTGGACGCCCGCCGCCGGCATGCCTAGACCGGACCCGCCGACACACTGTTTGGATTTCGTCGACAATCGGATGGCCATCGTGGCGGCGACGGGGGACCGCATGGACCGATTCGACGCAATGCGTGCGCTCGTACAGGTCGTGGATAGCGGCAGCTACACGAGAGCCGCCGAGCAATTGGGCTTGCACAAGGCAACCGTCAGCCAGCAGGTCCAGCAGCTCGAGGACCGTCTCGGTTTACGGCTTCTTGTACGGTCGACGCGCCAGGTCACGCCGACGGCCGAGGGGCTGGCGTATTGCGAGCAAGCGCGCGCAATTCTCGGGCAGGTCGATGAGGCGGAGTCGACGCTGCGCAAGGGCTCCCGTGCGCTTGCTGGCCACCTGAGGGTGAACGTGCCGGTGGCCATGGGCCGCCAGGTTTTTGCACCGGAGATTGCCGGCTTCCTCGATCGCCACCCGAAGATCACGCTGGAAATGGGCTGCAGCGACCGGACGGTCGACCTCATTCGCGAAGGCGTTGATTGCGCGCTGCGCGGCGGCGCCATGCCCGACTCGCAACTGACGGCCCGGCGTCTCGGCGACCTGCGCTTCGCGCTTTGCGCTGCGCCTGCGTACATCGAAAGGTACGGCCTTCCGTCAAGTCCGGACGAGCTCGCTCGTCACCACCAGGTCGGCTACGTGCTTGCATCCACCGGCAAGATTCGGTCGGTGCGTCTGGAGCGGGAAGGCCGGGTCGCCGTACAGGACGTCCCGGCCCGTTTCGTCACGACCGATAGTGCGGCCGCCTTGAGTGCGGCTCTCGACGGCCTGGGTCTGTTCGTGCTTGCCGAGTTCGTGGCAAGCCACTATCTCGCAAGCGGCGCGCTCATTCGCGTGCTGCCGGGGTGGCAGTGCCCGTCGTTGCCGCTGCAGCTGGTGACGCCGACGTCGAGCAAACGAACGGCGCGGGTACAGGCATTCATGGATTGGGCACGGGCGCTGATCGTGCGTCGACTGGGCCCGCACCTCGAGGCCCGCGCCGAGGACATTTCTCGCTAAGAACGAATCCGGCTGCAGGTCCGACCACGCACAACCTAGCGATGGCGCCGCGGCTTGGCCGCAGCGAGGAATCCTGCCCGCTGCGCGATTTCGGATGCGAAGCGCTTGCCGATCTGCCCGCAGACCAGGTCGCATAGCTGGTATGTGCCCGTGTCGGCGATGCGGTAGAAGGAGTTCGTTCCACGCGGCCTCCGCTCGACGACGCCAGAAGCGAGCAATAACGCGAGATGCTTGGATACGTTGGCCTGGCTCACGCCGATTTCGGCGGTCAACGCTCCGACATTGCGCTCACCCGAGCGCAACGCATTGAGCAACTTGAGGCGCGTCGGTTCCGACAGCGCCTTGAAGTAGTCAGCGACTCGTTCGAGCGCCGCATCGTCCAGTCCATCCATGAACGCATCCACGGGCCGGCAAGGGTTTGTCATGATCTTAGACGATGCATGCTTGCATAAGATATCAAGAGTATGCCAATATAGCGAAATAGTAAAGTCTTTTGACCAAGCCGGAAGTTGGCGGGGGCACGTGGCGCGATGCCGATTCGCCCGCGCCGGCAGGATGTGGAAGCGAGCGATGCGCAAATCGATGATGGCTGTATCCGGTCTCCTCCTTCTTGGGATGGTCGGCCTGTCGACCGCCGCTGGCCTGGAGACGGTCCAAATCCAGCCGGCCGGCGAGGGCGGGCTCTACGTCGCCGATGGCACCGTCGAGGCGGTTCGACAGTCCAGCATTGCGGCGCAGGTGCCCGGCGCGATCGTTGCCTTGCCGGTCAGGGCGGGGGATCGGGTCCGGCCGGGCCAATTGCTGGCGCGCATCGACGAGCGCGTCGCCCGGCAGGAGTCGGCTGCGCGGCAAGCCGAGTCGGCCTCGGCCGACGCCGAGTTGCACGCGGCGCAGGGTGAATTCGAGCGCGCGCGGCGACTGCGCGACAAGCAATACCTCAGCCAGGCGGCATTCGACCAGGCCGAGGCGCGCTTCCAGTCGGCCTTGGCCAGGTCGCAGGCGGCCACGGCCCAGTCGGGCGCGGCGCAGGTCGAGGCAGGCTTCCACGCGCTGCGGTCTCCCTACGCCGGCGTGCTGGCGAGCGTCGACGTGGCGCTCGGCGACATGGCCTCCCCGGGCCGGCCCTTGATGACGTTGTTCGATCCGGATTCGATGCGTGTCGTTGCCGCGGTACCCGAGAGCGTCGCCCGGGATCTCGATGCGGCGCGCCCGGTCAGCGTCGATATCCCGGGGAGCGGATCGGGGGCGATCGAAATCGCGACGCGCGGAGTCACCGTGTTGCCGACGGCGGACCCGGCCACCCACACGGTCGAGGTGCGCGTCGCGCTGCCGCCGGCCGCGGAATTCGAACGGCGCCGCCCGGGGATGTTCGCACGGGTCGGCTTTCGGTCGCATGTCGCGCAGGGCGGGCGCTGGACATTGCCGTTGAAGGTGGTTCTGCGGCGCGCCGAAATGTCGGCGGTGTACGTCGTCGGTCCTGACGGCAAGGCGATGCTGCGCCAGGTGCGCGTCGGCCGATCCTTCGGCGATCGGATCGAACTGCTTGCAGGGCTGGAACCTGGCGAGCACGTCGCGGTCGATCCGCTCGCGGCCGCCGCCGGAATCGCAAGATGAGCTCGAACGCCCCGGACGCCGCGTCCGATCGCCTCGGAATCTCGGGTCGTATCGCGCGCCAGTTCCAGGCCGCGCAGATCACTCCGCTGCTGGCGCTGGTGGCGCTGCTGCTGGGCCTGTTCGCGGTGTTCGTGACGCCACGCGAGGAAGAGCCGCAGATCAACGTCACGATGGCCAACGTGCTGGTCCCGTTCCCGGGCGCCGCGGCGCGCGACGTCGAGCAGATGGTCGCCGCGCCCGCCGAGCAGGTGCTGTCGCGCATCAGCGGCGTCGAGCACGTGATGTCGGTTTCCCGGCCCGGACTCGCCGTGCTGACGGTCCAGTACAAGGTGGGCGTGCCGCGGACCGAGGCGCTCGTGCGGCTCTACGATACGCTGCAGTCGAACCAGGACTGGCTGCCGCGCAACCTGGGCGTCCTGCAGCCGCTCGTCAAGCCCAAGGGCATCGACGACGTACCGATCGTCACGCTGACGCTGTACTCGAAGGATCCGGACGTCGGCGGCGCGGATCTCGAGGCGGTCGCGCATTCGATCGAGGGGGACCTCGAGCGCGTGCGCGGTACCCGGGAGGTCGCGACACTCGGCGGCCCGGGTCGCGCGGTCAACATCCGCCTCGATCCGAGCCGGATGCGCTCCGCGGGTGTCGCAGTCTCGGATCTCGACCAGGCATTGCGTTCGGCGAATCTCGGCGCGCCACTCGGCGAAGTCGTCGACGCGAATCGTGCGGTCGCCATCGAGGCCGGCCCGTTTCTCGCCGATGCGCGCGCGGTCGGCGATCTCGTCGTCGCGACGCGGGCCGGCAAGCCGGTATTCCTGCACGACGTCGCGTCCGTCGACGACGGCCCGCCGGCGCCGGAGCACTACGTCTGGCACGGCACGGCCGGTGCGTCGGCGCACGAGACGCCGGCGGTCGTGATGACGGTCACGAAGAAGCCCGGCGAGAACGCCGTCGAGGTGGCGCGGGCCGTCGTCCAGCGGATCGACGCGCTACGCAATCTCGTCATACCGGCACGCGTCGAGGTTGCGGTGTCGCGCAACTACGGCGACACGGCGAACGACAAGGCGCAGAGGCTGATCCACAAGCTGCTCTTCGCGACCGCGTCGGTCGTGGCACTGGTCTTCTTCGCGCTGGGACGGCGTGAGGCGGCCATCGTCGGCGCGGCGGTCGTGCTGACGCTCGCGACGACGCTGTTCGCGTCCTGGGCCTGGGGCTTCACGCTGAACCGTGTCTCGCTGTTCGCGCTGATCTTCTCGATTGGCATCCTGGTCGACGACGCGATCGTCGTCGTCGAGAATATCCACCGCCACAAGCGCCTCGAGCCGCATCGGCCATTGCTCGAGGTCATCCCGCGCGCCGTCGACGAGGTCGGCGGGCCAACGATCCTGGCGACGCTGACGGTCATCGCGGCGCTGCTGCCGATGGCTTTCGTGTCAGGGCTGATGGGACCTTACATGAGTCCGATCCCGATCAACGCGAGCATGGGCATGCTGATCTCCCTGGCCGTCGCGTTCGTCATGACGCCATGGCTGGCGAATCGCCTGCTCGCCCGCGCGCCCGACGCGCACGGCGATGCGCTGGCGCACCGGATGACGGGCCTGTTCTCGCGGATCTTCGCGCCTTTCATCGACGATCGGCGCGGAGGACGCCATCGCCTGTTGCTGTGGCTGGCAATCGTCGTGCTGATCGGCTTGTCGGTCGCACTCCCGGTGCTGCAACTGGTCGTCCTGAAGATGCTGCCGTTCGACAACAAGTCCGAATTCCAGGTGGTCGTGGACATGCCGGCCGGCACGCCGGTCGAACGGACCGCGGCGGTCCTGCACGAGATGGGCGCGTATGTCGCAACCGTTCCGGAGGCGGTCGACTACCAGGCCTATGCCGGGCTCGCCGCGCCGATCAACTTCAACGGCCTGGTGCGCCAGTACTACCTGCGCAGCGGCGGGGAGGTCGGCGACCTGCAGGTCAACCTGGTCGACCGCCAGTTGCGCGACGCGAAAAGCCACGCGATCGCCACCCGCGTGCGCCCGGAGCTTGCCCGCATCGGGGCGCGCTACGGCGCCCGCGTCAAGGTCGTCGAGGTCCCGCCCGGGCCGCCGGTGCTCGCGCCGATCGTCGCCGAGGTCTACGGACCCGACTACGCCGGGACGGTCGAGGTCGCGCATCGCGTGCGTGACCTGTTCGCGGCGACGCCCGGGGTCGTCGACGTCGACGATTCGACGATTGCGCCGCAGGCGAAGCAGGTGCTGAACATCGACCGGCGCAAGGCTGCGCTGGCCGGGGTCCCGCAACAGGTCATTGTCCAGGCGCTGCTCGCCGGCCTCGGCGGCGACAGCATCACCTATTTGCACGACGCGAGCAAGTATCCGGCGGGCACCCGCCTGCAGCTGCCGGTGGAGGCGCGGTCGGACCTCGTCCCGCTGCTGCAGCTCGGCGTGCGCGGCGCCAGCGGCGCGCTGATTCCGATCGGCGAGCTGGTCACGGTCGAAGCCGGCGTTCGCGAGCAGCCGCGGTATCACAAGGATCTGCTCCCGGTGGTCTATGTCGTCGGCGACATGGCGGGGCGGGTCGACAGCCCGCTGTACGGGATGTTTGCGATGCGTTCGGGATTGGCGGGGATCGCCACGCCAGGCGGCCGCCTGCTGGACGAGTATTTCATCAGGCAGCCCGCGGATCCCTACAGCGGTTTCGCCGTCAAGTGGGACGGCGAGTGGCAGGTCACCTACGAGACCTTCCGCGACATGGGTCTGGCCTACGCGGTCGGGCTGGTGCTGATCTACCTTCTCGTGGTTGCACAGTTTGGTTCGTACCTGACGCCGCTGATCATCATGGCGCCGATCCCGCTGACGATCATCGGCGTGATGCCCGGGCACGCGCTGCTGCATGCACAGTTCACCGCGACCTCGATGATCGGGATGATCGCGCTGGCGGGCATCATCGTCCGCAATTCGATCCTGCTGGTCGACTTCATCCACCTGCAGCTCGCCGAGGGCGCGCGCTTCAAGGATGCGATCGTGCGTTCCGCATCGGTGCGGGCTCAGCCGATCGTGCTGACCGCACTGGCGGCGACGCTCGGCGCGTTCTTCATCCTCGACGACCCGATCTTCAACGGGCTGGCGATTTCGCTGATCTTCGGCATCGCCGTATCGACGTTGCTGACGCTCGTCGTCATCCCGCTGCTCTACTACGCCGCGTACCGTGGCCAGCATGAGGGTGCTGGCGCGGGTCGTCCCGGCCTGCAAGAAGGAGTCCACCGATGAAGTCCTGGCAGATCGTCCGCGTCGTCGCGGGCTGTTTCATCCTGCTGTCGCTGCTGTTCGGCGCGCAGGGCAGCCCGCTGTACTTCAGCAGCAACTGGCTCTGGGTCACCGCTTTTGTCGGCGCCAACCTGCTGCAGAGCGGATTGACGCGCTGGTGCCTCATGGAGTCGATGTTGCGGCGGCTCGGCGTGCAGGCGGGTACCTGATCATGAAGGTCGCGACGATCAGGGCGGTCGTGACCGCGGCGCTGGCAGCGTCCGGCACGGCGGCATCGGCGGGCCCAGGGCTGCTCGACGCGTGGCTGGCGGCGCAGACCCACGATCCGGACTATGCCTCGGCGCTGGCCGGCCAGCGCGCCGGCCAGACCAAGGAGCGCCAGGCGCGCGCGTTGCTGCGTCCGCAGGTCGTCCTGTCGGCGTCCGGGTCCTACGTGAGCGACGAGCGCACGATGACCGGCGCGCAGTTCAGCGCGCCGGGCTTCGGCACGTCGAACGACGCCACGTTCCGCACGCGCGTTGCCGGCGGGATCGGCACCGACTGGTCGGTCGCCCTGCGGCAGCCGCTCTACAACGCCGAGAAATCGGCCGCGGCGCGCCAACTGGCCACCCAGCGTGAACTGGCTGACGCGCAGCTGGCGGCGAATACGCAGCAGGCGATGCTGGCGACGGTCCGGGCCTACGTCGCCGTCGTCGCGGCGGACGATACGCTGGCGTCGATCCGGGCGCAGAAGGCGTCGACGCAGGAGGCCCGCGACGTGAGCCGGGCGCTCTACGACGAGGGCAAGCTGCCCATCACCGATTCGATCGAGGCCGAGGCCCGCTACGACGAGATCGTCGCTGCCGAGATCGCGGCCCGGGACGAGCTCGAACAAAGGCGCGCCGAGTTCGCGGACCGCACGGGCTTGTCGGCAGACGGGCTGCGCGCATTCAATCCGGACGTTTCGATCGCCGCGCTCGATGCCGGTCCGCTCGAGGTCTGGCTCGAGCGTGCCCGGAGCAATGCGCCGCAATTGCGCGTCCGGAAGCTCGACCGTGACGTCGCGCGCGCCGAGGCCGATAAGACGCGCCATGGCTGGTCTCCCACCGTCGACCTGGTCGCGAAGGCGGCCGGCGATCGTCTCCAGGGCGACAGCGGCTGGGGCAGCGGCAGCCTGACGTCGCGGTCGCTCTTCGTCGGCGTCCAGCTGAATGTGCCCTTGTTCACGTCGGGCATGCTGAGTGCGCGCCAAGACGAATCGGTCGCACTCGCCGAGCAGGCGGAAGAGGGTGTTCGCGGCGCGGAACTGGAATCGACACGACGCGCGCGCGCCGCATGGCTCGCGCTCCATGGTGACCTCGCCCAGGTGGAGGCGCGCCAGAAGGCGCTTCTTTCAGCGCGGGCGCGCGTCGATGCCACGGAACTGGGTCGCGAGGTCGGCGCGCGGACGACGCTCGACCTGCTCGATGCGCGCGCGCAGCGGGACCGCGAACAGCTGACACTGGCCCAGACCCGACTCGCGGCGATCGTCGCGCGCCTCGAGCTGGCGGCAGCAGCCGGTGCGCTGACCGACGACGATCTGCGGCAGGCCGACGCGATGCTGACACGGCCGTAGCGCAAGAGGAAGCGCATGGACCGTGACTCCCGTCACGTGTAGCGCTTCAATACACGACGGTGCGCACCGCTGCGTTTCTGTATCACGACACCGCGCACCGCCTCGAGCCCGGTCAGTTGCTGCGGCGAGCCGCCGGGCTCCAGCAAGTGCAACATCCACCGCCCCGGCGCGCCAACGAGTTGGCGCAGCTGCCATTCGCCGTCGCATAGCGCGATGACGAACGATCCGTCGCGTGCCAGCTCACCCGGCGCGACGACGACGACGTCGCCGTCGGCGAATTCCGGGCGCATCGAATTGCCGAGCACTTGCAACGCGAACGGTTCGTCACCGCAGTCATCGGCCGACGCGCTCGGTTTCGAGGCGACAATCGGGATGGCGATCGGTCGAGCCATGCAAACTCCTTCATTGCGGGGCGAACCGGCGATCATTATCCCGCGGCACAGGCGCAATCGACCGGCATACCCCATCGAGTAACCCGAGTTACCCGGATGGGTAAGACGGTTGCTACCCATGGCGGGTGTAGACGTCGATGCCGTCGATTGCGCCTAATACCTACATGCGGGAAAGGGCCGTCGCGCGTCGCGCGCATCGGGCCCCATGGCATCGCGGAGGCCGGACACCATGCAATTCGATCGTGAACTCGACGCGCGCGGACTGCAATGTCCGCTGCCGATCGTCAAGACCAAGAAGCAGCTCAACGAAATGGCGAGCGGTCAGGTTCTCAGGGTCGTCTCGACGGACGTCGGCTCGCTGAAGGACATGGAGGCCTTCGCCGAGCAGACCGGCAATGCGCTGCTTTCCACCGAGACCCTGGGCAAGGAATTCGTGTTCTTCCTGCGCCGCAAATAGGAAGTCCCGGGCGGCCGACGTCGCGTGCCGCCCGTCTCGCGGCACCAGTGGGGGCGTCGCGACCGGTGCGCGGCGTAGCGAGGCCATATGCGCGCGAACGTCGTACAGGAGAAGAGCTTGGACAAGAAGATGGCGATCATCGCGACCAAGGGCACGTTGGACATGGCCTATCCGCCGTTCATCCTCGCGTCGACGGCCGCGACGCTCGGCTACGAGGTGCAGGTCTTCTTCACTTTCTATGGCCTGCAGCTGCTGAAGAAGGACCTGTCTGACGTCAAGGTCAGCCCTCTGGGTAATCCGGCGATGCCAATGCCCATCCCGATGCCAGTCCTGGTGCAGGCGCTGCCCGGGATGGAAAGCATGGCGACGATGATGATGAAGCAGAAGATCAAGAGCAAGGGCGTGGCCTCGATCGAGAGCCTGCGCGAGGTCTGCATCGAAGCCGACGTCAAGTTCATCGCCTGCCAGATGACCGTGGACCTGTTCGACTTCAAGAAGAGCGACTTCATCGACGGAATCGTCTATGGCGGTGCCGCCACGTTCATGGGGTTCGCCGGCAATACGGATGTCTGCCTTTTCATCTAGATCGAACCGGCATCCAGCCGGGCCACGGAGGGGAGATGAAGATCGGAAGGGGCATCCTGCCGCTGCTCTTAGGCGTCGCCCTCGCGCCGCTTGCGGGGAGCGCGCTGGCCACAGATGGCTACTTTTCGCACGGCTACGGCATGAAGGCGAAGGGCGAGGGCGGCGCGGCGATCACATCCGTCGACGACGCGTTTGGGGGGGCTAACAATCCGGCAACGATGATCTTTGCGGGCAGCCGGCTCGATCTCGGGTTGGACTGGTTCAGTCCACACCGCAGCGCCGCGCGCACCGGCAGTATCGGCGGTGCATTCGATTTTTCCGCCGACAGCGACAGCAACAATTTCTACATCCCGGAGCTGGGCTACAACAACCTGTTGTCGCCGGACACTTCACTGGGCATCAGCATCTACGGCAATGGCGGGATGAACACCAATTATCCCGGTGGTGTCGCCAGCTGCGGGCAACCCGGACATCCGGCCAACGGCCTGTGCGGACAGGGCGGGCTCGGCGTCGACCTCACGCAGTTGCTGTTCGCGCCGACCTTCTCGATGAAGACGCTACCCCAGCAGTCTTTCGGCATTGCGCCACTGTTTGCCTATCAGCGCTTCCGCGCCACCGGGCTGCAGGCCTTCGACAATGCGCCTGGCTTCCCGCCGTTCACCAGCAGTCCGGGTTCGGTGACGAACAACGGCTATGCCCACTCGACGGGATTCGGCGTGCGCGTCGGCTACTTCGCGCGGATCGATGCACTGTCGCTCGGCGCGATGTACACGTCAAAGATGCGGATGGGAAAGTTCGACCAGTACAAGGGCTTGTTCGCCGAGCAGGGCCGCTTCGACATCCCCGAGCACTATGCGGTCGGCGCTGGATTCGATCCTGCCCAGGGCTTGAATCTGCGGCTCGACTTCGAGCGCATCGTCTACAGCGGCGTGCCATCGGTCCACAACCCGAGCAGCAACCCGGCGCCCCTCGGCGCGAACAACGGACCAGGCTTTGGCTGGCAGGACGTCAACGTCGTCAAGCTGGGTGTGCAGTGGGCATTGAATCCGGCCGTGACGCTGCGCGCCGGCTACAACCACTGCAACAATCCGATCCAGGCGCAGGACGTGACCTTCAACATCCTCGCACCGGGCGTCGTCAAGAACCACTACACGCTCGGCGCGACCTTCGCCCTTGGGACCGGTTCCGAACTGACGCTGGCCTACATGCATGCGCAGCGCAATTCCACGTCCGGGCCCTCGATCTTCAACAGCCCGAGCCTGGCCGGGCCGGGCAACGGTGGTACCGAGACGATCTCGATGTACGAGGATTCGCTCGGCATCGCCTGGGGCCTGCGCTTCTGAACCTCGGCGCCGGGGGGCAAGCGCTCTTCAGTTTGCGGTGACGAGCACCGCCCCCTGCGCCTTGCCGATGACCGCTTGCACGGCGGGGGCCAGCGCATCGCCATTCGCGGTTCGGCGGCAGATGACGATGAGGTCGGTGGACCCGGCGCCGTCCGGGCCGAGAATCGCTTCATCGATCCGCCCGATGCGCAGTTCGATCGACGATGGTAACGCCGCGACATCGGGCATCGTGCGGAGCAGGTCGAGCGTGTGCAGCATCCGATCCCGCGGCGCTGGCAAATCCCTGGCGATGACGCCGATGATCAGCAGCGGCAACGCGCCGCGTGCGGCCTCGGTCGCAGCGGCCGCGACCATCCGCAACGCGCTCGATCCGGCGGTGTCGATTGACGATTCATCGATCGCGGCGATCACGCGCCCGGTCCAGGACGCAGCCTCGCGCGGCACGAACAGCACGCCGCACGGTGCGTTCGCCGCGACCCGGTTGACCATTTCGCCGACCAGCAACTGGGCGAGGAAGCCGCGACGGCCGCGGCGCCTGACGACGAGCCGGTCCGCCGCGCGCATCCGTGCCGCCGCGACGATGGCGCGCCACGCTTCGTCGGCGCGCCGCACCTCGATGGCCACGTCGACGCCGGCGCGCGCCGCGGCGGCGCGCAGCGCCGCGACCCGCGCGGCCGCGTCCTGATCACCGCGCAGCGCGACGTCCGGCGCCGAGGCCTCGAATTCGGGGTTCGTGACGATCGGAACGACAATCGCGAGCGGCTGCCCGGTGCGGCGTGCGAGATCCAGCGCCACGCGTTCGGCGCCGGCGTCGTATTCAGAATGCTCGGTCGCCAGAAGCAGGCTCGGCGAGGTACGACTCATGGCGGGGCTCCCAGCGCCGGTAGCGGCCCAAGCGTCAGCAACGCGAAGCAGCGGCGTGGTCAGCGCGACAATGCGTCGCTGGCTGCGACGACCAACACGCCGATCTGGGCGATGCACAGGGTGGCCGAGATGCGGTCGCGCCCACGCCAGAATACGCCGAGGGCTGCAAGCAGCGCGACGGCCGATGCGGCGCACAGGATGGCGATCCCGATCAGGCAGGCACTGTCGCCGGATCCGAGCGAGGTGGTCCATTGCCATCCGGTGCCCGTCTGGGCCCGCTCCAGATACGAACGAAGCGGCCGGGTCCATAGCGCGGGCAGGACTTCCGGCGCAACGCGGCCAGGCGTCCAGCGCGCCGCGTACGGGACGAAGGTCGCGACGAGTGCCACCATGCCGAGACGGGTTGCAAGCTGGGTGGCCACGGCGAAGCGCTCCTGTGCCGATTCACCGGTATTCGCACGCGACGCGCTGACCGATTCAGAGACCAATGCCAGCTCCCTTGGCGATGGCGCGCAGGCCGGAAAATAGCAGCAATCCGATCACCATCCGGCGGACCAGCGCGGCCGGCAGCACGCGCAGGAGCCGGGCTCCGATGCGGGCTCCGAGCATCATGCCGATCGCCGACGGCACCGCGATCATCGGCAGCATGGCACCCGAGTTCAGGTACATCCAGCTCGCCGACGCGCTGGCCCCGGTGAGGATCAGGCCGCTGGTGCCGGCGGCGACCTTCAGCGGAACGCCCATGACTAGGTTCAGCACGGGAACGTTCGCCCAGCCGGCGCCGACGCCGAACACGCCACCAAGCACGCCGATCATCGCGAAGAGCCCGAGGCCCCAGCCTGCGCGATGTGCCGACCATTGGACCTCGTGTCCGGTGGCGACATCGCGATACCAACCCGACAGGTGCAGTGCGGTGCCGATGGTTCCCTGCGGGCCTGCCGCCGGAGCGTCGGTTCGTCGCGCGAAGGTCATCAGCGCGACGATCCCGAGCACGACGATGCCGAGTGCGACCTGGACGACGTCCGCGGGCAGGGCGAGCCCGAGCAAGGCCCCGAAAATGGACGTCACCGAGGCGACCAGCATCAGCGGCAAGGCCAGGCGCAGGTCGGCAAGCCGGCCGCGCAGCAGCGGCGGCGCGGCGGCCAGCGCGCTCGCCATCGCGACCAGCAGCCCCGCGCTGCGAACGAAGTCGAGGTGAAAGGGAAAGAAGCCGCCGACGATCGGTACGTAGAGGACGCCGCCACCGACGCCGGCGGGTACGGCGACGATGCCGAGCAGAAAGCAGATCCCGAACAGCGCCAGCGGCCAAATCCACCAGCCGCCTGCGGCACCGGCCGCAACCCCACTCTCGGACGCCGCGGCCGGCGAAAGCATGGCGAGCGCGAGCAGGCAACCGGTGGCCGCAACGAGGTGACGCAGCTCTGGGCAGGCAGTTGCATTCACACGCGATGGCCGTGATAGATATTCTGCGGGTGCCGCGCCTGCGCGAAGAAGAACCATCGCTCCGCGAGCAGGCCTGCATACTGGATCGCGAACGCCGCGGCCAGCGGCGTGGCGATTCCGTCGTTCCTCGCGAGCGCGATGGCGAGCAATGCGGCCGGGATTGCGAACGCTCCGGCCAGCATGGTCCATTGCACGGCCTTCATCGCGCTGTCCGAGGCGCCATGATGAAATTCGCGGGTTCCGAACGAGCCGCCCATCGCACCCTGCGAGGTCTGGACGATGCGCGGGTGCCGGATGCCGATCGCGCTTTGCGGCGTCGATTTCGGTTGTCGTGCCAGGCGCGCGTTACGATCGAGGGCGGCGATGCGGCCGGCGGCGCCGGCGACCGTCAGCAGCAGCGCGAGCCGCGCCAGAGAAATTGCATGGTCCGGTGCCCCGTAGGCCGCCGTCGCCGCCGCCAGGGTCATCCCGGACGCGGACCCGAGCAGCGTGTAGTTGGCGACCGTCAGCGGGCTCGCCCATTCGCGTATCACGCGCACCGCGGCATAGACCATGCCGGTACAAACGAACAACGCCATGCTCGCGGTCGCCGCCGCGATACCGACGATCACCGTCGATCGCCCGGCAGCATAGTGATCAAGCCCATAGCCGGCGGCCAGCGCGATGAAGAGCGGCAGGGCGATGACTTCGCGCGACAGCCACGACGTGCGCCAACTCGCGGCTGCGCGCCACGCGCGCTCGGGATGCCCGAGATGGAAGAACGATGCGAGCAGCCCGAGCATCGCAAGCGCCACCGCGACGGCAGCGCCGGCCACGAGGAACGGGCGCAGCGGTTCGATCGGCAGCGTCGACGCCAGCGCCGCGATCTCGACGCCGACCAGCGCAAGAACGAGCCCCTGGGCGGTGCCGATCAGGGTCGTCAACAGGATCACCGAGTAGGCCGGCTTCATCGGTATCCCTTCAGTGTTCCCATTCGGCGTCGAGCGGCGCGCCGCTGCCGTATTCCGGCTGGCGGCCGTCGACGCGCAGCGGATTTTCGGCGCGCACCAACTGCTCGGTCCGTATCGTGGTTGAGGTCGGATAGCGCGGCAAATAGTGGTTGGCAGGCTGCGTGCCCCATTCGGGCATCAACGTGTAGCCGCCGCGCTCGGCGATGGCCCGCGAAACCTTCGAATCCGGATCGTCGACGTCGCCGAACAATCGGGCGCTGGTCGGGCAGGCCAGCACGCAAGCCGGCTTGCGCTCGGCGGGCGGCAGCGCGGCGTCGTGGATCCGGTCGACACACAGCGTGCACTTGGTCATCACCTTGCGCGCCTCATCCAACTCGCGGACGCCGTAGGGGCAGGCCCAGGTGCAGTAGTTGCAACCGATGCACTTGTCGTAGTCGACCAGCACGATGCCGTCTTCGGCACGCTTGTAGCTGGCGCCGGTCGGGCAGACCGGTACGCAGGGTGGATCGACGCAGTGCAGGCAGGACTTCGGGAAATGGACCGTCTGCGTCAGCGGGAATTCGCCGACCTCGAAGGTCTGGACGCGATTGAAGAACGTGCCGGTTGGATCCCGGCCGTAGGGCTCGAAATCGGCGAGCGGCCCGGCTGCCCCCGACGTGTTCCACTGCTTGCAGCTGGTCACGCAGGCGTGGCAGCCGACGCAGACGTTCAGGTCGATGACCAGCGCCAGTTGCGTCATTGCGGATCTCCGAGCGCGGCAGGCTTGGGCGCAACGTCGTCCGGTCCCTTCGTATCGCCACGCCCGGCGAAGTAGGCGCGCCAGGCGGGCAACCAGCGGCGGGTACCCGGCGGTCGCGGTGTCACCGCGAACTGCGGCCAGGTCTGGCGCGGCTCGGCCGCGTCGGCCGCCCGGATGCGAACCTTGACGTCGTACCAGGCGGCCTGCCCGGTCAATGGATCGGAGTTCGACAATCGCCGGCCTGCCGCGTCCGGCGGCAGTTCCTCGCTGATCAGGTGATTGAGCAGGAAGCCCTTCTGCGACTCGTTCGCATCGGCGCTCAGGCCCCAGGTGCCGGCCGCTTTGCCGATGGCATTCCAGGTCCAGACGGTGCCGGGCTCCACGGCCTCGGAATACTGGCAAATGCAGCGTACCTTGCCCCATCGCGACTCGACCCAGATCCAGTCGCCGTTGCCGATGCCCTCGGCGCGCGCCGTGCGCGGATGAACGAACAGCGTGTTGTGCGCGTGGATCTGGCGCAGCCACGCGTTCTGCGAATCCCAGGAGTGATACATCGCCATCGGCCGCTGCGTGATCGCATGCAGCGGGTAGCGTGCCGGATCGGTTTCCTGCTCCTCGAGCGGTGGATACCAGAACGGCAAGGGGTCGAAGAAATCGGCGACGCGCTTGCGCAGATGCTCCGGTGGCCGCCGCCCGGTCCCGCGGCCCTGCGCGGCGAGCCGGAAGCGCTGCAGGAATTCCGAGTAGACATGGATGACGATCGGATCGCGATCGCGGCGCAGGCCGACCTTCTGCGCCCATTCCATGTAATCACGATTCCAGTTGCGCATGTACTGCAGGCCCGGCGGCAGGCGCAGATGGAAGACGCAGTCGTTCTTCGCGTACATCTCCCACTGCGCCGGATTCGGTTCGCCGCGCATCGACTTGGTCCCGTCGGGGCCGCGCCAGCCGGCGAGGAATCCAATCCCGGAGCCGGGCGCCGTTTCGTAGTTGACGATGAAGTCCGGGTAGTCGCGATACAGGCGGCTGCCATCGGGCTTGACGAAGGCCGGGAACTTCAGGCGGCTGGCGAGCTCGATCAGCACCTCCTGGAACGGCTTGCACGCGCCGGTGGGCGGTACGACCGGGATGCGCACCGAATCGACCGGGCCCTCGAATTCCGAGATCGGCCGGTCGAGCAACGACATCGCGTCGTGGCGCTCCAGATAGGTCGTGTCCGGCAGCACCAGGTCGGCGAAGGCTGTGGTTTCGGAGTGAAACGCGTCGCAAACCACGAGGAACGGGATCCGGTACTCGCCAGCGTCGTCGCGGTCGACCAGCATGCGCCGCGCTTCCGTGGTGTTCATGCTGGAGTTCCACGCCATGTTGGCCATGAAGATCATCAGCGTGTCGATCGGATACGGATCACCGCGCCAGGCATTCGTGATCACGTTGTGCATCAGGCCGTGCGCCGACAAGGGGTGTTCCCAGGAGAATGCCTTGTCGAGTCGCACCGGCGTGCCGGCGTCGTCGACGAAGAGGTCCTCGGGACCTTCAAGCCAGCCCAGCGGTGCGCCGTCCAGCGGCGCGTTCGGCCTGACGGCCTGCGGACCCTTGGGCGGGCGCGCGTTCGGGGGCACGGCGCGCGGATAGGGCGCGCGGTGCCGGAAGCCACCTGGACGGTCGATCGTTCCGAGCAGCGACATCAATATCGCCAAGGCGCGGATCGTCTGGAAGCCGTTGGAGTGGGCCGCGAGTCCGCGCATCGCATGGAACGCGACCGGATTCCCGGTCACGTTCGGGTGCGTGCGTCCCCAGCAGTCCGTCCAGGAGATCGGCAATTCGATCTTGTGGTCGCGCGCCGTGACGCCCATCTCGTGCGCCAGGCGGCGGATCGTCTTCGCCGGGATGCCGGTAATGCCTTCGGCCCATTCCGCGGTGCAGTCGCGCACCCTTTCCTCGAGTAGCTGGAAGGCCGGCTTGACGGGCCTGCCATCGGGCATCCGGAAACTGCCCAGCAATGCCGGATCGGTCCCTTCAGCATGGTCGGCCACCGGCCCGTTCGTGAGGCGGTCCCACCAAAAGAAGTTGTGCGGGCGCAACGGGTTGACAACGTCGCCTTCGGCATTTCGCAACATCAGTCCGAAGGCGTCGCTGTCGGCGTCCAGGTCGACGAGTTGCCCAGCATTCGTGTAGCGGGCGAGAAACTCGCGGTCATAGAGTCCGAGCGCGATGATTTCGCGGATCAGCGCCAGCAGCAGGGCGCCGTCGGTGCCGGGCCGGACGGGTACCCATTCGTCGGCGATCGCTGCGTAGCCCGTGCGAACCGGATTGATCGCAACGAAACGGCCACCGGCGCGCTTGAACGCCGACAGCGCGTTCTTCATCGGATTGGAGTGATGATCCTCAGCGGTGCCGATCATCACGAACAGCTTCGCCCGCTCGAGGTCCGGACCGCCGAATTCCCAGAACGAGCCGCCGATCGTGTAGATCATCCCGGCGGCCATGTTGACCGAGCAGAAGCCGCCGTGGGCGGCATAGTTCGGCGTCCCGAACTGCCGGGCGAAGAGACCGGTCAGCGCCTGCATCTGGTCGCGACCCGTGAACAGCGCGAAACGCTTCGGATCCGATGCCCGGATCGCCGACAGCCGCCGCTCGAGCAGGTCGAACGCCTGCTCCCACGGAATCTCGACGAATTCTCCGGCCCCGCGCTCGGTACCCGGCTTGCGTAGCAAAGGCTGCGTCAGTCGCGCGGGCGAGTACTGCTTCATGATGCCCGACGAACCCTTGGCGCAGAGGATGCCCTTGTTCAGCGGGTGATTCGGATTTCCCTCGATGAACCGCACTTCGCCGTTGCGCAGATGCACGCGGATGCCGCAACGGCACGCGCACATATAGCAGGTCGTCGTCTTGACCGCGGTCACCGCGTCGGGCATCGGCGATGCGATCGGATCGTGCAGAGGCGTCGTCGGCATCGGCGCGGGTCGAAGTTGAAAAATAGGGTCGCAAAGCCTCGCCGCCGGCGAGGCGGGCCGCTGCGGGACCAGAAGCCATTAGGCGCAATGTCGACGGCATGCGTCCATTCCCGATTGGGCGTGGCGCGGCCTACCCAGATGGGGGGTACCGTCGATCGGCGGGGCACGGCTCGGCGCCCGTGACGGTCTGATCCGGCGCAATTCTCGAGCATTCGCCCGCTGAATCGGATTGCGCGGCGACGATCCAACGCGCAAACTAACTGGTTAGAACACGACAAGGTTCGCGGCAGCGCCGATGGGTTAGGCGCGGTGCATTCGATGTTCGCCAGCGGCCGACGATGTTCCGGGAGACAGGCATGTTGCAGAGGTCCGCCGCGCGGCAAGACGTCGATGCCGTGAAGCCTGCGTCATCGAATGCCGCCGCCGAGGCGAAGGACGTCTACGCACCGATCGTGCGGATGATGCACGTGCTTGTGCAGCGCAGCGGCACGCTTGCGGCGACGCTGCGGATGCTGGACGCGTCGGCGCGGACGCTGCACCTCGTCGCCGCAGACCGAATTCCTGCACCCTTCGCGATGCGCTGCGCCGAAGTTCCGGCGGATTGCGGCGTTTGCGGCGCCGCGATGATCCAGGAATCGCTGTGCAGTTCGTCCGAGGCCTGCGCTTGCGTCCAAGAAATTTCGTCGCACGGTGATCCGGCCCGACGCGTCCTGACGTATCCGCTGTCGTTTCGCGATCGCTCGTGCGGCGTGCTGGCCTTGTTCGTTCCAACCGACGATGCGCTTCCGGCCGAGGTCGTGGACCTGCTGCCGGCGCTCGCCGAGGTTCTGGGCCTTGCACTCGAGAACGCCAGGCTCCTGCAGGCGGAGTTGCATGCGGCGGTCATGGAGGAGCGCCAGCTGCTGGCGAGCGAGGTCCACGACTCGCTGGCGCAGAGCCTGACCTCGGTACGGATGCGGACGTCGCTGCTGGAGGGGGCCATCGCATCGCACGAGCTCGACCGTGCCTCTGGCTACGTCGCCGAGATCGGCGAGACGGTGGCCGTCGCGCAGGCGCGCGTTCGCGAGATCATCACGCATTTCCGAACCGGGATCGATGCGCAGCGCTTGCTGACGGCACTGGGGCGCACGATCGATGAACTGCGCGGGCTCGGTGATGTGGCGATCGAATTCAATCCCCCGCGGCGCGAACCGGCACTGTCGCCGTTTGAGCGTGTACAGGTTTTCCACATTGCGCGGGAGGCACTGACCAACGCGGTGCGCCATGCGCAGGCGCGGCGCGTGCGCTTGGCGCTGTCGTTGCGCCGCGGCCGTTGCGAGGTTCAGGTCGTCGACGACGGGATCGGCGTCGATCCGACTCGTCCATCGGACCACGGCCATTTCGGCATCAACATCATGCGCGAGCGCGCACGCCGGCTGGGCGGCAGTCTCGAGTTCGAGCCGTTGTCGGACGGCGGCACGCGTGTGCGGCTCGTCTTCCCGGTGCGTGGCATTGGCAGGTCGACGTGAGGCGCCAGATTCGCGCACCGCTCCCGCAAGCGACAACCGTTGAAAGGCTGGACAGCACGATGACTCCACAGGCTGCAGCAAGACTGGGCGCCAGCACCGACCGGCCTTCCGATGTCGTCGAGGCCAGCGCGGCAGATACCGTTCGCGTTCTGCTGGTCGACGATCACCGTCTCTGCCAAAGTGGCCTCGCGGAGCTGCTCGAACGCAGCGGCGGATTCGCGGTCGCGGGGGCCACGGGCAATCCCATCGAAGCCGAACAGCTGGCGTGTACACAGGCGCCCGATCTTCTCATTCTCGACATGAAGATGCCGCAACTCGACGGCGTGAGCCTGTTGCGTCGCCTGCGGGCCGCCGGCGTCGATGCGCCTGCCGTGATCCTGACGATGAGCGACACCTGCGAGGATCTCGGCAATGCATTGCGGGCAGGAGTGAGGGGCTACCTGCTGAAGGACATGGATCCGCAGGACATCGTCGCAGCGATCCGACGTGCAGCAAAGGGCGAGCTGGTCGTGGCGCCGGCGATCGCCGGCAAGCTCGCGCAGGTGCTGCAGTCGGGCGCCGAGCCGCCGCACGACAAGGCCGTCAAGCTCACCGAGCGGGAGCGCGAGATCCTGCGGCACCTTTCGAGCGGCAAGAGCAACAAGGCGATCGCCAAGGTGCTCAACATAAGCCACGATACGGTCAAGCTGCACGTGCGCCACATACTTGCGAAGCTCAACATGACGTCGCGTGTCGAGGCGGCGGTCTTCGCCGTCGAGCACGCAGTCGCGGACCACCCGACGCGCGTGGCCTGAACATGCGCCCGCCAGCCCGGCCCGCTCGGGCGCCCGACCCGGGGCGCCGCCCTAGACCGCGATGCCGCAGTGGTTGACCATTTCGCGCGCCGCCAAGCTCATCGGCGTCACACGCGGCGCGATGCAGAAGAAGATCCTCGATGGGGAACTCGAATCCTTTGATGGCCTGGTTTCGACCGAGCAGCTCGCCCGCGCCTATCCCGCGGGCGACGTGGAACGGCGGCTCGACGACGATGGGGCGTTCGAGCGCGTATCTCAGATCAAGGACGAATCGTTCGGGCGACGTGTCCGTGAGCGCGTCCTGCCGAGCCGGGAGATCCTCGCGCAGCGCTTGTTCGCGCAGAGCCAGGAATTGGCGCAGCTGCGACGTCATGTGGTTCGCTATCACGAATTCGTCTCCGGAATCCGGTCCAGGATCCAGCTCCTGCGGCGCCAGCCTGCGGAAGCCGCAATGGCTCAGCTCGGGGCGTTGGTCGACGCCGGGTTTGCCGAAGTGCTCGGCGCGGACGACCCTGTCGACCGGATTGCGGCGCTCGCCGATGCATTTCGCGTGATGGCTGCGCGCATCACGCTCCGTCCATCAGGGCGGGAATTCCTGCTCGAAGGCCGTGACTCGCTGCTTGCGGCCGCGCTGAAGTCGGGTGCGACGCCCGGTTACGGCTGCGGCAACGGCAACTGTGGACTGTGCAAGGCCAGGCTCGTATCCGGCGAAGTTGCGCGCATCGCGCCATCCGACTATCCGCTGTCGGAGGCGGAACGGCGCCAGGGTTGCGTGCTGATGTGCGCGCACACCGCCGCAAGCGATGTCGTGCTGGAGGTGCTGGAGGCTGGTTCGGCACACGACATCCCCGACCAGGCGCTCGTGGCCCGCGTGCACTCGCTGGCTGCGCTGGACGATGACACACTGCTGCTGCACCTGCAGACGCCGCGGTCTGCCCGCCTGCGCTTCCTGGCCGGGCAGGGCGTCACGCTGGGACTCGCCGCCGACGTCGGTGACCACACGGCCGACCTGCCGATCGCGAGTTGCCCGTGCGACGACCGCAACCTGCAGTTTCACGTGACGCGGAATGCCGACGACGCTTTCGCGCAGCGGCTCTTCAGTGGAGCCGTGGCGCGAGGCACCGAGATCAACGTCCGCGGCCCATGGGGCGAATTCGTGCTCGAGGGCGATGCGCCGCGACCGTTGATCTTCGTCGCCGGCGGAGCGGGTTTTGCGCCGATCAAGAGCCTGATCGAACACGCGCTGGCGGTGGATGCGGCCGAGTCGATGACCCTGGTCTGGGCGGCGCGGCGCGGCGGACACTACCTGGCCAACCAGTGCCGCGCGTGGTCCGATGCGCTTGGCAACTTTCGCTATTTTCAACTCGACACCGGAACCGGCGCCGATTCGGCGGCTGCGGTCCTGGAGACGCTGCGTTCGATCAAGACCGACACGGGTGCGGCGGAGCTCTACGTCTGCGGCCCGGCCGGTTTCGTCCTGCCGGTCGCGGCGGTGCCCCTTGGCGTTGCGAAACTGCGGACGTACTCGATCTGAAGGGTTTGAAGCGAAACCCGGTCGATTGCGAGTGCCTCGGCCGGTCCGGGCAATCGGGGCGACGAGTGAACCGTGCGATCGGTTCGAACTGGAGTAACCGATGTACCAGCGCATTCTCGTTGCCGTCGACGGCAGTCCGGCATGCGCGCCGGCGCTTGCCGAGGCGATCGCACTTGCGAAGGAGGGGCGGTCCGAGGTCCTGCTGGCGTACGTTGCGGATACCAGCGGACTGTTCGGCGGCGATGGTCAGTTCGTCGATGTCTATGCGCTCGAGAAGGCGGTCGTCGAGCACGGCCGGAAGGTCCTCGCCGAGGCCGTGGCCGCGTGCGCCGGCGCGGGGATCGCGGCGCAGGCGCGCTTGTTGGAAATGGACCAGTTCAGCCAGCGCGTCGCCGACGCGCTGGTTGCCGAGGCGAAAGCGTGGTCGGCGGACGTCATCGTGATGGGAACTCACGGCCGGGGTGGCGCGCGCCACCTGCTCATCGGCAGTGTCGCGGAGCGTGCCGTGCGCTTGGCGCGGGTTCCCGTCCTCCTGGTCCGAAGCCGATAGACACTCGATGTTGCGGAAGCGGCAGTCATGGTTCCATATCTTCACAGGAGCGTGGTCAACGCCGCTGGAGGCGCCTCCGCAAAGGTATCGCCGACTGCAGTCGATTTGCCCACCCTGGACGGCGCCGCATCGGCGGAATTCGGTGGGCCAGGCGATCGGCGGTCTCCGGAAACCCCGGTGTGCGCAGCGGTTGCCGACTGCCTGGTAAGAACGTTTCGCGCGATCAGGCGGGGGTCGAAATTTGAATGGCAGGATAGGGCGAGGTCGACGACGATCAGCAGCGTGGCAAGGTCGACCGCTGGCGCTTCCGCGGCCTGCCCTGGGTCCAAGAGTAGGCCGCAGCCGCGGCGACATGGCGTGGAGAAGCGCGACTACAGCACCTCGACCTGCGAGAGTTCCTTGCCGTCGGGCGCCATCAGGTGCACGGCGCACGCAATGCACGGGTCGAAGCTGTGAATCGTGCGCAGGATCTCGATCGGCTGCTCCGGATCGGCCAGCCGCGTTCCCTTGAGCGCCGCCTCGTAAGGGCCTGGCTGGCCCTGCGGATCGCGCGGACCGGCATTCCACGTGCTCGGCACGACGGCCTGGTAGTTCGCGATCCGGCCGTCCTCGATCACGATCCAGTGCGCCAGGCCTCCGCGCGGCGCTTCCATGAGCCCGACGCCCTTGCAAGACCGAGGCCAGGTCGAAGGTTCCCAGCGGGCATCGTTGAAGGTCTTCAGGTTGCCGGCGCGTACGTTGTCCAGCAACTGGCCGTACCAGATCGGCATCGCATCGGCGATCAACTTCGTCTCGAGCGCGCGTGCTGCGGTTCGTCCGAGGGTCGAGAACATCGCCGTCAGCGGTAGGTCGAGGGTTCGCAGCGCGCGTGCCGCGAGTTCACGGGTCGGCTCGTGACCCTTCGCGTAGAGCACGAGCAAGCGTGCCAGCGGTCCGACCTCCATGACCTTGCCCTTCCAGCGCGGCGACTTGATCCAGGAGTACGGGCGCTGGACGTCGAGCTGTTCGTACGGTGGCTGCGGGCCCGTGTAGGCCAGCGTAGTCTCGCCGGCGTAGGGGTGCAGCCCCTTGTCCTTGCCGGCCTGGTAGTCGTACCAGGAATGGTTGACGAACTCCTTAATCTGGTCGTCCGCACGCGGGTCGATTTCGTGCAGCTCGTCCAGGTTGCGGTCGAGGATCACGGCGCCCGGAATCATGTACGACGCGCGGTCCGCGGTACCCTGGGCGGGGAAATCGCCGTACGTCATGAAGTTGCCGACGCCTTCGCCGAGTTTCGTCCAGTCCTTGTAGAAGCTGGCGATCGCGAGCACGTCGGGCAAGTAGACCTGGTCGACGAATTCGCGCATCTGCGCGATCACATTGCGGACCAGCTCGAAGCCGGCCACGTTCAGCGCGGTTCCGGCCTCGCCGCCGTGGAAGTGCGCGTGCGAGCCTGGTCCGCGCTGGCCGGATTCGAGACTGATGGCGCAAGGCACGCCGCCGACGATGAAGTTCGGATGCGGGTTCTTGCCGCCAAATATCGCATGGAGCTTGGCGACGTCGCGTTGCCATGCTAGCGCTTCCAGGTAATGTGCCACCGCCATCAGGTTCGCTTCCGGCGGTAGCTTGTAGGCCGGGTGTCCCCAGTAGCCGTTGCGGAAAATGCCGCGCTGGCCGGACTCGACGAAGACCTTCAGCCGCGCCTGGACGTCGCGAAAATAGCCGGGCGACGACTTCGCGTAGCCGCTGACCGACTGCGCGAGCTCCGAGGTGCGCGCCGGGTCGGCCTCCAGCGAGGACACGACGTCCACCCAGTCGAGTGCGTGCAGGTGGTAGAAGTGCATCACGTGGTCGTGGACATATTGCGCCGCGATCATCAGGTTGCGGATCAGTTGCGCATTCGGCGGGATCAGGATCTGCAGCGCGTCCTCGACGGCGCGCACCGAAGCGATGCCGTGAACCAGCGTACAGACGCCGCAGATGCGCTGGGCGAATGCCCAGGCGTCGCGCGGATCGCGCCCGCGCAGCACGATTTCCAGGGCCCGGACCATCGTGCCGGAACTGTAGGCTTCGCCGACGACGCCGCCATCGATCTCGGCCTCGATGCGCAGATGTCCCTCGATCCGGGTGACCGGATCGATGACGATGCGGCGGTTCACGAAGCGTCTCCTTCGTCGAGGTGATCGCCGACGAGCTCAGTGAGCCCGTGGACCTCGACCTTCATCCCGTAGTGGTCCAGGGCTTCCTCGATGACGTTGCGGCAGTTGCCGCAGGGCGTGACCAGATGCGCGACACCCGCCTTTTCGATCTGCGACTTCTTCTTCGTGAATACCCGGATGCGCAGTGCCTCGGCGCCGTGGTTCGCCGAGACGCCGCCGCCGCCGCAGCAGCACCAGTTCAGCATCCCCTGATCCTCCGTTTCGCGGATCTTCGAGGCGACTGCCTTCAGCAGGGTGCCCGGTTGCTCGACGACCCCGCCGCGGCGCACGATCTGACAGGGGTCGTGCAGGGCCACAGGCTCGTCGAACGTACCCTTGGTCCGAAGCTTCCCTGCGCGCCGCAGCTCATCGATCAGCTCCAGCACATGGACGACGCGGAACTTGTAGGGCCGTCCGATCAGGTTCGGCCCCTCCCAGCGTAGCGCCGAGTAGGCATGGCCGCATTCGGGGCTGACGACGAATTTGACACCCAGCGTCTCTGCGGCGTCGACGATCCGGCTGACGATCTGCTTCGCGAGATCCGAGACGCCGATCTGGATCCCGCTGTTGGTCGCCTCGTAGGCGGTTGACGAGACGGTCCAGGTCAATCCGGCCTGACGGAAAATCTTGGCAAGCGCGCCAAGGTACTCGGGAGAACCGACGATCTCCATCGACGACATCACGACCAGGTAGTCGCTGCCGGCCCGGTCGACCGGGATCTCGGCGCCGCTGTCATCGCGCTGGTGCTGGACGACCTTCAGGAAGGCCGGCGGCTTGATGCCCATCGGGCTGCCCTGTTCGATCGTACGGCGGGTCGCGTCGACCAGGCCTTTCGGCGCGTGGCCGGCGATCGCCAGTCCTTCGCGGATCTTGCGGATCATCGCCGCGATGTCGTTGCCGACCGGGCAGACCATCGAGCAGCGGCCGCACAGCGTACAACTGTCGTAGACCAGCTCGCTCCAGCGCGCGAAGTCCGCATCGGCGAGCGGCCGCGCGAGTCCCGCGAGCCGCGCGAGACGACCGAAGAGCGTGAATTCCTGGCGCCAAAGCCGCTTCAGCGGCTCGAGTTTGCGGATCGGCGTGTACTTCGGGTCGCCGGTCTCGGTGTAGAACAGGCAGGCGTGGGCGCAGAGACCGCAGCTCATGCAGCTCGAAAGGTAGGCGGCGGTCGGCGCATCCATGACTTCGCGCAGCAGGTCGACGCCACGTTCGAACGATGCGCTCATGTCACGACTCCCTTGCGCGCCGCGATCGCACCGGCGTACCAGCGGGCCAGCAGCAGCGTGTACGCGTGCGACAGTTTCGTGAACGGCACAGCCGCGAGCAGCAGTTCGACGCTCAGGATGTGCACGGCGAGCATCGCGGTATACGGCAGTAGCAGGTGATGGAACGCGCAGTAGCCGGTGGCGAGTGGAACGAAGGTCAACGCCCAGACGAGATAGTCTTCCACGGTCGAGAGCCTGCGGCGCACCGGATCACGCAGCCGATAGACCAGGACCATGAGGAGCGCGACAAGTGCCACGAGCGCGGCCGCGTCGACCAGCGGGGACGGCAGGCCCGGCCAGGCCAGCCCGAGGATTCGCCGCAGCAGTTCGAGGTGGGGTACGAAGAGCGCGACGCTGGCCAGCAGCCCGAGATGAAACAGGTAGCCGAGGATGAACAGTGCGGGTGCGGTGCGAAAGACGCTCGCCGGCGGAATCGAGCGCATAACGACGGTTCGCCATCCTGAGCCGCGCGTCGCCGTGCGTGGCTCGGACAGGTCCGGCCTGCGGCCCAGCGAAAGGATCTCGAACATTCGCAGCAACACGCCGGCGATCAGGATCGCGACCGACCACTGCAGGCCCGGGCCGCGCACCCAGACCAGGAACTGCATCGCGCTCATCGGGCCACCTTATCGCTGCAGTCGATCGACTGTGAGCCGCCGTGGCGGCCCGGCGGGCTCATAGGGGTTTCTCCAGGTCTGCAACGGCCGCCGGCTGATGGACCTGGCGTGCTGCTGCCTTGCGTCTCCGGTTGGCGATCGCCATCGCGGCACCGGCGGCGGCGCCGGCCGCGGCGACCGACAGGGTGACCGCCGGATCGAGGTGGATCGGCGCGGAAAGCGGCGCGTAGAAGCTGCCTGCGTCCCAGAAGCCGGGCTCCGAGCAGCCGAGGCAGCCGTGCCCCGATTGGATCGGAAAGCTGGCCCCGTCGTTCCACCTGGTCGTCGCACAGGCGTTGTGCGTTGTCGGTCCCTTGCAGCCGAGCTTGAATAGGCACCAGCCGCTGCGTGCGCCCTCGTCATCGAAGCTGTCGGCGAACTTGCCCTGATCGTAGAACGGTCGCCGGTAGCAGCGGTCGTGGATCGTGTCGCTGTAGTACGCCAGTGGCCGGCCGAGGCCGTCGAGCTCCGGAACAGCGCCGAACATCAGGTAGTGCGCCAGCACGCCGGTGATGACCGTCGGAATCGGCGGGCAGCCCGGCACGTTCACGACCGGCTTGTCCTTGACGATCCGGGCGATCGGCACGGCACCGGTCGGGTTCGGTACGGCGCCGGGCACGCCGCCGTACGCCGCGCAGGATCCGATTGCGATGACGGCCGCGGCGCCTTTTGCGGCCTCCTGCAGCATCTCGAGGTTAGTGCGCCCGGCAATCGTCGAGTAGATGCCGCCGTCCTTCAGCGGAACCGAGCCGTCCGCCAGCAACAAGTAGTCTCCCGCCGATTCCGCCTCGGCTGCGGCGCGCGCGCCCTCCGCCGCCGTGCCCGATGCCGCCATCAACGTGTGGTGATAGTCGAGCGAGACGTGCTCGAGGATCAGGCTCTCGAGCGTCGGGTTATGCGAGCGCGTCAACGATTCGGTGCAGCCGGTGCATTCCTGGAACGACAGCCAGATGACCGATGGCCGGCGCGCCGCGGATATTGCGGCCGCGAGCGCCGGCACCGCGTCCAGCGGAAGTCCGAGCGTCGCCGCGGTGGCGGCGCAGAACTGAAGGAAGCGGCGCCGGCTGACGCCGTTCCGGCGAAGATGCTCGTCGAGAGCAGATCGGGTCATCGCATGGGCCTCGATGCCGCGCTTGCACCGCGCGGTCCGGTCGCGGTGCGCGGCCGCCGCGTTTCTGGGCGGCATGTCGACACTGTGGCGCGCGGCGCCGCCTGATCATTGACTTCGAGCAAGTGCCGCCCCCGCCGGTCGATTCTGCGCGGGAGTAACTCCTTCGGGTAGCTCAGTCCAGAGGCGCCGCGATCGCGTGCGCCAGCACGTCGTGTGCAGCCAGCGCATCGCGCAAGGCGACGACTTCGCCGACAATGATCAGCGTCGGTGGGCATAGCGCGCGGGCCGACGCGAGGGCCGCAAGCGTGGCGAGCGTCCCGACGACGACGCGCTGCGTCGGCAGGCTCGCGTGCTGGACGACGGCCGCCGGTGTGTCCGGCGCCCGCCCGTGCTCCATCAGGCGTGCACACAAGTGCGGCAGCCCGAGCAAGCCCATGTAGATGACGAGCGTGTGGTGCGGTCGTGCCAGCGCCGGCCAGTCCAGGTCCATGCTGCCGTCCTTCAAGTGCCCGGTCACGAAGGTGCAGCCTTGCGCGTGATTGCGGTGCGTCAGCGGAATTCCGGCGCAGGCCGACGCGCCCAGTGCCGCGGTGATGCCTGGAACGATGTCGAACGGCACGCCGGCGGCAGCGAGTGCCTCGAGCTCCTCGCCGCCGCGACCGAACATGAAGGGGTCGCCACCCTTCAGGCGCAGCACCCGGCGGCCGCGCCGCGCGAGATCGACGAGCAGCGCGTTGATCTGCGCCTGGGGCAGCGTGTGGTCATTGCGCCGCTTGCCGACGAGAATCCGCTGGGCCGTCGACGGCAGGAGGTCCAGGATCCGCGCTCCCACCAGGTGGTCGTAGAGCACGACATCGGCCTGCGCGATCAGTCTCGCGGCGCGCACGGTCAGCAGGTCGGGATCGCCGGGGCCGGTACCGACCAGCGTGACGTGGCCGAGACCCTGCATCGGCGCGCGCAGTGCGAGGATGGTCTGGGCCGGGCGCATGTCCATCGTCGATTCCGTGGTTGCCGGGCTGGGGATCTCTAGTGCTCGCCCTTGGTGGGCAGCAGGCCGGCGAGCCGGTTGCCCTGCTTCTGCGGACCGCCGTTCGGGAACAGCTCGTGCAGCGCGTGGTTGCTGCCGTGACGCGTGCCCCAGACTCTCTGGAAATGGCGGATCATCACGCGCACTTGGGCCTGCACGCCATGCGCGTGGAAGTAGTCGCGCAGGTAGCGGATCACTTCCCAGTGGGCCGGCGTCAACTCCAGCGCTTCGGCCTCGGCCTGAGCGCGC
>DATKPC010000044.1:0-13512 GCA_035524275.1 Burkholderiaceae bacterium
CCGCAGGTCCACGATCGGCACGATCACCCCGCGCAGGTTGATCACCCCCTTGATGAACGACGGCGCATTCGCGATCCGCGTCACCGCGTCGTAGCCGCGGATCTCCTGCACCTTCAGGATGTCGATCCCGTACTCCTCCGCACCCAGCCGGAACGTCAGGTACTCCTTGGCCGCCGGCGCTTCACCCGCCACCGCCTTGGCCACCGACTCGAACTTCTCCATCACTCCCATGCTTCGCTCCTGGCTCCGTTCCGTCCTGTTGCGTTCAATGCCGCGTGCGCTTCACGAACCCGGCCACGTCGATGATCAGCGCCACACGCCCGTCGCCGAGGATCGTGGCCCCGGAGACGCCCTGCACGCGCCGGTAGTTCGCCTCCAGGTTCTTCACGACCACCTGGTGCTGCCCGAGCAGCTCGTCGACCAGAACGGCGACGCGGCGCCCGTCGGCCTCGACGATCACCATGATCTCGGACACGCGCTCGTAGTCGAACCTCGGCACCGCGAACATCTCGTCAAGCGCCACGACCGGCATGAATTCCTCGCGCACCTTGACCACGCGGCCGGTCGAGCCGATCGTCTGGATCGAATCCTTCTCGACCTGGAACGACTCGACGACCGACGACAGCGGCAGGATGTAGATCTCCTCGCCGACGCCGATCGACATGCCGTCCATGATCGCCAGCGTGAGCGGCAGGCGGACCGAGACGCGCATCCCGTAGCCTTCCGCCGAATCGAGCTCGACCGAGCCGCCGAGCGCGGCGATGTTGCGCTTGACCACGTCCATGCCGACGCCACGGCCGGAGACGTCGCTCACCTGGTCGGCCGTCGAGAAGCCCGGCTCCCAGATCAGCGCCCAGACCTCGGCGTCGCTCATGTCGTCGCGCGTCGGCAGCCCGCGCTCGCGGGCCTTCGCCAGGATCTTGTCGCGCCGCAGGCCCTGGCCGTCGTCGCGCACCTCGATCAGGATGGAGCCGCCCTGGTGCGAGGCCGACAGCGTGATCGTCCCGGTCGCCGACTTGCCGGCGGCGAGGCGCCGCGCCGGCGTCTCGATGCCATGGTCGGCGCTGTTGCGCACGAGGTGCGTCAGCGGGTCGATGATCTTCTCGATCAGCCCCTTGTCGAGCTCGGTGGCCTCGCCGATCATCTTCAGCTCGATCTCCTTGCCGAGCTTCGCGGTGAGGTCGCGGATCATCCGCGGGAACCGGTTGAACACGAACGACATCGGGATCATCCGGATCGACATCACGGATTCCTGAAGATGGCGCGTGTTGCGTTCGAGGTCGGAGACGCCGGCGAGCAGCCCCTGGAACTGGACCGGGTCGAGGTTCTTCGACTGCTGCGTCAGCATCGCCTGCGTGATCACGAGCTCGCCGATCAGGTTGATCAGCTGGTCGACCTTCTCCACCGAGACGCGCAGCGACGTCGATTCGAGGTTCGCGGCCTTGTCGGCCTTCGCCTTGGCCTTCCCGTCGGCCCGCGGTGCGGCGTCGTCCGGCGCGGCGCCGGCATCGCTCGGGGCCGGCTCCTTGCGCCCGACGAGGTGGTTCGGGTCGACGAAGAACCCGTAGCCCTCGCCCTCGACGGCGACGATCGGCTCGCCGGCCTTGCCGTCGGCCAACGGCGCCGCGGGCGCCGCCGGCGCAGCCGGCCCCGGCGTTGCCGCCGATGCCGGCGCGGACGCCCACGGCTCGATCCGCACGTGGTCCTTGTCGACGTGGAAGGAGAACAGCTCGACGAGCTCGCTGTCGGGCGACGCCGTCGTCACCTTGAACGTGCGCATGCCCTCGGCCGACAGGTTCCCGCCGTCGATCGCCTCGAGCGTCCCGAGCGACGGAATGTCGCGGAAGAGCTCGGCGAGGTTCTCGGCGACCGAGCCGTCCTTCAGCGGGCCGACGCGAACGACGAGGCGGCGCTGGCCGTCGTCGATCTTGTCGATCACCTCGCCGGCCGCGAGCCGCTTCACGCGGCCGACGAGGTCGGTCGTGTCCGGCGACTGGTCCGTCGCGCCCTGGTAGCGCGCGAGCTGCGCCTTCAGCACGTCGCCCGCCTCCAGCAGCACGTCGACCATCCCGCGCTTGAGCGGCAGCTCGTGGCGGCGCAGCCGGTCGAGCAGCGTCTCGAGCTCGTGCGTGAGCACCGTCACGTCGCTGAAGCCGAAAGTCGCCGCGCCGCCCTTGATCGAGTGCGCGACGCGGAAGATGCCGTTGAGCTCCTCGTCGGTCGCGTTGTCGACGTCGATCTCGAGGAGCATCGACTCCATGTTGGCGAGATTCTCGCCGGCTTCCTCGAAGAACACGCTGTAGAACTGCGTCAGGTCGAAGCCGCCCTGCTGCAGACCCTGGTTCGTCATGTCGCCCATTGCTTGCCGCCTCGTCAGTAACCTGCGTCGCCCGCCGCGCCTAGCGGATCACCTTCTTGATCACTTCCAGGAGCTTGTTCGGGTCGAACGGCTTGACGAGCCAGCCGGTCGCGCCGGCCGCCTTGCCCTTGACCTTCATCTCGTCGCTCGACTCGGTCGTGAGGATGAGCATCGGGGTGCGCGAGTAGGTCGGCAGCGCGCGCAGGCTCTTCACCAGCGTGATGCCATCCATCCGCGGCATGTTCTGGTCGGTGAGCACGAGATCGACGTTCTGCCCCTTGGCCTTCTCGAAGGCCTCCTGACCGTCGGCCGCCTCGATCACGTTGTAGCCGGCGCCCTTCAGCGTGAACGAGACCATCTGCCGCATCGACGCCGAGTCGTCCACTGCGAGAATCGAATGCATCTTCAATGCTCCTTGCCTAGCCGTCGCCGGCCCTAGAAAAGTTCGATCGAACCGGCACTCATCTCGGCCTGGTGGACCGGATGCGAATGCGTCGACATGAGGCCCAGCGCCACGTCGCTCGACAGCGACCGCAGCAGGTCCTGCAGGGCGTCGAGCCGGCGCTGCGCATGCGCGGTCAACTGCGTCGCCATGTCCTGGAACTGGAGCGCCGTCACGGCGGCCGCGACGGCCTGGTCGAGGCGCGCGCGGTCGTCGCTGCGGGCGAGCGACGGCGCCACCTCGCCGACCTGGTTGAAGCTCGCGAGCAGCCGGTCGCCGGCGTCGGTGATCAGGTCCTTAAGGCGTTCGAGGTCGGCCGCAATCGCGGCGCACTCCTGCGCCGCGCCGCGGCCGACATCGGCGGACGGGCCCGGCATTGATTCGTTGGCTTGTTCCATAGGCGCGGTGGGATCGAGTCGCGGCATATCTACCGGCAGCAGTTTCGAGCACGACCCCGGGCAGCAATGACCGGAAAAGGGCCGGGAACGGCGGACAGTTCGGGACCCCGGACGCGGGATTTCCCGATCGGGCCCCGCCGGGGCTGCGGCGGCGCGCGGGCGCCGGCGTCGAGGTCCGGGGCGGCCGAGGGGGGTTCAAGGGCGGGGAAAATCGGCCACAATGGGTCCCTCACGAAACCCAGCCGACGGGCCGGCGCGCCGCCCCGGGCAGGCCGCGATGACCCAAACGGCGGGCGACAGCGCCATCTCGCTACTCGTCGTCGAGGATTCGGACCTCGACTACGAGCTGCTCGTCGCCCTGCTCGCCCGGGATGGGGTGCGCGTGCGCGCGCAGCGCGTCGAGGACGAGGAGGGCATGCGCGCGGCGCTGCGACGCGGCCGGATCGATGCGGTCGTGACCGACCACAACCTGCCGCGCTTCGACTCCCGCCTGGCGCTCAAGGTCGCGAAGGAATTCGACGCCGACCTGCCGGTGATCGTCGTCTCGGGCGAGATGTCGGAGGAACTCGCGGTCGCCGCGCTGCACGCGGGCGCCGACGACTTCATCCTCAAGTCGCGGATGTTCCGCCTCGGGCCGGCGCTCTCGCGAAGCCTCGTCGCCGCGGACGACCGGCGCAGCCGGCATCGCGCCGCCGCGGCGCTGGCGGAAAGCGAAAGCCGCCTGCACCAGCTGACGCAGCACCTGGAGGCCGTCCGCGAGGACGAGCGCCGGCGGATCGTGCGCGAGATCCACGACGAAATCGGGACCGCGCTCACGGCGATGAAGTTCGAGCTCGTCCGGCTGGAAAAGCACCTGCGCGAACGCCACGGCGATACCGGCACCGTCCGCGGCGCGCTCGACCTGCTGGCGCAGGTCGTCGCCGCGAGCCATCGCATCCAGCACAACCTGCGGCCGCCGGTCCTCGATGCGGGGCTCGTCGCCGCGCTGCAGTGGCTCGTCGGCAGCTTCGACCGCCGCGGCGGGATCGGCATGCGGTTCGAGAGCAACCGCGACGAGGTCGCCATCGCGCCGGAGCGGGCGGCCGCGATCTACCGCGTGGCGCAGGAATCGCTGAACAACGTCGTGAAGCACGCGCAGGCGAATCACGTCGCGGTCCAGCTCTTCGCGTCCGCGGCCGAAGTGGCGCTGGAGGTCGCCGACGACGGCGTCGGCTTCGACCCGCGGATGCTCGATGCGACGCCCGGCTTCGGGCTGCGCGGGCTGATCGAGCGGGCGCGCGGGCTGGGCGGCTGGGCGGAGGTGAACTCGGCGCCGGGTCGCGGGACGTCGATCATGTTCGCGATCCCTTACGACGCCTCGGCGGCGGCCCCCGCCGAAGCGCCCGGAGGAGCCGCTGCGCCTTGAACGGCGCAGCGAGCCGCCCCGGTCCGGAGAATCGAGATGCAGGTCCGCACCATCGTCGTCGATGATCACGCGCTCGTGCGGCGCGGCATCGTCCAGGTGCTCACCGAGCACCCGGACATCAAGGTCGTCGCGGAGGCGGCCGACTACGGCACGCTGCGCAACGAGCTGCGGCGCGTCGGCGCGATCGACCTGCTCGTGATGGACGTCGCGCTCCCGGGCAAGGACGGGATCGAGATCCTCAAGGTGCTGCACCAGGAGATGCCGAAGCTCAAGGTGCTCGTCGTCAGCATGTATCCGGAGGAGCAGTACGCGGTACGAGCATTCCGCGCCGGGGCGTCCGGCTACCTGAACAAGGCGAGCGCGCCGGAGAAACTGCTCGACGCCGTCGCGCAGATCGTCGCCGGCCGCAAGTACGTCACGCCGGAAATCGCGCAGGCGCTGATCGAGAACCTCAATGCGCCGGCCGAAGGCGCGCCGCACGAACGCCTGTCCGACCGCGAGTTCCAGACGATGAAGATGATCGCTTCCGGCAAGCGCCTGTCGGACATCGCCGACGCGCTGGCGCTGAGCCCGAAGACGGTCAGCGTCTATCGCGCGCGGGTGCTGGAGAAGATGGGGATGGCGAACAACGCGGAGCTGACGCACTACGCGATCAAGCACGGGTTGGTCTGAACGGCGGGGAGGGTAGGCGACCGCCCCGACCGTGGAGCACGAGCCGATCGAAGCTACTTCGCCGGCACGACGCGGTTCTTGCCCTGGCGCTTGGCCTCGTAGAGCGCGGCGTCGGCGCGCTTCATCAGCGCCGCCAGCGTGTCGCCCGGCGCCCATGGGGCCACGCCGGCCGAGCAGGTCATCACGATCGGTGCCGACTCGTACGCGAACGGCGTCGCCGCGCACGCGCGGACGAGACGGTCGGCGAGCGCGACGGCCTCGTCGATGTCGGTGGCCGGCAGCAGCAGCGCGAATTCCTCGCCGCCGCTGCGCGCGATGATGTCGGTCGCGCGCAGCCCGGCGCGCAGCCCGGTCGCGAAATGCACCAGGCCCTGGTCGCCCGCGACATGGCCCAGGCGGTCGTTGAGCGCCTTGAAGTCGTCGATGTCCAACATGACCAGCATGAGGGGCGTCTCGTGCCGCGTCGCGCGCGCCGCCTCGACGCTGTAGGCCTCGTCGAGGCCGCGCCGATTGAGCGCGTGCGTCAAGGGGTCCTTGAGCACGAGCGTGGAGACCTGGTTCAGTTCGTGCTCCAGCTCCTTGATCCTGGCCTCGGACGCCTGCGCCCGCCGCTGCGCCTCGACCAGGTCGAGGCGAGAGCGGTCGATGTCGGCCTGCACGGTCGCCGTGTCGGCGAGCAGGCCCCGCACGACGCCGGACAGCGCGGCGACGTCGTCGGCGCGCTCGATCTCGTCGCGGTACCGCCCGACCTGGCCGGCGAACCGCTCGGTCGTCGACCCCATCGCGCTCGCGCGGTCGATGAGCGTCGAGACCATCTCGCGCACGACGAGCTTCGCCTCCGACAGGCTGCGGCGCGTGCCGGCCTGGTGCGCGATCGCCTGCGTCAGTCGCGTTTCCGCATCGGCGACGCTGGAGGCGCCGATCGGGCCCGCCAGCAGTGCGCGGATCGGCTCCAGCTGGCCGACGAGCCACGCCTCCTCCGGCGTCAGCGTCCGCATGTTGCCGCACAGCAGCGCCAGCAGCCGCTGCAGGCCGGCCCGGATCCGGTGGTCGTCGGCGGCCTGGCGCTCGACCGCGGCGACGACGTCGATGAACTTCGGCGCGAGGCGCTGCGCGGCCGCGCCGATGCCCTCGTCCGCGTCCTGGACCAGTGCCGCGGCCTGCTTCGCGAATTCGGCCAGCTTCTCGCGCGCCGGGACCCCCGGCGAGAGGCACTGCTCCACGAGTCCGGTCGCGCGCAAAGCGACCTGGCGCCAGGCTTCGGCGGCGGCGCGGGCCACCTGCAGTTCCTCGTCCGCGGCGTCGGCGAGCGGGCGCGCCGCCGGCGGCGTCGGGCGTGGCATCGTGGCGGCGGCCGCGTCGGCGGCGGGGGGAGCCGCCGCCGGGACGATCGGCGCCATCCCCGCACCCCACGATTCCACGAGGCGCGTGAGGCGCTCGAGCGCGATGTCGGGCTGCCCGGCGCTGGCATCGATGACGCGCGCAACGGCCTCCAGCTTGCGGGCCCGCGTCCAGTTCACGTGCACGGCGTCGATGCTTTTCACGAGCTGCAGCGTCGCCAGCGGCCAGTTGCCGGCGGTGGCACCGCCGCGGCGCGCAAGCACGCGGTCGAGCAGGTCGCGCACGGCGCGCCATTCATGGCGTTGCGCACGTTCCAGCACGAGCGTCGCCTCGGGGGCCGCGATGCGGTTCTGTCGCACGAGGTCGCGCAGGATCTCCTTGATCACCGCCGCGGCCGTCGCGCCGTCGCCGCCGCCCGTGACCTCGTCGTAGACCTCGCGGAACGAATCCGGGGTCGGGACGATCCGGCGCTCCGTGAGCGCCTTCAGCACGCGGCGCGCATCGTCGGCCGCCGTCGCGGCACCGTCGCGCGCCGGCTTGCGGCCGCCGTCAGCCATGGGAGCGCGACGCCGCGACAGCCGCGGCTCCGCCCGGCGCCGGACGGGCCGCCGGCGCGTCCTGCGCGAGCAGCAGGCGGCGGAACTCGTCGGCCGGCAGCGGACGCGCGAACAGGAAGCCCTGCATCGTGCGGCACCCCTGCTCCAGCAGCCGCGCGCGCTGGCCTTCGCTCTCGACGCCCTCGGCGACCGGACGCAGCTTCAGGCTGTTGCACAGCGCGATGATCGCCGCGACGATCGCCTGGCTGTCGGGGCTCGTCTCGAGGTCGCGGACGAACGTGCGGTCGATCTTCAGCGTATCGATCGGCAGCCGCCGCAGGTAGGCGAGCGACGAATAGCCGGTGCCGAAGTCGTCGATCGAGATCGAGACCCCGAGCTGCTTCAACCGCTGCAGCAGCTGCTGCGCCGCATCCAGGTTGTGCATCAGCACGGTCTCGGTCAGCTCCAGCTCGAGCATCCCGGGCGCGATCGCGTACTGCGCCAGCGCCGCCCGCACCGACTGGTCGAGCTTGCCGCGCTGCATGTGGCGGCTCGAGATGTTCACGGCGACGGAGACGTCGCGGGCCCCGTGGCGCACCCAGTCGTCGAGCTGCGCGCAGGCTTCGCCGATCGCCCATTCGGTGATCGGCACGATGAGCCCGGACTCCTCCGCCGCGGCGATGAACTCCACCGGGGGAACCAGCCGACCCTCGCGGCGCCAGCGCATCAGCGCCTCGGCGCCGATGATCCGGCCGGTCGCGCCGTCGACCTGCGGCTGGTAGTACAGCACCAGTTCGCCGCGCTCCAGCGCGCGGTGCAGCGCGGTTTCCAGGCGCCAACGCTCGGCGGTCACCTTGTTCATCGAGTCGTCGAAGGCGAGCCAGCCGTTGCGCCCCTGGTCCTTCGCGGCGTACATCGCGATGTCGGCCTTGCGCACGAGCGCGTCGACGTCGTGGCCGTCGTCGGGGAAGCAGGCCACCCCGATCGATGCCGTCGCGAACAACTCGTTGCCGGCGCAGACGATGGGCCGCTGCAGCGCCTCGACGAGCGTGCGGGCCGCGCCCTGCGCGGCCTCGGGGTCCGCCAGCCCCGCCAGCATCACGTTGAACTCGTCGCCGCCGACGCGCGCGACCAGGGCGCGCGACGCGTCGTCGGACGGCCGGCCGGGAATGCCCTCGGCGGCCGTCTTCAGCCGCTGCGCGATCTCGCGCAGCAGCTGGTCGCCGATGTCATGGCCCAGCGTGTCGTTGATCTGCTTGAACCGGTCGACGTCGACGTAGAACAACGCCAGTCCGGTCCCGGATTCGCGCGCCCGCTCGATCGCTTCGGCGAAGCGCTCGCGGAAATGGCGGCGGTTCGGCAGGCCCGTGAGACTGTCGTAGTTCGCCAGCAGGCGGATCTGGTCCTCGCTGCGGCGCGCCTCGGTGATATCGCGCACGACGCCGTGCAGCGTGGCGACGGCGCCGTCGTCGGCGCGCTGCACCTCGGCCTCGACGCGCACGACGCGCGGCTCGCCGCTCGGGCGCTCGACGCGGCATTCGAGGTTGAAATGGCTGCTGCCGTGCCGGGCCAAGAGGTACTGCTGGCGCACCGCGGCGCGATCGTCGGCCGCGAGGCGGGACCAGACGTACCAGTCGGCGACGCTCTCCTGCGACGGGATGCCGAGGACCTTGAAGCACTCCTCCGACATCCGGACGCGCCTCGCCGCCAGGTCCCATTCCCAGTGGCCGAGCTGCGCCATCCGCTGCGCCTTCGAAAGCCGCGCCTGGCTCTGGGCCAGCTCATCGCGCGTGCGCGCCGACCGCAGCATGTAGCGCAGCCGCTCCGACAGCAGCGTCCATTGGCCACCGCTTTTCACGAAGAAATCCGTTGCGCCGGCCTCGTAGGCGCGCGCGATCGAGGATTCGTCCTCGAGGCCCGTCAGCATCAGCACCGGAACATGCGCGCCCCCGGGAAGGCGGCGGAGCCGCTCGCAGGTCGCGAAGCCGTCGATGCCCGGCATCAGCGCGTCGAGGACGACGACGTCGGGACGGGCGCGCTGGAACGCGTCGAGCGCGGCGACTCCGCTGTCGGCCTCGACAATCCGCCAGCCGCGCTCGGCGAGCGCCGATGCCGTCAACAGGCGCACGACCGGATCGTCGTCGACGAGCAGGATGCGATCGCCGACAGCCGTCGCCGAGGCGCGCTCGACGCGGGCGGGGATCGGGGCGCCGGTGCCGTCCATGGTCGAGGCGGTCCGCTAGGCCAGCGCGGCGCCCACGGCGCCGATCGGCGATGGCGCGGCATCGGCAGTGGCGGCCGACACGGCCCGCAGCGCGGCGACGACGCGCTCGTGGCGCCCGCGCATGCCCTGCCACTCGGCGCCCGCCTCCTCGATGCGGTTCAGCCGGGCCAGCGCCTCGATCGATGCGCAGCAGCGCGACAACTCGACGGCGCCCAGGTTGGCGCTTGCCGACTTCAGCGTATGGGTCGCGAGGACCAGCCGATCCGCCTCGCCGGCGAGGAGCGCGTCGTCGGCCTCATCGACCAGCCGCGTGCTGGACGCGACGTAGGCGTCGACGAGTCGACCCAGCAGGTTCGCGGCGCCGCGCCGCTCCATGTCCCGGATGCGATCCAGCACCGACGCATCGAGGATCGGGGCGCCGCCGGTTTCGTCGGACGCTTCGGACGGCCGCGGCGCCGCGGGACCCGCGTCCGCCGCGGCCGCGTCGGCCGCGCGGCCGGGCTCGCGCGGCGGTTCGGCCTGTGCGACGGCGGCATCGCTCGCGTGCGGCAGCGGCCGCGCGCGCGGGCCGCCGACCCAGCGCGCGATCGCGGCCTCGAGTTGCGCGCGCTTGAACGGCTTGGCGAGGTAGTCGCTGAATCCGGCGTTGCGGCACCGCTCCGCATCGCCGGCCAGCGCATTGGCCGTCAGCGCGACGATCGGCACCGAGCTCGACACCGCGAACCGTCCGGGCTCGTCGGCCGCGGCGCGGATCCGGCGCACGGCCTCGAAACCGTCCATCTCCGGCATCTGGCAGTCCATCAACACCAGGTCGAAGCGCGTGCGCTCGAGCGCTTCGAGCGCACGCCGGCCGTCGCCGGCGGTCTCGACGCGGCAGCCCAGCGTCGCGAGCATGGCGCAGACCAGTTCCTGGTTGACCGCGTTGTCCTCGACAAGGAGCACGCGCGCGCCGGCGACGGCGCGCGCGACCTCCTGGGCGACGTCATCGGCGCCGGCGAGTGCCTTGGCCAGCCCACCGATCAGGTCGTGGTGCCGAACCGGCTTGGCGAGCACGACGTCGATGCCGGCCTCGCGCGCCGCGCGAACCTCGTCACCGGACGACATCGAGCTCAGCAGGATGAGCCGGATGCCGGCGGTGAGATCGTCGCCGCGCAGGATCCGCGCCAGCTCGATGCCGTCCATCCCGGGCATCTTCATGTCGACGAGCGCGAGCTCGAACGGCGTGCCGGCCCGCGCCGCCGCGCGGATCAACTGCAGTGCCTGCGAGCCGTTCTCGGCGACCGCGCAATCGAGGCCGCAGGCGCCCAGCTGGTTCTCCAGCAGCCGCCGGTTCGTCGGGTTGTCCTCGACGACGACGACGCGGCGCCCGCCCAGCGCGACGGGCGCCGCCGGCTCGCGCGCGGCACGATCGACGGCGGCCGCAAGCGCGATGTCGAAACGGAACGTCGAACCCTCGCCGAGACGGCTCTCGGCGCGGATGCTGCCGTCCATCAACGCCACGAGCTGGCGGCTGATCGCCAGCCCGAGCCCGGTGCCGCCGTAGCGGCGCGTCATGCTCTGGTCGGCCTGCATGAACATCGTGAACAGGCGCGGAAGCAGCTCGGCGCGGATGCCGATGCCGGTGTCGCGGACCTCGAAGCGGATGCGGTGCGCCGCCGCGGTGCCGTTCTCGACGTCGCGCGCCGTCGCGGATCCGGCCGCGGCGTCTTCGACGTCGACTTCGACGACCACCTCGCCATGGTCCGTGAACTTGATCGCGTTGCCGACGAGGTTCGCGAGGACCTGGCGCAGCCGCGTCGGATCGCCGCGGACCCAGCGCGGGACCGCGGCGCCGATCCGGTATGCCAGCTCGATGCCCTTGCTGTCGGCACGCGGCGCGAGAAGCTCGAACTCATCCTCGACCAGGGCCCGCAGGTCGAAGTCGAGCGACTCGAGCTCCAGGCGCCCGGCCTCGATCTTGGAGAAGTCGAGGATGTCGTTGATGACCGAGAGCAGGCCCTCGCCGGACCGATAGACCGCCTCCGCAAAGCGGCGCTGGCGGTCGTTCAGTGTCGTGCCGAGCAGCAGTTCGGTCATCCCGAGCACGCCGTTCATCGGCGTGCGGATCTCGTGGCTCATGTTGGCGAGGAACTGCGACTTGGCGCGATTCGCCTGCTCCGCGTTGTCCTTGGCCTCCCGCAGCGCGCGCGCCGCCTCCATGTCCTGCGTGACATCGTCGAAGACCGTGACGAGGTTCGTCGTTCCGTCGGCGGCCGCGATCCTTCCGCCATGCATGCGTACGGTGACCACGGCGCCGTCACCGCGCACGAAGCGACGCTCGACCTGCGGCGTGGCCGGCAGGCCTCCGTCGGCGCCCTCGTGCAGCGCGAGCATCGAGGCGGCGTCGTCGGGATGCACGAATTCGACGAGGTCGGCGCCGACCATGCGTGCGGAATCGACCGCGAAAAGTCGAAGGCAGGCTGCATTGGCCCGCAGCACGACCCGATCGGGACCCTGGATGACCGCCGGCAGCGGGGAGTCGTCGAAAAGGGCGCGGAAATACTCCTCGCGCTCCCGCAGCGACTGTTCGTCGCGCTTGCGCGCCGAGATGTCCTTCGCGATCGCGATGTAGTTCGTGACGTCGCCGGCGTCGTCGCGCACCGGCCGGATCTCGAGCTCGACCCACGGCGCGTTGCCGGCGCGCGACGGCATGTCGGGCGACGGCGTGTCGGGCGACGGCATGTCGGGCGAACGCCGGTGCGAAGGCGACGCCAAGTGAAGTTCGACGCCGGTCAGCGCGCCGCAGGCGTCGAGCTCGGCCGCGAGGCGCTGCGCGTCCGCATTCTCGCCCGGGCTGCCGACCAGTGTTTCGACGAGAGGACGGCCGCGCAGCCGCTCCAGCGTGCTGCCGATCAGGCGCAGCATGCTCGCATTGGCCCATTCGATGCGACGCGTAGCGTCGGTGACGATCGCGCCGCTGTCGGTCGTCGCCGCGACGAGCGCCAGCTGCCGCGCTTCGTTCGCGCGCAGGCGCAGCTCGCGTTCATGGCGCTGCCGCTCGCCGATGCGCCACAACTCGTCGCCGACCGCGCCGATGAGTTCCAGCATCCGGGGCGTCGCCTCGACGCGATCGCCGCAGAAGAACTCGATGAATGCGGTCGCGTGGCCCTGCCCGACGACCGGGATCACGAATCCGCTGCGCAGCCCGCAGGCGACCGCGGCATCGCGCCGGGCCCAACCGTCCATCGCGCCGAGGTCGGAGACCCAGTGCGGCGTGCCGCTCGCGAAGGCCCGACCGATGAGCCCGGTGGAATTGCGCAGCAGCGGCGTCGCCTCGCTCACCTCCACGAACGGCCGGTAGCGCGCCGGGTCGCGGACCCACCAGACGGAGCGCACCGGCGCGCCCTCGCCGGCATCGGCCGGCAGGACGACGCGCCCGAGCGGCCAGTCGAGGAACTCGCCGATCTCGTTGAGCGCGCGCGTCAGCGTCTCGTCGACGCCGAGCGATTCGTTGGCCGTCGCGGCCAGGCTGCGCAACAGGCGCATCAGTGCATACTGCCGCTGCAGTTCGAGGCCCTTCTGCATCTCGCCGAGGTGCGCGCGCTGCAATCGCGCCGAGTGCGCCAGCAGCGCCTTCGTCATCGCGTCGAACGAAGCGACCAGCGAGTCGAATTCGTTGCCGGAGCGCGGCGTTTCGCGGCCCGCAAAGCGGATCGCGAGGTCCTCCGCGCGCCGCGTCAGCGCCTTGATCGGTCGCATCAGGTGCTGCGCCAGCGCGAGGCCGGCGGCCATCGCAAGCAGCCCCGTGGCCGCGGCGATGCACAGCAGCGCCGGTTGCGCGAGCGCTGCGAGCATCGCACGGGCGTCGACGGCGCCGCCTCCGGTCCCATGGACGAGGCAATAGGCGCCGACGGCCATCGTCCACGCCGTCGACGCCACCAGGGCGATGCCTATCGGCTTGCCCGTCGAGTGCCCAGCGGAGCGCCGCGAGCCGTGGACCGTCCGGTCCGGGTCCGCCGGAGCGGCGGCGACTTTCGGCAGCGGAACTGTCGGCTGCGGTTGACCAACCGCGTCGACGTGCGGAAACTCGCGCGCGTCGACACTTGCCGGCGGCGGTGCCGCAGACTGGTCATGCTGCCGTTCTGTGTTAGCCATG
>DATKPC010000045.1:0-82150 GCA_035524275.1 Burkholderiaceae bacterium
CTCCCGCTTCGCGGGCGAGGGGCGATCCGGCAAGTGCAAGGCTGCAGCCGATACGACTCGACGCGGTGGGTCGCCCCTCGCCCGCGAAGCGGGAGAGGGGAGGGGGAGAGGGCGACGACCCGCGCCACCAAGGCAGTGCCGCAAGACACGATCCGAACGACGGATTAAATTGGTCCATCGCCCATGGCATCCCGCTCGATGACGAGTCCCCCGGAGACGTACGCCGACCGCGCCGCGCGCGCCACGCCGGCGTTGCTCGCGCGGCGCGTCCGCGGGCTGTCCGACCGCGCCATCGCGTGGCTCTTCGTCGCGCCGACGATGCTGCTGCTGCTCGCGATCAACATCTTTCCTCTGGCGTGGACGATCCGGCTGTCATTCACGAACTACCGCGCGAACCGGCCGAATGCGCCGCTGGCGAGCGTCGGGATCCAGAATTACGTCTCGGTGCTGACCGACCCCGACGTCTGGGCGGCGATGCAGGCCACGGCGCACTTCCTGTTCTGGACGATCGCGCTGCAGACGCTGCTCGGGTTTTCGCTGGCGTACCTGGTGGACCGCCGCTTCCGCGGGCACGGCTTCTGGACGACGGTGATCCTGATCCCGATGATGCTGTCGCCGGCGGTCGTCGGGAATTTCTGGGCCTTCCTGTACCAGCCGCAGATCGGCCTCTTCAACTACGTCGTGTCGTTCTTCAGCGGGATCCCGCCTTCGTCATTCGAGATGATCGGGTCGGTGAAGCTCGCGCCGTGGTCGATCATCATCGTCGACACCTGGATGTGGACGCCGTACGTGATGCTCATCTGCCTGGCCGGGCTGCGCTCGATACCCGACTACATCTACGAGGCCGCCGAGGTCGACCGCGCCTCGGCCTGGAGGCAGTTCTGGTCGATCACGCTGCCGATGGCGCTTCCTTTCATCATGCTCGCCGTGCTGTTCCGCGGCATCGAGAACTTCAAGATGTTCGACATGGTGAACCTGCTCACCTCCGGCGGCCCCGGCTCGACGACCGAAGTGGCGTCGATCACGCTCAAGCGCGAGGCCTTCGAGAAGTGGCGGACCGGCTATTCGTCGGCGTTCGCGATCATCCTGTTCGTTGCGGTGTTCGGCATGGCGAACATCTACGTGAAGGCCCTGAACCGGGTCAAGAATCGCTGAGGACGCGGCCATGCAGGGGATCTCCTATGCGCACTCGGTCGTCGAGCCGTCGCCCGTCGCGAAGCGCGTCGCGGCGACGCTGATCGTGCTGTACGCGCTCGTGACGATGGTGCCGCTGGCGTGGATCTTCGCGACGAGCTTCAAGTCCGGCCCCGATTCCATCGCGTATCCGCCGAAGGCGCTCTTCTCCCCGTCGATCGAGGGATATTGCAACCTGTTCTGGACGCGCTCGCGTCAGACCGCCGAATACATCGGCGGGCTGCCACCGGCAACCGACGCCTGCGACCGTCTGGCGCGCGCCGACGGCATGGTCATCGTCGGGAAATCGAATTTCCGTCCGCGCTTCGTCAATTCGCTGATCATCGCCTTCGGGTCGACCGCGCTGTCGACCCTGCTCGGGGTCACCGCCGCGTACGCGTTCTCGCGCTTCCGGATGCCGCTGAAGGACGACCTGCTGTTCTTCATCCTGTCGACGCGGATGATGCCGCCGATCGCGGTCGCGATCCCGATCTACCTGATGTACCGCGAGCTCGGGCTCTCGGACACGCGGATCGGGATGATCCTGCTCTATACCGCGGTCAACGTGTCGCTGTCGATCTGGCTGCTCAAGGGCTTCATCGACGAGATCCCGCGCGAGTACGAGGAGGCGGCGCTGATCGACGGCTACACGCGTCTGCAGGCGTTCGTCAAGGTCGTCCTGCCGCAGGCGACGACCGGGATCGTCGCCACGGCGATCTTCTGCCTGATCTTCGCGTGGAACGAATACGCGTTCGCGGTGCTCCTCACGTCCGGCGAGGCACAGACCGCGCCGCCGTTCATCCCGATCATCATCGGCGAGGGCGGCCAGGACTGGCCCGCGGTCGCGGCGGGCACGACGCTGTTCCTGGTGCCGATCTTCGTCTTCACGGTGCTGCTGCGACGCCACCTGCTGCGCGGCATCACGTTCGGCGCGGTGAGAAAATGACGGCGGACCCGCACGCGACAGCCGCGCCGCAGGGTCGCGGACGCGCCCGGCGGCGCTGGCTGCGCCGCGGCCCGCTGGAGAACGTCGCGATCGGCATCATCGCCGCCGGCGTCCTGATGATGCTGCAGCCGTTCTGGATCGTGCTCTACACGTGGTCGTTCCTCACGACGCTCGCCGGAACGGTGGCGTTCACGATCGTCTCCAAGTTCCCGGACTAGGACGATGGCACGGATCCAGGTCGACCACCTGCGCAAGGCCTTCGGCGACTTCGTCGCCGTGCGCGACTCGACGTTCGTCGTCCCGGACGGCGACTTCTTCTGCCTGCTCGGCCCGTCCGGCTGCGGCAAGACGACGACGCTGCGGATGATCGCGGGCCTCGAGCTGCCGACGTCCGGGAGCATCCGGCTGGGCGAAGAGGACGTGACGTTCAAGCGCGCGTCGAGCCGCGACATCGCATTCGTGTTCCAGCTCTTCGCGCTGTACCCGCACATGAACGTCCGCGCGAACATCGCGTTTCCGCTGAAGTCGCAGCGCGTACCGCGCGGCGAGATCGCGGCGCGCGTCGACGAGGCGGCGCGGATCCTGCACATCTCGCACCTGCTCGACAGCCCGGTGTCCGGCCTGTCCAGCGGCGACCGGCAGCGCGTTGCCCTCGGGCGGGCGATCGTCCGGCGCCCGCGCGCGTTCATGATGGACGAGCCGCTGGGGGCGCTGGACTCGGAATTCCGCGCGCTGATGTGCGGCGAGCTTCGGTCGCTGCACGACCGGCTGCAGGCCACGACGGTCTACGTGACGCACGACCAGCTCGAGGCGATGTCGATGGGGGACACGATCGCGGTCATGAACCACGGCGTCGTCGAGCAGCTCGGGCCGCCGCAGGAGATCTACGATCGCCCGGCGACGATGTTCGTCGCGGATTTCATCGGGTCGCCGCCGATGAATTTCCTGCCCTTCCGCGCAAGCGGCGGTGGCCTGCGCCGCGGCACCGCAACGGTCGATGTCGAAGGCGCCGCGATCGCCGTGCCGGAGCTCGCGGAGGATGTCGACGGCAGCGAGCTCGTGCTCGGGGTGCGCCCGGAGCACGTCGCGCTCGTCGCCGACTCGCCCTTGCGCGCGCGCGTGATCGGCGCCGAGTACATGGGGACGACGCAGGTCGTCACGCTCGCGGCGCCGTCGGGCGCGACCCTCCGTGCGCGCGTCGGCGCCGACGTTCCGGTGCGCGGCGGCGAGCAGGTCGGCCTCGCGCTGCGGTCGGCGCGACTGTCGCTCTTTCGCGGACACGACGGCCGCGCGATCCGTTCCGCGCTGCACGGAGGCGAGCATGCCTGACGTGCGGCTCGAGGCGGTCTCGAAGCGGTTTGGCGACGTGGCGGCCGTCGACGACCTGACGCTCGACGTGGCCGAAGGCGAGTTCGTCGTTCTTCTCGGACCCACGGGCGCCGGAAAGACGACGACGCTGCGGCTGGTCGCCGGGCTGGAGAAGGCCGACCGCGGCGCGATCCGCATCGGCGGCCACGACGTGACGGCGGAGCCGCCGGCGGCGCGCGACGTCGCCTTCGTGTTCCAGCAGTATTCGCTCTACCCGCACCTGTCGGTGTACGACAACCTCGCGTTCCCGCTGCGCTCGCCCGCGCGGCGCGAACCGGAGGAGAAGATCCGCGCGACGGTGCACGAGATCGCGCGGCGCCTGCACATCGAGGACAAGCTCGAGAGCCGGGCCACCCGGTTGTCGGGAGGCCAGATGCAGCGCGTCGCCATCGGGCGGGCGCTCGTGCGGCGCCCGTCGATCTACCTGATGGACGAACCGCTGTCGTCGCTCGATGCGCGGCTGCGCGCCGAGCTGCGGCTCGAGCTGAAGCGGGTCCAGCAGGATCTCGGCGCGACGCTGCTGTATGTCACGCACGACCAGATCGAGGCGCTGACGCTCGCGAACCGGATCGGCGTCCTCGATCGCGGCCGGCTGGTTCAGCTGGGGACGCCGCGCGAGGTCTACGAGAATCCGGTCAGCACCTACGTCGCGACCCGGCTCGGCAGCCCCGGGATCAACCTGCTGCCGCGTTCCGCGCTGCCGGAACTGGCGGCGCCGGCCGGCGCGACGACCGTCGGCGCGCGGACCGAGCACGTCCGCGTCCGCAAGGCCGATGGACCGGTCGCCGGCGCCGACGGGCGATCGAGCGCGCGCGGCCGGGTGACCTGGATCGAGCACCTCGGGGACCAGAACCACCTGCATGTCGAGATCGGGGACCGCGACCTCGTGACGCTGACGGACCCGGTCGCGGGGCTCGCGGTCGGCGATCCCGTGGCCGTCGATTTCCTCGCTCCGCTGTATTTCGGGCCAGGCGGCGAACGGATTGCATGACGGCGGAACCATGACCTCCACGAGCGAATCACGCCGGCGCCTCGTCGAGGCGCTGGCGGCCACGATCTTCGAGCACGCCGAAGAGCTGACGGAACTGGACCGTGCCATCGGCGACGGCGACCACGGGCTGAACATGAAGCGCGGCTTCGAGCATGTGCTGGCGCTGGTCGACGACGTCGCGGCGAAGGCGCCGCCCGACGCGCTGAAGGTGATCGGCACGACGCTGATGATGAAGGTCGGCGGCGCGTCCGGGCCGCTCTACGGCACGCTGTTCATGACGCTGGGCAAATCCTGGCCGGCGAACGTCGACGCGATCGGGTTCGCCGACGCGCTCGGCGCCGCGATCGCCTCGATCAAGCGCCTGGGCAAGAGCGACGTCGGGCAGAAGACGATGCTCGACGTCCTGGTACCGGTGCACGACGAGTTGGCGCGCGGCGGCGCCGGCGCGGAACTCGGCGGGCGCGTCGCGCGCCGCGCGACGTCGGCGGCGCAGGCGACAATCCCGCTGCAGGCGATTCGCGGCCGCGCCTCCTTTCTCGGCGCGCGATCGATCGGGCACATGGATCCGGGCGCCCGCTCGTCGTCGCTGATGATCGTCGCGCTGTGTCGCGAACTCTTCCCGGACATGGAGGACGAAGCGTGGCAAACGTCGGAATCGTGATCGTTTCGCACTCGCCGAAGGTCGCCGAGGGCGCGGCCGACATGGTGCGCCAGATGGTGGGCGAATCGGTTCCGCTCGCCCACACGGGCGGCAACCCGGACGGCGGGCTGGGAACCGATATCGCGAAAATCCTCGACGCGATCGAGCGTGCATGGTCGGAAGCGGGCGTCGCGATCCTCGTCGACCTCGGCGGCGCGGAGACGAACAGCGAGATGGCCGTCGAGATGCTCGACGACGCGCGCCGCGATCGGGTCGTCGTCTGCAACGCGCCGATCGTCGAGGGCGCCGTGATGGCGGCCACCGAGGCGTCCGGGGGCGCGACGCTGGAAGCGGTGCGGCGAACCGCGGAAGAGCTTTCGCCAGTCTGATTCGGGATCGAAGATGTCGCAGGAAGAGGCCCGCGGGGCCGCGCTGTTGGTCAACCCGATCGGGCTTCACGCCCGGCCCTCGGTCAAGTTCACGCAACTTGCCAAGACGTTCGCGGCGCAGGTCGAGTTCGCGCTGGCCGGCGATGGCCCGTGGATCGACGCGAAGAGCCCCGTGAAGGTGATGCGGGCCAAGGCGCCGCGCGGCACGACACTGCATTTTCGCGCCTCCGGGCCGGACGCGCAGGCGGCGGTCGCCGCGATGGTGGCGCTGATCGAGCGGCGCTTCGACGAGGCGGAGCCGCCGGCCGGCTCGAGCGCCGAGGCCGGCGCGTGACGAACGAGTTGCGCGTCCGCGGGCGCAGTGCCGCCCCCGGCTTCGCGCAGGGGCCGCTTTTCGTCATCGACGACGCGCCGGCGACCGCGGACCGGCGGGTCGGGGCGCCGGGCGAGGAGCTCGCGGCGCTGGACGCGGCGATCGCGGCGGCGCTCGAAGGCCTCGGCCGCCTCGTTGAGGGCGCGAGCGGGACGCCCGCGGAGATCCTCGGTTTCCAGCTCGCGATCCTGGGCGACGAGGAGCTCGCGGCACCGGCGCGCGAGGCCATCGCCGCCGGCCGCCCGGCGCACGTCGCGTGGCGCGAGGCGCTGGACGCCGAGATTGCCGGGTACGCGACGTCGGGCGACGAAGCCTTCGCGGCGCGGGCCGCCGACCTCACCGACATTCGCGACCGGGTGCTCGATGCGTTTGCCGGGGCCGAGCGGCGCGCCTCGATTCCGCCGGGCACGCTGGTCGTCGCGGTCGACCTGCCGCCGTCGCGCTTCCTCGCCGTCGACTGGGGCCGCGGCGGCGCGATCGCGTTGACCGGCGGCAGCTCGACGAGCCACGTCGCGATGCTGGCGCGCTCGCACGGCGTGCCGATGCTGGTGGGCGTCGACGCGACGCTGCAGGACTTCGCTCGCCGCGCATCGCAGCCGGCGCTGCTCGACGCGGAGGCCGGCGAGCTGATCGTCGCACCGTCCGGATCGGCGCGCGAGGCGTTCCGGCGGGCGGCGGCGTCCTATGCACGGGCCGACGAGGCGAGCCGGGAGCGGATTCGCGAAGTGGCCCGGACCGCGGACGGGACGCGGATCGAGGTTCACCTGAACGTCGCCGATCCGGGCGAACTCAAGGCCCTGGATCCGGCGATCTGCGACGGGATAGGCCTCGTGCGGACCGAGTTCCTGTTCGAGCGCAGCGGCGGCCTGCCGGACGAGGACGAGCAGCTCGCCACGTACCGGCGGCTGGTCGAATGGGCGGACGGGCGGCCGGTGACGATCCGGACGCTCGATGCCGGTGGCGACAAGCCGATTCCGGGCTTGACGATCGACGGCGAAAGCCATCCGTTCCTCGGGATGCGCGGGCTGCGGCTGAGTCTCGCGCGCCCTGACGTGTTCCGCGTGCAGTTGCGGGCGCTCGCCCGCGCTGCCGCCTACGCACGCGACCCGGGGCAGCTGAAGGTAATGCTGCCGATGGTGACGCTGCCGCGGGAGCTGGAGGCGGCGCGCACGATCCTCGAGGAGGAGCTGAGGACCCTTGCCGCCGCGGGCGTGCGGCACGCGCGCCCGCGGCTCGGCATCATGGTCGAAGTGCCGGCCGCGGCGATCGCGGCGGACGATTTCGCCGCCGATTTCTTCTCGATCGGTTCCAACGACCTCGTGCAGTACGTCGCGGCGGCCGGACGGGACAATGGCGCCGTCGCCGACCTTGCGGATCCGGTGCAGCCGGCCATGACGCGATTGATACGCGGCATCGTCGATGTCGCGCGGGCGCGAGGCATCGACGTGAGCCTCTGCGGCGACGCCGGCGGCGATCCGCGCGCGCTGCCGGCGCTGCTGCAGGCCGGATTGCGCAGCGTGTCGGTCGCGCCGCCGCGGGTTGCCCGCGCGAAGGCGGCCATCGCGGCCGTCCGCTTGCCCTCGCCGGCCGCCAACACGGACGGACGACATGGCGACTAGCTCGAAGGCGCCGCGGCGGCAGGAAACGCGGACGGTCGCGAGCGCCGTCGCGGGCTACAAGGCGGTGCTGCGTCGCGTACTGGACAACCGGCCTTCCGGGACGCGGCAGCGGCTGTCCCACGCGCTGGGAAAGAACCGCTCGTTCATTTCGCAGATCTCGAACCCGATCTACCCGGTGCCGATTCCGGCGCAGCACCTGGAGACGATCTTCAGCGTCTGCCACTTCGGTCCGTCGGAGCGGCGCGAATTCCTCGACGCCTACGCGGAAGCGCACAAGACGCAGATGCGACTGGTCGCCGCGCGGCAGCAGTCGCGTAGCGTCTCGCTGACGGTGCCGGATCTGGGCAGCGCCGAGCGCAACCGCCTGCTCGACGACCTGCTCGCCGACCTCGTGCGCTCGCTGGCGCGGCATATCGAACAGCTTTGAGTCCAACGGCAACCGAACCGCCCCGAACCGCGAGGAGACGCGCATGAAGAAGCTGATCAACGATCCGGCGAACATCCTGTCCGAGAGTCTCGACGGCTTCGGCTTCGCGCACCGCGACATCGTCGCGGTGGACCCGGAGCGGCGCTTCGTCCGCCGGGCGTCGACGAAGCCGGGCAAGGTCGCGGTGATATCCGGCGGCGGATCCGGGCACGAGCCGCTGCACGCCGGTTTCGTCGGCTACGGGATGCTCGACGCCGCGTGCCCCGGCCAGGTCTTCACGTCGCCGACGCCGGACCAGATCATGGCGGCCGCGGACGCCGTGGACTCCGGCGGCGGGGTTCTGCTCGTCGTCAAGAACTACGAAGGCGACGTGATGAACTTCCAGCTCGGCGCCGAGATGTGCGGGCGCGAGACGGCAACGGTCGTCACCGACGACGATGTCGCCGTCGAGACCTCGACGTACTCGACGGGTCGACGAGGTGTTGCCGGGACGCTCGTCGTCGAGAAGCTCGTCGGCGCCGCCGCCGAGCAGGGCGAAGGCCTCGCGGCGCTGCAGAAGCTCGGCGCGGCCGTCAACGGCCAGACGCGATCGATGGGCGTCGCGCTGACCTCCTGCACGGTCCCGGCGGCCGGCAAGCCGACGTTCAACGTCGGCGAGGATGAGATGGAGATGGGCGTCGGGATCCATGGCGAGCCGGGCCGCCGACGCGTCAAGCTCGCGTCGGCCAGCGCGATTGCCGCGGAAATGGTCGGCGCCATCCTGAAGGACCTGGCGCCTGCGCGTGGCACCGAGGTCCTGCTGCTCGTCAACGGCTTCGGCGGCACGCCGGCGATGGAGCTCTACCTGATGGTCGATGCGGCGCGCCGGCTGCTCGAAGGCGCCGGCCTCGTCGTCGCCCGCAACCTCACCGGCTCCTACGTGACGTCGCTGGAGATGGCGGGATGCTCGATCACCGTCACCGCGCTCGACGCCCGCCTGCGCGCGCTGTGGGATGCGCCGGTGCATACCGCCGCGTTGCGCTGGGGCCGCTAGCGACGCGACGCGCGCTCGGACGCCTAGTTGCTGGGGTCAGAGCGTGGACCCAGGCTACGCGCGATGCTGCGCAGCACGGAGGCGGTAGACGCTCAACTGGCCGCCCCACCAAAGACCCAGCGATCGAAGAAAGGCCGCGGCGGCCTCGCCGTGGCGCGCGGGGTGGTCGTCGCGGATCGCCGACCAGCCGCGGTGCGTGACGGTGACGCGAGTCGAACCGCCGACCGCCTCGAAAACGACCTCGACCTCGGTGCGCTCGCGCGCGGCGAAGTTTGCCAGGCGCCATTCGAATCGCAGCCGCGCGGGCGGCTCCCAGTCGAGCACCCGTCCGCGTTCCTGGACCGGGCCGCCGTCGCCGGGCGACTCGAAGACGCGGCCGCCGGCCCGCGGTTCGATCGCGATGATGGCGTGCTCGCCGCCGAATTGGCGGTACTTCAGCCCGCGCCGCCACCACAGGTCGATCTCGCGCGTGAAGACGTCGAACGCGACGTCGCGCGGCACGTCGACGCTCACCATCACGCGGGCCTGGTCCGCTCCGCTCATCGTGAAGTTCGCCAGCGCCGCAATCCGGGAGCATAGCGGGCCGCCGCCGCGGGGATCAGCGGTAGCGAAGCCAGGAACGCCGCGTGGTACCACGTCGGGAAGCGGTCCCACAGGGCGACATGCGCCGGGAGGAAGAACGCCAGCAGCACGATGCCGCTCGCAAGCGCCAGCGGGGCGCGCGCGCCGGCTCCGATGCGCGTCGCGACGCCGCACGCCGCACTGGCCCGCGCGCCAAGAAGCAGCCGGGCAGCGAGCATCGCCGGCGTGAATCCCATCGTCGGCTCCACGTCGCGGTAGCCGGCGAACGCGAAGCGCAGCACGAGATTACCCAGCGATGCAACGACGAGCCACGTGGCGAGCCCGAACGCCAAGGCGCCGAACGCGATGGCCAATCGCCTCATCGGACGCGCCGGCTTGCCGTGCTCCGAGACGCTAGCCACGGCCGCGAAGCGCCCGCCTCTCGGCGTGGGCCTTGAAGGCAGCGAGCTGGTCGGTCCACAGGCTGCGGATCGAGTCGACCCAGCCGTCGAGGGCATCGAAACCCTCCGGGCGCAGGCGGTAGAGGCGGACGCGGGCATCGTCCTGCGGCTCCTCGTCGACGACGAGACCGCTGTGCCGAAGCACGCGCAGGTGACGGCTCAATGCGGCCGGGCTCATCGCCAGCGCGTCGGCCAGTTCACCGGCGCGGCGCGGCCCATGCCGAAGCAGGTCGACGACGGCGCGGCGCGTCGGTTCGGCCAGCGCGGCGAGCGCGGCGTCGACGGCCTCGCCGCCCACGCCGCCCACGCCACCCACGCCGCTCAAGCCAGACTGCGAAGCCGCTGCGTGAACCACCAGACGTGTCCGTCGGGATCGAGCGCGGCGTACGTGCGGTCGGCCCAGTAGTCCTCGCCGTAGTCGTGGACGGCGGGCTCGGCCACGATCGTCGCGCCCCGCGCGCGGGCCTGCGCGCAGTGCGCGTCGACATCGTCGACGTAGATCAGGAGGCTCTGCGTGTTGCAACCGGCGGTGACGGGGCTGACGCGGCGACGGCCGAATCGCGGCGTCGCGTCGGGCTCCTCCTCCTGGCCGACCATGATCAGCCCCTCTCCGTAGGTGAGCTCGCTGTGCTCGATGCGGCCGTTCTCGCCCTCGACGCGCAGCTTCACCTCGAACCCGAACGCCTGGCACAACCAGTCGATCGCGGCCGCCGCGTCGCGGTAATAGAGGCCCGACGATATGCGCGGCCAGCCCGGCGGGGTGTCTTTCATGGCGTCCTCCGTGCGGCACGGTGCCGCTTTTCATTTGACAATCATGTCAATAGTCAACGATATTGTCAACTAAATGGAACGGAACTACGGCCACCGCGAGGCGAGGCGGGGCAAGGCGATGCGAGAACAAACTCAGGCGGCGGGTCCCAGCCCGATCGGCGCCGGCGCCATCATGACGATCTTGCTGAACAGAGGCCGGTAGACCTCGTCCGGCTCGTGCCCGGTGAGCGGGTCCCGATTGGCGGCGAACGCGGCATCGACCTCGGTCCAGTCGCTCTCGTGAAGGCTCGCTTCCGCGGCGGGCAGCAGCTCGCCCTCCTCGACACCCATGTGGCCGAAGTAGAACTGGATGTACTGCTCGATGGCCTGCTCGAAAGCGTCGCGGCGGGCGTCGCCGAGCACTTCGAACGCGAGAAGCTTGTGCTCGAGCTCGCGGATCATCTTCTCGCCCTGCGCGTGCTCGCGGTCGATGCGGTCCAGCGTCGCGGCGAGTTCCGGGCGCCGCAGCCGCAGCTTGGGAAACAGGAGCGCGCTCTCCTTCGTGTGATGCAGCCGTTCCGGAAACTCGTCGAGGTAGAAAAGCATCGCGCGCACGACGGTGAAATCCGGCGTCGCTCCGTGCCGTCGCGCCTGCGCGAGCAGCATCGACAGCGAACGCAGCATGGCCGCGAGCGCCTGGTGCTCCTGGTGGATCACGCGTATCGAAAGATGCTGCATCGCCCTGCTCCCCGCGCGTTGATGCCTGGCCGGCGCCGCGCTCAGACCCGTTCCAGCACGACCGCGATACCCTGGCCGACGCCGATGCACATGGTGCACAGCGCATAGCGCCCGTGCGTCCTTTGCAGCTGGTTCACCGCGGTCGCGACGAGGCGCGCACCGCTCGCGCCGAGCGGATGGCCGAGCGCGATCGCGCCGCCGTTCGGATTGACGCGCGGATCGTCGTCCGCGATGCCGAGGTCGCGCAGCACCGCGAGGCCCTGCGCCGCAAAGGCCTCGTTGAGCTCGATGACGTCCATCCGCGCGAGCGCGAGCCCGGTCAGCGCCATCACGCGGCGGGTGGCCGGCGCCGGCCCCATCCCCATGATCCGCGGCGGCACGCCGGCGGTCGCCATGCCGACGACGCGCGCGCGCGGCACGAGCCTGTGGCGCCTCGCCGCCGCTTCGCTCGCGACGAGCATCGCGCAGGCGCCGTCATTGACGCCCGACGCATTGCCGGCCGTCACGCTGCCGTCGGGACGCACGACCGGCTTCAGGCGCGCCAGCGCCTCGAGGCTCGTCTCGCGCGGGTGCTCGTCCCTCGAGACGACGATCGGATCGCCTTTCTTCTGCGGCACCGTGACGGGCGTGATCTCGGCGTCGAAGAATCCCGCGGCCTGCGCGGCGACGGCCTTGCGCTGCGACGCCAGCGCCATCCGGTCCTGCGCCGCACGATCGATGCCGAACTGCGCGGCGACGTTTTCCGCGGTCTCCGGCATCGAGTCGACGCCGTAGCGTTCCTTCATCTTCGGATTGACGAAGCGCCAGCCGATCGTCGTGTCATGAACGGCGTTCGCACGACTGAAAGCGCCATCGGCCTTCGGCATCACGAACGGCGCCCGCGTCATGCTCTCGACGCCGCCGGCGATCATCAGTTCCGCCTCGCCGCTGCGTATTGCGCGCGCCGCGGTGCCGACGGCGTCCATCCCGGAACCGCAGAGGCGATTCACGGTGCTGCCGGGCAGTTCCAGCGGCAGCCCCGCGAGCAGCAGCGCCATGCGGGCCACGTTGCGGTTGTCCTCGCCGGCCTGGTTCGCGCAGCCGAAGATGACGTCGGTGGCCGCAGCCCAGTCGACCCCCGCGTTGCGCGCGACGAGCGCGGCCAGCGGAACGGCCCCGAGATCGTCGGTGCGCACCGCGGACAACGCCCCGCCGTAGCGCCCGAACGGCGTTCGAACCGCATCGCAGATGAAGGCTTCGGTCAATTTTCCCCTCCGAGAAGTCCGGCTCCCGCACGCAGCCGCACGCCGCTCAGTCGTTCCAGTTCGGCCAACGAGAGGCCATCGCGGAGCGCGACGACGGCCAACCCCTCGGGCGTGACGTCGATCACCGCGAGATCGGTGTAGATGCGGCTCACGCAGCCCACGCCCGTCAGAGGATAACTGCAATCCGGGACGATCTTGCAGGCCCCGGCTTTCGTCAGGTGCTCCATCATGACCCAGGTCCGTTTCGCGCCGACCGCGAGATCCATGGCCCCGCCGACGGCCGGTATCGCGTCCGGCTCGCCGGTGTGCCAGTTCGCGAGGTCGCCGCGCAGCGACACCTGGAACGCCCCGAGGACGCAGATGTCGACGTGGCCTCCGCGCAACATCGCGAAGCTGTCGGCGTGGTGGAAGAAGCAGCCTCCAGGCAACAGCGTCACCGGCTGCTTGCCGGCATTGATCAGGTCGTAGTCCTCCTCGCCGGCCGACGGCGGAGGCCCCATTCCGAGCAGGCCGTTCTCGCTCTGCAGCACGATCTCGCGGTCGCGCGGCAGATGCTTCGCGACCAGCGTCGGCAGCCCGATCCCGAGGTTGACGACGGCGCCGTCGGGGATGTCGCCCGCGACCCGTTGCGCCATCTCGTCGCGACTCCAACGTCGACCCATCGCCGCTCCCATCAGTTCGCCACGTCCATCAGCTCGCCGCCTTGAAGCCGCCGCCGCTCGTCGCGCGCCGCGGCACCCGGACCACCCGCTGCACGAACAGCCCCGGCGTCACGATGACCTCCGGGTCGAGCGCACCGAGTTCGCAGATCTCATGCACCGTGGCGACCGTGACGGCGGCCGCGGTCGCCATCACCGGGCCGAAGTTGCGCGCGGCCTTCCGATACGTCAGGTTGCCCCAGCGATCGCCGCGCTCCGCCTTGACGAGCGCAAGGTCCGCGTGGATCGGATACTCCAGCACGTACATCCGCCCACCGATCTCGCGTGTCTCCTTGCCGGCGGCCAGCGGCGTGCCGTAGGCGGTCGGCGTGAAGAACGCGCCGATGCCGGCGCCGGCGGCGCGTATCCGCTCCGCGAGCGTCCCCTGCGGCACGAGCTCCAACTCGATCCGGCCAGCGCGGTACAGGCGGTCGAAATGGTGGCTGTCGACCTGGCGCGGGAAGCTGCAGATGATCTTGCGCACGCGACCCGCCGCCAGCAGCGCCGCGAGGCCGGCATCGCCGTTGCCGGCATTGTTGTTGACGATCACGAGGTCGCGCGCGCCCTGGTCGATCAGCGCATCGACGAGCTCGTCGGGCAGGCCCGCCGTGCCGAATCCGCCGATCATCACCGTGGCGCCGTCGGGCGTGTCGCGCAATGCCGCGGCAGCCGATGGAAAGACCTTGTCGATCATCCCGCGCTCCCCGGCGCCTCGCCCGGAATCGCCGGCGCACCCAGGCTCCAAGTCCAGGCACGGACTTCGACCGACGCGTAGACCTGCTGCAGCCGGTACGGATCGCCGTCGAGATAGCGTCGCACGGCCTCGATGCTGTCGGCGCGGACGACGAGAAGCGTCCCGTTCATCGACCCCGTCGCCTCATCGAGCGTCGGGCCACCGGCGACCACTTCGACCGCGTGCGGCGCCGGATCGCGCAGGCGCGCGCGATGCGCCGGGCGCGCCCGCTCGCGCGCTTCGAGCGCGCCGGGCCGATCGGTCGCCCAGACCGCGAAGTACATCGGTTCACCTCAAGCGGCGGGGGCCAGCACGAAGTCGTGCTTCAGCGTGTAGAAGGGCCCGGCCATCCGCGTGCCGTCCGGCGCCGTGCCCGCGTCGTGGCGCACGAAGTCCCCGATCAGCGACGAGCGCACGCCGAAGACGGCGTCGGAATCGAGGTACGGATCGCCATCGCGGAACAGGTGCGTCACGAGCGTCTCGTAGCCGTCGGCGCGGATCATGAAGTGCACGTGGGCCGGCCGCCAGGGGTGCCGTCCGGTCGCGACCAGCAGCTCGCCGACCGGACCGTCGGTCGGGACCGGATACGCCGTCGGCGCGATCGAGCGGAATCGCACGACGCCGTCCGCGTCCGCACGCAGCACGCCGCGGGCGCGGCGCTGCGAACCGAGCTCCGTGCGCTGCACGTCGTAGAGTCCGTCGTCGTCCGCCTGCCAGACGTCGACCTCGGCGCCGGCGACAGGCGCGCCGGAGAGCGAGCGGACGCGGGCCTCGACGAACAGCGGCGTGCCGGGCGCGCCGCGCGCGATGTCCGCGCCCTGACGCGCGTGCGGCGCGTCTTCCGTATGGAACGGGCCGAAGACGGTCGACTCCGTGACGCCGGCTCCGTGCGCGTGGTTCATCGCGACGACGAGCATCGAGAGCCCCAGCGTATCGGACAACAGGATGAACTCCTGGCGGCGATCGTTGCATTTCTGGCCGGTCGCCGTGAGGAAGCGGATCCCCTCCATCAGCTCCGCCTCCGTCAGCCTGACCTCGCGCGCGAAATCGTGCAGGTGCGTGACGAGCGATGACAGGACCTGCTTCAGCCGCGGATTGCCGCAGCCTTCGATCCGGGCCAGGAAGGCCGGGGTGATCGTCTTTTCGTCAATGTTGCGCATGCGGTTCCTCCGGATCCAGTCGACGCTGCGTAGGAAAAAGGCTGAGGCCATGGCGCTGCTGCAGCCAGCCCCACAGGCCCTGCTTGAAGAAGATGGTCACGACGATCGCGAGCAGCCCGAGGCCCAGCAGGTACCAGGTCCCGTAGTCGCTGAAGAACCTGCTGCTCGCCCAGAATACGAGGACGCCGACGATCGGGCCCTCGATGCGGCCGATGCCGCCGATGACGACCATGAAGATCGCGAACGCGGTCCAGTTCACGCTGAACGCGGCGTCGGGCGAGATCCTCAGGTTGCCGAGGAAATACAGCGCGCCGGCGAGCCCGCAGCCGAACGCGGCGACGACGTAGACCGCGAGCTTCATGCCGCGCACGTCGATCCCCTGCGACTCCGCGGCGACCTCGTTGTCGCGGATCGCGAGAAGCGCCAGCCCGCGCTTGCTGCGAAGGAAGACGTAGACGAGCGCGATCGAGGCCACGACGCACGCGAGCGCCATCCCGTACGTCGCGTTCTCGCGCGTCGCCTTCTCGATGCCGCGCAGCGCCGTCAGGCTGGTTCCGGAACCGCCGCCGACGACCGTCAGGTTCGCGAAGCTCAGCCGGACGACCTCCGCGATGACCCACGTCCCGATCGCGAAGTAGCCGCCCTGCAGCCGGAACGCAAGGTACGACACCGGCAACGCGAACACCGCCGCGGCAAGCGCGCCGAGCGGCACCGCGAGAAACGGATTGACGCCGGCCAGGTTACCCAGCACCAGCATCACGTAGCCGCCGAAGCCGAAGAACGCCTGCTGCCCGATGCTCACCATGCCGCCGTAGCCGGCGAGCAGGTTCCACATCATCGCGAAGATCAGGTAGCAGGCAACCTCGACGAACTGGTGCATCCACGACGAGGCGGCGCCCTCCGGCGCCCACGCCGGCAGCGTCGCGGCGGCCGCGAGGAGCAGCAGCCCGGCGAGGAGGCCGACGCGGCTCGCCCGCGTGCTGCGTTTCAGGCGCACGGCCATCGTCAGCCCCTCGTCTTCGGGAACAGGCCCTGCGGTCGCACGACGAGCACGCCGAGGAACGCGATGTGCCCGGCCCAGATTCCCCAGCCCGGATCGATCCGGAAGCCGACCTGCTGCGTCACGCCGAGCAGCAGCGCGCCGACCAGCGTGCCCCAGAACGAGCCCATGCCGCCGATGATCACCGCCTCGAACGCGAAAAGCAGCAGCAGCGGGCCGTCGGACGGCGCCACCGTCGTGCGCATCGCCTGCAGCACGCCGGCGACCGCGATCAGCAGGAAGGCGGTCGCCGTCGCCAGCGCGTACACCTTCCTCGCGTCGAGCCCCATGATCTCGGCGATCTCGCGGTCGTCGGAGACGGCGCGGAACGCGCGCCCGAGCCGGGTCCGCTCGAACAGGAGCTGCAGGCCCGCGGTCGCGACAACGGCCAGCGCCAGGACGATCGCCGGCAGGACGCCGACCGCGAGCCCGCCGGGCAGCTCGACGCTGCGCGTGTTGAGGCCGGCCGTGTCGATCGAGCGCGGATCGGCCGAATAGACCTGCAGCAGCAGGTTCTGGATGACGATCGACAGGCCGAACGTGACGACCAGCGAAGGCAGCGGATCGCGACCCAGCGTCCCGTTGAGGACGACACGCTGCAACAGGTAGCCGAATCCGAACGCGACCGGCAGCAGCAGCGCCAGCCCCAGGAACGGCAACCAGGCCCCGGCGATCGCGGGTCCCGGCAGGATGGCCATCAGCGAGATCGCCGCGAATGCGGACAGCACGATGAAGTCGCCCTGCGCGGTGTTCGTGAGCCGCATCACGCCGAACATCAGGGACTGCCCAAGGGCGAACAAGGCGTAGAGTCCTCCCAGCAGCAACCCCTGGACGATGACCTGCGACACGGCCTCGAGCATCCGCGACTCCGCCTCAGAGGCCGAAATAGGCCCGCGAGATCTGCTCCCGCGTCAACTCGCCGGAGCGGCCGTGCAGCGAGACCCGCCCCTCCTGGAAGCAATAGACGCGACGGCTCACGCGCTGCGCCGTGACGACGTCCTGCTCGACGACGACGACCGTCATCCCTTCGGCGCAGATCGCCGGCAGCGCGTCGTAGATCTCCTTGATCACGATCGGCGCCAGCCCGAGGCTCAGCTCGTCGCACAGCAGGACGCTCGGATTGCTCATCAGCGCGCGGCCGATCGCGACCATCTGCTGCTGGCCGCCCGACAGCGACGTCGCCGGACTGCGGCGCTTCTGCTGCAGGATCGGGAAGAGCTTCGACAGGCGCTCCAGGTTCCACGGGCCCGCGCGCCCGGCGAATGCCCCCATCCGCAGGTTCTCCTCGACGCTCAGGCTCGGGAACAGGCGCCGTCCCTCCGGAACGAGGGCGATGCCGCGCCTCACGATCTCGCCCGGGTGGAGCCCGCCGATCGCCTCGCCATCGAGCCAGACGTGCTCGCGCTGCGCGCGAACCAGGCCAACGAGGCACTTCAGGAACGTGCTCTTTCCTGCGCCGTTCGCTCCGATGACGGCGACGACCTCGCCCCGGTCCAGTTCGAAGTCGATGCCGAACAGCGCCTGCGCGTCGCCGTAGAACGCCGTGAGGCCGTGCGCCTTGAGCACGGGCGGCATCGCCTCAGGCTTCCATGCCCATGTAGACGCGCCGCACCTGCGGATCGTCCATGACCGCACGCGGCTCCCCCTCCGCGAGTTTCTGGCCGAAATTGACGACCATCAGCCGGTCGGCGATCGCGAGCAGCGCGTGGACGACGTGCTCGATCCAGACCATCGTCACCCCTTGCGCGCGGATCCGCCGCAACTCCTCGACGAGTTCCGCCGCCTCGTGCTCCGTCAGTCCGCCGGCGATCTCGTCGAGCAGCAGCAGTCGCGGCCGCGTCGCGAGCGCTCGCGCGAGTTCCAGGCGCTTGCGGTTGAGCAGCGTCAGCGCGCCCGCGGGCCGGTCCGCGTGCGGCATCAGCCCGGTCTGCCGCAGCACGTCGACGGCCGTCTCCCAGGCCTCGTGCTCCGCCTGGCCGGCGCCGAAGCAAGCCGCCGTCACGAGGTTCTCGAAGACCGTCATGTTCCCGAACGGCTGCGGCACCTGGTAGCTGCGGCCGATCCCGGCGCGGCAGCGCTGGTGCGGGCGCAGCCGCGTGATGTCCTTGCCGTCGTAGCGCACCGTGCCGCGATCGCAGCGGACGTCGCCGGAGATCAGGTTGAACAGCGTCGTCTTTCCGGCGCCGTTGGGCCCGAGGATCCCGAGGGTCTGCCCCGCCTCGACGCTCATCGACAGGTCGTCGGTGACCCTCAGCGCGCCGTAGTTCTTGCGGACGGCCTGCAGTTCGAGCAGCGGCATGGCGTATCGATCGGGAGCGCGCCGGCCCGCGACGCGCCGCCGCAGGCCGGGCCCGCCCACCGTCCGTTCAGATCAGCTTCAGCGTTCCGCCGGTCGGGATGTTCTTCGCGGCCTCATTGTTGACGATCGTCAGTTCGACCTTGTACTTCCTGCCCTTGTCCCACTGGCCGAGGACGAGCGGCGTCTTGCTGACGTTCCTGAACGGGCCATTGCCGCCCCACTTGACCGGCCCGACGACCGTGGCGAGATCGGTCGCGGCGACGGCGTCGCGCACGTCCTTCGGTGCCAGGCTCCTGCTGCGCTTGAGCACGTCGGCGGCGATCTCGAACAGCGCGTGCGCGAACCCGATCGGCTGCGTCCACTGCTTGCCGGCGCCCGACTCGTACGCATCGGCGAGCGCCTTCGCGCTCTGCTTCGTCAGCGACGAGGCGTACGGATGCGACGGACTCCACCAGACTTCGGTCGACAGCCCGTAGCCGAGATCGCCGAGCGCTTCGATCGCGCCGGGAAACAGCAGCGCCTTGCCGAGCGTGATGACCTTCGGCTTGAAGCCCTGCTGGCGCGCCTGCGTCAGGAAGGTCTTCGCATCGGGCGGGATCACGACGCCGGTGACGATCTCGACGTTGTCCTTCTTGAACGCCGCGATCTGCGCGCTGAAGTCCTGCGTCCCGCTCTGGAACCGACCCGGATCCGTCAGCGTGAAGCCCATCGACGCGAGCGGCTTCGGGAAGCCCAGTTCCTTGTCGCCCCAGGCGTTGCCGTCGCCGTCGTTGGGGAACAGCCCGCCGACCTTCCGGTTCGTCGCGACGCTCTTCCAGCCATTGGTGTAGTTCGCGATGACGTCCTCGAGGCCCCAGAAGACGTGGTAGGTGAAATTGAACCCTTTGGCCGGATCGCCCTTGCGCCCGAAGAACCACGGCTGCCACGGCACGACGCTGGAGACGCACGGCACCTCGTTCAACTCGCAGACGTCGCTCACCGGGTTCGCGGTCTCCGGCGTTCCCGCCGTCAGCATCAGCGCAACGCGTTCCTTCAGCACGAGATCGCTGGCGACCTCGCCGGCGCGGTTCGGGTTCGACTGGCTGTCCTTCAGGATGACCTGCACGTCGAATTTCCGGCCGCCCACCGTCAGGCCGTCCTTGAATGCCGCCTTCATCTGGTCGATGACCCACTTGTCGGCTTCGCCGAACGGCGCCAGCGGTCCCGTCTGCGGCGAGACGTAGCCGATCTTCACGGTATCGGCGGCAAGCGCAACGCGCGAGGCGGCAAGCGTCGCCGCGGCGGCGGCACCCTTCAACAGGGTCCGGCGGTCCTGGTTCGTGCCCATCGTGGTCTCCTTGTGGTTTTCTCGTGGTGGTATCGAACGGCCGCGAATCCGCCGTTCAGTCCGGCCGCGCGCCGTCGTAGGCGCGCTGCAGCAGGTCGCGGATCGCGGCCCGTTCCAGCGGCCGCGGATTCGGATAGGCATTCTGCACCGCCAGGTCGGCCGCGCGGTCAAGCCCATCGACCGGCATGCCGATGGCCTTAAGGGACACGGGCGCGCCGTGGCGCTGCGCGAGGTCATAGGCGCCGCGCGCGGCGGAGGGCGCGCCGAGCGCGCGTGCCACGCGCGACATCGCGTCCGGCGCGCCCGGCGCGTTGTAGGCGAGCGCATGCGGCAGCACGACGCCATGGACCTCGGCATGCGGCAGGTTGAACGTCCCGCCCAGCGTGTGGCAGAGCTTGTGGTGCAGCCCCATCGCGACGGCGCCCAGCACGGCGCCGCACAGCCATGCGCCGTAGAGCGCCTCGCCGCGCGCCTCCAGGTCGAGCGGATCGGCGCCGAGGCGCGGCATCGCCGCCGCGGTCGCCCGTATGCCCTCCTCCGCCATCAGCGCGATGATCGGGCTGCCGTCGTGCGCATAGAGGCCTTCCGCCGCGTGCGCGATCGCGTTCATCCCGCTCGTGACGGTCAGGCGCCACGGCAGCGTGCGCGTGAGCTCCGGGTCGTAGATCACGCTGCGCGGCAGCACCTTCGGATCGCGACCGGTCTTCTTGACGCCGGCTTCGGTCAAGCCGTAGATCGGCGTCATCTCGCTGCCGGCGTACGTCGTCGGCACCGCGACGATCGGCAGCGCCGACTCCAGCGCGATCGCCTTGCCCAGGCCGGTCGTCGATCCGCCGCCGACCGCGATGGCGCAGTCGGCGCCGACACGCAGCGCTTCGGCACGCGCCGCGCGCGCCGTCTCGATGGGCACGTGCATCACGGCTTGCGGGAAGACGCCGGCGGCGCGCTCGCCCAGCAGCGCCGCGACGCGCCGCGCGGATGCTTCCTGTTCGGGCGTGCTCAGGACGAGCGCGCGGCGGGCACCGAGCGCCTCGACCTCGCGCGGCAGCTGCGCGAGCGCGCCGGCGCCGAAGACGACGCGCATCGGCAGGGCCTGGTAGAGGAAGGACTTCATCGGGGCGAGGTGGTCTTCGTGGCGCGATTCATCGGGCGCGGCCGGCGTGGCGCGTGCGCGCGTGCGCGCCTTCGCCCTTGCCCTCGCCCTCTCCCCCTCCCCTCTCCCGCTTCGCGGGCGAGGGGCGATCCGGCGGTGTTCCTGGAGACAATGTCCAAGTCGGGCACGGCGATTCGCCCCTCGCCCGCGAAGCGGGAGAGGGGAGGGGGAGAGGGCGAGCGCACCCGCGCCGCCCCACGACACGCCGCGACGGCACGCTGGCCTAGCCGCGCGGATACCACGGCGGGATCCGCGCGTCGACGTTGACCCAGATGCTCTTGGCCTGCGTGACCTCGCGCATCGCCTCGAAGCCCATCTCGCGACCATACCCGCTCTCGCCGACGCCGCCGAACGGCGATCCCGGATTGACGCGCTTGTAGCTGTTGATCCATATCATCCCGGCGTGGATCTCGCGCGCGAAGCGGTGCGCGCGCTGCAGGTCCGCGGTCCACAGTCCGCTGCCGAGCCCGTAGATCGTGCTGTTGGCGATCTGCAGCGCCTCGGCATCGTCCTTGAACCGAAGCACCGTGACGAAGGGGCCGAAGACTTCCTCCTGGGCGACGCGGTCCGAGGCCGCGCGAGCGCGCACGATCGTCGGCTCGACGTAGCAGCCGCGCGCCAGTTCGGGCGCCCCCGGCGGCTTGCCGCCGGCAATCACCTCGCCGCCCTGCTCCTTCGCGACTTCGACGTAGCTCAGCACGCGGTCGCGGTGCTGGACGCTCGTGAGCGGCCCCATCTCGGTCGCCGGATCGAGCGGGTTGCCGAGGCGGATCGAGCGCGCCAGCGCGACGAACCGCTCCAGGAACGCATCGGCGATGCGCTCGTGCAGGATCAGCCGCGATCCGGCGATGCAGGCCTGCCCCTGGTTGTGGAAGATCGCCCACGCGGATCCGTTGACCGCCGCCTCCAGGTTCGCGTCGTCGAAGACGATGTTCGCGCCCTTGCCGCCGAGCTCGAGCTGGATCTTCTTCAGGTTGCCGGCGCTCGCGGCGACGATGCGTCGTCCGGTCGCGGTGCTGCCGGTGAAGGCGATCTTCGCGATCTGCGGATGCTCCGCGATCGCCTGCCCCGCCACGGCGCCCAGGCCCGGCACGATGTTGACGACGCCGTCGGGCAGGCCCGCGGCGCTCATCAGTTCCGCGATCTTCAGCGTCGTGAGCGGCGTGATCTCGGAGGGCTTCAGCACGACCGCGTTGCCGGCAGCGAGCGCCGGCCCCATCTTCCAGCTCGTGAACATCAGCGGAAAGTTCCACGGCACGACGGCGCCGACAATGCCCACCGGCTCGCGGACGACGTAGTTCAGGAATCCGGCCTCCACCGGGATCACCTCGCCCTGGTGCTTGTCGGCCATGCCGCCGAAGTAGCGGAAGCAGGCCGCCGTGCGCGGCACGTCGAGGCTGCGCGAATCCCGCAGCGGGTGTCCGGTGTCGAGCGTCTCGAGGCGCGCCAGCTCCTCGGCATTGCTTTCGATCAGGTCCGCGAGCCGCAGCAGGATGCGCCCGCGATCGGCCGCGGCCATCCGGCTCCACGCCGGCAACGCGCGTCGCGCCGCGGCCACCGCGAGGTCGACGTCCTCGCGGCCAGCCAGCGCGACCTCGGCGATCGGCGAATTGTCATGCGGGTTCAACGTCGCCAGCGTGGCTCCCGAGCGCGCATCGACGAATCGGCCGTCGATGAAGAGCTGGTGGCGAATCGGCGTGCGAAGGCCGACCTCGGCCTGGATGTCCGCGAGGTTCATCGCTGTCTTCTCCTGGGATCGCGCAGGCCGCGGCGGCGGTCGCGCCCGCTGCCGCGGCGGTGGCCGGGCGCACCGCGCTCAGAACGTGACCGGGACCTCCGGCGATTCGCCCTTCTGGATCTCGTAGACGAGCGTCGGCGACCCGTTCTCCCAGACCAGCAGCATCGAGCGCTTCGGGCTGTAACCCTGATGCCGGCAATACGCCGGCATCGCGGCCATGTCGCCCGCCTTCATGATGACGCGCGCGAGCGGGGCACCCGTGGACTTGTGCGAACAGTCCCAGTGGATCTCGTCGCACATCTGGAAGAACCACTCGACGCGGTCGTTGCCGTGGATGATCGGCAGGATGTGCTCCTCGGTCGTCGGGCACATGTAGCTGTACTTGACGACCGAGGTGAAGCTCGGGTTCCACGTCACCTGCGAGCGCGACAGGAACGCGAACAGGTTGAACGCGTGCACCTCGTTCTCGAACCCGGGCTCGGGGTGCAGCTCCGGCTCGTCCTGCGGCACGTCGGCGAACGCGCGGTTCACGGGAGCGCCTCGCGCGTCGGTGCGCAGCGGCAGGTCGTCCTTCAGGCCGACGCAGCGCGTCGCCAGCTCGCGCGCCCGCGTGATCTTCGCGGTGTTGTTGCCGTGCTTGCGGCCGTACGGCGTGCCCGTCTCCTGCGGCGCTGCGAACGGATCGAAGCCCTCGTTAGTCCAGTCGTCGAGCATCGCGGCGAACGTCGCGCCGATCTGCTCCGACGGGAAGTTCTCCTGCAGGTCGACGCCGGCCTCCTTCATCGTCCCGTTGTACGAGCCGGCGTAGAGGTCGACGGACTTGTAGTGGTTGACCGTGCCGATGACGTGATCGAAATTGACCCAGCCGTAGAAGAATCCCCAGGCGACGTCGCGCATCAGCGCGCGCAGGTAGTTCGCGACGTCCATCGTGTGGCTCAGCGGTCGGCCGTCGCGGGTCGTCCAGCCGATATGCGCGAAGTACTCGTCGCGCCGGAACGTGAAACTGCCGAGCGTGAAGGACTTGTAGCCGAAGACGGGGTCGGGCGCGCTGGCGCGGACCGTGGCGATTTCGGCGGGAGCGTTCATGGGTCTACCTCCGGGGTCGGGGTTCGGCGGCGCACGCGGTGGGCGCTGCGTTCGCGCCTTGCCGTGGAATCGTCCGTGGAATGGTCGGTGGATCCGTCCGTGCGATCGTGCGGGCGGGACGAAGGTCTCAGCGCGTCTGGCAGATCTCGGCCCAGCGTTCGATCGACAGGTCGCCCTTGCACGTCTGCTGCACGAGCACGGCCGGCCGCGCCGCGCGGAACTGGTAGGCGGAGTTCTTCGGCAGCATCGCCTGGTGCCCGCGCCGGATCCGCAGCCACCCCATCCTGCGGCCGCGCGGCTCGCCCTGGACCAGCACGGCGCCGTTCTTGTTCTCGTCGGCGACGACCTGCGCGCCGTCGAGCTTCACGAGGTGGATGTCGACCTCGCCGTCCATGCTGAGCACGAATTCGTCGTGCGCGCACGTGAACCACGGCGACGTCCCCTCGGCGCGGAGCGTCTCCAGCACGTAGATCTGGTTCTGGCCGAAGACGACCTTCTCGTACGGCTTCGCCTTGCTGGCGATCTCGAAGCAGTTCGAGAAGACGTAGTGCTTGACGTCGTCGTTGATGGGCTGCACCTGACCCTTCTCGAAATGCTCGAGCGAGCCGAAGACGGTCTTGTAGGCGGTCTGCGCCATGCGGTGTCTCCTTCCAGGCCGGAACTTTGGGGGTCCGCGCGCGCCGTTGGAACCGGCGTCGTGCCCTGCGGGCGTCTTCTTCGTGTGCGCGACCCGGGACATACTGTAGGAACTGCAGCGTCCGGGCGGTAGGGGCCAAGACGCGACATGATTGTTCTCGATTTCAGAACAATCGGCGCCGCGGACGCGCCGAGCCCGTCATTCGATGAAGCGCTCCGGCAACAGGCCGCGCTCGATCAGCGGCCGGTCCCACGGCGGCAGGCCGGGGAAGGCCGCGACCAGCCCGTCGAGGAAGAGTCGCAGCTTGAACGAGCTGCGCACCGCGGTCGGGTAGAAGACCGACAGCCAGAACGAGTTCAGCGGGTATTCCGGCAGCACGATCCGCAGCGCGCCGGACAGCACGGCCTCGGAGGCGACGAGCGTCGGGATGCAGACGACGCCGGCGTTCTCCAGCGCATACTCGCGCAGCAGGTGGACGCTGTTCGTGAGCAGCACCGGAGCCAGTTCGATCGCCTCCTGCCCATCGCGCCCATGGAACACCAGGCGCTCGCGCGTCGGATAGCCGGAGTACCAGCCGATCCGGTGCCGCGCGAGCTCGCCTGGCGTCCTCGGCGCCCCGTGCCGGCGCACGTAGTCCGGCGACGCGCAGAACACGCGGCGCACCGGGAACAGCCGGTGCGCGATCAGCTCTTCGGAGCGCGGCGGGAAGATCTGCAGCGCGCAGTCGAAGCCCTCCTTGATCGGGTCCAGCACCGCGTCGTTGACGTTGAGGTCGAGCACGATCCGCGGATAGCGCGCCTGGAATTCCTGCAGCAGGCGCGCCAGGTGCCCCAGCACGAAGCCGGGGAGCGCATGCACGCGAAGGCGGCCGACCGGCGACGTCGTGACCTCGCGCATCTGGTCGACAACCTCGTTGGTGCGGCCGACGAGCTCCGTGCAGTCGTGCAGGAACGCCTGGCCGAGGTCCGACAACCGGACGCTGCGCGTGTTGCGATGGAACAGCGGCGCGCCGACGAACTCCTCCAGCTGCTGGATCCGCGCGGTGACGACCGAGCGCGACACGCGCATCTGCCGCGCGGCCTCGGCGAAGCTCTGCGATTCAGCGACGCGAACGAACGCGTCGATGGCAAGGAAGCGATCCATCCGGGAGGAGGCCCTGGGCGCGGCACGTCGTTCTGCGACGGCGAACAGCCGCTTCGCCGAGGATTATCGTCCTCGACGCGGCCATGGGCAAAATCCGCGGCGCGAGGCGTCCGGGCCGCGGCTCAGCCTTGGCAGCCGGTGCCGTGGATCGACCCGCCGGCCGGGCGCCAGTCACCATAGCGAACGAGGAACTCGCGCTGCACCGCATACGCCTGTCGCTCGGCGCCGAGGTAGCCGCGGCAATCCGTCTGGAACGCGCCCGACTTCTCCTGCAGGTAATGGACCATCTCGTGGACGAGGATCGAATCGGCGTAGATGTCGCTCGTCAGGTCGAGCCGATTGTCGAGATAGACCGTGTTGCCCGGCGGATGCCAGCCGAGGACATTGCAGGTCCGCCCGTCGCAGGCCAGCCGCTCGAGTTCCTCGTGCGGGACACGCAGGACCTCCGGAAGCTGCACCGGCGGCGGAAGGCCGGAAAGCGTCACGGCCCAGGACATCAACGTCGCGAAAAGCTCGTTCATGGTCCACCACCTTTCGGCGCCAGGCGTCGACTTTTCCTGACTCGAATCATCGCGCTTCGCACGCCGCGTGGCGATGGGCTATTCACCTGATTCCGGTCGTCCGGGTGGCCCGGCGCGACAGCAGGCGGCCTTTCGCCTGAGGATCGGCTGAGATGGGGCAGCGCCGGATAGAATGACCTTGCTGCCATGGGAAGTTATTCATGAGACGCCGCGTGGCCGTCGCGGCGCCCGCCATCGCCGGCGACACCCGGATAATGGTGCGTTCGATCCGCGAGGAGACACCCCCGAATGCCTGCAGCACTCCGCATCATTTCCTCGATGGCGACGCGGCAGCTCCTCGCCGACCTCGTCGACGCGTACCAGCGTCAGTCTCCGGATCGGGTGACCGTCGAATCGGTCGGCGGCGTGGACGCCGCCAGGCGGGTGATGGCCGGCGAGGCCTTCGACGGCGTCATCCTGGCGGCCAAGGCGATCGACGAGCTGGCCGGCGCCGGACGCATCGTCGGCGGCAGCCGCGTGGACATCGTGCGGTCGGGCGTCGCCGTCGCGGTGCGCGCCGGCGCGCCGCATCCGCGGATCGATTCCGAGGAGGCCGTGAAGCAGGCCGTGCTCGCGGCGCGCAGCCTGAGCTATTCCACCGGGCCAAGCGGCGTCGCGCTGATGAAGCTCTTCGAGCGCTGGGGCATCGCGACCGAGATCGCGCCGCGGATCGTCCAGGCGCCGCCGGGCGTGCCCGTCGGCACGCTGGTCGCCGATGGGCGATGCGCGCTGGGATTCCAGCAGCTGAGCGAACTGATGCACCTGCCGGGCATCGAGGTCGTCGGGCCGCTGCCGCCGGCCATCCAGGTCATCACGACGTTTTCCGGCGGCGTCTCGGCGGCCTCGGCGCAACCCGATGCGGTGCGCGCGATGCTCCGGTTCATGGCGTCGCCGGCGACCGAAGCGGTCAAGCACCGGCAAGGCATGGAACCCGCCTGAAGGACCTCCCATGACGATGGAACGTCGCGCAATACTCGTCGTCGGCGCCGGCGATTCGACCGGCGGCGCGATCGCGCGCCGCTTCGCGCGCGAAGGCTACGTCGCGTGCGTCTCGCGCCGCCACGGCGACAAGCTGGCGCCGCTCGTCGAACGCATTCGGGCCGAAGGCGGCGAAGCGCACGGCTTCGGTTCGGATGCACGCAGCGAGGCGGAAGTCGCGGCCCTGGTCGCGACGATCGAGCGCGACATCGCGCCGATCGACGTCGCCGTGTTCAATGTCGGCGGCAATGTCCGGTTCCCGCTGGCGGAGACGACCGAGCGCGTCTACCGGAAGGTCTGGGAGATGGGTGCGCTGGGCGGCTTTCTCGTCGGACGCGAGGTCGCACGCGCGATGCTGCCGCGCGGGCGCGGGACGATCCTCTTCACGGGCGCCACCGCCAGCCTGCGTGGCGGCGCCGGCTTCGCGGCGTTCGCGGGCGCCAAGCACGCGCTGCGGGCGCTGGCGCAGAGCATGGCGCGCGAGCTCGGGCCTCAGGGGATCCACGTTGCGCACATCGTCATCGACGGCGCGATCGACACGCCGTTCATCGCGGAAAACTTTCCGGAGCGGTACGCGCTGAAGTCGCAGGACGGCATCCTGGATCCGGAGGCGATCGCCGACAGCTACTGGAGCGTACACCGGCAGGCGCGCAGTGCCTGGACCCACGAACTGGACCTGCGGCCCTGGATCGAGAAATGGTAGGGGCCGACCGAACCGTCGAATTCTTCTTCGACTTCGGAAGCCCGGCGTCGTACCTCGCGTACACGCAGCTGCCGGCCATCGCGCAGGCCACCGGCGCGACGATCGCCTGGCGCCCGATGCTGCTGGGCGGCGTCTTCAAGGCGACCGGCAACGCAAGCCCGGCCGCGCTCCCGGCCAAGGCGCGCTGGATGGCCGGCGACCTCCGGATGTGGGCGAAGCGCTACGGCGTGGCGTTCACGATGAATCCGCATTTTCCGATCAACACGCTGGCGCTGATGCGCGGCGCCGTCGGCCTGCAGCTGCGGCGGCCCGAGGGCTTCGCGCACTATGTCGAGACGATCTTCGACGCGATGTGGGCGCGGCCGCGCGACCTGGGCGATCCGACGATCATCGCGTCGACGCTGGCTGCCGCCGGGATCGACGCCGCGGCCGTCGCGGCGATGACGGCGGAGCCGGACGTGAAGGCCGCGCTGGCCGCGGTCACCGAGGAAGCGGTCGCGCGCGGCGTCTTCGGCGCCCCGACGATGTTCGTCGGCGAGCGGATGTTCTTCGGGCAGGATCGCCTGGAGTTCGTGCGGGAAGCGCTCGCGGCTGGCGGTTCGGCGGGCTGACGGCCCTCTCCCCCACCCCTCTCCCGCTCGCGCGGGCGAGGGGCGATCCGGCGTCAGCCGTGGCGACGACGTTTCAATTCGAGACGACGGGGCTCCCCTCGCCCGCGCCAGCGGGAGAGGGGTGGGGGAGAGGGTGGCCGCGCGCCGCGAGCATGCGCTTGATCTCCGGCACGCACGAGCCGCACGAGGTGCCGCAGCGAAGCTGCTGCTGCAGCGCCGGCAGGTCCGCGCCGCCGCCGATGGCGGCGTCAATCTGCGACTCCGCGACATCCAGGCAGTTGCAGACGACGCGCCCGCGCGAACGTGCCGCGCTCGGCGGCGCCGCGAGCGGCGCGAGGATCCAGCGCCGCAGATCGGCGGCCGGCCGCGCCTGCGTCATCATCTCGCGCAGCCATGCGGCGGCGGCGACCTCGCCCGTCAGGCGCACGCCGGCCAGGCGGCCGTCGACGATCAGCGCCTTCTTGTCGACGTTGCGCCGGGCGTCGCGATAGCGCAGGCAGGCCTCGTCCGGCATCTCGAGCAGCGCGTCGATCTGCTCGCGCCACGCGTCCGGGGTCGCCGCACCATGCGCGATGCGCAGGACGACCGCGGGCATCTCGCGCCCCGCGAGCGCGAGCGACGCGTAGGCATAGCGCGACAGCAGCGGATGCAGGCGCGCCATCCACCGCAGCGCGACCTCCTGCGGCTGCGCGGCGCCGACGGCACTGCGCAGGACCAGTTCCTGGTGCGGCAGCACCGCGCGTTCGACCTGGACCGCCGCATGCTTCAGCTCCGGCTGCCGCGAGTGCGGATCGAATGCCGCCGGCATCAGCTCGTTGGCGCCGGCGTGCGACAGGTAGCGGCGACCGAAATGCATCGGCAGGAACACCTGGCCGGCTCGCATCTCCTCCGATGCCGCAACGCGCACGACGATCTCGCCGCGGCGACTGCGAACGCGGGCCAGGTCGCCGTCGGCGATTCCGCGCCGAGCCAGATCGTCGCGATGCATCGACAGGCGAGCCTCGTCGGCATGGTTGAAGAGGCGCGCGACCTTCCCGGTACGGCTCATTCCGTGCCACTGATCGCGCAGCCGGCCCGTGTTCAGGTGCAGCGGGAACCGCGCGTCGATGTCCTCGGCCAACGTCTGCAGTGCGATCGGAACGAACCGCGCGCGCCCGCCCGGCGTCGCGAACCGCGCATCGGCGTAGAGACGCGCGGTGCCGCGGCCGTCGCGGTAGGGCCATTGCTGCGGCCCGTCGCGCTCCAGTTCCGCGTGTCCGAGCGCCGAGATGTCGAGGTCGCGGCCTCGCGTCGTCGCCGCGTGCTCGCGGAAGACCGCCGCCGTGTCGGCGAAATCGAACAGCCGCGCCGCGTCGCCGCGCTCCAGCGCGTGTCCAAGCGCCCGTGCGAAATCGCGCGCGATCCGCCAGTCGGCCCGCGCTTGGCCCGGCGGCGGCAGCGCGCTGCGGACCCGGGTGATCCGGCGCTCGGAGTTCGTCACCGTCCCCTCCTTCTCGCCCCAACTGGCGGCCGGCAGCAGCAGGTCGGCGTAAGGCGCCGTCTCGACGTCGACGAAGGCCTCCTGCAGCACGACGAATTCCGCGCGCTGCAGCGCCTCGCGAACGCGCGCCTGGTTCGGCAACGACTGCGCCGGATTCGTGCACGCGATCCACACCGCCCTGATCTCGCCGCGCGCCACCGCATCGAAGAGTTCCACCGCGGAACGCCCCGGATTCGCCGGCAGGCTCGGCACGCCCCAGAGGCGAGCCACCTCGTCGCGGTCGTCCGGGTTGCCGAGGTCGCGGTGTGCCGGCGCCAGGTTCGCCATCGCGCCGACTTCGCGCCCGCCCATCGCGTTCGGTTGACCCGTCAGCGAGAGCGGCCCGGCGCCGGGCCGGCCGATCTGGCCGGTGGCGAGGTGCAGGTGAACGATCGCCGCGGTGTTGTGCGTGCCGTGGACCGATTGGTTGAGTCCCTGGCACCACAGCGAAAGCGCCGCGTTCGCGGTGCCGAACCAGCGCGCCGCCGTGACGATGGCTTCGGCGTCGACGCCGCAGATGCGGGCCGCGTGGGCCGGGGTCAACTCGCGCACCGCCTCGCGCAACGCGTCGAAGCCCTCGGTGTGCTCGCGAATGTAGCGCCAGTCGACCAGCCCCTCCCAGAGCAGCACGTGAAGCATCGCGCTGAACAGCACGAGGTCCGTGCCCGGCAGCACCGGCAGGTGCAGGTCGGCGCCGGCCGCCGTGTCGGTGCGTCGCGGGTCGACGACGATGATGCGCAATTGCGGATTGCGCGCCTTGGCGTCCTCGATCCGCCGATAGAGGATCGGATGCGCGTAGGCGGCGTTGGAGCCGGCGATCAGGATGCAGTCGGCGACATCGATGTCCTCGTAGCACGCCGGCGGCGCATCGGCGCCGAGCGTCATCTTGTAGCCGGCGACCGCCGACGACATGCACAGGCGCGAGTTCGAGTCGACGTTGTTCGTGCCGACGAGCGCACGCGCGAGCTTGTTGAAGACGTAGTAGTCCTCGGTCAGCAGTTGCCCGGACAGGTAGAACGCGACCGCGTCCGGGCCGTGCTCGCGAATGACCGCGGCGAACCGACCCGCCGCCGTCGCGAGCGCCTCGTCCCAACCGACGCGGCGACGCGCGGCGTCGCGCGCGTCGCGCAACTCGGGGAACAGCGCGCGGGATTCGCGCACGGCCGTCAGGTGCAGCGTCGCGCCTTTCGTGCACAGCCGGCCGCGATTGGCCGGGTGGTCCGGGTCGCCGCGGACGCCGGTGATCCTGCCGTCGCCGTGCTCGATCAGCACGCCGCATCCGACGCCGCAATAGCAGCAGGTGGATCGCGTTTCGGCCATCTCAGCCTCCCGCCCGGCGCCCGAGCAGCAGGACGAGCAATACGAGGTTCGCGAGCAGCGATGCGGCAAGCAGCAGCCGCAGGCCGAGCCCGGACGTGCGCTGCGCGAGCGGCGTACGGCGCGGCGCCTGCAGCGGGCGGGCCGCACCGCGTTCCAGCGCGAGCAGGAACTCCTCCGCGGTCTCGAAGCGGGCCGCCGGCTCCCGCGCGCAGGCTTTCAGCAGGACGGCTTCGAGCCACGCCGGAACGTCCGGCCGGTAACGGACCGGGCTCACCGGGTCCCCGAACCGCGGCCGCTGGAACGGCTCGACCTCGCCGTACGGATAGCGGCGCGTCAGCAGGTGATACAGCGTCACGCCGCAGGCGTAGAGATCGCTCGCGACGCTCGCGCGCGACCCCGCGAAGAGCTCCGGCGCCATGTACGACGGCGTTCCCGGATTGTTGATCTCGGCGAAGTCGACGCCGTCGGATGCCGCGACGCCGAGATCGAGTATCCGCAGGCGGCCGTCGGCACCCGCCAGCAGGTTTTCCGGCTTGATGTCGCGATGGACGATCGCCAGCCGATGCAGCGTGCCGACACCCTTGAGCAGGCGTATCCCGGCCTGCACCGCCGCCGCCGGGGTGACGTGCCGGCCCGCCGCGAGGCGCGCGGCAAGCGTCGCGCCCTCGTGCCATGTCATCAGGTAGTAGAGGTGGGCGCGCTGCGCGTGCGAGACGACCTGCGGGAAGTAGTGCGACGTGACGCGGCGCGCGAGCCATTCCTCGTGGATCAGCGCGGCGCGCGAGTCCGGATCGGCGGCCTCCGGCCGCAAGGTCTTCAGGACCAGTTCGTCGCCGGTCTCCATGCGGCGGACGCGATACAACAGCGTCGCGCGGCTCTCGTGCAGCACGTCGTCGACACGCAGGCCGTCGAGCTCGTCGCCGATGCGCAGCCGCGGCGGCATCGGTAGTCCGGCGTCCGCGGCCAGCACATCGCGCAGGCTGGCACGCGGAACGCGGTCGACGCGCAGCACGAGCGCCGTCGCGTTGTCCCCGGCGCCGCGCTCGACGGCGGTACGCACGAGGCGCGCGGCCGCCGCCTGCGCATCCGGCTCGGCGCCGAGAATCGAAGCGATCCGCTCCTCCGGCATGCCGGCCCAGACGCCGTCGGTCAGCAGCGCGAACCGGTCGCCCTCGTGCAACTCGCCGTCGCCATAGTCGACGAGCAGGTGCTCGTCGAGACCGACGGCCCGCTTCAGCACGTGGGAGAACTCCGGATGGTCCCAGACGTGGTCGTCGGTGAGCCGCCGCAAGGTTCCGCCGCGCAGCCGATAGATCCTGGAGTCGCCGACGTGCGCGGTGACGTAACGCGCGCCGCGCAGCACGATCGCCGACAAGGTCGTCGCGCGGCCCGCGTCGTCGCCTGATCGACGCACGTGGCCATGCAGCCAGCGGTTGAGCGCGGCGAGCACGCGATCGAGGGCCTGCGGCACCCCGAGCGTGTCGGGCGTCGCGTAATAGTCGGCCAGCAGCCCGCGAACGACGAATTCCGCCGCCTCGCGCCCCGCCTCGTGTCCGCCGACGCCATCGGCGACGGCCGCGACGAGCCCCTTCGTCGCGAGCTCGACGCCGACCGGCGTGGCCGCACCGCAGAAATCCTCGTTGCGCGGGCGCGGGCCCGCGTGCGACGCATGCCCGAGATCGACCTCGAGCTCGTCGCGGCCGTCCGCCCGCCCCCGGCGCGGCGCATCGGCACCGGCGGCCGCGCGGCCGGGCTCGGACAGGTCCATCGGGTTTACCGCGGGCTCCGTGGGCCGGCGCGTCGTCAGATCTTCGCCGCCGTCAGGTGCGCCGCGCCCCAGGTCGTGCGCCAGCGGGTCTTGACACTCGTGAGGCCGGTCAACGCGAGCAGCGCGAGCGCGGCGAAGATGAGCAGCCCGGAGGCGTAGCTGCCCGTGAGCTGCTTCGAGTACCCGAGGCTCGACGCGAGATAGAAGCCGCCGATGCCGCCCGCCATGCCGACGATGCCGGTCATCACGCCGATCTCGCGCCGGAAGCGCTGCGGCACGAGCTGGAACACGGCGCCGTTGCCCATCCCGAGGCAGAGCATCGCCAGCGCGAAGACGGCCAACGCCATCCAGGCCTGCGGCAGGCCGATCGCGACGATCCCGAGGAAGGCCGCCGCGCCGGCATACATGGCCGACAGCGACTTGATGCCGCCGATGCGGTCCGCGACCGCGCCGCCGACCGGCCGCACGAAGCTGCCGGCAAACACGCAGCCGGCCGTGAAGAACCCGGCAGTCTGCGCCGTCAGCCCGTAGATGTCGTGGAAGTAGATCGTCAGCGACGAGGCCAGCCCGACGAAGCCGCCGAACGTCACGGCGTAGAAGAACATGAACCACCAGGCGTCGCGATCCTTGAGCACGCCGAGGTAGTCGGCCAGCGATTTCGCCGGCGGGCATTCCGGGCTGTCCTTCGCGACGAGGACGAACACGAGCAGCACGATCGCAAGCGGCAGCACGGCGATCCCGAAGACGTTGCTCCAGCCGAATGCGGCGGCCAGCGTCGGTGCGAAGAGCGCCGCCAGCGCGGTCCCGGAATTGCCGGCCCCGGCAATGCCCATGGCGGTGCCCTGGTGCTCCGGCGGGTACCAGCGCGAGGCGAGCGGAAGCGCGGACGCGAAGGAGGCGCCGGCGACGCCGAGGAAGACGCCGAGCAGCAGCGTCTGCTCGTAGCTGCGGACGCCGAAGTGCCATGCGGCGAGCAGCGCCGCGATCACGATCACCTGTCCGACGATGCCGGCGCGCTTCGGCCGGACGTGATCGACGAGCACGCCCATCGCGATCCGGAACAGCGCGCCCGACAGCACCGGAATGGCGACCATCAATCCTTTCTGCGCCGGCGACAGCGACAGGTCCTTCGAGATCTGGACCGCGAGCGGGCCCAGCAGGACCCAGACCATGAAGGACAGGTCGAAGTAGAGGAACGCCGCGAGCAGCGTCGGCGTGTGCCCCGATTGCAGGAATGACTTGCGGTCCATGCGATATCCCTTCTTCAGTCGTTTCGCGGGCCGGCGGCCACGCGCAGCAGTACCCGGCGATCCTCGAGGCGCACGTCGACCCGGCGCGTGCAGCCGGTGTCCGGCGCGACGGCCTGGCCACTCGCGAGATCGATCCGCAGCCCGTGCAGCGGACAGGTCACCTCGCGTCCGTGGACGATCCCCTGCGACAGCGGCCCGCCACGATGCGGGCAACGGTCGTGGACCGCGAAGATCTCGTCGGCGGCGTTGCGAAACACGGCGATATCGCCGCCGGCCGTGCGCACGACCCGCGAGCCCAGCAGCGGGATGTCGTCGATTGCGCAGATCGACGTCCACTCGTCGCGTCCTGCCGCGCTCGTCGCGCGCGGCCCGGTCATCGTTGCCATGGCTTTCCCGTTCAGTCGACCGCGATCACCTCGAACTCGCGCCGCAGCGTCGCCTCGCGCGTGCGCTCCTCCCACGGATCGCGGTAGCCCTGCAGCGCATGCAGCAGGCGCGCCTGCAGCGCCCGGCGCCCGGCCGCGTCGTCCACGACGCGGCGCTTGACCTCGTCGAGGCCGACGCGATGCACGTAGTGCACCGTGCGTTCCAGGTAGTGGCCTTCCTCGCGATAGAGCTGCAGGAAGGCGCCCGCGTGCTCGAGAACGTCCTCGCGCGTGTGCACCTTGCAGAGGAACTGCGCGGCCTCGGTCTTGATGCCGCCGTTGCCGGCGACATAGATCTCCCAGCCGCCATCGACGCCGATGACGCCGACATCCTTGATCCCGGATTCGGCGCAGTTGCGCGGGCACCCGGAGACGGCGAGCTTCACCTTGTGCGGGCTCCACATCCCGAACAGCATCTTCTCGAGGTCGATCCCCATGCTCATCGACTGCTGCGTCCCGAAGCGGCAGTGCTCCGAGCCGACGCACGTCTTCACGGTGCGGAGGCTCTTGCCGTAGGCGTGCCCGGAGACCATCCCGGCCTTCGACAGGTCGGCCCAGATCCGCGGCAGGTCGTCCTTGCGCACGCCGAGCATGTCGATCCGCTGGCCGCCGGTCACCTTCAGCGTCGGCACCGCGTATTTCTCGGCCGCGTCGGCGATCGCGCGCAGTTCGCCGGGCGTCGTGAGCCCGCCCCACATCCGCGGCACGACGGAGTACGTCCCGTCCTTCTGGATGTTCGCGTGCGCGCGCTCGTTGATGAAGCGCGACTGCGGATCGTCGACGGCCTCGTGCGGCCACGTCGAGACCAGGTAGTAGTTGAGCGCCGGGCGGCAGGTCGCGCAGCCGTTGGGCGTGCGCCAGCCCAGCCCGGACTGCACCTCCGCCACGGTTCGCCACGGGTTCTCGCGGATCGCCTTGCGCACGCCGGCGTGCGGGATGTCGGTGCAGCCGCAGACGGGCTTCTCGCTGCTCGCCGCCGGCTGGTAGGCGCCGCCGATCGTCGAGGCCAGGATCTGCTCGACGAGCCCGGTGCACGAGCCGCAGCTCGACGAGGCCTTCGTATGCCTGCGCACGTCGTCGAGCGTGAACAGCCCCTGGACCTTGATCGCCTTGACGATGTCGCCCTTGCAGACGCCGTTGCAGCCGCAGACCTGTTCCGAATCCGGCATGGCCGCCGCGCGGCTCTCGCCGCGATGCCCGGTGTCGCCCAGGTGCGACTGCCCGAACATCAGGTGGTCGCGGATCTCGTGGATGTCCTGCCGGTCCTTGATCATCTGCAGGTACCAGGCGCCGTCGACGGTATCGCCGTAGAGGACCGCGCCGATGATCCGGTTGTCGCGGATGCACAGCTTCTTGTAGACGCCGCCGTGCGGGTCGTGCAGCACGATCTGCTCCACGCCGCTCGCCGCCTGACCGCCACCTTGGCCACCCCCGTCATCGCCGCCGCTGAAATCGCCGGCCGAGAAGACGTCGACGCCGGTCACCTTGAGCTTCGTCGACGTCAGTGACCCGGCGTAGCGCCCGATGCCGAATTCCGCGAGGTGGTTCGCGCAGACCTTCGCCTGCTCGAACAGCGGCGCGACGAGGCCGTAGGCCACCCCGCGGTGCTCCGCGCATTCGCCGACCGCGTAGATCCGCGGGTCGTAGGTCTGCAGGGTGTCGCTGACGACGATCCCGCGCCTGCAATGCAGGCCGGCGGAGCGCGCGAGCTCGATGTTCGGGCGGATGCCCGCGGCCATCACGACGAGGTCGCCCGGTATCGATTCGCCGTCCTTGAAGCGAACCGCGCAGACGCGACCGCTCTCGCCGCGGACAAGTTCCGCCGTCTCCTTGCGCAGCAGGAACTTCAGGCCCTTCGCCTCGAGCGTCCGCTGCAGCATGGCGGCCGCCGTCGGGTCCAGCTGCCGTTCCATGATCCACGGCATCAGGTGCACGACGGTGACGTCCATGCCGCGCAGAGCCAGTCCGTTGGCCGCCTCGAGCCCGAGCAGCCCGCCGCCGATGACGACCGCGTGGCGATAGCTGCGGGACGCCGCGATCATCTGGTCGGTGTCGTGGACGTCGCGATAGGAGACGACGCCCGGCAGGTCGCTGCCCGGCACCGGCAGGATCAGCGGGTTCGAGCCGGTGGCGAGCAGCAGGCGGTCGTAGGGCACTTCGCTGCCGTCGTCGGCGACGACGCGGCGCGCGCGGCGGTCGATGCGAACGACCTTGCGGCCGGCGTGCAGCGTGATCCCGTTGCCGGCGTACCAGGCGCGGTCGTTGAGGATGATGTCCTGGACCGTCATCTCGCCGGCGAGCACCGGCGACAGCAGGATCCGGTTGTAGTTCGGATGCGGTTCGGCGCCGAAGACGGTGATGTCGTAGGCGTCCGGCGCGTGCTTCAGGAGTTCCTCGAGCGTGCGCACGCCGGCCATGCCGTTGCCGACGAGGACGAGCCTTTGCTTCTGCATCGCGATGCTTCCCCGTTCGAGTCGCCGCGTTCGACACGGCGACGGGCCAAAAAGAAAAAGGGCGTCAGGCCGCCGGCCGCTAAAGGCCGGTGCCCGGACGCCCTTGTCCGTTTCGTGGTGGTCGAGCCCGCTTCCGCGGTGCCCGCTACCGGTGCGCGTCGTCGCCGTTGACACGCGATCGGCGACTTCCTTGCAAGCGACGTGCCACGCGATCAACGCTCCGGCGCGCGCACCCCGTGTCGCTCGCCGGACGCATGGCTGCGCCGAGCATCTCGACCGTCGCGACGAACCCCGGCGCCCCCGTTTATCGTGCGGCGGCGCACCATGATTGGGCGCGATCGGGCGAAGCCTGTCGCGAGCCGCGGAAGCGGATCGAAGCGGGCGCTAACTGCCAAAGGGTCGCGGCTCGACAGGCTCGGCAGGCGGCTGCAAATGCCGAAACCAGACCCGTCGTTCGTCGATTCCCTAGGCGACTCCGGTTCCGTTCGTGCCCGATGCAACGCGGCACGAAGCACGCCAGCCGCGACCCCCGGTTGCGCTTCCGGACCGGTATCGTTGCCGGCGTGAACGCCTGCCCGCCCTCCGGAAACCGCGCACGATGACGCGACCGTCGCTCGAACGCCGGCGCCTGCTTCGAAGCGGTCTGTTGCTCGCCGGCTCCGGTCTCGCGGCGGGCGAGGCGGCGGAACTCCCGCCGACGATGCGGACGCCGGGGCGCAGTTTCTCCAACTATGGCCAACCGGCGGAAGCGGAACGCGGCGTCGTGCGTTGGATCGCGGCGAATCGCGCGGCGCCGGGCAATGGCGTGTCATGGACGCCGCTGCACGACCTGGAAGGCATCATCACGCCGAGCGGGCTGCATTTCGAGCGGCACCAGAACGGCGTGCCGACGATCGACCCCGCGACGCACCGGCTGCTCGTCGACGGACTCGTTCGCCAGCCGCTGTCGTTCGGCATCGACGATCTGCTGCGCTACCCGCAGCGATCGCGAATCCTTTTCATCGAATGCGGCGGCAACAGCAGCAGCGGCTGGCACCGCGAGCCGCAGCAGGCACCGACCGGCTTCCTGCATGGCCTCGCGTCGTGCAGCGAATGGACCGGCGTCCCGCTGTCGCGGCTGCTCGACGAAGCCGGCGTCGACGCCTCGGCCGGCTGGATCGTTGCCGAGGGAGCGGACGCCGCAGCGATGCAGGTCAGCCTGCCGCTCGCGAAGGCGCGTCAAGACGGCCTGCTCGCGCTGTACCAGAACGGCGAGCGCATCCGGCCGGAGAACGGCTATCCGCTGCGACTCGTCGTCGCCGGGTGCGAAGGGGTGTTGAACGTCAAGTGGCTGAGGCGCCTGGAGGTCGCACGCGAGCCGGCGATGACGCGCAACGAGACCGCGCGCTACACCGAATTGCAACCGGACGGGCGCGCGCGCGCGTTCACGTTCGTGATGGATCCGAAGTCGGTGATCACGTCGCCGACCGTCGGGCAGGCGCTCTCGGGGCCGGGCGTCTACGAGATCCGCGGCCTGGCCTGGAGCGGCCATGGGCGCATCCGGCGCGTCGACGTCTCCGCCGACGCCGGCCTCAGCTGGGCCGAAGCGACGCTGCAGGACCCGGTGCTGCCGCTCGCGTTCACGCGGTTCCGCATTCCGTGGCGCTGGCGCGGAAAGCCGGCGGTGCTGAAATGCCGCGCGACCGACGAGATGGGCAACGTCCAGCCGGAGCGCGAGCGACTGGTCGCGCAGCGCGGGCGCAACGGCGAATTCCACTACAACGCGATCGTCGCGTTTGCCGTCGATGCCGACGGCGAGGTGACCCATGTCTATCGCTGAGCCGCGCGAGGCCCGGCCCACGGCGCCGCGGCAGGCACCCGTGCGCGCGACGTCGCTTGCCGTCGCGGCGACGCTCGCGCTGGCGACCGGTGGATGCGCGCAGCCGGCCCGCGACATGGCGTCCGCAGCGGATCTCGGCGGGGCGATCCCGCCCGCCGCGCTCGGAAGGCCGCCCGCCGCGGCGGAACGCGCCGCCTACGCGGCGACGATCTACGCTGACGGGCGCGGCCTTCCTGCGGGGCGCGGCGACGCGGCCGCCGGCGAAGGCATCTATGCACGCGCCTGCCAGCGTTGCCATGGCGCGCGCGGCAGCGGCGGCAGCGGCGGCGATCTCGCGGGTCGCGATCGACTGGACGAACCCGACGCGGACCGCACGATCGGCGCCTACTGGCCGTTCGCGACGACGGTGTTCGACTACATCCGGCGCGCGATGCCGCTCGACGCGCCGCGAACGCTCGACGACGATGCGATCTATTCGGTGACCGCCTACCTGCTTTACCTGAACGGCATCGTCGGCCGCGACGACGTGCTGGACGCCGGCACCCTCGCGCGCGTCCGGATGCCGAATGCCGCCGGCTTCGTCGGTATCGACGCCCCGTGGCCCGACATTCGGCCGCGGATCGAGCCGGGCGGCGATCGACCCGACAACTGACAACGAACGGCTGAGGAGGCCTGGGGATGCCGATCACGAAGGGATACCGGAAACTCATCGAGGAAGCGCGCGCGAAGATCCGCACGCTGTCGCTCGACGAGGCCAAGGCGAAATTCGGCGCCGCGGACGTCGTCTTCGTCGACATCCGCGACGTCCGCGAACTCGAGCGCGAAGGCATGATTCCCGGGGCATTCCACGCGCCGCGCGGCATGCTGGAGTTCTGGGTCGATCCGGAGAGTCCGTACTACAAGGCGGTCTTCGGCTCCGGAAAGGAATTCGTCCTCTACTGCGCGTCGGCCTGGCGATCGAGCCTCGCGACCGCCGCGCTGCAGGAGATGGGCCTGGCGCCGGTGAGCCACGTCGAAGGCGGATTCAAGGCCTGGAAGGAGGCCGGGCTGCCGGTCGGCGAGAAGCCGGCGCAGCGGCATTGATCGAAAGGGCCGCGGGCGCAGGCGCCCTCTCCCCCTCCCCTCTCCCGCTTCGCGGGCGAGGGGCGATCCGTCGTCGAGAATTGAAGCGATGTCCCACCGGCTGACACCGGCTCGCCCCTCGCCCGCGAAGCGGGAGAGGGGAGGGGGAGAGGGTGTCAGCCGCGGCCCGCGCCCGCCGCCATTCGCCACGTGTGCCGCGCGATCATCAGGTCCTCGTCGGTCGGCACGACCCAGACCGATACCGGCGACGACGCGCCGCTGATACGCGGCGCGCCGGCGGCGTTCGCTGCCGCGTCGACGCCGATGCCGAGCCAGGAGACGCCGTCGCAGACGCGCTGTCGTATGGCCGGCGCGTGCTCGCCGATGCCGGCCGTGAAGACCAGCGCGTCGATGCCGCCGAGGGCCGCGGCGAGCGAGCCGATCTCGCGCCGTATCCGGTAGACGAACAGCTCGACGGCCTCGACGGCGCGCGGATCGCTGCTCGCCAGCAGCGTCCGCATGTCGCCGCTGAGCCCGGAGACACCCAGCAACCCCGACTCGTGGTAGAGCATGCGCGTGACGTCCTGCGGCGTCATGCCCTTCTGCTCGATCAGATAGAGCACGACGCCGGGGTCGATCGCGCCGCAGCGCTCGCTCATCACGAGGCCATCGAGCGCGGTGAACCCCATCGTCGTCGCGACGCTGCGCCCGGCCTCGAGCGCGCAGAGGCTGGCGCCGCTGCCGAGGTGCGCGACGATGACCCGTCCGCCGGCAACGGCGGCTCCGGCCACGCGCGGCAGTGCCGCCGCGATGTATTCGTAGGACAGGCCGTGGAAGCCGTAGCGGCGCACGCCGTCGGCGGTCAGCGCGCGCGGCAGCGCGAACGTCGTCGCGGTCGCCGGCTGCCCGTGATGGAACGCCGTGTCGAAGCAGGCGACCTGCGGCAGCGCCGCGTCGAGCGCCGCCAGGGCGTCGATCGCCGCGAGGTGGTGCGGCTGGTGCAGCGGCGCCAGCGGCACGAGGCGCTCGATCTCGGCACGGACATCGGCATCGATCCGCGCCGGCGCGGCGAAGCGCGCACCGCCGTGGACGACGCGGTGTCCGACCGCGGCCACCTGGTACGCCGGGAAGGTCGCCCGGATCCAGGTGAGGAGCGCGTCAAGCGCCCGCTCGTGCGAAGCGCCGGGCGGTAGCGCCATCGGCGCGGCGCGAGCGCCGGCGACCTCCGACTCGAAGCGCACGTCGTGGCCGATCCCGGAAAACTGCCCGCCGCCGAGCAGCCCGTGCGGCCCCGGTTCCTCGCCGGCGTCGTAGAGCGCGAACTTCAGGCTCGACGAGCCGGCGTTGACGACCAGGATGGCGTCGTTCACGCCGCGGCGCCCTGCGGCTTGTGCCGCGCGACGAGCAACGCGATCGCGCAGGAACCGAGCCGCGCCAGCGTCTTGTCGGCGCGGCTCGTCAGGATGATCGGGACGCGCGCCCCGAGCACGACGCCGGCCATCTCGGCATCGGCGAGGTACTCCAGCTGCTTCGCGAGCATGTTGCCGGCCTCGAGATCGGGCACCAGCAGGATGTCGGCGTGGCCGGCCACCGGCGAGACGATCCCCTTCGTGCGCGCGGCCTCCTCCGAGACCGCGTTGTCGAATGCGAGGGGTCCGTCCAGCACGCCGCCGACGATCTGCCCGCGGTCGGCCATCTTGCAAAGCGCCGCGGCGTCCAGCGTCGACTGCAGCTTCGCCGACACGGTCTCGACGGCCGAGAGGATCGCCACGCGCGGCTTCGTGATCCCGAGCGCATGCGCCAGTTCGATCGCGTTCTGGACGATGTCGGCCTTCTCCTCCAGCGTCGGCGCGACGTTGATCGCGGCGTCGGTGATCAGCAGCGGTCGCGGGTAGGCCGGCGCGTCGATCGCGAAGACGTGGCTGATGCGGCGCTTGCCGCGCAGGCCGCCCGCGCTGCTGACGACCGGATGGAGCAGTTCGTCGGTGTGCAGCGCGCCCTTCATCAGCGCCTCGACCTTGCCGCCGCGGGCGAGCTCGACGGCCAGGGCCGCCGCCGCATCGCTGTGCTCGGTCGCGATGATCCGGTAGGGGCCGAGATCGATGCCGGCATGCTGCGCGGCGGCGCGGATCCGCGGTTCCGGGCCGATCAGCACCGGCTCGATCAGCGCCATGCGCGCCGCTTCGACGGCGCCGACGATCGAGACCTCGTCGACCGGGTGCACGACCGCCGTGCGCAGCGGCGCGAGACCGCGCGTCATCTCGATCAGCCGTTCATAGCGCTGGCCGTGCTGCCGCAGCTGCAACTCCGGCAGCACGATGCGGTCGCGCGAAATCTTCTCGGTCGGGGCGACGACCTCCGCGATGCCGCTGATCACCTCCTCGCCGCGCTGGTTCGCGGCGCGGCAGTCGAAGACCACGTGGTGATTCGCGTCGTTCTTCTGTTCCACGGTCACGCTGATCGTCAGCGTGTCGCCCGGCATCACCGGGCGCCGGAACCGCAGCGACTGCGAGACGTAGAGCGTGCCCGGGCCGGGCAGCTGCGTCCCGAGGACGGTCGAGAACAGCGCGCCGCCCCACATCCCGTGCGCCACGACGCCGTGGAACGCGTCGCTGCGGGCGAACTCGGTGTCGACGTGCGCCGGGTTGACGTCGCCCGACATGATCGCGAAGACCTCGATGTCCTTGTACGTCAACTGCCGCACGAGGGACGCCGAGTCCCCGAGCTTCATTTCACCGAACGTCCGGTTCTCGATCAGCGCCATCGTGTCGTTCCCATCGGGATGCCCTCGATCCAGCCGCGATGGTAGCCGCGCGTCGTGACATGGCGCGTGGCAAGGGCCGGCGCGGGACTGTATATAATGACAGTATCCATCCGCTCGACGAGGACCGCTCGATGTCAACCTACGCGCAACTGAAATCGGAAATCGAAGGCCTGCAGGCCCGCGCCGAGGAGGCGCTCAGGGTCGAAAAGTCGGCGGCCATCGCACAGATCCAGGCGCTGATCGCGCAGTTCGGGATCAGCGCCGGCGATATCGGCCTGGAGAAGAAGCGGGCCGGGCGCCCGCCGAAGGCGCGCGCCGACGCGGTCGCTGACGCCTCGTAGGCGTTGGCTCCGTCCTGCTCCGTCCGGGCCCTAATACGGCTCGCGCGTGACCGTGTGACTGTCGACCTCGGCCGGCGTACGCCACACCGGCCGCAATTCCTTGCGGTCGAACCACGGCAACTGGTCCGTTACGTGACTCGAGCCGGGTCGTGACGCGTTGCCGTAGGTCAGCAGCGCGCGCGCCTTCACGCCCTGCGGCGTGAACTCGACGAGCTGAACGTAGCCATCGCCGCCGTACGCCCAGGCGTGCTGTCCATCCGGGGCCGGGAACGGCCAGACCGTGCGGATGGGCCCATAGACGTCGTCGGGACCGCTTTCCGGATCGTTCGACACGGGAATCACCTGCTGCATCGTGGCATCGTGGGTCGCGAGCACGGTGCGGTGGACGTCGCCCCAGGCGACGTCGAGCGCGCCGTACAGCCCCACGACCTGCTGCGCCGCGGTGATCAGCGACTGCACCGCGACGGTCGTCTCCGCCAGGCCCACCGGCGTATGCAGCGGATCGGCCGGATTCCATCCGATCCGGAATGCCGGATGCGAAAAGTAGAGGAACATCGTCGTGTCCTGCGCAACGCCGGGGGCAGCGGCGTAGAGGGTCCACCAGCGCTCGAACAGCGCCGCGCCGCGGCTTGTCGCATCGGCGCGGTAGTCCCAGGCCGCGAGCACCGTCGCCGCGGCCGCGGCCGTGGCGTCGCCTGAATTCCGCGCCGCGGCGATCAGGTCCGGCAGCACGCGCGCCGCAAGTTCCATTTTCGTCGACATCTTGCCGTGCAGGATCTCGTCGGCCGTGAACTTCGGCCGCGACAGCAGGTACAGCAGGTTGTGCTGCGGACGCAGTTCGGTGAAAAGCGGCGCGATCCATGCCGGGTAGTCCTGGTAGCGCAGGACCTGCGGGAACGTCGCGGACCACGGCGCGTCGTTGCCGTTCTGCACGAAACCGCCCGGTGGGTCGATCGTCCGCGGCAGCTCGCCCCAGCTCAGCGTCCGCGTCCACAGCGCGCTCGGCCGATCGCCCGGAAGGATGCCGATCCAGTCGTAGAACGTGCCGCCCGACCGCACCGGCTGCCGTCCGCCGAACAGATACATGATGTGCCCGCCGCGATCGGCGTAGATGACGTTGAAGAACGGCATCTGCAGCGCCGAATTCGCCTCGATGAACTGCGGCAGATCGTGCGCCTGCAGCATCCGGAAGTATTCCGTCGTCAGTGCGGGCGCGTCGAGCCCGGCGACGCGCAACGCGAGGGCCTTGGTGCCGCGCTGCGCGATGACCGGACCGTGGACCGAGCTCACGACGTCGATCGCCTGCGTCGCGAAGCTGCCGTCGGGCTGTCGTATGCGCAGGCTGTCCGCGCGATGCTCGAATGGCCGCGACCCGCCGTCCCATAGGTAGGTGTCCGTACCGGTCAGCGTGAGCTCGTAGAGGTCGGCGTTCTTGATCGTGTTGTTCGTGTGGGTCCAGCCGAGATCGTCCGTGTACGCGATCCCGAGGAAGGGGCCGCCGACGAAGACCGCGCCGGTCGCGTTGAGCCGCGGATGGTCGCGTTCGCCGACCACGAGCTGCGCCTCCATCCACTGGTAGATGCCGAGGCCCTGGATCGGCTGGTTGTTGCCCCACGGCAGGTGCGGGTTGCCCATCAGGATCGCGTTGCCGGATGCGGAGCGCGCCGGCGCGATCGCCCAGCCGTTGGAGCCGTTGCGCGCGGCCTGCGCCAGCAGCGCGACCGCGCTCGTCGCCGCCGGCGCGCCGGCGGCGATCGCCCCCTGCTGCCACTGCGACAGCAGTTGCGGCACGCCGGACTGCTCGCTCTGGAACGTGAACGTGATCGTGTACTGGATGCCGTCGAGGATGTCTTCGGGCACGATCGGCAGCACCTGCAGGAACGACGGATCGATCGTATCGCCGTGCCGTTGCGCATATTCATTGACGCCGGCGGCGAACGCCTCGAGCAGCGCGCGCTGCTCGCTGCCGCCCTCGCGCAGCCAGCGCGCCGAGCGCTGCGGTATCCCGAACGTCCGGACCTGGACGTCGCTCGCGACGTAGGCGCCTCCCGCGCCGGCACCGAAGTACTCCGCGAGGCGGCCGCGTGCCTGCGCGACGTTGCCGAGTATCGTCTCGGCGTGGTTCTCCATCTGCGCGTAGCCGAATCCGCGGACGACCGTCGGCAGGTCGGGCCCGTAGATGTGCGGAATGCCCAGTTCGTCCCAGCGGATTTCGGCGCCGTCGGCCGCCGCTGCCGTCGTCGCGACGGCCTGGAGCGCCGCGACGGCCGCCGCGAGGCACGCTGTCCGCAGGATTGTCGATACGCCGCGCACCGCGTGCCCGCTCGCCATGGTCCCTCCCGACGCTCCCAACGTGGCGTCGAGTATCGGGCAACGCGCCGCGCGCGCCAATCGATATCGTCGCTGCGTCGCAGCGGCTAGACTGCTTGCGATCGTTCCTGCACGGAGACCCGAAAATGCGGCGACTGTCCCGCGCCTGGTCCGGCATGGCCCCTCTCGCGCTGGCGCTCGGCGCGCTGACGCCGGCGACGATGACGCACGCCGAAGGACGCTACGACCCGGGCGCGAGCGACACCGAGATCCGTCTGGGCACGGTGGCGCCGCAGACCGGCTGGGCGAAGGAGTACGGCGCCGTCGCGCGCGCCGAGGAAGCGTACTTCCGGATGGTCAACGATCGCGGCGGCGTCAATGGACGCCGGATCGTGCTCGTCAGCCGCGACGACGGATCGGATGCGACGCGTTCGGCGGACCTGGCGCGGGACCTGGTCGAATCGGCGCAGGTGCTCGCCCTGTTCAGCACCTGGGGCACCGAGGGCAGCCTCGCGATACGACGCTACGCCAACGAGCACCACGTCCCGCAGCTCTTCGTGAACTCGCACGCCTCCGCCTTCGACGATCCGGCGCATTACCCGTGGACGATGGGGTTCTTCGCGACCGACCGCGCGGAAGGCATCGCCTATGCGAGACAGCTGCTGGCCACGAACCCGCAGGCCCGCGTCGCGGTGCTGCGCGACCATTCGCTCGGCGCCGCCGAGCTCTATGCCGGGTTCCGTGAAGGCCTCGGCGACCGCGCGACGCAGGCCATCGTCAAGGAGGCGGTCTACAGCGAAAAGGACGACTCGGTCGACGCGCAGGTCGATGACCTCAAGGCGTCCGGCGCCGATACGTTCCTGAACCTCGGCTGGGGCAGGTTCGCGACCGCCGCGATCCGCCGCGCCTACGACATCGACTGGCATCCGCTGCAGTTCATTCCGAACGCGTCGCTGTCGATTGCCGCGTTCCTCGAGCCGGCCGGCCCGCACAAGGCCGCCGGCGTCATCGCGAACGCACGCTCGAAGGGGTGGCTGCGCCCGGAATCGCGCCGCGACCCGGACGTGCGCGACTACGTCGACTGGATGGCGCGCTACAACCCCGGCGCGAGCCTGCGTGATGCCAACTACGTCGCCGGCTACGAGCTCGCGGAGGCCGTCGTCGACGTGCTGCGCCGCTGCGGCAACGTGCTGACGCGCGACAACGTGATGGCGCAGGCCGCGCACATGGACGGGACGCTGCCGATGCTGCGGCCGGGAATCCGCGTCCGGACGAGCCCGACCGACTACCAGCCGATCAAGCAGCTTTACCTGGTCCGTTTCGACGGCAAGGATTGGCAGGCGATCGGGGCGATCGAGGGTCGCTGATCGGGCGCGCGCCGGCCGCGCGCACCGATCAACGCGCGAGCTGGGGGTAGAGGCGCGCGGCGCAGGCCGTGAAGCCGGCGAAGACGGCGATCAGCACGCCGAAGTCGGTCGCGAGGCCGTGCGCGGATTCGCCGCCCGCGATCATCGTGGCGCGCAGCGCGTCGACGAGGTAGGTCAGCGGATTCACGCGCGCGACGACCTGCAGCCAGTGCGGCATCAGGTCCAGCGGATAGATCGCGCTGCTCGCGAAGAACAACGGCATCGTCAGCACCTGGCCGATCCCCATGAAGCGCTCCCGCGTCTTCACGATGCAGGCGACGACGAGCGAGAACGTCGAGAAGATCGCGGAGCCCAGCATCACCGCGAGCAGGACGACAAGGATCGACCCCGGATGCCATTGCAGTTCGATGCCCAGCGCGAGCGCGATCAGCAGCACGATCGCGGCCTGGATCAGTCCGCGCGATCCGGCTGCGACGGCCTTTCCCAGAACCAGGGCGCTGCGCGGCGCCGGCGTCACGAGGAGCTTGTGGACGATCCCCAGGTCGCGCTCCCAGATCACCGCGATCCCGTAGAAGATCGCACTGAAGAGCACGCTTTGCGCGAGGATCCCGGGCGTCATGAACGCCAGGTACCCGATGCGTCCGGTCGGGATGCCGCGCACCTGGCTGAAGACCTGACCGAAGATCACGAGCCACAGGATCGGCTGGATCGCGCGGGAAAAAAGCTCCGTCGGATCGCGCAGCAGCTTGCGCAGTTCCGCGTCCGCGACGGCCGCGACCTGGCGCACGTAGGTGACCGGCCCCATCATCCGCGGCGCGGGGTACTCGTGCGAGGCCGCTGTTTCCATCGTTTCCCTTTGCGCCGGGGCCCGTTCACCCGATCGATCGACGTGTGAACGCGCGCATGCACCCCTAGCCGAGACGCCCGAGCGTCGCGCGCGTGCGCCGGATGTCGGAATAGCGCGCGGCCTCCTTCAGCGTGCCGCCGGCATAGTGCTCGAATACGTCGTCAAGCGTCGCGCCGGGCGCCACGGCGGCCTTCAGCGCGCCCGGCTCGCCGAACACGACGACGCGCCCGCCGTGCATGATCGCGAGCTCGTCGCAAAGCGCATCGGCCTCCTCCATGTCGTGCGTCGTCAACAGGATCGTCACGCCGAAGCGCCCGCGCAGGTCGACCAGCCGCTCCCAGACGCTGTGCCGCGCCATCGGATCGAGCCCGATCGTCGGCTCGTCGAGGAACAGGACGGCCGGCTGATGCAGCATCGCCTGCGCCAGCTCGAGGCGGCGGATCATGCCGCCGGAATAGGTCCTCACGAGCTTTCCACCGAACTCCACGAGGCCCATGAACGCCAGCGCTTCGTCGATCCGGCCGGCGACGAGCTCGGGAGCCATCCCGTAGAGCGCCGCCGAAAGCCGCAGGTTCTCGCGGCCGGTGAGCGCGCCGTCGGCCGACAGCATCTGCGGCACGTAGCCGATGTGGCGGCGCGCGGAGCGCGCCCGCGCGACGACGTCGTACCCGGCCACGCTGGCGCGTCCGGAGGTCGGCGGCAGCAGCGTCGTCAGCATCTTGATGGTCGTGCTCTTGCCGGCGCCGTTCGGCCCCAGCAACCCGAACACCACGCCCTTGCGCACGCTCAAATCGAGACGGTCGACGGCGACGTAGGTGCCGAATCGGCGCGTGAGCCCGGCCGCGTGGATCGCAGGGCCGCCGTCACCGCCGTGCTCTGCGTCCGCCCGCGGCATGCCAGCTGCTTCGTGCCGGCGCCGTCAGCGTGCCAGCATCGCGACGAGCCGCCGGATGTCGCGCGCGCTCGAGTCGGTCGCGGTCCGTTCGATGCGACGATAGGTTTCGACGAGCTGTTCACCGGTCGGGGTCAGCACGCTGCCGCCGCCGTTCGCGCCGCCCTTGGCGGATTCGACCGCCGGCACGGCCAGCGATCCATTGAGCTCGTCGAGCAGCAGCCAGGCGCGCCGGTACGACATCTCGAGGCTTTTCGCCGCGGCGGTCAGGGATCCGGTGGCGCGGATCGCTTCGAGCAGCGCGATCTTGCCGGGGCCCACGGCGATGTGCTCGCCGGCCGTGATGCGCAGCCGAAAACGCACCTGCGGGTCGTGCCGCGCCCCGTGCGACCGAGGTCGCCCCGATTTCTGCCGGGCGGCGGCGCCGGCCTTGCCCGCTGCGGCGGCGCTGCCGGTTTGCGAGGAATTGCGCATGGCGTCAGGTCCCGGTCGTGGCCTCGAGATTCGATCGAACCGGAACATTACGCCATTCAGGACCCCTTGTTGTCGTCGCCCGGAACGTCGTCGCCCGGAATCGCCGGCGCGGCGACCGGCAGTTCGACGTGGAAGGCGCTGCCTTCGCGCACCTCGCTCTCGACGATGATCCGGCCTTCCATGGCCTCGACGAGCCCGCGGGTGATGACGAGGCCGATGCCGACGCCCTGGATCTCGGAATCGTCCCGCCCGAGCCGGTCGAACGGCTTGAAGAGCTCGGCCTGCTGCGCTGCGGACATGCCGATGCCGGTATCGATGACGCTGATCCGGCAGGTGCCGCCGCGGCGTTGGACGCGGACCGTGACGCTGCCGGCCTCGCGGTTGTACTTGATCGCATTCGTCAGCAGGTTGAGCAGGACCTGCTTCAGGCGCGTCGGATCGGCGCGGACGAGGACCGGCTCCTCCGGAAGCTCGAACCGAAGCTGCACCGCGCGGCCGAGGGCCGGCGCGTCGACGTCGCGCATCGCGCCGTGGATGACGGGCAGCACGTCGACCGTCTCGATGCGCAAGCGCAGCACGCCCATCTCGATGCGCGAGGCGTCCATCAGGTCGTCGATCAGCCGCAGCAGGTGTCCCCCGGCCTCCGCGATGTGCTCGACGCGGGCGCGCTGGCGCGAACTCAGCGGATCGACGACGTCGCCGCGCAGCACGTCCGCCAGCCCGATGATCGCGCCCAGCGGCGTGCGAATCTCGTGTCCCATCAACGACAGGAACGCGGTCTTGTCCCGATTCGCCTGCTCCGCGATCCGCTGAGCCTGCAGCGCGGACTCGGCGCGGCGCTGCTCGGTGACATCGATGCCCAGGCTGACGATGCTGACCGGACGGCCGTCGTCGTCGCGGATGACGAGACGCCGCCCGGCGATGACCGCGATCGAGCCGTCCTGCCGGCGGACGCGGAAATCGCGGAAGCTCGTCGCCTCCCCGGCCAGCGCGCGGCGGCGGTCCTCCAGGAAGGCTTCGCGGTCCTCGTCGACGATGCGGTTCAACACCTGCTCGAGGGCGATGCCGTCGGCCGCCTCCTCGATCCCGAGCCAGGCCAGCGTCCGGCGGTCCGGGAAGATCCGCCCGGTGCCGAAGTCCTCGCGCGTGATCGCGACATTCAGCATCGACAACGCGTTGTCGAGCGTCGAGGTCAGCGTCGAGATGACCTCGCGCGCGGCAGCGCGATCGCGCGCCCCGCGCCGCCCTTTGGGCGTGACTTCGGCGAGCACCGCGATGACGCTGTCGGGATCCGGCTTGAAGAGTCCGACCGAGATCGTCGACGTGGATGGCCGCGACGCCGGGCGCCGGACGTCGACTTCGACACGCAGGTCCTCGCAGATCGGCCCGGTGGCTTGACCCTTCCGCTCGCTCAACGAGCGCAACTGCGGCGCGTAGGGCTGCAGCACGTCGAAAAGGTTCGCGACGCGGCCGTTGCGAGCGCACGGCGAGAGCAGTCGCAGCGCGGCCGGCGAAGCGGTTTCGATCGTGCCGTCGACGGCACATTCGACGATCGCGACGGGTGAACGGCCAAGGAAGCCCAGCAAGCCCGGATCGGCTGCGACGGTCCGGGAACGCGCGCGCGGCATCGAAGTTTTTCCTTGTGAAGCGCCCGTGGCGCGATGCGCCAAACCGCCGGGCGTCACATTGCAGTCCCGCCTCGCCTACCGCTCCACCGCCTCGCGACCGATGGTAGCCGGAGTTTCGACGATAACCATTACGTGAATGGTCTTGGCTTAAGACCGTGTCCGCCGGCTGTCGAGTCTGCCGAGCCGGTGTTGACGAGGCGTCATATCCATGGATATACGCCGACACGGCGTGGCGCCGCGGGAAATCCTAGCGCTGCCCGAAACTCGCGTCCCGGTAAAGGTCCTTGTGTTCCCGCGGCGCCGAACGCCAGTACTGCGGCGGCGCGGCAACCTGCGCGCCGAGTTGCGCGGCGGCGTGCCAGGGCCAGCGCGGGTCGTAGAGCATCCCGCGGGCCAGCGCCACCGCATCCGCATCTCCGGCAGCGACGATCTCCTCCGCGTGCCGCGCGTCGCTGATCAATCCGACGGCAATCGTCGGCAGTCCGACGTCCGCCTTGATGCGGCGCGCGAACGGAACCTGGAAACCGGGAGCCGGCTTGATCGCCTGCAGCGGCGAAACGCCGCCGGTACTGACGTGGATCGCGTCGCCGCCGCGCGCGCGCAGCGCCTTGCCGAAGGCCACGGTGTCGTCGACATCCCAGCCGCCGGGCACCCAGTCGGTCGCCGAGACGCGCGCCCAGAGCGGCCTATCGGCCGGCCACGCAGCCCGGACCGCCTCGAAGACCTCGAGCGGAAAGCGCATCCGCGCCGCCAGGCCGCCGCCATACGCGTCGTCCCGCCGGTTCGCGAGCGGCGACAGGAACTGGTGCAGCAGGTAGCCGTGCGCCGCGTGCAGCTCGATGCCGTCCAGCCCCAGGCGATGCGCGCGGCGCGTCGCCGCGACGAAGTCATCGCGGACCTTCGCGAGGCCGGCGGCGTCGAGCGCGCGCGGCGCCTCCTCGCCCTCGGCATGCGGCAGCGCCGACGGCGCGAGCGTCGACCATCCGGACGGCTCGTTCGAGCGGATCTGTGCCCCGCCGGCCCACGGCACGTGACTGGAGCCCTTGCGCCCGGCGTGCGACAGCTGGATCGCGATCCGGATCGGCGAATGCGCACGGATGGCCGCGACGACGCGCGCCAACGCCTCTTCATGGGCGTCGGTGTAGAGACCGAGGTCACCGGGCGTGATCCGCCCTTCGGGCGAGACCGCCGTGGCCTCGATCACGAGGAGGCCGGCGCCGGACAGCGCGAGGTGCCCGAGATGGATCATGTGCCAGTCGGTCGCGCTGCCGTCGACCGCGGAGTACTGGCACATCGGCGCGACGATGATCCGGTTCGACAGGCGCAGCGCGCCGAGATCGATGGGTTGGAAGAGGCGACTCATGGAGAATGATTCCTGATCGTGTTGGGAGGCGGCGCCGTCCGGCGCACTCGCCTCGGCGGCTCTCACTTCGGCTGGAAAGCCGGCAAGCCCATCTGCCACCACGCGAACGCCCATTCGTCGGCGAGCTGGTTGGCACGCTGCGATCGACTCGACCCGATGCCGTGCCCCGCATCGTAGTCGACGCGCAGCAGGACCGGGTTGCGGCTGCCCGTCGCGGCCTGCACCCGTGCGGCCATCTTCAGCGAATGCCATGGCGCGACGCGCGGATCATTGGCACCGGTCAGGAACATGACGGCGGGGTAGGGCGCGCCGTCGCGGATATGCGCATAGGCGCTGATGCCGTACAGCGCGTGGAATCCCTCTTCGTCCGACGTCGATCCGAACTCCGGCACGTTCGGCGGACCGTTCGGCTCGGTCTCCATCCGCAACGCATCCGACACGCCGACGTCGTCCAGGACGACGCGGAACAGCGCCGGATCCACCCAGAGCGCCCCGCCCATGATGATCCCGCCGGCGCTCGCGCTGCTCGCCGCCATCCGTCCCGATCGGGTGTAATGCTGCTCGACGAGGTATTGCCCGACGGCATTGAAGTCGAGGATCGTATTGATCTTGCGCCGCCCCTGACCGTCGCGATGCCACAGGTCGCCGTACTCCCCACCGCCGCGGACATGCGCCATCGCGACGATGCCACCCTGTTCGATCCACGCCAGCCACGACGGAGCGAAGTAGGGATCCATCGCCATCCCGTAGCTTCCGTACCCGAGGAGCAGCGCCGGGTGCGAGTCGTTGCGCACGAGACCACGCTTCGCGATGATCGACACCGGAATGCGCGTGCCGTCGTAGCTCGTCGCCATCTCCTCGAACGCCTCGACATCGCGACGCTCGACCGCCGACGGCGGGATCAGACCGGTGTCCGTCACGACGTCGCGCTGCGGGTCGTAGTCGTATTCGCGCGGGGACCGGACCCACCCCTGCAGATTGAACATCACGCCGGGAACCTGCGCGTCCGCGACCGGGCCCGCGACGGTCCCCTCCGAAGGCAGCGCAACGCCGCGGCGCTCCGCGCCGTCGAATGACACGCGCTGCAGCGTGAATCGGGCGCCTTCGCGCATCACGACGTAGAGCGCATCGCTCGCTGCCGCGAAGTCCGCCACGACGCCCGGGCCCTCCGGCACGACAAGCTCCGCTCGGTCCACGTCCGGTTCCGCGAGGCGCAAGGACGACAGGCGGAATTTCGGCGCCCCCTTCGACGACAGGAAGTACATCCGGTCGCCACGCAGGCGAATCTCGGTGATGCCCTGCGCCGGATCCGCGATCTTCCGCCACGGCGTGTCGCGACCGCGCAGCCGGTCGACCGGCGCGACGTAGTACGTCTTCGGATTGAAGTCCATGTTGTGGTCCGCGACCGCGATCGCATAGGGCGAATCCGGCGCGAGCAGCACGTACGTGCCCTGCCCTTCGGGAACGTCGACCGCCGCCGAGACGCCGCGGCCGAAGACCGCCTCGTCGCCGTCCCCGCGCGGATGGCGGCCGAGCACGTGCTCGTAGGTGATCGCGTTGTATTCCGTCTGCGACGGCGGCGTGTCCGGGCCGGGCGCGGGATACCGCAGGTAGTAGAAGGACCGGTTGTCGGCGCGCCACGAGACGACGCACGAGGAGGTGCGGTCGATCGCCTCGGGCTGGTCCTGGCGCGAATCGACATCCAGCACGTGCAGCACGCTTCTCTCGGATCCGCCCTCGGAGACGCCGTAGGCCACATAGCGGCCGTCCCACGACGGCTCATACCAGTCGAGTGCGACGTGGTGCGCCCGCCCCGTCGAGCGCTCGTCCGGATCGAAGAGCACGTGCTCTGCGCCGGCGACGCCGTCGCGGTACGCGAGTTTCGCGAGTTGTGCGCCCGGCACCTGCACCTCGTAGAACAGGCGCCTGCCGCGGCGAACGAAACCGCGGCGCCGCAGGTCGGCGCCCGTCAGCGACTCGATGCGGGCCGCGAGTGCGGCGCGCCCCGGAATGCGGTCGAGCACCTGCCGCGTATAGGCCGCCTGCGCCTTCATCCACGCGGCGACCGCCGGATCCTCCAGGTTCTCGAGGTAGCGATAGGCGTCGACGACCGGCGTGCCGAAGTACGTGTCGGTGACCGGTCGCGGCGGCGCGACCGGCGGGCCTTCGGCAGGTTGCGCGGCGAGCGCCGCGGCCGTCAGCGCAGCCGCGAAGGCAACCGCCGGAACTTTCGAAATCGCCATCATCGATCCGCTCCTTCCCTGCTGATCAAAGCGCCGCATCCCGGCGGCACGTACCCGGCCGGCGCCATCCGGCGCCGGTCATTCGGCCGCTGCGCCCTGCGCCGCGACGCGCGCGCCGTCGTGCACCTCGTCGGACGGAAAGTCGACGACCTCCGCGGCCTCGTCGAGCCCCTGCAGCACCTCCGCTTCACGGTCGGCGATCGCGCCGATCGCGACGGGCACCAGGTGCGCGCGGCGCGATTTCACCTGGTAGACGGCCCACCGTCCGCCGGAACGGACCAGCGCGCCGAGCGGAACCTTCAGCGCACGGGCCTCGCGCCGCAGGAACACGCGACCCCAGACACGGTAGCCGACGGCGAGCCGGGACCACTGCTCGCGCGGCGCGGTGATCTGCAGCCGGACGATCGCGCGCTGCTCCTCGACCCCGAGCGCGGAGATCTTCGTGAACGCACTCGGCTCGACCCGGCGGACCGTCGCCGCCAGCACGCCGGGGCCGCCCCAGTCGAACACTTCGGCCGCCATGCCCTCGCGAACGCGAACCGCATCCTGCGACAGGAACTCGATCGCCGCCTCGAGTGCCGCGGGGTCGCTGACCTCCAGGATCGGTGCGCCCGCGGCGAGTGTCCGTTCGCTCGGCTCGACGACCCGCGTTACGAAGCCGGACACCGGGGCCAGGATCGCGGCGCTGCCACCCGCGATCGCCGCGCGCGCGTCGGGACCGATCAGGGCCGCCTGTGCGGCGCGCACCTGCGCCTCGGCCGCCATCACCGCCTCGGCGGCCGCCTGCGATGCCGCTGCGGCGTCGTCGATCGTCTGTGGCGAAGCGAATCCGCCCTGCACGAGACTGCGGGTGCGTTCCAGTGCCTCGGCGGCACGCCGGTTCTGGACGACCAGCTGGTCGCGCTGTGCCCGGGCCGCGGCGAGCGCGGCCTCGCGCTGCGCGCGCACCGACGGGTCGAGCAGCGGCGCATCCGACGGCCGGATCCGCGCGACGACCGTCTGCCGCGCGACGACCTGATCGCCGACCTTGAGCGTCACGCGCTCGAGGCGTCCGGCCACCGGCGCGACGACGGTATAGGCGTCGCGCGGCTGCGCCTGGCCCTGGTCGGCCACCGCGTCGTCGATCGGCCCGCGAACGACGCGCGCGACGTCGACCGGCACGGCGCGCGGGAAGAAGAGAAACGCGAAGAGCGCCGCGAGCGCGAGGGCCGCGCTCGCGGTGTAGACCCGCCGTTTCGTCGTCGCCTTCATCTCACTCCCGGGTCTTCAGGACCGCCACCAGCTCCATCCTCGGCACGCGCCGCGCGACCGTCCACGCGGCGATCGCGACCGAGGCCGCGTACGCCGACAGCGCCAGCCCGACGGTCGCCGGGCCGACGACGACCGGCAGGCGCAGCTCGTCGCGCGAGAACGCGGCGGCGATGCCATGCGCGACGCCGACGCCGAGGCCGACGCCGAGCGGCGCCGCGGCGAGCGCCAGCAGCGCGAGTTCACCGCACAGCACATAGGCGCATTCGCCCGGCGTGAACCCCAGCACCTGCAGCGTCGCCAGGTCGCGCGAGCGTTCCGCCAGCGTGATCCGCCCCATGTTGTACGCGACGCCAAAGGCGATCAGCGCCCCGAACAGGACGTCGATCGAGATCGTCACCACCATCTCGCCGGCGACTCGCGTGCGCCAGTTGCGGACGATCGCGTCGCGCAGCGCGATGCCGGCGACCTGCGGCCGCCGCGTGATCGCGCGGTACAGCTCGGGCAAGGCATCGGCCGCGACGAGGAGGTTGGCTCCGCTCGACAGGTCGCCGTCGCCGAGCAGTGCGTTGAGACGGCGACGTTCGACATAGGCGAAGAGGCCGCTCAGGTCGTCCGAGAGCGCGACGACCTGCCAGGCGGCGCGCGGCCGGCGGCCCTCGAGGACCTCGATATCGACGACGTCGCCCGGTCGCACGCCGACCTGCGCCGCGAGCGCGCGCGACAGTGCGACGCCGCCGGCGAGGGGAAACAACGGCCGGTGCATGTCGTCGCTCGGCCGGGCCAGCCGCGTATCGTCGTCCAGGCCCACGAGCGGCACGCGTCGGCGGCCGGCCGCACCCTGGACGAACGTCGCGACGGTCCGGACGGGCTGCGCGTCGACGACGCCGGGCAGCCTGAGGACCTCGGCGATCGCCGCCGCGGCGCGCGGGTGGACGAACGACAGCTGCGCCTGCCAGCGCTGCGCGTGGAAGTAGGCCTCGCGCACGACGACGTCGATCGCGTCGTAGACGAAGAGCATGCCGACCAGCAGCGCCAGGCTCGAGGCGAGGCCGCAGGCCGTGAGGGACGACTTGACGGGATAGCGCGCCAGGCGGCGCAACGCGATGCGGGTCGGGTGGTCGACGCGACAGCGCGAAAGCCAGCGGTCGAGCCGGCCGCTGCGATAGTGCGTCGGCGGCAGAGGCTGCATCGCGGCGGCCGGCCGCAGTGCGACTGCGCGACGGACCGCGAAAAGCGCACCGATCGTGGCGGCGGCCCACGCGAGGCTTCCGGCGGCGAGGAAGGCGCCGGAAGCGAAGCGCGGCGGCAACGCCGGGAACCGGAAGTATTGCTCGTACAGGTTCGTGACGACGATCGCGAGGAGCTCCCCCGCCAGCGCGCCGAGCACCGAACCCGCGAGGCCGACGATCGCGCCCAGCTTCACGTAGGGCGCGGCGACCTCGAGGTCGGTGTACCCGAACGCCTTCAGCAGGCCGATCTGTTCGCGCTCGGTGTCGACGAGGCGGCCGACCACCAGGTACACGAGGCCGGCGGCCACGACGAGGAACAGCGGAGGCAGGATCACGCCGAGCTTCGCCATGCGCTTGAGCGCCGCGGCGACGAAGTGGTGGGAAGGCTGGTCGTCGCGCGTCACGGCGGCCAGTCCGCCGTAGGGCGCCAGCAGCCGGTCGATGCGCTGCAGGACGGGCTCCGCCGCAACGCCGGGCGCGAGTTTCGCGCTGACCTGCGAAAACGCGCCGACCAATCCGGCGACGTCCTCGACGCGCGCGCGCGCGGCCCACAGCACCGCCGTGTGCGCATCGTCCGGCAGCCACGAGTCGCCGGCCGGCAGGTAGACGAATTCCGCGCTCTGCGCGACGCCGACGATCGTGAATGCGACCCGTCGCCCGGCAACGGTCGCGGCGAGGCGATCGCCGAGCCCGACGCGGGCCGCCTCGACGAAAGCGGGGGAGGCCACGGCCTCGTCGCGCTGCCCGGCAGCCGGCAGGCGTCCGCGCCGCAGGACGAGGCCGTTGAGCGCCGCCGCGGCATCGTCGGGCAACGCGACCAGGCGCAGGCTCGCCGGGCGATCGAGGCCGGAGACGTCGAGCAGCCCGGCGGCGACGGCGCGGCCGTCGACGGCAACGACGCCGTCGATGCCGCGCAGCCGTTCGAGCAGGCTGCGCGGCGCGCGCACCGCGGTGGCGAACACGTCGGCAAACCGCGTCTCGCCGTAGAACCGTTCCTGCGCGCTGCCGACGGCCTTCAAGGCGCTGCGCGACATCACCGCCATCGCGACGCCGATCGACGCCAGCAGCGCGATCGCCAGCAGCTGCGGCGCGAGCCGCCACAGGTCGCGCAGCAGCTTGCGGTCGAGCGGATGCATCCGGATTGCCGCGCGCCGCGCCACGCTCACCACGCCAGGCCTCGCGGGTCCGCACGCACCGCGTTGCGCGTCGTATCGACGATCCGTCCGTCGCGAAACCGGATCACGCGGTCGGCGATCGCCGCGATCGCCGCGTTGTGCGTCACCATCATCGCGGTCGCCCGCGCCTGCCCCGCGACCTGGACGATCGCCTGCAGCACGCGGATGCCGCTGGCGCTGTCCAGCGATCCCGTGGGTTCGTCGCAGAACAGCACGCGCGGCCGTTTCGCGATCGCCCGCGCGATCGCGACCCGCTGCTGCTCGCCGCCGGAAAGTTCGGCCGGAAAGTGGTCCGCGCGATCCGCGAGCCCGACGAGCGCGAGCGCCTCGTCGGGCGGCATCGGATTGTCGGCGATCTCGGTGATCAGCTCGACGTTCTCGCGCGCCGTCAGGCCCGGCGTCAGGTTGAAGAACTGGAAGACGAAGCCGACCGCCTCGCGCCGGTATCGGGTCAGCGCGGCGCGGTCCAGCCGCGCGAGGTCGCGGCCATCGAACCACAGTTCCCCCGCGGTCGGCGCATCCAGGCCGCCCAGGATGTTGAGCAGCGTCGACTTTCCGGAGCCGGAGGGCCCGAGCAGCACCAGGAACTCGCCGGCCTCGATGTCGAGGTCGACCGCATCGAGGGCGCGGATCTCCGCGCCCGGCGTGACGTAGGTCTTCGTCAGCCCGCGAGCGCGATAGAGGGGCTGCATCCGTTCAGGTCGCCGCGGCCGCCACGCCGATGCGGCGCTCCTCGACCGCGTGGCAGGCCACCATCGCCGGGCCGTCGGCGCCGGCCTCGACGATCTCGCGCGGGACCTCGCTGCGACAGCGCGCGTCCGCGTGCGGGCAGCGCGGATGAAACGCGCAGCCCGGCGGCGGAGCGAGCGCGCTCGGCACCTCGCCCGACACCGGCGAGCGCGGCCGTCCGCTCATCTCCAGGTCCGGAATCGCGTCCAGCAGCATCCGCGTGTAGGGGTGGCGCGGCGTCGCGAACAGCCGTCGCCTCGGGGCGAGCTCGACGACGCGGCCCAGGTACATCACTCCGACCCGGTGCGCGATGTGGTGCACGACGCCGAGGTTATGCGAGATGAACAGCAGCGTCAGGCGCAGGTCGCGCTGAAGGTCCTGCAGCAGGTTGAGCACCTGCGCCTGGACCGAGACGTCGAGCGCCGAGGTCGGCTCGTCGCAGACCAGCATCTGCGGCCGCGCGGCCAACGCGCGCGCGATCGAGATCCGCTGGCGCTGTCCGCCGGAGAACTGGTGCGGGAACTTCGTCGCGTCGGCGGGCGACAGGCCGACCTGCCGCAGCAGCTCCGCGACACGCTCCGCGGTCGCCCCGGCGCCGGGCGCGAGGCCTGCGGCCCGCAGCGGCTCGCCGATGATCGAACCGACGCGCCAGCGCGGGTCCAGGCTCGCATAAGGATCCTGGAAGATCACCTGCAGGCGGCCGCGACGCGCGCGCGCAGCCGCCGTCGAGCCGGCCTGCAGGTCGGCGCCGAGGAATTCGACGCGGCCGCGATCCGGGCGCTCGAGCCCGACGAGCATTCGCGCCACCGTCGACTTGCCGCACCCGGATTCGCCGACCAGCGCGAACGTCTCGCCGCGCCCGATCTCGAAGCTGACGCCGTCGACGGCGCGCACGAGGCGCCGGCCGCCGCGGCGCAGGACGCGGTCGATCCACGGCGGCGAGACGTCGAAATGGCGCGCGATGTCGATGGCCCGCACGACCGGCGCGTCGTCCGCAGCGTCCGTCGCGTTCGGCAGCGCGTTCAAGAGGCCACCCAGCAGGCCACCGCGTGGTTCCCGTCGCGCCCGGGCCCGTCGAGCTCCGGGCGCTCGTCGCGGCAGCGGTCGACGGCGCGCGTGCAGCGCGGATGAAATGCGCATCCGGTCGGAATCGCGTCGAGCCGCGGCATCGCGCCGTCGATCTGCGCCAGCCGGGCGACGCCGTCGTCGAAACGCGGAATCGACCCCATGAGGCCGACCGTATACGGGTGCCGCGGACGGTGGATCACGTCGGCCGCCGGCCCGATCTCGATGATGCGCCCCGCGTACATCACCGCGATCCGGTCCGCCGTCTCGGCAATGACGCCCATGTCGTGCGTCACCAGCATCACCGCGGTCCCGTGCTCGCGGCACAGCCGCCGCAGCAGGTCGATGACCTGCGCCTGGATCGAGACGTCGAGCGCCGTCGTCGGCTCGTCCGCGATCAGCAGGCTCGGCTCCGCCGCCAGCGCGAGCGCGATGACGATGCGCTGCCGCATGCCGCCGGAGAACTGGTGGGGATAGTGGTCGTAGCGTTCCGACGGCGACGGGATGCCGGTCGCCGCGAGCAGGTCGAGCGCACGCTGCCGGGCCGCCGCCGCGCCGAGCGGCAGGTGGGTCCGGATCGTCTCGACGAGCTGGCGGCCCACCGTGTACAGCGGGTTGAGCGAGGTCAGCGGATCCTGGAAGATGGCGCCGATGCGGCGCCCGCGCAGGCGACGCATCTCCTGCGGCGGCAGGTCGTCGATCCGGCGCCCGTCGAGCAGGATCTCCCCGCCGCGGATGCGACCCGGCGGCTCGATGAGGCCGATCACCGCCGCCCCCGTCAGCGACTTGCCGGCGCCCGACTCGCCGACGACCCCGAGGATCTCGCCCGCATCGATCGAGAGCGAGACGTCGTCCAGCGCGAGGAGCGGCCCGCCGCGGGTCGCGAACTCGACCCGCAGGCGGTTCACCTGGAGCAGCGGCGGGTTCATCGGAGCCGCGGGTTCAGGGCGTCGCGAAGCCAGTCGCCCAGCAGGTTGATCGACAAGGCGAGCGCCAGCAGCGCCGCGCCGGGGAACACGACGATCCACCACTCGCCGGAGAGCAGGAAATCGTTGCCGATCCGGATCAGCGTGCCGAGCGAGGGCGTCGTCGGAGGAACGCCGACGCCGAGGAACGACAGCGTCGCCTCGGTGATGATCGCCGTGGCGACGTTGACGGTGGCCAGGACGTAGACCGGGCCCAGGACATTGGGGAGCACGTGCGTCAGCACGATCCTCAGCGGCGAGACGCCGATCACGCGAGCCGCCAGCACGTATTCGCGGTTCTTCTCGACGAGGGTCGATCCGCGGACGGTGCGCGCGTACTGCGGCCAGCTGGCCGCCGCGATCGCGACGACGAGCACCGGCAACGCGATGCGCGCGCCGACGTCCTGCCCGCCATGCGGGAAAAGGTCGCGGGCGACGCCGGCGATGAGCAGCGCGACGAGGATCGCCGGAAACGACAACTGCACGTCGGCGACCCGCATCAGGAACGCGTCGACGGCGCCGCCTGCGAAGCCCGCGGCGAGGCCCGTCGCAACGCCGAAGAGGATCGCGAGCAGCACCGCGGCGACGCCGATCGCGACGGACAGGCGTGTCCCGTAGAGGACGACCGAGAGCACGTCGCGACCCTGGCCGTCGGTCCCCAGCAGGTAGTGGCGCGCGCCGTCGGGCAGCCACGCGGGCGGCTTGAACGCGTCGAGGAGTTCGAGGGACGCGAGGTCGAAGGGGTCCTGCGGCGCGACCCACGGCGCGCCGGCAGCCGCGAGCAGCAGCGCGCCACCGACGACCGCTGCCGCGATCGCCGCCGGCGAGCGGCGGAAGTCGTAGACGAGCTCGCTATTCCGCCATCGGCGCAGCCATCCGTGCAGCCACGCCGGCGGCCCGAGGCGCCGGGGTCGATCGCGCATCGGCGGAGCCCGTCAGCCGCGTCGTCCGGCCGCGGCCATCGGGTCGCCGTGGCTCAGTGGACGACGACCCATTTGAGCGGCATGTAGTTGTCCGGCCGTTGCACGAGCTCGACATTGCGACGGATTCCCCAGGACAACGCCTGCTGGTGCAGCGGGATGTGCCCGATCTCGTCCTGGTGGATCTTCATGGCCTCGCGGATCTCGTCGTTGCGGCGCGCCGGATCGCCCTCGGACGAGATCCTGTCGACGAGCTCGTCGAAGCGGGCGTTGCTCCAGGAGCCGAGATTGAACTGGCCGCGCCCGGAGGACGGATCGGGCGTCGCCATCAGCGAATTGAGCGCATCCAGCGCATCGATCGTGCTCGGGGTCCATCCGAGCATGTAGAACGAGGTGTTGCGCGACAGGATCTTCGGGAAGTAGTTGCCCTTGGTCTCCGCGGTCAGGCTGACCTTGATGCCGATCTTCGCGAGCATCGACGCAACCGCCTTGCAGATCTCCTCGTCGTTGACGTAGCGGTCGTTCGGGCAGTTCATCCCGACCTCGAACCCGTCGCCGTAGCCGGCTTCCGCGAGCAGCTTGCGCGCCGCCTCGACGTCGTAGGGCAGGCGCCTGTTCAGGTCCGCGACCCAGCCCTTGACGGCCGGGGCGATCATCAGGCCGCTCGGCGTCGAGGCGCCGCGCATCACGGCGCGCTGGATCGCGTTGACGTCGATCGCCTGGTAGAAGGCCTGGCGAACGCGCTTGTCCTTGAACGGATTCTTCCCCTTGACGCTGGAGAACAGCAGCTCGTCGCGCTTCTGGTCCATCCCGAGGAAGATCGTCCGCAGTTCCGGGCCCTGCAGCATCCGGAGGCTCGGGTCGGCCGCGAGGCGCGCGACGTCCTGCGCCGGCACCGGTTCCATCATGTCGACCTCGCCCGACAGCAGCGCCGCGACGCGGGTCGCGGGATTGCCGATCGGCGTGAAGATCGCCTCATCGACGTTCGTCGGGATCGACTTGTCCCAGTAGTTCGGGTTGCGCGCCAGCGTCGTGCGCGTGCCCGGCTCGCGGGCCTTGAGCCGGAACGGCCCGGTGCCGTTGGCCCGGAACGACGCGGTGTTCTCGATGCCCTTGCGCTTGTCGACCGGATGCTCGGCGCGGTTCGCCTCGCACCACTTGCGGCTCATGATGAAGAAGTTGGGCAGGATGTCCGGCAGGATCGGATAGGGCGCGCTCGTGACGATGTCGATCGCGTGGTCGTCGATGCGGCGGATCTCGGCGATCGGCTGCACGTAGGTCTTCATGTCGGAGCCCTCGCCGCGCGACCGCTGCCACGAGAAGATCACGTCGTCGGCGCCGAACGGCGTGCCGTCGTGGAATGTCACGCCGCGCCGGAGATTGAAGCGCCAGACGGTCGGCGACGTCTGCTTCCAGTCGGTCGCCAGCCCCGGTAGCAGCTCGAGCTTCGGACCGCGCGCCACCAGCCCCTCGTAGATGTTGGCGTCGATCGAGATCTGCAGCGTCTCGTTGAGCGAGTGCGGATCCATCGACAGCGCGTCGCCCTGGTTCGCGAATCGGAACGTCGCCGCCGGCGCCATCGACGCCGCGAGCACGGCGACCGCGGCCGCGGTCGCCCGGACGCCGCCGATCCCCCTGGACCGCCGGACCGCCGGCGTCGACCTCGTCGTGGATTCCATCTCGACCCCCCTCGTGGTTCCTGCGGCGCCACCGCTCCCGCGCGACGCGTCCGCGGACTGCGGCGACAACGGTGTCAACGTCGTCAACGGTGACAACGGCGAATGATATCGACCCTGCAAGTTGCGGGCCGGACGCGTCAACGGATCGCGCTTCCGCGTTCGCCGCGCAATCGCGGATCGACCGCCAGGTAGAGGACGTCGACGATGAAATTGAGCGCGACGAAGACGAGCGCGATCAGGCACAGGTAGGCCGCCATCACCGGGATGTCGGCGAACTGCACCGACTGGATGAAGAGCAGCCCCATGCCGGGCCACTGGAAGACCGTCTCGGTGACGATCGCGAACGCGATGATCCCGCCCAGCTGCAGCCCGGCGATCGTGATGACCGGGACCAGCGTGTTCTTCAGCGCGTGGCCGAAATGCACCGCGCGGTCCGTCAGGCCGCGGGCCCGCGCGAAGCGTATGTAGTCGGCGCGCAGCACCTCCAGCATTTCGGCGCGGACGAGGCGCATGATCAGCGTCAGCTGGAACAGCGCCAGCGTCACCGACGGCAGCACCAGGTGGCGCCAGCCGTCCCAGGTGAGCAGCCCCGACGTCCACCATCCGACGGCCACTGTCGCGCCGCGGCCGAACGAGGGCAGCCAGCCGAGGACGACCGCGAACAGCAGGATCAGCAGGATCCCGATCAGGAAGGTCGGCAGCGAGACGCCGATCAGCGATATCGCCAGGAGGAACTGCGACAGCAGCGTGCCGCGGCGCAGCGCCGTGAGGACGCCGAGCGGAATGCCGACGGCCAGCGCGATCGTCGCGGCGCAGAAGGACAGTTCCAGCGTCGCCGGCAGGCGTTCGGCGATCAGCGACGAGACCTTCCGCCCCTGGCGCAGGCTGAGTCCGAATTCGCCCTGCAGTGCATGGCGCGCGAATCGCCCGAACTGCACCAGCGCAGGCTGGTCCAGCCCGAGGTCGGTGCGCAGCTGCGCCCGCTCCTGGGGCGTCGCGTCCTGGCCGAGCATCTGGTTCACCGGGTCGCCGACGTACTGGAACAGCGCGAACGCGACGAGCGCCACGACCAGCATCACGAGGCCGGCCTGCAGCAGCCGATTGACGACGAAGGCGAGCAACGGCGGCTCCGCGTCGCGACGTCAGCGCTTGTCAGCGCCGTCGACCGGGACGACCATCAGCGCGACGTCGACGTCCGCCAGTCGCGGTTCGTCATCCAGCGCTTCGACGCTCACGACGTAGCTGCCCGGCTCGAGCCGCACGCGCTGCAGCTGGAGCCAGATGGCGGCGTTGTCGCGCGACCGCTGCGGCTCGGCCGTGATGCGGCGATTGAACACCTCGACGCTGCGCGCATCGGCCTGCCGCGCGACGATGACCGACAGCGAGAGACCGCGCCCGCGGCGCGCCGGATCGGTTCCGCTGCCGGCGATGCCGTCGACGAGGGCCGAGATGCGGTAGAAGTCGCCGAGCTCGCGACCGCGCGGCAGCGGGAAGGCGAGGCGGATGTCCCAGTCGCCCTCGCCGGTCGCCTCGACGGTCTGCGACACGATCGTTCCCGCCTTGTCGGCGCGAAACCGGACGAACGTCGGATCGGCGGCGCAGGCCAGCAACGCGAACGACGCGGCAATCGCGATCGCAAGCCACCCCGGCGTCACGAACCGCCCGCGGCGGCACGGCACGGTGGCGATCATCGATGGCCCGCCTGCATGGTCGATTCCTTTCCGCGATCTCCAGTCCGCGCGCACGTTACACGAGATGACGCGCGCGCCGCGACGGCCGACGCGAAGAGGCCGCCGTGGTCGCGTCGCCGGCGGCCCTCTCCCCCACCCCTCTCCCGCTTCGCGGGCGAGGGGCGATCCGTCGTCGAAACTCGTGACGTCGTCGCCACGGCCGACGCCGGAACTCCCCGCGCCCGCGAAGCGGGAGAGGGGCGGGGGGAGAGGGCATCGACGTCACGCGCCGACGCCGCGCTTGCCTGTGGCACAGTTCGAGCCTCACCATGCCGCGCAACCTGCTTGCGATCGTCGCCCTTCAGGCCCTGACGCTCGCCGCCGCCCGGGTCGTCGAGCGCCGCCTCCCGGGCGCCCGCGGCAGCGCCGCCGTGGCGTGGCCGCTCGCCGCCTGCATCGGCGCGCTTTTCGGCGCGATGATGGATCTCGTACTGGGCGCCGCCGGCGTCTTCGCCTACCTGCCGGCCGGCGCCGGCACGGTGCCGGTCGAGCCGCGCCGCCTCCCGGTCGCGGTGCTCGCGCTCAATGCCGTCGCGTCCTACGGCTTGGCCGCGGTGACGGTCGCGCCGCTGGCGACCGCGATCGTCGGGCGGGGGCGACTCGCGCCCGCCTGGACGTGGTGGCTTGCGGCCGGCGCGCTTGTCGGCGCCGTCGGCGCCAGCGCGCTGCCGCGCGCCGGCGTGCCGCTGCTGTTCGCGTGGGGCGTCCTGATCGTCTCCGGCGCCGAGCTGGCGCTGGCGCGGAGGGACCGGATCGGCCCGGTCGCGGCGCTCGCGGCACGACGGGATCCGCGACCGCTCGCCGTGCTCGTCGCCTGCAGCGCCGCCGTCGGCGCCTGCTACGAAGCGGCGAACGTCGCCTTCCCGTTCTGGGCCTGGCTGCCGGGCTCCACGTGGTTTGCCGGCTCCGATTCGCGCCGCATCCTGCTCGCCGCGCTTGTTGCGATGTTCGGATACGTCGTACTGTTCCATCCTATCGTGTCGCTGATGTGCCTTCTGGCACCGCAGCAGAAAGACGGGGGGCGATGAGCAACGGCACGAACGCGGACGTGCAGCCGCGCGCGGAGCTTTCGGCGACGGCGAGGCGACGCATCGCGTTGCTGGCGTTCGCCGGCGGCATGCTGTTCGCCGCGTCCTACCTTGCCGTGCTGATCTATTGGTCGTGGCAGGACAGCTCGTGGATGCTGCCGATCGTCCGCGACCATTTCGCGGCGGTCGTCGGCGGTCCGTGCTCCGCGTTCGCGGCCCTGCTGCTCGTCCTGCTGCTGCGCTACACGGTCGGACCGATCGAGATCAGCGGTCTCGGGTTCGAGTTCAAGGGCGCGGCTGGCCCGATCATCCTGTGGATCTTCACGTTCCTTGCGATGGTCGCGGCGATCAAGATGCTCTGGTAGTCCCACGGGGTGTCCGCTAGTCCGATCGCATGAAACGGGCGAACCCGCCCTCGTGCCGGTCGATCCCACGCCTCGCGCCTGGGTGAGAGTCCCCCCTCCCACCCGTCGGGTGGAAACCACCGCCAGCTTTGCGCGGGGCCGATTGCCCATTGGCAACGTACCGCATTCATGCGGTAATGAATTGCGTCCCACGAAGTTCGTCCCACGAATATGTAAGCGCGATGGCCGCGCCGCTCGTTGCGGCCCTGACGGCTGTCGCCATGAGGCAGCAGGACGACGCGCGCGCGGCCGCGAGCCTTCGTTAAGAGGAGCGATTCGGATGGTCGATCTACTGTTGGCGCATGCAAGCGACATCGCCCTCGTCGTCGCCGCATTCGCGGCCATCGCGGCGATCCTGGCGACCGGCTGGGAGGCGATCGCGCTGAGGGTGCAGTCGGCCTGGCACTCGATACCGCTCGTCGGCGGCATCGCCTGGCTGGCGCGGCGCGAGCGGCGCCGCGAGGGCATGGAGCGCATGGGCTCGCAATCGTCGGCCGTCGTCGCGCTGTGCGGCAGCTACGCCCGCTTCATCCGCGTGCTGAACCGCGCCGACTACGACAACAACATGAACTACCTGCGCAAGGCCGGCGACCTCGGGCGCAAGCCGTTCCCCTCGGTGCTGTGGGTCGTCATCTTCTCGATGGTGCTCGTGGAGGCCGCCGGACTGGCCTACGTGCTGGCCGGCTGGACGCTGCCCGGCGCCTCCGAATTCGCGCAGCGGATCGCCGCCGGCGGCATCGGCTTCCTGATCGCGGTGATCCTCGTGTTCTTCACGCACTGGGCCGGCGTCGAGATCTACCACTCGAAGCTTTACCGGCGCGACCGGCGCGAATGGCTCGCGGCGGGACGCCAGGGCGCGCTCTTCGGGCCTGACCTGAGCCTCAACGATGCGCAGAACGTCGACGACGGCGAGCCGGCGTTCCGCCAGCGCGCGACGCGCGGCCACGGCAAGTCGAGCTACGTGCTCACGACGATCACGATGATCATGGTGCTCGCGGTCGGCAGCGGCGCGGCGTTCGTCCGTGGCCAGGTGCTGGAGCAGGAGCTCGTGCTCGAGCAGGCGACGCGGCAGCACACGCTGCTGCGGTTCGAGCTCGACGGGGCGGATACGACGGCCGCGGCGGGCGAGCGCGCCGCGGCGGAGCAGCGCGTCGTGCAGCAGGAGGTCGAGATCAAGCGCCGCGGCGGCTGGGGGACGCTCATCATCCTCGCCGTGATCTTCTTCTTCCTGCAGCTGCTCGGCATCTTCTTCGGCTATCGCTATTCGTTCAACGGCCGGCTGAGCCGCGACGCCTACCGCGCGCTGATGGCCGACCGCTTCAGTTCGTACAGCGAACTGCTGCAGTACTACGACCGGATCGCGGACGTCGCGCAGAGCAAGGTCGAGCGCCTGCAACAGCTGCTCGAACGCAAGCATGGCGGAGGCATGGGGCGCTCGCTCGGTCTGCACTACACGTTCCGCGACTACCTCCAGACGCGCGAAGCGCATCGGCGCGACAAGCCGCTCGGCGGCGAGCCGGAAGGCGCCGACGCGAGCGACGCAGGCGTCGCCGGCGGGGAGGCGGCCCCGCCTGCGCACGCCGAGACGACGCCCGCGCCGATTGGCGTGGCGACGGAGACGCCATTGCAGGCCGCCGCGGACGCGGCGGCGCCGGTCGCGACGGCCGCCGGGCCGGCGCTTCGCGCCGCATCGACGACCGGCGGCGACGTGCCGACCGGATCGCCGATCGGCTCGGCGGCGGATTCGCCGGCCGATGCGTCGACCGATGCGTCGACCGATGCGCCGCCGGCCGGGATCTTCCCGCCCCACCGCTTCGACGCGCCGCTGGCGGCCGTCACCAGTGCGCGTGCACAGCTGGAACTCGCGGAAAAGCTGGAGCGCCAGCGCGCGGCCGAACGCGCGACGCGCACCCGGACGACCTCGCGACGTCGCGCGGCGACGCAGCCCGAATCGGAACCCGGCTAGCAGCATGGCCCCGTCCGCCCGATCCTGCTGGCGGCGCGGCGCCGTCGCCGCCGCATGCCTCGCCGCCGGCGCCGCGTTCGCGCAGGAGCCGCGCGACCACGCCATTCCGTCGTGCTACGAGCAGCTGCGCGACTTCGCGCCGCGCGAGACCACCGGCGACCTCACGGTGATCGTCGACCAGACGACGTTCCTCGACGCCCGGATGCGGCAGATCATCCACGAGACGGTCGATCGCCTCGTGCGCCCCGGGACCCGGATCTCGATCGCCGTATTTTCCGCCTACGTCGACGGCCGCTACCTCGACGTCCTCGCCTCCGGCCAGACCGAGACCGCCATCGATGCGAAGCAGCGGGACTTCGTCCCGAAGCGCGAATTGCGCCAGAACGACCAGTGCCTCGCCGACCAGCTCGCGTTCGCCCACCGACTCGTCGCGAAGACGCTGGACGCCGCGTTCGCGGGCATCGATCCGAACATCGTGCGCAGCGACATCCTGGCGGCGCTGCGCGACATCGGACGCCGCGTCGCCGAAGCTCCCTCCGGCAACCGGATGGTCATCGTCGTTTCCGACATGCTGGAGAATTCGTCGATCACGAGCTTCTACCAGGGCAGCCGGCTGCGCGACGTCGATCCGAAGGTCGAACTGAAGAAGACGTTGGACGCCGGCGTGCGCGCCGATTTCGCCGGAGCACGCGTCGTCGTCATCGGAGCCGGGATCGTGTCCGACAAGGCGACCGACGGGCGCTCGTACCGCGACCCGCGCGCGATGCTCGACCTGGAGGATTTCTGGCGGCGCTGGTTCGCCGCGAGCCACGGCGACATCGTCGAGTTCGGCAAGCCCACGCCGCTGGTGGAGATCGGCTGGGCGCCACCGCCGCCGGCGGGCGCGTCCGCATCGGTCGCGGCGGCGCACTGAAGCCGGCGCGCGGCCGCGCACGTCAAGCCGCGGCCGGCGCGCCTTCCTCCAGCGCGATCCAGCGCAGAAGCGTCGCGCGCAGGCCCGGAAAGTCGTACGGCTTGGCGAGAAAGTCGTTCATCCCGGCGTCGAGACATTTCCTCTCGTCGCCGCTCAGCGTGTTGGCCGTCAGCGCGATGATGACGACCGCCGCGCGCCGCGGATCGGCGAGCGCCCGGATCCTTCGCGTGGCCTCGAAGCCGTCCATCACCGGCATCTGGCAATCCATCAACACGACGTCGTAGTCGTTGTCGCGCGCCCGCTCGACGGCTTCGGCGCCGTTGCCGGCGATCTCGGCCGCGAGGCCGAGTTTGCGCAGCATGCCGCGGGCGACCGCCTGGTTGATGCGATTGTCCTCGACCAGCAGCACGCGGCCGCGCAGCGGCGCCGGCGCGGGGCGCGGCGGCGTGGCGGGCGACGGCGTGGCCGCCTCCGGCGCCAAGGCGGGCCGCGGCAGGTGCAACGCGGCGTCGAGGGCCCTCAGGAGGTCGGCGCGGCGCGGCGGCCGGCCCAGGCGCACGACGTCGGCGGGCGCGCCCGCCGCGTCGGGTGTGCCGCGCGGATCGTCGACGAGGAGCACCGGTGCGGCCGCGGCGGCGGGCCGCCGGCGAATCGCGGCGGCGAGCTCGGCGCCGTCCGTCGAGGCCAGCCGGCGGTCGACGAACACCGCGCCGTAGGGCACCGCCGACCGCGCCGCGGCATCGATGCGCCGCAGCGCCTCGTCGCCGTCGCTCGCCTCGTCGACGTGCAGGTCCCACGACGCGAGCCGTCGCCTCAAGGCTTCGCGGATGACGGCGCTGTCCTCGACGACGAGCACCGGCACGCCGCGCCAGGCTGCCGGCGCGGGCAGCGCCCGCGCCTTGCCGGCGCGCGGTAGGCGAACATCGACGATGAATCGCGCCCCCTTGCCGGGCTCGCTGTCGACCCGGATGCTGCCGTGCATCAGGTCGAGGATGCGACGGCAGATCGCCAGTCCGAGACCGGTGCCCCCGTATTGGCGCGTCGTGGAGCCGTCGGCCTGCGCGAAGTGCTCGAAGATCCGCGCCTGGGCCGGCGCGGCGATGCCGATTCCGGAATCCTCGACCGTGATACGGACTGCCGCGTCGCGTGCATCGCCGCCGGTCGCCTCGACACGGACGACGACATGGCCGCACTCGGTGAACTTGATCGCGTTGCCCGTCAGGTTCGCGACGATCTGCCGCAGACGGAACGGGTCGCCGTGAAGCAGCAGCGCGTCGTCGGGCGCGACGAAGCACGCGGCGAGATCCAGCCCCTTGGCCGCGGCCGGCTGCGCGAACATCGAGACGGCTTCCTCGACGACATCGACGAGGTCGAAGTCGACGGCGTCGAGCTCCATCCGCCCCGACTCGACCTTCGAGAAGTCGAGGATGTCGTTGATGACGCCCAGCAGGTGCCGCCCGGAAGCACGCACGGCCTCGGCCCACGTGCGCTGCTCGGCCTGCAGCGCGCTGTCCAGCAGCAGGTCGTTCATCCCCAACACGCCGTTCATCGGCGTGCGGATCTCGTGGCTCATCGTGGCCAGGAATTCGCTCTTCGCGCGGCTCGCGGCCTCGGCCGCTTCCTTGGCCTGGCGAAGCTGCGCGGTGCGCTGCTCGACCTCCACCTCCAGCCGGTCGCGATGCGCGGCGAGCCGTGCATCGCGCTCGCGGATCTGGTCCAGCATCGCGTTGAAGACGTTCCCTAGCCGGTCGAGCTCGACGATGCGGCTCGACGCCGCGCGCACGCCGAGGTCGCCGTCGTTCGTGACGCGCCCCATCAGCCGGGCGAGGTCCTCCAGCGGGCCAAGTACGCTGCGGTTCAGGCGGCGCAGCAGCAGCGTGCTGGCAGCCAGCGCGAGCACCGAGCCGAGCAGCGTCGCGCCGACCTGCCACGCCATCTGGCGCAGCAGGCTGTCGATCCCGACGCTCAGGACGATTTCGCCGGCCGGCCCCGCGGCGCCGACGTCGACCGGATGGGCCACCCGCAGCGTTCCGCGGCTCCACGCGAGGCCGCTCCCCGCGGCCGCCACCGCCGGCGGCGCGGGCTCGCCGTCGCGCCGGAAGCTGGCGAAGAGCCTGCCCTCGGGCCCGTAGAGGGCGGCGACGCGGACGTCGCGGGCGTTCTGCATCGACTGCAGCAGGTCGCCGGCGGCCTTGGCGTCGCCGAACGCGAGCGCCGCGCCGGCATTCTCCGCCAGGACGCGCGCCTGCGCCGTGGTCGATTCGACGAGCGCGATCGCGCCGAGCACGAAGCCGCTGGCGATGACGACCGCGGCGACGATCCCGACCGCCGCGGCGAGCGCCACGCGATTGATCCGCCGCAGCCTCGCGCCGAGCGTCGGGCCGCCGGCGCTCATTGCCGCACCTCGGTGGCGAGCCGCAGCAGCTTGGAGCTGAGGTTCAGGTGCGCGGCGCGCGCCGCATGCAGGTTCGCCTCGAACGTGACGCGGTCGTTCTCGACGTTCATGTTGAGCGCCACGCCCTGGCGGCCGGCGCCCGGCGAATCGGCGACGGTCAGCACCGGACTGTCGCCGATCCCGGCGAGCAGGCGCGGCAGCTGCGGCATCGTCGCGGCGCCGACGTAGACGAGATGGCAGCCCTTGATGCCGTCGTCGATCCGCCGCCGCTGCACCGCGATCGTCCGGTCGCCGACGGCCTTGCCCTGCAGCGCGTCGAGCTCGGCGCCGAACGGGTCCGCGCCGGCGACGCAGAAGTTCAACGTCCCGCCGACCTCCGCGGGCCACTCGGTGTAGCGCGCGAAATTGAAGAGGAACGCGGCCTTGAGCTTGTACTCCGGCAGGTCCTCGGCCAGGGTCGCGCGCGCGCACGGCAACTGCAGCACGAGGCCGAGGCACCACGTCACGAGGTGCACGACGCGGGCGACGCGACCGTGGCGCATCCGCGGCCTCACATCCGGTAGGTCAACGCAAGGCGGACGGTCCGGCCGTCCTGCGCGAATGCGTCCTGCCAGTTGTTCGCCGCGGCCGGTTGCGCGTAGCGCTTGTCGAACAGGTTGTAGACGCCGAGGCTCACGTCGATCCGGCCGCCGCCCGCATCGGCGCGGCCGGCGCCGGCGCGGCTCAGGACGATGTTCGACAACGCGTAGCCGCCGAGGTAGGAGCCGTCGAGGCTGAGGCGGCGGCTGTCGTAGCGGAACTCGTAGCCGGCGACCACGCCGCCGAGCGGCAACGGCGCCGACAGCGCGAGCTTGCCCAGCAGCCCCGGCGAATTCGGCAGCTGCGGCCCGGATGCGTAGTCGGCGCGCTGCACCGAGACGCTGCCGCGCAGCCGCGCGCCGTTGCGCCAAGCCTGGTCGGCCGACAGCTCCAGCCCTCGCGCCTCGACATCGCCGCCGGACTGGTACTGCGGCAGGCCGCTCGCCGGATCGACGCCGAGCGTGATGAGGCGATGCATCGTCCAGCGGTAGACGGAAGTGCGCACCAGCAGGTCGCGCGAAATCCTCCGGTCCGCGTCGAGTTCCAGCGTGTCGATGCTCTCCGCGCGCAGCGCCGGATTGGCCACCTGGCCGACGCCGTCGCCGTAACAGCACTCGCCGCGATTCGGCGCGCGGTACGCCCGGCCGTAGAGCGCCTTCAGCGTGGTGGACGAGTCGAGCTGCGCGATCAGGCCGGCGCGCGGGGACAGCGCGTTGCCGGTCACGTCGTTGCGGTCCCAGCGCACGCCGATCGTCGCCGCGAGGCGCTCCGCGAGTCGCCAGTCGTCCTGCGCGTAGATGCCATTGCGGTAGCCGGAGCCCGGTATCGACAGGTCGTTGGCCGGATGGGCGACGTCGACGACGGCCTGGTTCTGGCTCGTGTTGAGCTGCGATTCGAGGCCCAGCATCAGCTTGTGCGCCGGCAGGGCCGTCGACAGCAGCCGCAGTTCGCCGCCGTGCCAGTCGCCGTTGGCCGGATACGCGAAAGGCGTGCCGTAGACGAGCGTGCTGGCATAGCGGTATTCGCCGGCGAAGGCGCGCGCCAGCAGATGCAGCGAGTCGCCGGCGAGGTCGCTCTGGTACTGAAGCTGCGCGAGCTCGTAGCGGTCCTGCTGGTACTGCCCCGGGACGAGCGGGTCCGACAGGTAGGCCCCGGTCGGGTCCTCCTTGTAGCGGTCGCCGTGGATGAGGTCGAACGACCATCCGCCGTGACCGACGTGCGCGAACAGCTGGTTGTCGCGCTCGCCGTCGAGCCCGGTCGCGACGCCGGAGATGCCGGAGGCGCCGTAGCCGAAGTCGAGGTCCTGGCCGCGCGCATGCATCGCCGAAGCCGACACGACGACCTCGGTGCCGTCGGATGACCGTCGGCCCCAGCTGGCACGCCCGGTTTCCGCCGACGACAGCGTTTCGTAGCCCGCGGCCACCTCGGTGCCCGACAGCGAGGCGCCGTCGCGCGTGACGATGTTGACGACGCCGAGCATGGCGTTCTGCCCGTAGACGGCGCCGCCGGGCCCCGGGATGAATTCGATGCGCTCGACGAGATCGATGTCGAGCGGCAGTTGGCGACCGAAGGGCCCGGCGTCGAATGTCGGATCGTTGACGCGGTTGCCGTTGACCGTCACGAGGATCCGCGTCGTGAGGTCGCCGGGCAGCCCGAAGCCGCGGGTACCCAGGTACGTGTACTGCCGGTCGTACGTCGTGTAGACGCCCGGCAGGCTGGCGAGTGCCTCGTCGACCGTGCGCCAGCCGAAGGCGCGAATCTCCTGGCGGGTGATCACGCTGGCCGCGGCGGCCACCTCGCTCTGCTTCTGTTCGTACTTCGAGGCGCCGACGATCGAGACGTCGAGCAGCTCCTCGAGGCTGAGCGCCGTGATGTCGTCTCCCGCCGTCGCGCGCGCGGCGAAGCCGCACGTCAGCGCCAGCGCCAGCGCCGCGCGGCGCGGCAGGGAAACGGCGGAATCGGGCCGTTCCCGGCGCCAACGCGGACTTCTGTTCATCGGGTGGGCCCGGCGCGAGCGAATGCGCCGGGCGAATGCCTCCACCCGCCATCCTAGGAACGGTTGGTCGTCGGCGCTGCGCCGAATTCAGCAGCCAAGAAGGTGCAGTTCACGGCATCGGAATCCGGGCGCTGCGGGCTTGGACTAAGCTCGCACAGGCGTCCACATCCGGCGCGTCGGATTTCAACTCCAGGAAGGAATCTCCATGAGCCCGTACAGGATCGGGATCGTCGTCGGCAGCCTTCGCCGCGAGTCGTTCAACCGCCGTTTCGCCGATGCGGTCGTTCGCCTCGCTCCCGCCGGATTCACGTTCGCGCACCTGCGCATCGACGACCTGCCGCTCTACAACCAGGACGCCGACGGCAACCCGGCGGAGACGGTGAAACGCCTGAAGGCGGAAATCGCCGCGACGCAGGGCATCCTTTTCGTGACGCCGGAATACAACCGCTCGATCCCCGGGGTGCTGAAGAATGCGCTCGACCAGGCGTCGCGGCCGTATGGCCAGAGCGCGTGGGCCGGCAAGCCGGCGGGCGTCATGGGCGTCTCGGTGGGCGCCATCGGCACCTCGATGGCCCAGCAGCACCTGCGCAACGTCCTCGCGTACCTCGACATGCCGACGTTGGGCCAGCCGGAGGTCTACGTGCAGGCGAAAGACGGGCTGTTCGACGGCGCCGGCAACCTGGCGCCGGACACCGCGAAATTCATGCAGGGGTGGATGGACCGCTACGTCGCGTGGGTGAAGAAGCACGCCGGCTGAACGCGAGGAGTCTGCGCCGCGGCTGGCGCCGCGGGCGCGCGCGGACGGGAGCGAGGAGCCTTCCGGCGCGCGGGTCAGGCCTTCGGAACCCGACCCATCGTGTAGAACTCGTCGTTCGGCCGCATGCTCGTCAGGTTGGCCAGGCGGTTGGACATCCCGAAGAAAGCGGCGATCGCGCCGATGTCCCAGATGTCCTCGGGGCTGAATCCGTGGCCGGCCAGCGCCTCGAAGTCGCGGTCGTCGATCGCGTGCGATTCGAGGGCCGTCTTCATCGCGAAATCGAGCATCGCCTTCTGCCGCGCGGTGATGTCCGCCTTCTGGTAGTTGATCGCGACCTGGTCGGCGACGAGCGGATTGCGCGCGCGGATCCGCAACACCGCGCCGTGGGCGATGACGCAGTACGGGCACCGGTTGGCGTTCGACGTCGCGACGACGATCATTTCGCGCTCGGCCTTCGACAGGCCGCCTGCCTTTTCCATCAGCGCGTCGTGATAGGCGAAGAACGCGCGGAACTCGTCCGGGCGGTGCGCGAGCGCGAGGAACACGTTCGGTACGAAGCCGGACTTTTCCTGGACGGCGAGAATCCTCGCGCGCAGATCGTCCGGAAGGCTGTCGAGCGTGGGGACCGGATAGCGGCTGATGGCCGGCGCGCCGGACGAAGCGGAAACGTCCGGTGCCGACGTGTTCGGCGCGGAAGGCATCGAAGCGGATGACATGGGTTTCTCGGAGGGCGAAGCGCGTGGAAGGTCGTCAGTAGCCGAGCGCGGTGGCCGCGCCGCGTCGCGGGTCGCCCGCCCCGTAGAGGCGCTCCGCGCCGCCGACGAGGATCGCCTCGACCTGCGCGGTCGGTACCGGTCCGCCGAATTCGTGCCCCATGGCCTCCAGCAGCCGGCGGGTATCCGGGCTCAGCGCGAACGGTTCGATGCCGGTCGCCGGCGGCAGCCACTGCTGGTGAAGGCGCGGCGCATCGACCGCTTCCTGCACGTTCATCCCGTAGTCGACCACGTCGACGATGACCTGCGCGACGGCGGTCGTGATGCGGCTGCCCCCGGCGGCCCCGACGACGAGCAGCGGGGAGTTTCCGCGCAGCACGATCGTCGGCGTCATCGACGACAGCGGACGCTTGCCGGGCGCGATCGCGTTGGCCTCGCCCTGGACAAGGCCGTAAAGGTTCGGGACGCCCGGCTTGACCGTGAAATCGTCCATCTCGTCGTTGAGCAGCACCCCGGTGCCGGCCGCCGTGACGCGCGCTCCGAATGCGCCGTTGAGCGTCGTCGTCACCGACACCGCGTTGCCCCAGCGGTCGACGACCGCGTAGTGCGTCGTATTGTCGCCCTCGTGGGGCGCCGAACCGGCGCCGAGCGTCCGTGAATCCGTGGCGCGATTCGGGTCGATCGACGCGCGCAGGCTTTGGAGATGCTCGGCGGAAAGAAGGCGGTCGGCCGGGTCGGCGACGAAGTCCGGGTCGCCCAGGTAGGTGTTGCGGTCGACATACGCGCGTCGCATCGCCTCGATCTCGACATGAACGGCCGCCGCCGAGTGGTATCCGAGATCGTGCAGGGGATAGGCTCCCAGCACGCCGAGAACCTCGCACAGCGTGACGCCCCCGGAGCTCGGTGGCGGCGCGGTGACGACATGGTGGCCGCGGTAGTCGCACTCTACCGGGCGCCGTTCACGCGCGCGATAGTCCGCCAGGTCCTGCGACGTGACGATCCCCTGGCCGGCACGAAAAGCGGCCGCCAGCGCGGCGGCGACGGGTCCTTTGTAGAAGCCGTCGGTCCCGCGATCGCGGATGCGACGCAGCGTCCGCGCGAGATCCGGCTGCCGCCAGCGCGACCCGGCCGCGCGCGCGGTGCCCCGATCGAGGAAGATCGCCGCGGAGGCGGGGTCGCGACGGAAGTCCGCGGCGCCGTACTCGAGGATCTCGGCATCGTCGCGCGACAGCGCGAAGCCGTCTTCCGCCAGGCGTATCGCGGGCTCCATCAGCGCACCGCGGCGCCGCGTACCGTACCGCTCCCGCGCCATCTCCAGGCCGGCGACGGACCCGGGGACGCCGGCGGACAGGAATCCCTTCGTACTGAGTCCGGCGACGACGTTGCCATCGGCGTCCAGGTACATCGCAGGTGTCGCAGCCCGTGGCGCGCGCTCGCGGAAGTCGATGAACGTCGTGCGGCCGTCGGCGAGGCGGATCGTCATGAAGCCGCCGCCGCCGAGGTTGCCGGCCACCGGAAAGACGACGGCGAGCGCATAGCCCACGGCGACCGCGGCGTCGATCGCGTTGCCGCCCTGCCGCAGCACGTCGACGCCGACGCGCGTCGCGATCGGGTGTGCGGTGACGACCATTCCGTGCTCCGCGGCGACCGGCGCCAGCGACGCGGCGGTCGAGGTATCGACGCTTGCCGCACCCAGGACGGCCGTGGCCAGCGCGGCCCAGCGCGGAGCGACTCGAAATCGGGACAGGCCGGCGGCGGATCGCATGCGGAGCCCGGACAGGGCGACAGGGAACGGAAGTCGAGCGACCGACGCGGATCTTACCCGTGGGAGAATCGATCTCCATGGGCGCCCTGAAACTTTCGGTCCTCGACCAGTCCGTCAGCCTCGCGGGGGGCAGCGACGACGACGCGATCCGCGACACGCTGGATCTCGCCTGCGACTGCGAGGAACTCGGCTACGCGAGATTCTGGGTCTCGGAGCATCACGCGCTGCCGACGATCGTCGGCAGCGCACCGGAAATCCTGATGGCGGCGATTGCCGCGCGCACGACGAGGATTCGCATCGGCAGTGCCGGCGTGATGCTGCCCCATTACAGCGCGCTGAAGGTCGCGGAACAGTTTCGCGTCCTCGAGGCGCTGGCGCCGGGACGCATCGACCTCGGCGTCGGACGCGCGCCCGGTAGCGACATGCGAACCGCGCTGGAGCTGAATCCGAACGCGCACGCCGCCGCCGACGCGTTTCCGCAGCAAGTGCTCGACCTGCTGGCGTGGACATCGCAGGCGTCGCACCGCGGCATCGCGGCCCGCCCGCTCGGGCCCCACGCGCCGGAACTGTGGGTGCTCGGAAGTTCGAACTATGGCGCGCAGCTTGCGGCACAGTTCGGCCTGCCGTACGCGTTCGCCTATTTTTTCGCCGACGGCGAGGGCGCCGCCGAAGCTCTGGCACTGTACCGCCGGCTCTATCGGCCGAGCGAGCGGCACCCTGCGCCGTGCGCCACCGTATGCGTCTGGGCGCTGGCGGCGGAGACGGCCGACGAAGCGCGGTGGCATGCGATGAGCCGCGAGCGCTGGCGGGTCGACCGCGCGCAGGGCACGTTCGGCCCGCTGCAGCCGCCGGACGCGGTCTCGGCACGCGGGTTCGCGCCGCATGAATGGCCGACCGTCGAGGCGATGCGCCGCAAGGCCTTCGTGGGCAGCGGCGAGGACGTTGCGAAGCAGCTGCAGGCGCTCGCCGCGGAATTCGACCTGTCGGAAATCGTCGTCAACACCTGGGCCCACGATCCGCGGGCCCGCCGCGTGTCGTATCGCCTGCTGGCGCGGGCCGTCGGCATCGCGTCGACCGGCGCCTGAACCGCTCGATCCCGCGCCGATGACCTCCGCCGCGCCCCCGCCATTGCCCGAGGTCTTCCTGGCGCGAGTCCGTGCCATGCTCGCGGACGGTCGTCGAAAGCTGATCGGGCTCGTCGGGCCGCCGGGAGCCGGCAAGTCGACGCTCGCACAGGCCTTGCACGAGACGTTCCGCGACGCATCGCAGGTCGTCCCGATGGACGGCTATCACCTCGCGAACGTCGAACTGCGGCGCTTGGGGCGCGCAGGGCGCAAAGGTGCCCCGGACACCTTCGATGCGGCCGGCTATGCCGCGCTGCTGCGGCGCCTGCGCGCGCAGCGCGACGACGAGATCGTCTACGCGCCGGAATTCCGGCGCGCGATCGAGGAGCCGATCGCCGGCGCCATCCCGGTGCGGCCGGACACGCGCCTCGTGATCACCGAAGGCAACTACCTTCTGCTCGACCACGGGCCGTGGCGCGAGGTGGCGCCGCTGCTCGACGACAGCTGGTACGTCGATATCGACGACGGGCTGCGCCACGAGCGCCTGCTGCGCCGGCACCAGCAGTTCGGACGCAGCGAGGAGGCCGCGCGCGCCTGGGTCGCGAACACCGACGAGCCGAACGCGGTGTTGATCGCAGCGACCCGCGGCCGGGCACGGATCACGTTCCGCTGGGACGCCGCCTAGCGGCGGGCGAACCGGGACCTGTCGCGCCATGTCACTTCGTCCGGTCCGCCTCGCGCCGCGTTCCGACCTTCGGGAATGCGTCGAGCGGCTGGCGATGGCGTTGCCCAACGGGTCCGGTTTCGTCGTGAGCGGCGTCGGCAGCCTGTCGCGGGCGCGGATTCGCCTCGCCGACGAGGCGACCGGTCGCGACATACCGGGCCCGCTGGAGATCATCTCGGTCGCCGGATCCGTCTCGCCGGACGGCGCTCACCTGCACATCGCGATCGCGGATGCGCGTGGGCAGGTGCTCGGCGGCCACGTCTGTGTCGGTTGCGAGGTCCGGACGACGGCGGAACTGCTGGTCGCCGGGCTGGCAGACCACGAACTGGCGCGCGAGTTCGACGAGCTCACGGGTTTCGACGAGCTCGTCGTCCGCCCGGTGCGCGGTCCCGCCGACCGCACCTGAGCCTGCCGGTCCGTAACGCGCCGTCCTGCAGCGCGGTTCGCACCGGCTTCGGGCCAACGGCGGAGCGAGGCGCCTTCCCGGCTCAGGGCATGCGCTTGAGTCGCATCTCGTCCAACCGCAGGAACAGGCGCTCCGCCGGCCACGACTCGTCCAGGGCCCGCAGCACGACGGCCGCCGGCGATTCGGGCGCGAGTCCGCCGAGGGGTGGATCGCGGTCGAGGTTCGTCGGGAAGGCGTAGCCCTCCGCGGATGCGGCGACGACGCGCGCGACGGCGTCACGCTGGAGCGCGTCGGTCGCGACAAGCCGCTGCAGGTGCGGATAGAGGACCCGCGTCATGCGGTCGCGATCGACGGATTCCATCGCCCGCCCGAAAACCGAGGACACCTGCAGCAGGTTCGCGATGCGCTGGATGTCGCGCGAGGAGTTCGTGCCGGCGGCATGGATCAGCGCCGGGTTGAAGAACACCGCGTCGCCCTTGCGCAGCGGCAGCTGGACGCGGTGCCTGTCGAAATAGGCACGAAACTCGTCGCGCTCGGCGACGAGGTATCCGTAGCGGTATTTCTGCGAATGCGGCAGGTAGAGCGTCGGCCCGCTTTCCAGCGGCATGTCGACGTGCGCGACGGCGCCCTGCAGCGTGAGCAGCGGCGAGAGCCGATGGACCCGGGCCGGGAACCGCTCCGCCTGCGCGGCCGTGCAGAACCCGAGGTGGTAGTCGCGGTGCGGCATCTGCGCCGCGCCGCCGGGGCGGACGTTGTTGACCTGCGACGTGACCTGGTAGCCCGGTCCGAGCCAGGCCTGGCTCGCCAGCGCGATCATGTCGTTGCCGTAGTAGCGGGCGAAGAGTTCGGGGTCGGCCAGGCAGAGCTTTTCCAGGGCGTTCCACACCCGGTCGTTGGCGCCGGCCTTCGCGAAGTGGTCGCCGCCGCTCTGCGATTGCCGCTCCGCGTCGATGATCGCGCGGAATCGCTCGGTGACGGCGTCGACGACGGCCGCGGATTCGAACGCCTGCGTCAATACGACGATGCCGGGGCCGGCGTGCCAGATCGCGGACCATTCCGCCGCAAGGCGGTCGACGAAGCGATGATCGACCGCCATCCTCCCCCGCAGATCGCGGCATTCGTAGATCGGCACGCCGTCGCGAATGCCGGCCGCGAGCGGGCAGCACGCCGGATCCGTCGCGTTGGCGCAGAGCGCCTCCAGGTCGTCCAGCCGCGCATCGGCGGCGGCGAGTCGTCCGGCGAATGCGTCCGAAGCCATCGGGTCTCCCGTCGGATTGCCGCCTGAGTCTAGGGCCTGTCCAGGTCGCGATGCCGCCCGATCGACGCCGGGCTTGACATGCAATCGAATACTTGCCTATTATTCAGGCAATCGTTGACTTGCATGTTGCCGTCCATGGCCGGGCACCACGATGACACCGACCTGCTGTTCAAGGCCCTCGCGGATCCCAGCCGGCGCAAGCTGCTGGACGTGCTCCACGCGCATGACGGCCGCACGCTCCATGAGTTGTGCGAGCACCTGGACATGACGCGGCAGGGCGTGACGCAGCACCTCGGCGTGCTGGAGGCGGCGAACCTCGTCGCGACGACGTGGCGCGGCCGCGAGAAGCTTCACTTCCTCAACCCGGTGCCGCTGCAGGACATCTACGAGCGCTGGATCGCGAAGTTCGAGAAACCGCGCCTCAAGGCGCTGGGCGACCTCAAACGACGACTGGAGAAGAACCATGGCTAGATCGACCTTCATCTACGTGACCTACATCCGCACGACGCCGCAAAAGCTGTGGTCGGCGCTGACGGACCCGGAGTTCATGACGCAGTACTGGTTCGGCATGCACTGCGAAAGCGCGTGGACGGCGGGATCGTCGTGGAAACTCGTCTCCGGCGACGGTCAGGTCTTCGATGCCGGTGAGATCGCGGAGGCCGATGCGCCGCGGCGCCTCGTGATCCGCTGGCGGCACCAGAACAGGCCGGAGTTGCAGGCCGAAGGCGAGTCGCTGTGCACGATGGAACTGGAACCGCAAGGCTCGGCGGTCAAGCTCAGCATCACCCACGCCATCGAGCGCGATCCGTCGAAGCTGATCGCGGCCGTCTCCGGCGGGTGGCCGAAGATCCTGTCGAACCTGAAGTCCCTGCTCGAGACCGGCTCGATCGCGCTCGACGAGGCGTATCCGGCGGGGAGTTCGCGGTAGGCGACCACCCTCTCCCCCACCCCTCTCCCGCTTCGCGGGCGAGGGGAGTCCGGGCGCCAGCCGTTGGACCGGTGTCTCGATTTGCGAC
>DATKPC010000046.1:0-4663 GCA_035524275.1 Burkholderiaceae bacterium
CTCCCGCTTCGCGGGCGAGGGGAGTTTCGTCGTCGCGATGCGAGGCGCCATCCCATCGGATGACCCCGTGACTCCCCTCGCCCGCGAAGCGGGAGAGGGGCGGGGGGAGAGGGCCGGCGCGAGACGACCCGCGAACCCCCCCTGCCCGACCGGTATGCTTACGCCTGTCCCCGGCACCGCGTCGTCCGCCATGCTCGCCAAGCGCATCATCCCCTGCCTCGACGTCACCGCCGGTCGCGTCGTGAAGGGCGTCAACTTCGTCGACCTGCGCGACGCCGGCGACCCGGTCGAGATCGCGCGGCGCTACGACGCCCAGGGCGCCGACGAGCTGGCCTTCCTGGACATCACCGCGAGTTCCGACGCGCGCGACATCATCCTGCACGTGATCGAATCGGTCGCCGACGAGGTCTTCATCCCGCTGACGGTCGGCGGCGGCGTCCGCTCCGTGGGCGACGTCCGCCGGCTGCTCAACGCCGGGGCGGACAAGATCTCGATCAACACCGCCGCGGTCCAGAATCCGGAACTCGTCGCCGAGACCTCCGGGCGTTTCGGCTCGCAGTGCATCGTCGTGGCCGTCGACGCGCGGCGCCGCGATCCGCAGGATCCGGGCCGCGGCTGGGAAGTGTTCACGCACGGTGGGCGCAAGCCGACCGGGCTCGACGCGGTCGAGTGGGCGCAGCGCGTCGCGAACCTCGGCGCCGGCGAGATCCTGCTGACGAGCATGGACCGCGACGGGACCCGCAACGGCTTCGACCTGGAGCTGACGCGTGCCATTGCCGACGCGGTCCCGGTGCCGGTGATCGCCTCGGGCGGCGTCGGCAACCTGCAGCATCTCGCCGACGGGGTCGCGCGCGGGCGCGCCGACGCGGTGCTCGCGGCCTCGATCTTCCATTTCGGCGAGTTCACGGTGCGGCAGGCCAAGGAGTTCATGGCGCGGCAGGGCATCGCGGTACGGCTGGACGACTAACTGGACGACGAGTCCAACGACACCCTGGACTCGCGACGCGGGGCGATGCGATGAACCGGACTGAACCGACGACGGGCGCCACGCCGCCGCCGGCCGCGACGGCCGAGGCGGGCGGCGGCTGGCTCGACGAGATCCGCTTCGACGATCGCGGGCTCGTGACGGTCGTCGCGCAGGACGACGCCAGCGGGCGCGTGCTGATGGTCGCGTGGGCGGATCGCACGGCGCTGGCCGAGACCGCGGCGACCGGGCGCGCCGTCTACTGGTCGCGCTCGCGGCAGCGGCTGTGGCGCAAGGGCGAGGAAAGCGGCCATACCCAGGCCGTGAGCGACGTGCGCCTCGACTGCGATGGCGACGTCGTCCTGTATCTCGTCGCGCCGCACGGCGGCGTCGCCTGCCACACCGGGCGCGAGAGCTGCTTCTACCGGCGCCTCGAGGCGGGTCGTTGGGTCGTCAAGGACCCGGTGATCGATCCGGGCGTCGCCGAGGGCGCGCGATGAGCAACGCGCCGGCACCGGCTGGCGACGCGACGCTCGCGCGCCTCGCCGACGTGATCGATTCGCGCAAGGGCGCCGATCCGTCGTCCTCGTACGTGGCGCGGCTGTTCTCGAAGGGCGGCGACGCGATCCTGAAGAAGATCGGCGAGGAAGCGACCGAGACCGTGATGGCCGCGAAGGACGGCGTCGCCGACCGCATCATCGCGGAGACCGCGGACCTCTGGTTCCATTGCCTGGTCCTGCTCGCGCACCACGGGCTGCGCCCGGAGCAGGTGCTCGCGGAGCTCGAGCGGCGCGAAGGCACCTCCGGCCTCCTCGAGAAGGCGCGCCGTCCGGCCTGACGCGCCCGACGCCCATTCCAGACCTCCTCAAAGGACCCTCGCCATGACCACGAGCGACCCGAACTGCATCTTCTGCAAGATCGTTGCCGGACAGATCCCCGGGCGCCGCGCCTACGAGGACGACGAGTTCATCGTCTTCCACGACATCCATCCGGCGGCGCCGGTGCACCTGCTGCTGGTGCCGAAGGAACACTTCGCGAACCTCGACGAGGCGCAGCCGCGGCACCAGGCGCTATTGGGTAGAATGATCCTGATGGCGCCGCGCCTGGCGCGAGAGAATGGGGCCACCAACGGTTTCCGGGTCGTGATCAACAACGGGCCGGACGGCGGCCAGGAAGTCGGCCACCTTCACGTCCACGTGCTCGGCGGTCCGCGCCCCTGGAGCCGCCTCGGCTGACGATCACCGGCGGCGACGCGAATCGTTTTCGGCGAACGTCGAGCCGCCGGTACCGCGGCGGCCGGAACGTGGCATCGAAGGAGTGGAGCGATGGGATCGCTTTCGATCTGGCATTGGTTGATCGTCCTGCTGGTCGTCGTGATGGTCTTCGGCACCGGCAAGCTGCGCAACATGGGCAAGGACCTCGGCGGCGCGATCAAGGGCTTCAAGGAAGGGCTGCGCGAAGGCGAGTCCGACGCGACGGCGCATCCCGCCGATCCGCAGCGGCAGGTGGCGTCGGGGCAGCCCGGCGGGCCGCCGATCGACGTCCAGGCCAAGGAAAAGAGCAGCTGAACGCCGCGCCGGTCGGCTCCGAGCCCCGCGCGCCGGCGCCGATGAGTCGTCGGCGCCGCGGCGGCACGTGACGCCGACCGACCACGGCGCGCCAATCCCATGCTCGATTTCAGCATCGGCGAACTCGGCCTGATCGGGGCGGTCGCGCTGGTCGTCCTCGGCCCGGAGCGTCTGCCGCGCGTTGCGCGGACGGTCGGCGCCTGGGTCGGCAAGGCGCAGCGCTACGTCAACCAGGTCAAGGCCGACATCAATCGCGAGATCGAGCTCTCGGAGCTGAAACGGCTGCAGGACGAGGCGCGAAGCGCCGCGCTGGGCGTCGAGAGTTCGGTGCGCGACGCGGTCGGCGGGCTCGAGTCGTCGCTGGGCGCCGCGGCGGCCTCGGAGTCGTCGGCCGCCGCGCCGGCGCCTTACGAGCCGGTCTCGTCGTGGCGCACGCACGCGTTCACGCGCCGGTATCGCCCGGGGCCATCGCTCGACGACCTGGCCGACGAGGTCGCGCGGCTCAAGCGGCGGCTCGCGATGCCCGGGGCCGACGCCAGCGTGCGCCACAAGTACGCGATGCGCGCGCGGGTCAACCGCCCGCGCATCCGCCGCTGATCCGGCCCTCGACCGCCCGCCCCGCCGATGGCCGTTCCCGAGGACAAAGAACAGAGCTTCATGTCGCACCTGATCGAGCTGCGCAGCAGGATCCTGCGCGCGGCCGTCGCGGTGCTCGTGATCTTCGTCGCGCTGACGCCGTTCATGAAGCGCATCTTCGAGATCCTCTCGGAGCCGATGCTCGCGGCGCTGCCGCAGGGCACGAAGCTGCTGGCGACCGGCGTCATCACGCCGTTCGTCGTCCCGCTGAAGGTCACGCTGTTCGTCGCGTTCCTGCTCGCGCTGCCCTACGTGCTGTACCAGGCCTGGGCCTTCGTCGCGCCCGGGCTCTACCAGCACGAGCGGCGGCTCGCGGCCCCGGTGATCGCCTCCAGCATCGTGATGTTCGTCTGCGGGATGGCGTACTGCTACTTCTTCGTCTTCAACGTCGTCTTCCGCTTCATCGCGCAGTTCGCGCCGTCCTCGGTGAGCGTCGCGCCGGACATCGAGTCCTACGTCAACTTCGTCCTCGGGCTGTTCCTCGCGTTCGGCGCGACGTTCGAGGTCCCGATCGTCGTGCTGCTGATCGTCCGCTTCGGCCTCGTGAGCGTCCGCAAGCTCGCGCAGGTGCGCCCCTACGTGATCGTCGGCGCTTTCATCGTCGCCGCGATCTTCACGCCGCCGGACGTGCTGTCGCAGATGCTGCTCGCCGTTCCGCTCGTGCTGCTCTACGAGGTCGGCATCGTGCTGGCGCGGATCTTCGGCAAGCGGCCCGCGCAGCAGCCGTCGCCGCAGGAGCCGGCCGCTTGATCGCGCTGCGTCGACTCGGGGCGGCGTGCGCCGCGCTTCTCGCGGCGTCGGGCGTGGCGCTCGCGGCCGACCGGCTGCAGATCGGCCCGGCCGCCGGCAGCGACGCGGAACTGGCGGTGGCGTACGCCGCCTACCAGGCCGGCGACTTCGCGAAGGCGCGCACGCGCTACGCGGCGCTGGCGAGCCGCCAGAACCATCTCGCGCAGTTCAACCTGGCGGTGATGCTCGTCAACGGCGAGGGCGGCGAGCCGGATCCGCGCCAGGGCGTCGACTGGCTGCGCAAGGCCGCCGACGGCGGCATCGCGAGGGCGCAGTTCAGCCTGGGCTCGCTGTACGAGCGCGGCGAACTCGTCGAGCGCTCGCTGACCGAGGCCACCGCATGGTTCCGCAAGGCGGCGGAGGCGGGCTGGCGCGACGCGCAGGTCAGTCTCGCGACGCAGTATTTCCTCGGCCGCGGCGCGCCGCGCGACATGCATGAAGCGGCGCACTGGTACGAGCTCGCGGCCGACCAGGGCGACGTCGGCGCGCAATACATCGTCGCGAGCCTCTACGAGAAGGGCGACGGCGTCGGGTTGAACCTGGAGCGGGCGGTCTATTACTACCACCTCGCCGCGCTGCAGGGCGACGAGGTCGCGCGGCTGAAGGCCGAGGAGATCGCGGCGAAGATCCGCGCGAACGCCAGCCGGGAGCGGGAATCGCGGTGAGGCGGCGGCCCTCTCCCCCACCCCTCTCCCGCTCGCGCGGG
>DATKPC010000047.1:0-11502 GCA_035524275.1 Burkholderiaceae bacterium
GTCTCGTACTCCACGTGCGCCGTGTTGATCGTGATCCCGCGCGCCTTCTCCTCCGGCGCCGCGTCAATCTCGTCGTACTTCTTCGCCTCCCCACCAAACTTCGTCGACAGCACCGTCGTGATCGCCGCCGTCAGCGTCGTCTTCCCATGGTCCACGTGACCGATCGTCCCCACATTCACGTGCGGCTTCGTCCGCTCAAACTTGCCCTTGGCCATTTCGGTGTCCTCTCTCCGATACCTTCTCTGACAGATCCGTTCTACTTGGTCTTGGCGCTGATGACCGCCTCGGCGACATTGCGCGGCGCCTCGGCATAGTGCTTGAATTCCATCGTGTACGTCGCGCGGCCCTGCGTGAGCGAGCGCAGCGTCGTGGAGTAGCCGAACATCTCGGCCAGCGGGACCTCGGCGCGGATCGCCTTGCCACCGCCGCCGGCGATGTCGTCCATCCCCTGGATGACGCCGCGCCGCGACGACAGGTCGCCCATCACGTCGCCCATCTTCTCCTCCGGCGTCTCGACCTCGACCGCCATGATCGGCTCGAGCAGCGCCGGGCTCGCCGCGCGCATGCCGTCCTTGAAGCCGATCGACGCCGCCATCTTGAACGCGTTCTCGTTCGAGTCGACCTCGTGGTACGAGCCGAAATGCAGCGTCACCTTGACGTCGACGACCGGGTAGCCGGCCAGCACGCCCGCCTTGAGCGTGTCGACGACGCCCTTCTCGACCGCCGGGATGTACTCGCGCGGGACCACGCCGCCCTTGATCGCGTCGACGAACTCGAAGCCCTTGCCGGCTTCCTGCGGCTCGAGCTTCAGCACGACGTGGCCGTACTGGCCGCGACCGCCGGACTGCTTGATGAACTTGCCCTCGGCGTTCTCGACGGCCTTGCGGATCGTCTCGCGGTACGCGACCTGCGGCTTGCCGACCGAGGCCTCGACGCCGAACTCGCGCTTCATCCGGTCGACGATGATCTCCAGGTGCAGCTCGCCCATCCCGGAGATGATCGTCTGCCCCGACTCCTCGTCGGTATGGACGCGGAACGACGGGTCCTCCTGCGCCAGGCGCGACAGCGCGATGCCCATCTTCTCCTGGTCGGCCTTCGTCTTCGGCTCGACGGCCTGCGAGATGACCGGCTCGGGGAACACCATCCGCTCGAGCGTGATCAGCTTGTCCGGATCGCACAGCGTGTCGCCGGTCGTGCAGTCCTTCATCCCGACCACGGCCGCGATGTCGCCGGCGCGCACTTCCTTGATCTCCTCGCGCTGGTTGGCGTGCATCTGCAGCAGGCGGCCGACGCGCTCCTTCTTGTTCTTGATCGCGTTGACGATCGTGTCGCCCGACGTCAGCACGCCGGAATAGACGCGCAGGAACGTCAGCTGGCCGACGTAGGGGTCGGTCATGATCTTGAACGCGAGCGCCGAGAACGGCTGCGCGTCGTCCGCGCTGCGCGTGATGTCCTGGTCGCGCTCGTTCGTCCCGTGCACCGGCGGGATGTCGATCGGCGCCGGCAGGTACGCGACGACCGCGTCCAGCATCGCCTGCACGCCCTTGTTCTTGAACGCCGAGCCGCACAGCATCGGCGTGATCTCGTGCGCGATCGTCCGCATCCGCAGCGCGGTCTTGATCTCGGTCTCCGACAGCTCGCCGGTCTCGAGGTACTTGTTCATCAGTTCCTCGTTGGCCTCGGCGGCGGCCTCGACCATCTTCTCGCGCCACTCCTTGCAGGTGTCGGCGAGCTCGGCCGGGATGTCGGCGTACTCGAACTTCATGCCCTGGCTCGCCTCGTCCCAGAAGATCGCCTTCATCTTCACGAGGTCGACGACGCCCTTGAAGTTCTCCTCGGCGCCGATCGGGACCTGGATCGGGATCGGGTTGGCCTTCAGGCGCGCGCGCATCTGCTCGTAGACCTTGAAGAAGTTCGCGCCGGTGCGGTCCATCTTGTTGACGAACGCCAGCCGCGGCACGCGATACTTGTTCGCCTGCCGCCACACGGTCTCCGACTGCGGCTGCACGCCGCCGACGGCGCAGTAGACCATGCACGCGCCGTCGAGCACCCGCATCGAGCGCTCGACCTCGATCGTGAAGTCGACGTGGCCCGGCGTGTCGATGATGTTGATCCGGTGCTCGGGCAGGGACAGGTCCATGCCCTTCCAGAAGCAGGTCGTCGCGGCCGACGTGATCGTGATGCCGCGCTCCTGCTCCTGCTCCATCCAGTCCATCGTCGCGGCCCCGTCGTGGACCTCGCCGATCTTGTGGTTGACCCCGGTGTAGAACAGGATCCGTTCGGTCGTCGTCGTCTTGCCGGCGTCGATGTGGGCGGAGATACCGATGTTCCGGTACCGTTCGATAGGGGTCTTGCGTGCCATGAGATTCACCATCCAGAGGACGCGATACAGCTGCCCGCGTCACAGCGTCCCGACTGCCCATCCCCCGGAGTTGCTCCGGCGGGCAGCCGTGGCGCCGGTCGGGGTAACTTAGAACCTGAAATGCGCGAAGGCCTTGTTGGCCTCCGCCATGCGGTGCACTTCCTCGCGCTTCTTCATCGCGCCGCCGCGGCCTTCGGCGGCCTCCAGCAGCTCGCCCGCGAGGCGCAGCGGCATCGACTTCTCGCCGCGCTTCTTCGCCGCCTCGCGCAGCCAGCGCATCCCGAGCGCGACCCGGCGCACCGGCCGCACCTCGACCGGGACCTGGTAGTTCGCGCCGCCGACGCGACGGCTCTTCACTTCGACCATCGGCTTCACGTTGCCGAGCGCCTGCATGAAGATGTCGAGCGGGTTCTTCGACGCCTTCGTGTTGATCTGGTCGAACGCACCGTAGACGATCCGCTCGGCGACGGCCTTCTTGCCGTCGAGCATGATGACGTTGATGAACTTGGCGACGTCGATGCTGTTGAACTTCGGATCCGGGAGGATCTCGCGCTTCGGTACTTCGCGACGGCGTGGCATGGACTGCTTCCTTTCACGTTCAGCCGGTTGCTGGCCCCATCCTGACGGGCCACGACTTACTGCCGCGGACCCTGCGCCTGCCTGCTCGGCGGGGTGCCGGTCCGGGCTCGAGACCCGGGGCGTCGCGCCGACGCCCGGGGTGGATCGTCGCCGCCCGACGGGGGCGGCGCCCTGCGAAAAACCCTGCGAATAAAGCTGCCAAAGACCCTGCGATTACGACCCGGCGAGAAACCTTACGCCGCCTTCGGGCGCTTCGAGCCGTACTTCGAGCGGCCCTGCTTGCGGTCCTTGACGCCCTGCGTGTCGAGCGAGCCGCGCACGATGTGGTAGCGCACGCCCGGCAGGTCCTTCACCCGGCCGCCGCGGATCAGCACCACCGAGTGCTCCTGCAGGTTGTGGCCTTCGCCGCCGATGTAGGAGATGACCTCCTGCCCGTTCGTCAGGCGGACCTTCGCGACCTTGCGCAGCGCCGAGTTCGGCTTCTTCGGCGTGGTCGTGTAGACCTTCGTGCAGACGCCGCGCTTCTGCGGGCTGCCCTTCAGCGCCGGGCTCTTGCTTTTCGCATGGCTCGAAACGCGCGGGGTGCGGACGAGTTGGTTGATGGTCGGCATGTCGGTTCGGGCTCTGCTGCGGCGGTGGTCGTCGACGGTCGGTCGCGCGGGCGTCTGTCGGGCTGGATCTTGCCCATCCTCGGGCTGGATCTTGCCCATCCGGTGCCAATGCGCGGCCAGGAAAGCCCGCCAATCTACTCCGAAACGGAACAGGAGGTCAAGTTGGTGCGGTGCGGCGGGAAATCAAGGGGGCGGGACCGGGGCCGAGGGCCGGTCCGCCGCGCAACCCGTCCGCTACGGCTGCAGCCTCGTCACGATCCATGTCAGCAGAGCCTGGACCGTGGCGTCGACCGCGCCGGCGAGCGTCTCGAGCTCGGCGCTGGCGACGGCAAGGTCGCCGCCGGCCGTCGCGTCCTCGATCCGGCCGGCGAGCGCTGCGGCGGCGCCGGCGCCGATCGCGCCGCACGACCCTTTCAACGTATGCGCGAGCCGCGTGACCGCGGAGGCGTCGGCCTGCGCGAGCGCGGCACGCAACTCGTCGACGTACTCCGGGGCGGCCTCGACGAAGGCGGCGGCGACCTCGGCGAGCAGTTCCTCGTCGCCGCCGATCCGCTCGCACGCGAGCTTCAGGTCGGGCCGGTAGTCGGTCGCGGCCGCCGGCGCCGCGGATCCCGGCGCCAGCCGGACGGTCGATGGGGTCGTAGCGGCGTCATCGTGGGGCACCTGGAAGGCTCCGGTGGCGCGGCACAGCACCTCGGAAAGCTGGGCCGCGGTATAGGGCTTGGAGAGGAATTCGCACATCCCGGCCCGGGCGCACGCCAGGCGGTCGACCTCGCCGGCATTGGCCGTCAGCGCGATGATCGGCGTCGAGCGGCCGGACCCGGCCTCGAGCGCGCGGATGCGTTCGCTCGCCTCCAGGCCGCCCATGCCGGGCATCTGCATGTCCATCAGGATGGCGTCGAAACCGTCGCCCGGCCCGTCGGAAGAAAGGCGCGCGGCGACGGCCGCGATCGCGGTCGTGCCGCTGGCGGCGTGCGCGATGTCGCAACCGAAGCGGCGCAGCAGCTCGGTCGCGAGCTTGCGGTTGATCGCGTTGTCCTCGACCAGCAGGACCCGCAGCGCGCGGCCGTCGAGCGCGAGCCGGCCGCGCCCGGCATCCGCGGCCGGCGCCAGCTGCGGCGCCGGCGGTGACGCCTGCTGCAGCCCGAGCTGGAACCAGAACTCGGATCCGTGCCCCAGCTCGCTTTCGACGCCGATCGTTCCGCCCATCAGGTGCACGAGGCGCGTGCAGATCGCGAGCCCGAGCCCGGTGCCGCCGAACTTGCGCGTGATCGACGCGTCCGCCTGCGTGAAGGCCTCGAAGATCCGCGACCGCTGGCCCGGCGGGATCCCGATCCCGGTGTCGCGGACGGCAAACCGCAGCGTCGCGCCCGATGCCTCGGATGCCGCGGGCGTGCCGGACGCCGCGGCGCTGCCGCGGCCGACGAGAATCCGGACCGACCCGGTTTCCGTGAACTTCAGCGCATTGCCGACCAGGTTGACGATGATCTGCCGCAGCCGCAGCGCGTCGCCGAGATAGTGATCCGGCAGCGTCGGGTCGACCTCGGTCTCGAGCGCGATCCCCTTGTTCTGCGCGCGGACCGATTCGATCCGCGCGATCTGCGAGACGAGCTGCCGCAGCGAGAAGGGCGCCGGCAGGATCTCGAGCCGGTTCACCTCGATCTTCGAAAGATCCAGGATGTCGTTGATGATCTCCAGCAGCGCCTGGCCGGAGGCCTGGATCAGTTCCACGTATTCGCGCTCCTGCGCGCCGAGCCCGGCGTCGTGGAGCAGGCCGGCCATCCCGAGGATGCCGTTGAGCGGCGTGCGGATTTCGTGACTCATGTTGGCCAGGAATTCGCTCTTCGCGCGGTTCGCCTCCTCGGCGCGCGCCTGCGCCTCCTTCAGCGGCGTGATGTCGGCGCGGAAGCCGACGATGCCGCCGTCGGCCGTCGGCGCCTCGGCGATCCGCAGCCAGCGGCCGTCCGGCAGTTTCTGCTCGATCGTCCCCTGCGGGTCGAGGTGCTGGCGCATCCGCTCCGCGACCCATTCGTCCTCGCGGCCGATCGCCTCCGGATACTGGCCGCGGCGCACGCCCTCGCGCAACGCGTCCTCGAAACGCACGCCCGGCACGAGGAAGTCGGCGGTCAGCGCGTACAGGTCGCGATAGCGCTCGTTGCAGATCACGAGGCGGTCCTCGGCGTCGTACAGGACGAAGGCGTCGGACAGCGAATTGATCGCGGTGCGCATCTCGTCCTCGGCGCGCTTGGCGCGTTCGCGCGCATCGACGAGCGCGTCCTGCGCCGCCTTGCGGAAGGTGATGTCGGCCTGCGTGCCGACGAGGCGCACGGCACGGCCGGCGGCGTCGCACAGCCCGACGCGCGCGCGGACGTTCATCCAGCGCCAGACGCCGCCCGCGGTGCGCAGCCGCAGCTCGACGTCGAGGATCGCCTGCGGGTCGCGCTGCACCGCGCGCAATGCCTCCTCGAAGGACGGCACGTCCTCCGGGTGGATCAGCGCGCCGAGTTCCTCCAGGTGCATCCGGTCGCGCGCCGGAAGGTCCATCAGCGCGTACCACTGCGGGCTCAGGTTGACGGTCGCCGCGACGAGGTCGACGTCGAACAGCGCCAGCCCGGAGCCGTTGAGCGCGAGATCGAGCTGCTCGCGCTCGCGTTCCGCCCGCGCCTGCAGCGCCACGATGTCGCCGACCTCGGCGAGCGAGCCGATCAGGCCGTCGACGTTGCCGTCGTGGCGCAGGAAGACGATCTGCCGGCCGACGACGGGCCGCTCCTTGCCGCTCGCATCGAGGAACGTGTCCAGCCGGTGGATGCCGCCACGGGCGAGCAGCGCCAGGTCTTCGGCGAGCGCGCGCTGCCCGCCGGGTCCCGGGACCAGCTCCGCGACGGTCTTGCCGAGGCACGCGGCGCGCGGGATCTGCGTGATGTCCTCCCAGGCCCGGTTCACGCCGAGGTAGCGCGCCTGCGCGTCCTTCAGCCAGACCGGCTGCGGCACGGAGTCCAGCTGCTGCTGCGCGCGGCGCAGCTGCTCGTGGGCGTTGGCGAGCGACGCGCGGTCGGCGAGCGCCTGCGTCGACAGCGCGTCGACGCGCTGCGCCAGCAGCGCCAGCGTGGAATTGGCGTCGCGCACCGCCAGCGCCGAGGCTTCGAGCGCCTCGGTGCGCGTGGCGAGCAGCGACTCGGCGCGTGCCCGGGCGCAGCGTTCCAGTTCGAGCGCCTCGTTGGGCGAGTGGTCTGACATCGACGGACCTTTGCGCGAGTCGTGGTTCCGGTCAGTCGACTCTAGGGTCGGCCATGGCAACGCGGTGCCGGAAAAGCGATGCGTTTGTCCGGCTTATTCCGGGCGTCGATCGCCGAACCGGCGTCTAGGATTCCGACGGTGGGCTGTCCAGGCACGTGAAACCGGGAGGTTGCGACAGATGAACGAGGGTGTCACCCCAGTGGAAAGCGACGAGGAGGCCAAGGCGGCGGAAGCAGCGCCGGCGGCGGCCCCCGCGGCGCCCGGCCCGGCCGCCGCACACGACGGCCTGACCGCCGTCATCATCGAGGACGACACGATCTCGCGCACGCTGCTGCGCGGGATCCTGCGCAATTGCGGCGTCGTCGTCGTCGGCGAGTCGTCGCTGGGGCGCAAGGGCGGCGAGCTCGTCGCCTCGCACGAACCGAACATCGTCTGCCTCGACATCGGGCTGCCCGACATGGACGGCACCGAGCTCCTCGGCGCGATCCGTTCGCGACAGCCGACCGCCCACGTCATCATGGTCACCGGCGTCTCGGAGACCGAGCGCGTTCGCGCGGCGCTCGCCGGCGGCGCGGTCGGCTACATCGTGAAGCCGTACAGCGAGTCGCGGATCCGCTCGACGCTGAATCGGTTGTTTCCGGGCTACAACTTCGACGCCCGGCGCTAGGTTCCGGGCCCCGACCGGCAGTCGACGGGCGCAAATCGGCGAGAATGCGCGCCGGCGGTCGCCCGCGGTTCGCCAGATGGCGGCCAGGCTGTGCACGCATCGCCAGGTTCCGCGTTGAATCCGTATCGGGACGCCGCGCCAGCAGCGCCCCGCCCGGTTCCCACGTCCAACCCTTCGACACGTCCGAGTGACCAGACCATCGATGACGCCAAGCACGGGTACCCGCGCCATGGGTAGATTCACCAAGGGGTTCATCGCCACCCTGCTGCTCGCGGGCTGCGCGGGGCTGACCGGCTACGTCGGCGTCGCCGACGCCGCGGCCGAGCCGGGCACCCCGAACGACGTCGCACGCTGGCTGGCGGGGATGAACGTCGGCACGCCGGTCGACAGCGCGACGGCCTTCGTGCTCAACGGCGCCGCGCTGCACCGCTCGGAGCTTGGCGCGGCGGCCCTCCGTACCGCGGCCGTGTCCACGGGCGCCGGCGTCGCGCCGACGCCGCGCGAGCGCCTCGACCGCGCGTGGGCCGAGCTGGCGACGACGCGGACCGCCCCGATGCGCGGCTTCGCGGCGCAGCACCTGGCGCACGAGCAGCAGAACTGCCGCACGCTGTTCTATCCGTTCTCCGGGCCGGACGTGCTGAACGCCGTGACGCTGTTCCCGTCGTGCGAGACCTACGTGATGTTCGGGCTCGAGCCCGTCGGCGCGCTGCCGCATCTCGACCGGATGACCGACGAGTCAAAGGCCGCGGTGCTCGCCGACATGGTCCGCGCCCAGAACTTCATCATCAAGCGCAACTTCTTCGTGACGCAGTACATGCGGGAGGACCTGAACACGCCGCACCTGAAGGGCGTGCTGCCGCTGATGAGCGCGATGCTGGTCCGCATGGGCTACGAGGTGCGCGATGTCCGCATGTCGCAGGTCGACGGCACGCCGTGGCCGGCCGGTTCGCCGAAGCGCCCGCGCGCGGTGACGATCGACTTCGGCCGTCCCGGCGGCCCGGACCAGCACCTGTTCTATGCGAACTTCGATGCGTCCAACGGCGGCCTGAAGACCAAGCCGGATTTCCTGCACTACCTCGACGGCGTCCACGACGCGGTGACGCTGCTGAAGGCCGCCTCGTACCTGCTGCACGACGGCAGCTTCTCGGTGATGCGCGACCAGATCGAACAGCGCAGCGCCGCGATCGTGCAGGACGACTCCGGCCTGCCGTACGCGAGCCTCACGTCGGCGGGATTCAGCGTCGAGCTGTACGGCAACTACGTCGGGACGATCCCGGTCTTCAAGTACCGCTACCAGCGCGACCTCGCGGGGGCGTATGTCGCCGCGAAGGAACGCGAACCGCTGCCGTTCGCGTGGAGCTACGCGGTGAAGCGCAACGAGGAAGCGCTGCAGATCGCGCGGCGGCCCGGCGCCTGATCTTCGCCTGACCGCCGCCGGCGCAACGACGCCCCGGCGCCGGTCGCTGACGTTTCCGGCGGGGCCCCCGGGACTTGCGCGAACCGGTCTCCTGCTAACCTTCGTCGCCCCGGTCGCACGGCGCGCCCGGAAGCGTTCGGAGGAGTGGCTCCAGATGTCCGTCATTGCCGTCGTCGGCTTGGGATACGTCGGCTTGCCGCTGGCGGTCGAATTCGGCAAGGCCTATCCGACGATAGGCTTCGACCTGTCGCAGGCGAAAGTCGACGCCTACCGGCGGCACGTCGATCCCACCGGCGAGGTGTCGTCGGATGAGCTGAAGGCGGCGATCCACCTGTCGCCGACGACCGACGCCTCGCGGCTGGCGGAGGCGGACTTTCTCATCGTCGCCGTGCCCACGCCGGTCGATTCGGCGCACCAGCCGGACTTCTCGCCGCTGATGGGTGCCAGCGAGTCGGTCGGGCGCCACATGAAGCGCGGCGCCGTCGTCGTCTACGAATCGACCGTGTATCCCGGGGCGACGGAGGAGATCTGCGTTCCGATCCTGGAGCGCTGCTCCGGGATGACGTGGAAGCGAGACTTCTTCGTCGGCTATTCCCCGGAGCGCATCAATCCAGGCGACAAGGAACACACGCTGACGCGCATCACGAAGGTCGTCGCCGGAGATACGCCGGAGACGCTGGAAGGCGTCGCGCGCATCTACGGCAGCGTCGTGCGGGCCGGCGTGCATCGCGCGAGCAGCATCAAGGTCGCGGAAGCCGCAAAGGTCATCGAGAATACGCAGCGCGACCTGAATATCGCGCTCGTCAACGAGCTGGCGCTGATTTTCCACCGGATCGGGATCGACACGCTCGAGGTCCTGCAGGCGGCCGGCACCAAGTGGAACTTCCTGCCGTTCCGCCCCGGGCTCGTCGGCGGCCACTGCATCGGCGTCGACCCGTACTACCTCACCCACAAGGCCGACATGCTCGGCTATCACCCGCAGGTGATCCTCGCCGGGCGCCGGATCAACGACGGGATGGGCAAGTACGTCGCCGAGCAGACGATCAAGGAGATGATCATCGCGGGGCATCCGGTCAAGGATGCCGACGTCGCCGTGCTTGGCCTGACGTTCAAGGAAGACTGCCCGGACCTGCGCAATTCGCGCGTCATCGACATCGTCAACGAGCTGCGATCCTACGGTTGCCGCGTCAGCGTCCATGACCCGGTCGGCGATGCCGCCGAGGCGATGCACGAGTACGGGATCGAGCTCGTGCCGTGGGAGCGGCTGCCGCGCAGCCGCGCGATCGTCGCCGCCGTGGCGCATCGTGCATTGCGCGACCGCAGCGTCGAGGACATCGCCGCGAAACTCGTCCCCGGCGGCATCTACGTCGACGTCAAGTGCCAGGCGGACGCGGCGGCGTTGCGTGCGCGCGGCATCCGCACGTGGCGCCTCTGAGCGGCTGATCGCGGCGGTCGCGGACGGACCGCGACATCCTGGCCGTGCGGGCAGGCCACGCGGGTCCGGAACCGGTACCGCAGGAGCGGCACGTCGATGTCGCGCGGCATGACGAAATCGCGTAACGGGTGGCGATCGCACGACCGGGTCCGGCGCCTGAAAGTCCGCGAAACGGCGGCGCCTTCCATTACTTGAATAAGCAAGGCGGCGCGCTGCGGGGGGCGCTGCATCCCCTCAAGTGGGCGTCTGATGCCCGCCCGAGTAAGTCATTCGGACTAACTTCCGCTCGTGCCGCGACGTTGCGCGTCGTGACGACGTTGCGTAGCCTCGCTCAGTTATCGCTAAGAAAATGCCCGCCTGTCAGGGCATCGTGGAGGCGATGAAACGCAGCGCGGACCGCGTCCTGCTGCCAAAAAACCGACGTCTCACACGAGGGAGGACGAATCGATGGTCGGCCTGGGCTGCTGCATCTGGTGGTCGAGCCTCGGCGTGTTGATCGGGTTCCTCGCGTATGGGATCTTCGACCGGCTGTTCCGGCGCGGCGGCGCCAGCGAGCTGGCCGCGCGCGAGGGCGATCTGGCGCGCCAGCGCGCGGAGATCGATTCGCTGCGGCGGCAGGTCGCGGCGGAGCGCGAGACCGCCGCGGCGGCGAGCGCGAAGCTCGCGGCGTCCGAGAACATCGCGGCGGCCGCGCGGTTCGGTTTCGCGCCGAAGAACCCGAGCGGCGACGACGACCTGTCGATCGTCGAAGGGATCGGCCCCAAGATCGCCGGTCTGCTGCGCGACCAGGGCATCCTGACTTTCGCGCAGCTGGCGCAGACGCCGGTCGAGCGCCTCGTGAAGATCCTCGCCGACGCCGGCCCGCGATTCAAGATCGCGAATCACCCCGACACCTGGCCGCGACAGGCCGACATGTGCGCGCGCGGCGCCTGGTCGGAACTGCGCGATTACCAGGACGTGCTGGTCGACGGGGTCGATCGGCGCAGCAAGCCGGGCAGCGGCGAGAGCGGCGGCACGACGTGAGGCGCTGGTCGCGTCCAACGACGGTGATGCCGGGCGGGCCGAGGGAGAGTGGCGGATTGGGGGGTGCGTTCCTGCGACGACCCTCTCCCCCACCCCTCTCCCGCTGGCGCGGGCGAGGGGAGTTTCGTCGCCGCAAATTGAGACGGCGTCGAAACGGCTGACGCCAGGACT
>DATKPC010000048.1:0-26076 GCA_035524275.1 Burkholderiaceae bacterium
CGTCCTGAGGCGTCCTTACCCGCCGCCGCACGGCCGGGCGCAAGACGCGCCGGATCGGCGCGCGGCGCCAGACGCCGAACGGCCCGGCGGCACGCTGGCGTGCGCGGACCCGCATGCTAGGATCGTTTGAGCCGTTGGTGACGACCCGGGGGTCCACCCTCGGACCTCGGAACCGGGAACCTTCGTTCCGGCCGGACGCGAGCGAGATCGAGTTGTCGGACCCGCAGGACCCCGACCGGCCCAGCGCACCGGAGGTGCCTCGAGCCGTGCAGGTCACGCTGCTCGGCGAGCCGCAGGTCCTTGCGTCGACCGGCGAGCACATTCCCCTCGAAGGCAAGCAGGCCGCGTTGCTCGCCTACCTCGTGATCGACGGGCCGGCCGCGCGCGAACGCGTTGCGAGCCTGCTGTGGCCGACCGCCGACGCCGAACGCGCGCGCGGCAACCTTCGCCAGTGCCTGCTGCGCCTGCGCCGGCGCGTCGAACTGGTCGACGACGAGCGCCAGGGCGCGCTGCGCCTCGTCGACGGCGTGTCGATCGACATCCGCCGCGAGGCGGCCGAGGACGATCCGCAGTCCGGCGCGCTGCCGCTGCTGGGTTCGTTGCAGTTCGCCGATTGCCCGCGGTTCGCCGCCTGGCTCGACCGGCAACGCGCGGCGCGCAGCGCCCGCCGTCGCGAGCACGCGCTCGACCAGGCCCGCGCGCACTTCGAGAGCGGACATTTCGGCGCCGCGGTGATCGCCGCCGAGCGGGCCGTGGCCGCCGATCCGGCTGCCGAGGAACCGTACCGCTGCCTGATGCAGTGGCATGCGCTTCGCGGCGACCGTGCCGCCGCGCTGCAGGTCTGGGACCGCTGCCTGGAGACGCTGCGGCGCGGCTACGGCCTCAGCCCGTCGGCGCAGACCGTCCGCCTCGCGCGGACGATCGAGGGCAGCGCGCCAGCCGCTGCGGCGACCGCGCCCGACCCTCGCAGCGAAGGCGCCGCGACCCCGCACGCCACCGCCGCGGCGCCACCACCGACGCCGGCGCCGGAACCCATTCCACCGACGCTGCTGCGCCCGCCACAACTCATCGGGCGCGAGACGACGCTCGCGCGCATGCACGGCGTCTGGCGGTTCGGCCACGTCATCATCGTCGAGGGGGAGGCCGGCGTCGGCAAATCGCGCCTGCTCGACGAGTTCATCCTCGACGACGGGTCGATCGGTCGCTCGGGGGCGCGGCCGGGCGACGCCGCGGTCCCGCTGTGTTCCATCGCGCGTCTCTTTGCAGCGCTCGCCGAGCGCTACCGACCGGAACTGGTCGAGGCCGTCGCGAGCGACTGCGCGCGCCTGGTGCCGTCGCTGGCGCGCACGGCCGGAGCGATGCCGCCGCCTCTCGACACCGACGCCGACCGGCTCCGTTTTCACGCCGCGCTGCGCGAGTTCCTCGCGTGCTGCGGCCGCCAGGGAGCGCGCGGCCTGGCGTTCGACGACCTGCAGTTCGCCGATGCGGCATCGGTCGCGACCTTGGGCGCCCTCCTCGACGATCCGGTCCTGTCGATGTCGCTGCGCGTCGTCATCGCCGTGCGCCGCGAAGAGGCCGGTGCGGCGGCGAGCGCGCTGCTCGACCAGATGACCGCCGCCGGGCGCGTCGCGCGCATCGCGTTGAAGTCGCTCAACCAGGCGCAGGTCGAGCAATTCCTCTCGACGCTAGCGCTCGAGGGCATCGATTCCGCCGGGTGGAGCGCGGCGCTGGCGCGGCAGACCGGGGGAAATCCGGCGTTCCTGCTGGAGTCGCTCAAGACCCTGTACACCGAAGGCTGGCTGTCGAGCCGCGCGCCGCGACCCCCGTGGCCCCTGCCCGTGCCGCCGACGGTCGAGAGCGCGATCGATCGGCGGCTCGGCCACCTGAGCCCGGCTGCGCTCGCGCTGGGCCAGCTTGCGGCGATCGCCGGTGCGGATTTCGAGATCGAGGCGGCGGCAACGATCCTCGGCCAACCGCCGCTTGCGCTGGCGCAGCCGCTCGATGAACTGGAGCGCGCGCAGATCCTGCGCGGCAACGCTTTCGCGCACGACCTGGTCCTCGACGCGGTGCAGCGGAGCGTTCCGCAGGCGGTCCGCGCGTACCTGCACCGGGCGATGGCGGAACAGCTGCGGCAGCGCGGCGCCGCGCCGGGCCGGATTGCCGTGCACTTCGCCGGCGCCGCGTGCTGGGACGATGCGGCGGTCCATTGGCGCGCCGCGGCCGACGCCGCGGCCCACGCGTCGCAGCTCGCCGACCAGGTCGGCTTCCTGGAGCAGGCCGAGGCCTGCTTTGCGCGGGCCGGTCGCCGCGAAGGCCGGTTCGCGGCGCTGCTCGCGATCGCGAGCATCGAAAAGCAACCGGACTACGGCGCCCGCCTGCCGGCGTGCATCGAGCGCCTGCGCGAACTGCAGGCCGGCGAGAGCGAACGGATGGAGGTCGATCTCGTCGAGGCCGATCTCGCGATCAACCGCGGGACCTATGACACCGCCGAGCGCCTGGCGCGCGCCGCGCTCGAATCGGCGCGGCGCCTCGCGCCGGGAGAGCGCGAAGCGGCGGCCTGCGGGCGCCTCGCCCACGCGCTCGTCTATCTGGGGCGGCCGCACGAGGCGCTTGAAGTCCTGGAGAACCTTCCGCTTGCACCCGCCGCGATCCGCGACCCGCGCCAGCGCGCGGCGCTGCACGAGAAGCGGGCGCTCGCACTTGCCGGGTGCGGGCGCCTGAAGCTGGCCATCGAAGATGCGCAGCAGGTCGTCGCGATCGGCCGCGCGAGCCGTAACCTGTCGCTCGCGTTCGACGGCCTCTACGATGTGGCGCTGATGCACGCGTGGCACGGCGCCGCGGCCCGTGCCGCGGAGCTGTTCGGCGAAGCGATCGAATTGCGCGACCGCCTCGGCCGCACCGGCGCCGCTGCCGCGGCGGCCGACTGCCAGGTCGGCGCGGTCCTTCGCGACCTCGGCCGCTACGGCGAAGCGATCGAATGCCTGGAGCGGGCCCAACGCCGGTTCGACCAGGATGCCCTGCCCGGATGGTCGATCAAGGCCCGCGCCGACCTCGCCGACACGTTCCTGCTGCTCGGGCAGCCGGAGCGCGCAAGCCAGATCTTCGGCCGGATCCCGGAAGGCCTGGCTGCGCCTGAAGTCGCTGCGCGACTCGTCGTGCGGTCGCGAATCGAACGCGAGACAGGCGCCAGCGGCGCGGCCCGCGAGACGCTGCGCCTTGCCGCCGAGATGCTGCCGGACTCCGCGTCGCCGCGGATCGTGCTGCCGATCGCCATCGAACAGGCTCGCGATCTCGACGCGCGCAGTGCCGGCGGTCGGCTGCGTGCGCTCGCCGACGCCGCGCTGCGCTGCGAACTCGTCGGCCTCGGTCTCTATGCGTCGGCGCTGGCGGTCGCGGCCGCGCTGCGCGCGGACCCGAGTGCCGCGGCGCACGTCGCCGCGCACGCGGCGACGCTGCGTGACGGATACGAGCCGGTGGCGATCCCGCGCGCCTGGATGCTTGCGGTGTTCGCCGCGGCGCTTCGCGCGAGCGAACCGCGGCTTGCGGCGCAGCTGCAGGAAGAGACGGGGACCTGGAGCGAGCGCGTCGCGGACGACCTTCCGGAAGGCCTGCGCACGACGTTCCTTTCGCACCTGCGGCGCGCGGAACACGCGGCAGGCGTCGCTGCGCCGGCACGCCCGCGCAACGGGACGGTGCGCGCGGCATGATGCGAAGCCGGCCCGCGACCGGCGCGGCAAGCCGCGCCCCGATGCGCCGCGCCACGCGCGTTGCCGCCACGGCGCTGGCGCTGGCGCTGGGCCTGGCCGCCGCCGCCGCGCAGCCCGCGCCGGCCCTGCCCGACGGCGCGCCATCGGGATCGGCCGCGCCGCTCAGGCTGATCTCGCGCGACGTGCCGGCCTACGCGCCGGGTTTCTCGTCGGGCGCGCGCCACGCCAACGACGCCGACTACCGGACGAAGTGGCGCTCGTCCGGCGTGCCGACGACGCTCGCGTACGACCTGTCGGAGGTTCCCGTCGCGCAGCGGCAGCGGATCCTGCTCGCCTGGTACAACGACGACTCCTATGGCTACGACCATGCGCTGATCGGCCAGCCCGGCTACAACAATGCCGGCGCCTACACGATCGAGATCCACCGTGGCGAAGGCGGCGGCCGTCCGCCGGCCGACGGCTGGGTCGCGGTGGCGAGTCGCAGCGGCAATACCCGGCACTCGATGGAGCACGTCATCGACGCCGCCGGCGCGAACTGGGTCCGCATCCGGTTCACCGCATCCGACGGTTCGCCGAGGAACGCCGACATCGCGATCAAGCTGGACGTCTACGACGCGGCTGCCGGCGTCGGCGACGGCTGGTTCTTCGCCGGGGACTCGATCACGGCGAACTGCATGTCGCACGGCGACACCGGCGGCGAGGACGCCGACAATCCGACCTCGCAGACGAGCATCAAGGCGCCGCCGTTCGGGCTGCAGGTCGAGGCGCTCGCCGGCACGCTGCCGCCGCAGGAGAACGCCGGGATGCCGGGGTGGACGGCGGCCGATGCCGCCACGACCCTCGCCGGTTGGCTCGCGGACTTTCCGGGGCGCTACGTGACGCTCAACTTCGGCACGAATGACGCGGCCGGCGGCGTGTCGCCGGGCGACTTCGAATCGCGGCTGGCGGCGCTCGTGAAGATCGTCCAGGGGGCCGGCAAGATCGCCGTGATCCCGACGATTCCGTTTGCGCGGGAGCCGACGCACCAGCGCAACATCCCGGCGCTCAACGCCCGGATCCGCGCGCTGCCGTCGTCGCTGCGCGGCGTCATCGCCGGACCCGACCTGTGGGAGTACTTCAGGTCGAACCCCCGCCTCGTCTCGAGCGACGGCATCCACCTCAACGCCCAGGGCTGCGCGGCCTACCGGACGCTCTGGGCGCAGCACGCCGCACAGCAGATCTATCGGCGCTGAGATTGCCGGCGCGACGACGTCGTCGCGAGGACATCGCCGAGGTTTCGCCGCGTCATCGAATTGGCACCGGATTGCGCCGCAATTCGGAGCCGGTCGCGCGTCAAGTCGGGGCCACGCATGCCGATCCCTTCATCGACGTGCCGGAAAACCCCCGATGAGCGAGACGCCGCCCACCCGCACTGCGACGCCCCTGTCCTCTGCCCCGCGAGGCGCACCGCTGCGCGCGCTGGGGCGCGCCTCCGGGGTCCTCCTCGGCCCGCCGGGCCACCCGCGCGTGCGCGTCTCGCAGGCGCTGTTGAGCCTCGTGGTCTTCCTGCTCTTCGCGGTCGTCCAGGAGTCCGAGGTCCGCCTCGGACTGATCGCCGCCGCGCCGTCGAATTGGCTCACGGCGTTCAACCTCAGCGGCGCGGTCGCGTTCTACGCGCTGATCCGCAGCGGCCTGAACGAGCGCTTCGCGCGCGATCCTTCGCTGACGCTGGAGCAGACCGCCTTCGCCCTCTGCTCGGTGACCTGGTCCTACGCGATCACCGGGCCGGCGCGCGGTGCGGTGATGTCGATCATGATCTTCGTCATCTCGTTCAGCATGTTCAGGCTGCCGGCGCGCCAGGTCCGGCTGCTTGCGCTCTCCGGCTTCCTGATGCTCGGCACCGTGATGGCCGTGCGCGGCGTGCTGACGCCGGAAGCCTACGATCCGCGCGTCGAGCTCGTGCACTTCGTCTTCGCGGCCGTCGTGCTGGGCGGCACCGCGACGCTCGCGATCCGCCTCGGGCGCCTGCGGCAGCACCTGGCGTCGCAACGCGCCGAGCTCAAGCGCGCGCTGGAGCTCAACCGCATCCTGGCGACGCGCGATTCGCTGACCGGTCTGTTGAACCGCCGCGCGATGGTCGAGCTGCTGGCGCAGGAGGAACCGCGCCAGCAGCGCGGCAGCGGTCCGATGACGCTGGCGATGGTCGACATCGACTGGTTCAAGCGCATCAACGACCAGCACGGGCACCACACCGGCGACGCCGTCCTGAAGCGTTTCGCGGAAATGGCGCGGATCGAGCTGCGTGCCGGCGATGCGCTGGCGCGCTGGGGCGGCGAGGAGTTCCTGCTGATGATGCCCGGCAGCCGCCGCGAACAGGCCCGCGCCGCGCTCGACCGGCTTTCGGTGCGGATGGCCGAGGGCGGCTTCGGCGACCTCGCCGGCGGCCTTCACGTCAGCTTCTCGGCCGGGGTCGCGGAATGCGATGACGGCGAGGCCTATACGGAGGCGATAGAGCGCGCCGATCGCGCGCTCTATCGGGCCAAGCAATCGGGCCGCAACCGGATCGAGTGCGTCTGAGGCGCGCCGCGCCGGCTCAAGCCGCGGCCGCCACGTCGACCTCGAGCAGGCGCTGCGCCGCATTCATCACGGCCATCACCGATGCGGTGACGATGTTCCCGTGGATCGCCGCGCCGAAGCGCGTCCCGGGCACGCCGTCGCGCGCGGATTCGACGATCGCGAGCGCCTGGGCATCGGCGCCCGCGCCGACCGCCCGCTCCTCGTAGCCGTCGATCCGCAGCCCGATGCCCAGCGCATCGACGGCGGCCGCGATCGGCCCGTTGCCGCTGCCGCGCAGCTTCCGCCGCTCGCCACGGATCGAGATGTCCAGTTCGATGCGCTGGTCCGGTCCGCCCTCGAGCAGGCGATAGCCGTGAAACGCCAACGGGCCGGCCGGCCGCAGGTAGGTGGCGTCGAACAGACGCCACAACGCGTCGGCGGCGATCTCGCTCTCGCTCGCGTCGGCCTGGCGCTGCACCACGGCGCTGAATTCGACGAGCATCCGGCGCGGCATCACGACGCCGTGCTCGCGCTCCAGCAGGTAGGCGATGCCTCCCTTCCCCGACTGGCTGTTGACGCGGATCACGCCGTCGTAGGTGCGGCCGATGTCCGCCGGGTCGATCGGCAGGTACGGCACTTCCCAGGGCTCGCCGTCGCGCTGCGCCGCGAAGCCCTTGCGGATCGCGTCCTGGTGCGAGCCGGAAAATGCGGTGTAGACGAGGTCGCCGACGTACGGGTGGCGCGGATGGATCGGCAGCTGCGTGCACGCCTCCGCCTCGCGGGCGATTCCGTTGAGGTCGGAGAAGTCGAGCCCCGGCGCGATGCCCTGCGTGTAGAGGTTCAGCGCCAGCGTCACGATGTCGACGTTGCCGCTGCGCTCGCCGTTGCCGAACAGGCACCCTTCGACCCGCTGGGCCCCGGCCAGCATCGCCAGTTCGGCGGCAGCCACGCCCGTGCCGCGGTCGTTGTGCGGATGCACCGAGACGATCACGTGCTCGCGCGGCTGCAGCCGCTGGTGCATCCATTCGACCTGGTCGGCGAAGACGTTCGGTGTCGCGTTCTCGACGGTCGTCGGCAGGTTGATGATGACCTCGCGGCCGGCACCGCATCCCCAGGCGCCGATGGCCGCGTGGCAGGCGGCGAGCGCGACATCCGGCTCGGTCATCGAAAAGGTCTCCGGCGAGTACTGCAGCACCCATTGCGTGCGCGGATACGCGGCGGTCGCGTCGCGCAGCAGCCGGACATGCCGCTCGACGAGCGCCATCACCTCCGGGATCGAGAGACCGAACACGACGCGGCGCCAGGCCGGCGCGGTCGCGTTGTAGAGATGGACGATCGCGCGCCGCGCGCCGGCTATCGACGCGACGGTGCGGCGGATCAGGTCTTCGCGCGCCTGCGTGATCACCATCGGGGTCACGTCCGGCGGAATCCGGTGTTCGTCGACCAGCCGGCGGACGAAGTCGAAATCGGTCTGCGAAGCCGAGGGGAACCCGACCTCGATCTCCTTGAAGCCGACCCGCAGGAGCAGGTCGAACAGCCGCTGCTTGCGCGCCGCGTTCATCGGCTCGAACAACGCCTGGTTGCCGTCGCGCAGGTCGGTCGACAGCCAGACCGGCGGCGCCGACAAGGTGCGCGATGGCCAGGCGCGCTTCGGGTTGGCGTACGCCGGCGCATGCGCCGTCGGTCGGTACTTGCCGGAGGGGTCCTTGAGCATCATCTCGATCTCTCTCGCGTGGAGCGGTTGGGCACGGGGCCCGGTGTGAAGCGCGAGATCGCCCCTGCAGCCGCTCGATTCGAGGGCTGGTCGGTAGGCCGGGGTCAGGGGGAGATCAGGAAGTGGCCCGTGACGTACGGGCAGACGCGTGCAGACCCCGGCCGGGCGCTAGGCGGAGGCGCGGCAGTCGTAGCAGGGTGGGGCGCAACGGCGTCATGGGCGGAACTTAACCGAGGCCGCCGGGGGCGTCAAATGGAGGGGCGCCGCCGGCCCGGGCCTGCCCTCTGCCCGTCCGGGCCCTCTCCCCCTCCCCTCTCCCGCTTCGCGGGCGAGGGGCGATCCGCCGTCGAGAATTGAAGCGATGTCCTACCGGCTGACGTCGAGTCGGCCCTCGCCCCCTCCCCTCTCCCGCTTCGCGGGCGAGGGGCGATCCGCCGTCGAGAATTGAAGCGATGTCCCGCCGGCTGACGCCGAGTCGCCCCTCGCCCGCGCAGCGGGAGAGGGGAGGGGGAGAGGGTCGACGCTACGACGCCGGCGCCGCCGGCCCGTCGAGCGGAAGCACTTCGATCTTGCGGAACTCGATCGGGTGGCCGTTCGACTGGATCGACACGTAGCCGGAATCGAGCACCGTGCCGCCGCGCTGCGCGATGAGCTTCTTCGCATCCGCGTCGTGCTCGTCGAGCGCGAGGTCGGTGTATTCGACGACGAGCGCGCCGTCGACGACCTGTCGCACGCGCGCCGCGCCGTCGACCTCGGCGAGCACCGTGACCCAGCGATCGTCGCGAATCGTCGTGTCGCCCAGCTTCGAGCACTTGCCCTCGAGCGGCGCGCCGCCGATCCTGACGCGCGTTCCGTTGACGCAGACGTCGCCGGTCGGCCGGCCGCCGATGAAGCGTCCGCCGACGATGTCGAATTCGACGTTCACCGGGAACTGCTGGTCCTTGCGCATCGTCTCCGGCGCCTGGCTGTGCAGCTGGATTCCGCTGTTCTTGAAGGCCCACGACGGTGCGCCGGCCACCTCGTCGCCCGTGAAGCGATACTCCGCGCGGATCCAGTAGTGCGACAGCTTCCGCTTGCTGTAGAGGCTGCCGAACCGGCCGTCGAAGCGGTCGTAGTCGCGGTACGAGACCTTCAGCAGTCCGTCCTCGACGCGGAACGTGTTGCGATAGTTGTCGCCGACGTCATGCCCGGCGATCTTCGCGGTCCAGCCGTCGAGATCCTTGCCGTCGAAGAGGCTGACCCAGTTTCCCGCGGGCGCGTCGACGTGGACCGCGGGCTTCGGCGAGCACGCGGACAGGGCACACGCGGACAGGGCGGCGAGCGCCGCCGGCGCGACGAGCTTCTTGATCATCGTGAACGCGAGGATATCGTGGAGGCGGTCCGCTCAGGCCGCGACGGATCCGGTGCACAGGCGGGCGAACGGGTTGCCGCACGCGCGCATCGGGTCGTAGAAGCCCTGGTAGCGGACCGGCTTCGATTCGTCGGCGCCCTGCGAGAAGAAATCCGACGACATCAGGAACGTCGAGACGAGCGAGTCCTCGATCTGCTCGCGGCGCGAGCGCGCCGGCGCCGGTTGGCCGGCCTGCAGCGCGACCTGCGGCGCGAACTGCGTGCCGGACGACGGCGACACGAGTTCATGGAAGTGGTACTTCCAGCGGTTCCAGGTCGGGCGCTTTGCGAGCAGCGTATCGATCTGGTCCTTGGCAAACGCGTGCAGGTCGGCATCGTCGAGTTTCAGGAACGCGAGGCGCCGATGCAGGATGGCGACGATCTCGGCCTGCGCCGCGACGCGACCGGTGAAGAATCCGGCGGTCGCGAGACCCGCGAGCGCGAGGCCGCCGACGAGGAGGCGACGACGAGTGATCATGAGCGGGCCCGTCCGAGAAGGTTGTCCGCGGCCCACAGCGACAGCGCCGAGACCGTGAGTGTCGGGTACGCCGGGCTGGCGGTCGGATACGCGCTCGAGCCCAGCACGAGGAGGTTGCGGACCTTGTGGTGCACGAGGTTCCGGTCGACGACGCTGCGGGCAGGATCGTCGCCCATCACGACCGTGCCCTGGATGTGCGCCGCCGTCGTCCCCAGCGACGTGTCGATGACGCGCTCGATCGGCAGCGCCTCGGCGAGCTTGTCGATCATCTGCGGGATGCGAGCCGCGGCGCGCTTCGCGTAATCGGAGTAGTCGTGGAACGCCACGCGCGGCCGCGCCGGATTGTCCGGATTCAGCGCGACGGCGTTGGCCTCGCTCGGCAGGTCGTCGAAGAGGAAACCGAGCATCAGGCGCTCGTTCCAGCGACCGCGTTCCAGGCGCAGCGCCTGCGCCGGCCGGTAGGCGAACGGCGAGTTCCATGTCTCGATCATGCAGGCCGCGTGGTCGCGCCGGTGTTCCCCTTCGTAGAAGAGGTAGCCGAGCCCCGACAGCACGGTGCTGCCGTTGTACGACTTGATGCCCTTCAGGTCGAGCGTCACGTAGACCGGCATCTGTTCGTGCAGGCGGCGCCCGATCAGGCGGTCATCGAAGCCGGAGCGCAGCAGGATGTGCGGGTTGAACAGCGCACTCGCCCCGAGGACGACGAGGTCCGCGGTATCGCGCGTCTCGGCGCCGGCGTTGCGGTAGGCCACCGCGCGCGCGACGCCGCCCGCGGTCTCGACCGTCTCGACTTCGGCACGCAGCCGCAGCGTCACCCGCGGATCCTTGTAGATGTCGGCGAGCCCGTTCTGGATCGTGAACTTGGCGTCGACCGGGCACAGGCCGCAGATCCCGGTCGCGCAGCAGACGCCGCGCTTGCCGGTCGCCGCGCTGGCGCGGGCCGTGGCCATCTGGAACCAGCCGTCGGGAAACCGCTCCTTCAGGCGCGAATCGGGATCGGAAAACGCATGCGGCGGCAGCGGGAACGGGCGCGAGCGCGGCATCGGGCTGTCGCTGGGGCCGGACACGAGCATGACCTGCTCGACGACGTCGTAGTGGGGGGCCAGGTCGTCGTAGGAGATCGGCCAGTCGTCGCCGACCCCGTAGCGCGACTTCAGCTTGAAGTCGCCCGGCATCATCCGCGTCGTGCCGCCCATCCAGCACTTGGAATTGCCGCCGAACCCGGGACTCGTGTACCACTCCTTCATCGGCGTGAGGTTGTCGAAGACCTCCTCCGGCTCGATGCTGGAGTGGCGCCGCTTGTCCAACTGCCACGCCTTCGTGTCCTCGTTGCCGCGCTCCAGCACGAGGATCCGCGCGCTCGCGGGCGCGCGCTCCAGGTAGCGCATCAGGAAAAACGAGGATGCGAATCCGGTGCCAACGATGATGACGTCGTAGTGTTCGGCCATTTTCAATTGCTTCCCAGCGGTCCAGCCCGCAGGCTAGGGGGTCCGGACCAGCAAGAGGGTTCGCGAAGGGAGGTGATTTGCCCCCAATTCTCGATACCGTTCATGCGGGGCGTTCACGCGCGGACCACGCCGGGTAACTCCCCACTCGCCGCCCGTAGGATAGCCGATTTTTGGTATGACAATTCCCGTGGCCGGACCGCCTGTCGCCTGAATTGGCCACCTACCGGATCGAGTCCGGCAACTGTCCTTCAAGCCGGGGCGGAGACGACGTCGCCGGACTACATCCCCTTGAACAGATGGGCATAGAGGCGACTGACGGCAAGCCGCTCGGACCGGCCGCGCAGGCTGAGGACGATCTTCCCGGTATCGAGGCGGTGGGCGGCCGCGATGCCGCGCGCCTGGACGACCGTCCCGCGGTGGACCTGCCAGAACTGCCGCGCGTCGAGCTGCGGGAGGAGTTCGCGCAGCGACGTGCGGACGAGATATTCGCGCGTGGCCGTCACGACGCGGACGTACTTGTCGGCGGCCTCGAAATAGACGACGTCGTCGACCGGCACCATGTGCACCGTGTCGCCGACCGCCGCCGGGATCACGGCCAGCGGTTCCGTGGCGCCGGCATCGGCCGCAGCCCCCGTGCCGCCCGGCCTTGCGACACCGCGGGCCAGCAGGGCGCGCAACTGCTCGACCGCGAGGCCGAGCGCGTCGGCGGGCGGCGCCGCGCGGCGCCGCTGCAGTTCGCGCTGCAGCCGCGCGACGCACAGCTCCAGGCGCCGCGGCTCGACCGGCTTCAGCAGGTAATCGACCGCGTGATGCTCGAATGCCTGCACCGCGTACTGGTCGAACGCCGTCACGAAGACGAGCAGCGGGAATGTCGCCTCGTCGGGCCATTCCTCGGCGAGCGCCTGCGCCACGCCAAAGCCGTCGAGCCCGGGCATCCGGATATCGAGGAAGCACAGGGCCGGCTGGCGCTCCAAGGCCTGTCGCACCGCCTCCTCGCCGTCGCCGACGACCGCGACGACCTGCAGTTCCGGCCAGGCGCGCGCGAGCTCCGCCTTCAGCGTCTGCGCCAGGACCGGCTCGTCCTCGGCGAGGAGCGCCGTCGCCACGCCCGTCACGCCGGCTCCGGTGCGGCCCGCGCGAAGGCCGGCGGGGGCGCGCTCGGCACGTCGATGCGCGCGATCGTCCCGTCCTCGCCCGTGGCCGCCGGCTCGAGCGTGAGCGTCGCGTCGCCGCCATAGAGCACCGCGAGCCTTTCGCGGACGAGGCGCACGCCGATGCCGGCGTCGCGCCGCGTCGCGGCCGGCGAAAGGCCGACGCCAGTGTCGCTCACCTCGAGCAGCACGCGGTCCGCCGCGCGCCGCGCCCGCACCTCGATGCGCCCGCCGCCGACCTTCGGCTCCAGGCCGTGCCGGATCGCGTTCTCGACGAGCGGCTGCAGCAGCAACGACGGCACGACGAAGTCGGCGAGCGCCGCAGGCAGCTCGACGACGCTCGAAAGGCGCGCCCCCATCCGCACGGCCATCAGCGCCAGGTAGTCCTCGATCCGGTTGAACTCCGCCGCCAGCGTATGCGTCGTCGCGCGCGACGCGCCGAGCGTCGCGCGCAGGAACGCGATCAGGCGGTCCAGCATCCGCTGCGCCTGCGGCGGGTCGAGCGTGATCAGGGCGCGCAGGTTGGCGAGCGTGTTGAACAGCATGTGCGGCTCCAGCTGCGCCTGCAGCAGCCGCAGCTCGTTTTCGGCCGCGATGCGCCGCGCCGCCTCGGCTTCGATGCGCAGCGCGGCAAGGCGGACACGACTGTAGAAGAAGTAGACCCCGACGAGCGCCATCGTGACCGTGATCGCCGCCGACATCGCCGCGTCCTTGCCGCGCACGTCCGACAGCATCGGAGCCGGGGCGCCGATGAACAGGTCGCCGAGTCGCGCGCCGATCAGGTAACCCAGCGGGCAACCGATCGCGAGCGCCAGGAGCATCCAGCCCCACCCCATCCAGCCGCGGTCGAGCCAGGGCAGGAGCGGCTCGTCGCCGATCTCGATGCCGCGCACCCGGGCCAGCAGCCGCGTCAGTGCGATATGGCCGCCGTCGACAAGGAGCCAGCACGACAGGCCGATCGATTCGGAATACGCGATCGAGTGGCGGAACGTGTCGCCGCGCACGACGACCAGCAGCACCGCCAGCACGGCGTCCGCGACGGCCCAGCAGGCGCCGCGCAACGCGAGGGCCCGCAGCGTGTGGAATTGGGCGTGGTGGGCCGCGGCGGCGGCGGTCGAGGCGGCCGGCGCGAGCGGCCGCGCGCTGCGCGTGATCGTCAAGCTCATCGGCTCATTGTCCGCGATCCGGGCCCGATCGGCGACGCGATGCGACGAAGCGCGACCGGGCGGCGCGAATCAGCCGGGCGGCGGCGCGAGCAGCCGAACGACGTCGTCGTGGATCGCGCCGGCGGTCGCGACCAGCGAGTGCGGTTGCGTGCGCAGCGGATCGGCGCCCGCCACGCTGCTCACCCGCCCGCCCGCGCCTTCGACGACGGGCACGATCGCCGCGGCGTCCCAGTACGCGAGCGCCCCGTCGACCATGATGTCGGCGCCACCGGTGGCCAGCGCGAAATAGCCGAAGCAGTCGCCCCAGGTGCGGTACATGCGGACGCGCTGGATCAAAGCCCCGAAACCGGGCGTGGCCGACTGCTCGCCGCACTCCCAATGCGACGAGGCGAGCAGCGTCGCGGCGTCGAGGCGCTCGCAGGGCCTGACGCGCGCCGGCCGCGCGGAACCGTCACGCGCGTACAGCGTCGTGCCCGACGACGTGCCCATCAGCGCCAGGCCGGCGGCCGGATGCGCAATGGCGCCGAGAAGCGGGCGGAAGCCCTCGCCGTCATCGCGTTCGAGCGCGATCAGCGTCCCGAAGAGGAAGCAGTTGGTGATGAACGCGCGCGTGCCGTCGACGGGATCGAGGATCCAGCGATAGCGCTGGCCGTCCTTGCGGCCCAGTTCCTCGCCGACGATGGCGTGGCGCGGATAGCGGCGCTCGATGAGCGCGCGCATCGCCTCTTCCGCGCCGCGGTCCGCGAGCGTGACGGGCGTCGCATCGTGCTTCTGCATCACGGCCGTGCCGCGCAGGAAATGCTGCGCGATGACGCCGAATGCGGTGCCGATCAGCTCATGGACGAAGGGCTCGAACTCGCGCTTCTCGTCGGGCGTCGCGTCGGTCGCAAAGCGGGGCGGGGCGGGGTCGGACATCGAGACGCCGGAGTTCGAAAGCCGTGGGCCTTGAAGGGTGAGCGTCGAACGCGGGTACGCAGGCCGGCCGCGACGGGCTCGAGGCGGCGGATTCTCGCACGCGCCCGGCACGCCGCCGCCCGTTGCCGCTACGCATCGCCTGGAGGCGACTCTCGACGGCGCGCCGTGCGGATCGTCCCTTCGTTCGATCCCGCGTCGGACGCCGCGCGAATCGAAGTACGATCGCCGCGACGCCGAACCACGCCCCGTTGATGCGCGGACGGCGCGAGGCCGGCGCGTGGCTCGCCGACAGAGCCGGCCGCCCCCAACCTGGAGACCCCGTGATGAAGATCGCGATTCTCGGCACCGGCACGGTCGGCCAGACGCTGGCCAAGGGATTCCTGGCGCGCGGCCACGACGTGATGATCGGATCGCGCGACGCCGCCGGAGATTCCGCCCGGCGAGCGCTCGCGAACGTCGGAAGCGCCGTGCGCATCGGAACGTTCGCGCAGGCCGCGGCGCACGGCGATCTGGCCGTGCTCGCGACCGCGTGGAGCGGCACGCAGTCGGCGCTGGAACTCGCGGGCGCCGAGCGCCTTGCCGGCAAGGTGGTCGCCGACGCGACGAATCCGCTCGCCGTCGACGCGAACGGTCCGCGCCTCGCCCTCGGATTCACGACATCGGCCGGCGAGCAGGTGCAGGATTGGCTGCCGGGATCGCTCGTGGTCAAGGTCTGGAACACGGTCGGCGCCGGCCGCATGGTCGATCCGACGTTTCCGGAGGGCCGCCCGACGATGTTCGTGGCCGGCAACGACGCCGGCGCGAAGCGGACGATTTTCGGACTGCTCGACGCGTTCGGCTGGGATGGCGTGGACATCGGGAACATCGAGGGCGCGCGGCTGCTCGAGCCGATGGCGATGCTGTGGATCACCTATGCCAAGCGCAACAACCACTGGACCGCGGCATTCAAGCTGTTGGGCGCGAAGGCGGGCGGAAACTAGCCGCGCCGGCGCGGACGGGTCCGGCCAACGGATTCAGGCCACGCTTCGCCCGCCGACTTCGCCGCCCTGCGCCGCCACCACGCGACGAGTCAGCGCGAGCCGCAGGCCGGCTCGCACCTAGGGGCTCGCGTGCCCGCCTTCGGCGAGCTGCTCGAGTCGCTGAGCCACCGCGGCAGGTCAGCCGCCGCGATGCCGATCCGGGTGTCTTCGACCTCGACGCGAAAGCGGTCGGGGCCCTCGGGGCCGGCGCGAACTTGATCGCCTTCGACACGAAGCTGTCGAGGACCTGCCTGAAGCGCGACGGATCGATGCGAATGCCGGCGAACTCGCCGCCCTCCGCACAGCCACGCTTCGACGGACGGCGCAGGTTCGTCGCGGCGCGAAAACCCCCGCGGGGCAGGACGCGAAGCGCGCGAGGCGACGGACGGCTTTTCCGGTGCGGCGAAGCGTCGGACCCCTGGGCGCGCAACTAACGTATATTGGGCACAAGCAGGCCGGTTATAGCGTGCCGCATAGCCTTAACGCGTACCTGCCGACGGTCCGAATGGCGAGTGAGGGTCGGAACGCTTCGGTGCTTCACTGTGAGCTTGTTGCCTGTCCGGGGCACGTGGCCGGTTCTTGTCACCGGCCCTGTCCGTGCCGGGCGGGCGTACAGGGCGCCCTCGTGACGGGGGCGCGCCGAGAGGGGCGATCGGATGGCGGTCGATAGACAAGGTGGTGGCAAGGCGGTCGAACCCCTCGTCGTGATTGCGCTCGACGGGCTCGATCGAGCGCAGGTCGAGCACATGGCCGCGCGCGGCCTGGTCCCGAACCTGGCCCGGCTCGCGGCCGGGGGGCGCGTCGGACGCATCGCGGTGGCGCCGCCCGGCTGGGCCGAAAGCTTCTGGACGACGTTCGCGACCGGCGAGCTTCCCGACGTCCACGGCGTCCTGCATCCCTATGAATTGTCCGGAGACAGCGGATTCGCCCGAACGCGGGGCGCCGCATCGGTTCGCGCATCGACGCTGTGGGAGCACGTCGATCGCGCCGGGGCCAGCGTCGCGCTCGTGGGCTGGCCGGCGACCGATCGGCTGGTCCTGGGCCACGGCGTCGTCGCGGCGAGCGCCGTGGAACCGGCGCTGGAATCCGCCGAGGCGGGCGTTTGCCCCCCGCCCCCGGAGTTGCTGTCGGTCGGGCGCGGCGTTGTCGATGTCGGATCGCTGCGATTGCACCCGGAAGAGAGCGGTTCGCCGGCGCTGGACGCCCTTCTGGACCGCATCGAAGCGAGCGCATCGTCCGCGACGCGCCATGCTGGCGTGCGCTCACTCGCCGAGGCGGCCACGCTGCATGCGGTCGCGACGCGCTGGCTCGCCGAGCGCTCGCCGCAGCTGCTCGGGGTGAGGATTCCCCTCCTCGGCCGCCTGGCATCGATCGGATCCGATGGCGGATGCGAATTGTGGCGTTCGGTGCGCGACGTGGCGCTCCAATGGGTCGACCTGCTGCTCGGCCGGTACCTGGAGATCGCCGGGCCGGCCGCCCGGTTCCTCGTCGTGGGCTCCGGCGTGCTGCGGACCACGCATGGCGGCTCGCTGTTGCCGCACGAGCCGCCGGACGCCTTCTTCATCGCGAAAGGCGTCGCGACGTCGATGGCGTCCGCCGGCTGCGGCGGCGCCGACACGGTGCCGCTCACGTCGCTGCAGCCCCTCGTCCTGCAGACCCTGGGCGTGTCGCCGCGTCCGCCGCGCACGCTGTTCCACGCGGCCCCGATCCGGATTGCCTCGGTGCCCGGCCGGCTGCCGGGGCGCCTGCTCGTGGGCGGGCGGCTGCGGATCGACGAGTTCGCGTTCGATACGACGCTGGCGCTGTCGCGCCGGATCGAGCGCGAAACGCGGCTGGCGCTGGCCGAGGTGCAGATGCATCGGGGCGACGCCAATCGCGCCGCGGCGACGTTGCGCGACCTGACCGCGCGGTTCCGCGACTGGGAGCCGGGCCTTCTGCTGCGGGCGAGCCTGCTGCTGCAGGGCGGCAACGAATCCGAAAGCGTCCCGTTGCTGCAGGACCTGACCTTGCATGCGACCGATGCCGCGTGCCGGGTTGCCGCGCGCGCGCTGACGGCGTACGCAGTGCATCACTGGGAGGAAGCAGAAGCCGCGTTCACGCAGTTGCGACACCAGTGGCGCTCGTTCGTCGATCCGCTGCCCTGGCTGGCGGGCGTCGCGTTGCAAATGGGGCGCTGGGCGGTCGCCGAGGCACGGTACCGCGGCCTGGCGGCCCGCTACCCGAACGATCCGGCCCTGGCCGAGGGCCTCGCGATCGCGCAGCTGGCCCAAGGTCACGGTGCCGACGCCCTGGCCACGGTGGAAGAGGCGCTGCGCGTCGCGCCGACCCGCGCGAGCCTGAGGCAGTTGCGCCGGATTGCCCGCGAGCGCCTCGGGCAGGCGGACTTGCCGCGGGCCGACTCGATCACCGGCATTCCGACGGCGCCGGTTCCCAGCGACCCGGTGACCTGACCCCGGGCACCGGGCCCGAAGCCGCAGAAAAGAGCGGGACTTCCTGCCGACGTTCGGCCATCGGCCGGCCGTCTTCCCCCTTATTTTTCTTGCCCATGGGCGATTGCCCAGGCCGGCTCGGTATTTACCCCGATGGGACCGTACGTCGGACCAGCACAGCCACCGGAACCGTGCCATGCGCGGGGTTATTTACCCAAACACGGTATGTACCTATGATTCCCTTGAGTTTGATAGCTTGAACTTGGTATTCAATCGGGGCGAAGCGCCGGCTCGCCGCCCTCGTGGAGGTCGTCATGGTTAAGAGCAGGGTCATTCCCGGGGCGGTCGCGCTTCTCGCGTCGGTGTTGCTCGCCGCGTGCGGTGGTGGCGGTGGCGGTTCGTCGAGCTCGTCGAGCGGCGGGTCGAGTTCGTCCGGCGGCAGCTCGTCGAGCGGAAGCTCCAGCGGGAGCTCGTCGAGCGGGAGTTCGTCGGGCGGGAATACGTCGCCGGCGATCGTGGCGACGGCGTCGGTGCCAATCGTCGCTCCGCTGGTCGGCGGCAACGTCAATGAGGTCTACACGTTCACGACGGGCGACGGCAGCAAGTCGACCGGCTTCACGCTGAGCGGGCTCACCAAATTGCCGGCGGGCTGGACCACGACGGCGAGCGGCGACACGTTGACCTGCGCGACCGTCAGTACGGGAACGGGCTGCCAGTTGCCGCTGACCTATGCGCCGACAGCCGTCTCGAGCGGGACGATCCGTCTTCCGTACACCTACACGAACAGTGCAAATGTCGCGAGTAGCGGCACGGTCGTGCTGAGCTACAAGGCGTCGACCGACAATACCGTGGCCTACACGCTGGCGCCGAATGTCTCGACGGTCACCGCCAAGGGCGCCGGAGGATCCACGCCGGTATCCGTCATTTTCACGACCAGCGACGGGAATATCGCGACCGCGTTCTCGATTGCCAGCCTGTCGCTGCCCGCCGGATCAGGCTGGTCGTCGACGGCCGGTTCGACCTTCACGTGCGCCGGGGTCAGCACGGGGACGTTCTGCTCGCTGCCGCTGACGTTCGCACCGCCCAACACGACCGTCGCCGGAACGCTGACGCTGAACTACAGCTACACGAACAACGCCGGCCACGTGAAAAACGGTAGCGTCAACATTCCTTATGCCGCGACCACGCACAACAACGTCAATTTCACGGTGAATCCGGCCGGGACGGTGACCGCCTCCGCGGGAAGTTCGACGTCGCCGATCGTGACGTTCAATACGGACACCGGCACGGCGACGAACCTGACCGTGACGGCACCGTCGCTGCAACAGTATTGGACGCTCGGCGCGACGGCGGCGCAGTGCGCGACGTCCGTGGGCGTCCCCAACACGACGCCGGCCTGCACGCAGTCGCTGACCTTCGCGCCGCCGGCCAACACGACGGGTGCGGGAACCGTCACGTTCAATTACAGCTATACGGCGGACGACGCGACGACGCAGAGCGGCATTGTGACGTTCGCGTATGCGACGACCGGCGCGGCGCAGATCTACGTCACCGATGCGTATCGTGACGACGTCGTGCGCTGCCAGATAAATGCCGCAGACGGCTCGCTCCTCAACTGCGGCCGCGATGCCAATGCGTTCCCGCTGCCCTACGGCATCGCGTTCAGCGGATCGCTGGCTTTCGTCACCGACTACTACACGAACGCGGTCTCGGTCTGCCCGGTGAACAACGATGGCAGCTTCGGCGAATGCGCGACGAGCGGCAGCGGGTTCGCCTATCCGACGGGCGTTACGGTCGCCGGGAATCTTCTCTTCGTCTCGAACCAGACCGTCTACCAGGGAACGACGCCGGCCGGGTACATCACGACCTGCACGATCAATGCCGGACCTGCCTCCGCGTCGACACTGTCGAACTGCACAAACAGCACGACGACCAGCGCGGGCATCCAGTTCGACAATCCGGACGGCATCGCCATCGTCGGGACGGGGAACAGCGTCGCGCTGATTCAGGACAACGGGATCAGCGCATTGGTCACGTGCGCGGTGTCGCCGTCAGGCGCCCTATCCGGCTGCGCGGCGCAGTCGAGCATTCCGGAGTACAGCACGGCAGCCGTCGCGGTATCCGGTGCATTCGTCTATCTGGGCGCCGAAGGACCGGCCTTCAATGGCAACTCGAGCGACCTGTTGCTGCTCTGCAGTCTCAACACGTCGACGGGCGCTGTCACGGGCTGCCATTCGACCGCGGTGGGTGCCAGCTTCGCGTCCGTCACGGGCGTCGCGATCGGCGGCGGCTATGCGTACATCAGCGACCAGAGCCACGGGACGACCTGGGTCTGCGCGGTGGACCCGACCACCGGGGAGGTCAGCTCGACCTGCAACTCAGACGCCGTAGCGACCACGGTGACCAACGGCTACCCGATGACCCTGCCCTGGGGCATCGCGTACCACTAGCGGATGCCGCGCCGGGTCTCAGGCGCGCAGCAACGACCAGGCCGGCGCGGGCACACCGCGCCGGCCTTTTTCTTTGTTCAGGGCGCCTGAACGTGGTGCGGCGTGCTGGCTGGCTGGTGGCGATGCGTCGTCGTGCGGTCGGGCGCCGGAGGCTCTGGCGGGAGCGTCGGTTCATCGAACCGCCCTCTCCCCCACCCCTCTCCCGCTCGCGCGGGCGAGGGGAGCTACGCCGTCGAGAATTGAAACGTCGTCACAACGGCTGACGACGGAACTCCCCTCGCCCGCGCGAGCGGGAGAGGGGTGGGGGAGAGGGTGGGCGTCAGTCGAAGCCGACGTTGTCGACGTAGAACGTCTGGCCCGACTGGCCGCTCTCGTCCTGGATATAGAACTTGTAGATCGAGGTGGCCTGCACGCCGAGCACGCTGAGCGGGATCGTGTACGTGTTCCACTGGCCCTTCACCGCCGGCGACGGGCCGTAGTTCAGGACGTTGATCGGGCTGCCGATCGCGATGTCGCCCACCTTGTGGAACTGGATCTGCCACTGCGCGTTGTCGATCGTCGGCTTCAGCGCGAACGTGAGATTCGTGTACGGCGTCGAGTCGAACGACCAGTTCGTCGCGTACGGCTGCCAGGCGCCGTAGGGCGACGTGACCTTCACCGCGATGTCGCAGGCGCCGCTGAGCGGGGTTCCCGCCGTGTCGGTGTACGAGATCGAAGCCTGGAACGAATAGTCGCCGGGCCAGGCGTAGTAGCCGTCCTGGTAGACCCAGAACGTCGACGAACTCGCCGGCGCCGTATGGTTGCAGCCGAGCGTGCCGCCGGCCGCGGTGATGCCGCCGCTGGAGCTGCTGCCGCTGCTGCTCGAGCTGCCGCTGCTCGATGTGCCGCCACTGCTGCTCGTGGTCGTCCCGCTGCTGCTGCCGCCACACGCGGACAACGCGAGCACCGTCGCCAGCCCGCAGGCCCAGGTCCCCGCCGCACGCATCGAGTTCGTTGATTTCATCGGCATTCCGTCCATTGGAAAGGTATTCGGCGGCGAGTCGCCACCCGGAGCCGCATCGGAGCCATCGGCGCCGCGGCGTCGCTACCCGTTGTTTCGGACGCCAAGGGGCGACCTTGATGGCCGCCCGTTCATGCTGCAGCGCCGCAAACTAGCCCAATTCGGCGCGTCGGGCGCCACCACGGCGACGGGCGGCACGTGGCGCCTGCCCGCCGCAGGGCCCGCAGCGCGGCTCGCGCCGCGCCGCCGAGGCGTGCGCCGGCTCCCTAGGCCGCGTGCCGGGCCGGTGCCATCGCGCCGTTCGCCGCTGCGGGCAGTTGCGTTCGGGCTGCGGTGACCGCCCACTCCGCAACGGCGCCGAGGCGCGAAGGCACGAACGTCGGGGTGTCCGCCGTCTGCGGCGTCGGCGCCGCGGTCCAGCGCTCGACCGTTTCGACGCAGCGCGCAAGGAACTGCCGGCGTCCGGCGAGACCCATCAGCACGTGGTCGGCGGCCTGGATCATCGCGTACTCGACCTTGTCCGCGAGACCGTAGGGCCGCAGGTTGTCGGCGGTCTGCGCCTCGTAGTTGTGGTGGTAAGGGTAGCTGCCGGAATACAGCAGCATGACCCGGCCGCCGCGCTTCACGGTCGCGCCGAGCTTCGCGGCGAACTCCGACAGCGGCGGCGCGCTGGCGCCATAGCGCATCGTCGATTCCGGCTGCTCGCCCTCCGCCTCGCCCTTGGCGACGACGCGCCGCACGGCGCGCTGCACGCGGCCCGCCATCAGCTTCGCGGTGGCCGTGAGGCCCAGGCCGCGGACCCGGCGGACGAGGCCGATCACGGCCGAGCGCCGGGTCGGGTACAGGTACGGATCGAACATCACGATCCCGGACAAACGAGGCTCGTCGGGCGCGGTGAGGTAGGCGATGTCGGCGCCGGAGCAGACGCCGATCATGATGAACCGGCGGATCCCGAGTTGCGCCTGGACAGCGTCCATCGCGGCGCGCGTATCGAGGATCCACTGCTGCGCAACGTCCTTCGCGCCGGAACTGCGCCCGCTGTCGCCCAGGCCGCTCATGTCGAAACGCAGTGTCGGGACGCCGATGCGCGCAAAGCGGCGCGCCAAGTCGACGTTCACGCGATACGGGCCGCAACGCGGCATGATGCCGACGTTCGTCAGCAGCACGGCCGTGCGCGGCGCGCGCTGACCCGGCTCGCCCGACGGCATCGTCAGCGTGCCCACGAGGTTGCGCTCCGATCCGAAGACGAGCGTGCGTTCGACGTCAGGCAGCGAGTTCGACGACATGGAGCGACTCCTGGGCAGCGGCAACGGCATCCTGCGGAACGATCGCGGAGCCTTCGTATTCCTCGCCTTCCGGCGCGTGATTCGTCATCCAGTTGATCTTCTGCTCGATCGTGCGGACGCGCAGCAGCGGCGACGACGGCAACGCGGCCGTCGCGGCCCGATCGCGTCCGATCGTGACCCGGATGCCGGCATCGATCAGCGACTGCAACTGCAGCGTCTGCAGGCGCCCGAAATCGGCCGCGAGACCCGATCCGACCTCGAAGCCCAGCACGACCCCCGGAAGGCTCGGCTCGTCTTCCAGCCCGTCGCGACGGATCACGTCCCAGCGCGACCGGAACCAGCGCTCCATCTCGCGCCGGTGGCGCGCGAACATCAGCGCGACGTAGTCGCTGCCGTTCTCGACCGGATCCCACAGCACCAGGTGGGCCGGGCGCGCGGCGGCCGGCGCGGCGAGGGCCGCCCGCGCGGCCAGCGTGGCGCCGAGCCCGAGGCCGAACCAGTGGGTCCGGGCGACGCCGGTGCGGTAGCGCAGGAAAGCGTCCGCCGCCACGATGTCGCGCTGCCAGTGCGCGAGATCCTGCGTGGCGGCATCCCCGGGAGACTCGCCGGTGCCGTGGTAGTCGAAGACCAGCGTCGCGCAGCCGGCTCGCGCCAGCCGCGTGGCGAGCGCACGGAACATCGCATGCGAGCGGATCGCCTCGGCGCCGAACGGCCGGCACAGGACGAACCCGACGCCGGAATCGCCGCGATCCGGAAGCGTCAGGGCTCCCGCCATCACGCGGTCTTGATTACTAAATTGCAGTATTTCTTGTGCCATTGTTCGGCGATAGTAGCTTGTTTAGGTTATCCGTAAATACCGCCCCGACCAGCGGCCTGAAGACTCCGCTGATCGGAACACCTCCTAATGGGGTATCAAATAGCTTTGTCGTAGCGCATATAAGGCTAGCGGTATAGCTTGCTTCATTCGACGTCGGGCGATCTCACGAATTGCGCCGGGAATGCGGTGCTGCGGCATGATTTGGCCCTGCGCCGTGAAAGGCCTGCGCCGCATGACGGCGGGCGAGATACCTCAAAGAACTGCGCCAAGGAATGAAAGTGAACATTTGCTCATGACGACGATTCGGAAGCTCGACGCGCCGCCCGACGACCCGCGGCGGCGAGCGGCGCTGCGCCGCGTCCTCCGGCTGGGGAAAACCGTCCTTGCCGCGAGCGGGCTCGGCCTGCTCGCGGGCTGCCATCGAAACGCGACCGGCGGCAGTGCCACCGCGGGCCGCCCTTCATCGGCGGCGACAGCGGGACCCTCGGTGGGCGCCCACGCGATCGCCTACGAGCAGCTCGGCCATACCGCATCGGTGCTCTCCACCCCCGCCGTCGCAGCATCGGCGCCCGGCAGCCTGTTGCTGATCGGGGTCGGCCGCGGTTCGATCCGCGACGCGGCACAGGCGATCCCGCGCGATGCGTCGAACCGGGCGGCGGTCGCGCTGGATCCGTCGAGCCACGCCTACACGCGCTGGCCGACGTCCGGGACGAACCTCTACACGCTGCAGCGAGGGTCCGCTTCCGGCGGCGAGCGCATCGTCGTCGTCGTCGACAAGCCGCTCGCCACCGACGAAGTGACGCTGTCCGTCGTCGAGGTCGTCGGTGGCACGACGATCCTCGATCACTCGTGGACGCAGGTGGAAGCGGGGCGGCCGCTGCGCAGCCTTCCGGTGACGACGAACGTCCCGGCGCTGCTCGTCGCCTGGTGGTGGGGCGACGACGGCAGCGGTTCGCGAATGACCGCGCGACCCGATTGGGGCGACGAGGCGGTCCTGGACGGCGTCCTGTTCAATTCGAACGGCTACGTCCAGTGCGCGGTCGCGGCCAAAGCCGTGCCGGCCGGGACGCACGACGTCACGTGGACCGCGACGCCGCCACAGGGGGCGCAGCTGTATCTCGTCGCGGTAGGTGTCCAGCCCGCGGGTGCCCAGTCCGCGGGCGGCCCACTTCAGGCAGCAAATCCCCCGGGGTCGTGATACGGGTAAGTACCATATAGACGGTAAGCCACGCGTTGCCTAGACTTCGCGCGCCCCCCTTATCGGAAACCCTTGGAGGCCGGTCCGCGACGCGCGCGACCGGCCCCGGAGTCGCGCCACCATGCTGTCATCCGCCACGTCCCTCCCGTTCGCCGCGAGCGATGTCGATCCGCCGGCTCCCAGTGCACGGCGCCACCTGATCCGCCTCGACCCGCGCGAGGCGTTCTGCGCCGACCGCATCCAGTCGTTCCGGCACACGTACCACGAGCATCCGCTGTTCGAGCTGCCCGCGCTGGCGGAACTGGCGAAACGCCTGGCGCCGACGCGACAGTGCCGGTTCATCCGGCGCGGCGCGACGCAGTCGAGCCGCTTCCATCACGTCGCCGCCGACCCGGACGGGCGCGACATCGACGAAGTGTTTCGCCGGATCGAAGAGCCGGGCTCGTGGATCTCGCTGTACAACATCGAGACCGAGCCGGCGTACGGCGCGCTGCTGCAGGAGATCATCGACGCGATGCGCGGCGTCGTCGAGCCGCAACAGCCCGGCGTCTACCAGGTCTGCGGCTACCTGTTCATCTCGGCGCCGCCGTCGGTGACGCCGTTCCATATCGACCGCGAGAACAACTTCTGGCTGCAGCTGCGCGGGCGCAAGACGATGAGCATCTGGGATCATCGCGACCGCGACGTCGTCGCCGCCGAGGATGTCGAGCGCTTCGTCGTCCGCGGCTCGCTCGACAAAGTCCGGCTGGACGAGCGGTTCCGCGCGCGAGCGCGGGACTTCGACGTCGGTCCCGGCGACGGCGTCTACTTCCCCAGCACCTCGCCGCACATGACGCGATCCGATCCGGGCTGGACGCGCCCCGGCGACGGCGTGTCGATCTCGGTCGGCGTCGTGTTCTATACGGCCGTCACGCGCCGCATCGCGAACGCCCACGTGGTCAATGCGGTCGCACGGCGCTTCGGCGTCCGGCCGACCGAACCGGGCCTTCAGGCGTGGCGCGACCGGGCCAAGCACCCCGTCGGCCGCGCGCTGGTCTGGGCGATGAACCGGTTCCGCGGCTACGAGCCGCAGATGGGGATGCTGCCGCCCGAGCAGTCGATGCGGCGGCTGCCGGAATAGGCGGCCGGCGCGGCGGGCGCGCGGCGTCGCGTCGCGCCCGCCCACTCCCCCACCCCTCTCCCGCTACGCGGGCGAGGGGCGTTACGTCGTCAGCCGTGGTGACAACGCCTGAACTCTCGACGCCGGATCGCCCCTCTCCCGCTTCGCGTGGGCGAGGGGCGTTACGTCGTCAGCCGTGGTGACAACGCCTGAATTCTCGACGCCGGATCGCCCCTCGCCCGCGTAGCGGGAGAGGGGTGGGGGAGTGGGCGGGC
>DATKPC010000049.1:0-85920 GCA_035524275.1 Burkholderiaceae bacterium
CCATCGCTCGCTCGCCTTTGCAAGACATCGCCCATGCTTAGATGGCGCCCCGATCGGACGACTCGGCACCGGGCGTTAGTGAAGGGCCGCTCCTGGCCGACCGCCGCAGTTCAGGCGTCAAAGGGGAACGACTGGTAACACCAGACAGCGGTCGAGCTTTCGTCCGGCGCGAAGGCCCGCATCGGGCCGACACGCGACCTCGACTGCCTTCCCCGAAACGGGCATCGCGAGGAATTCTCGCATCGCTTTAGGACGGTCAGCGCGACCGTAGAAATGCCGCTGCGGTGCGCTTGTCGACTCCGGACCGTCACGCAAGTCGGTGCAACCTGCTCCAAGCTGGCATCGTGACTCGAAAGCGCGACGGATCAGCGACGCATTGAGCAAATCGTGTTGGATAAGTCAACGAACCATTAAGTTCGACCGTGAAACGTTCCTTCGAACTGTGCGAGGAACGGCGCCTCGAATCGCGCTCAAAAAACTTCTAAATCGTTGTTTTTATTGGCTCTTACTGGCGGAGACGGACGGATTCGAACCGTCGACACGAGTTTTTGCTCATGTGCTCCCTTAGCAGGGGAGTGCCTTCGACCACTCGGCCACGTCTCCGGTCCTGAACCGGTGGGTCGGCGCCGGAGCGCCAACCGTCAAAGCAAGCTTTACTGCGATCGGGGAGCGCACCCGCTCGGGCCGCAACCCCCGGTCACCCCGACGACCCGAGAAAAAAATACGACGCGAGCCGGTCGACAAGTCTAGTTGCGCCGCACACCACGGTCAACGCGCCCCGCGGCGCCGGCCTCAGGCGACTGCGTGGTCGAGCCCGAAGGCCCGATGCAGCGCCCGCACCGCAAGTTCCATGTACTTGTCGTCGACCACGACCGAGATCTTGATTTCGCTCGTCGAGATCATCTGAATGTTGATCCCTTCCTCCGAAAGCGTCTTGAACATCAGGCTCGCGATGCCGACATGCGAGCGCATCCCGATACCGACGACCGACACCTTGCAGATCTTCGGATCGCCGACGATCTGCGCCGCGCCGACGCTCGCCTTCACCTTCGAGTTCAGGACGTCCATCGCCTTCGCGTACTCGTTCCGGTGCACCGTGAACGAGAAGTCGGTCGTGCCCTCGACGCTGGTGTTCTGGATGATCATGTCCACGTCGATGTTCGCGTCGGCGACCTGGCCCAGGATCTGGAAGGCGATCCCGGGCCGATCGGGCACGCGCGTCAGCGTGATCTTGGCCTCGTCGCGCGAGAACGCGATGCCGGAAATGACCGCCTGTTCCATCTTGGTGTCTTCCTCGAACGTGATCAGGGTGCCCGAATCCGCTTCTTCGGCAAGCGGCAGCAGCGCGTCCGTCATGCTGGAGAGCACGCGCAATCGGACGCGGTACTTGCCGGCGAACTCGACCGAGCGGATCTGCAGGACCTTCGATCCGAGGCTCGCCATCTCCAGCATTTCCTCGAACGTGATCGTGCGCAGCCGGCGCGCCTCGGCGACGATCCGCGGATCGGTCGTGTAGACGCCGTCGACGTCGGTGTAGATCAGGCACTCGTCGGCCTTCAGCGCCGCGGCCAGCGCGACGGCCGAGGTGTCGGAGCCGCCGCGACCCAGGGTCGTGATGTTCCCTTCCTCGTCCTGGCCCTGGAACCCGGCGACGACGACGACGCGTCCCGCATCCAGGTCGCGTCGGATGTTCTGCTCGTCGATCGACAGGATGCGCGCCTTGGTGAAGGCGCTGTCGGTCCGCACGCGGACCTGCGCGCCGGTGTAGCTGCGCGCGTCGACGCCGATTGCCTTCAGGGCCATCGCGACGAGCCCGATCGTCACCTGCTCGCCGGTCGCGGCGATGACGTCGAGCTCGCGCGGGTCCGGCTCCTTCTGCAGTTCCTTTGCCAGCGCGATCAGGCGGTTCGTCTCGCCGCTCATCGCCGACACGACGACGACGAGCTGGTGGCCGGCGCGCGACCATTTTGCGATCCGCTGCGCGACCTGCCGGATGCGCTCCGGCGAGCCCACCGAGGTCCCGCCGTACTTTTGAACGATGAGCGCCATGGCAGCGCGATTCCCGACGAGCAAAACCGCGGATTATATAAGGCCGCCGTGGAGGCCCTGCCCGGCCTCGTCGGCCATCCATTCGAGGCGGACGCGCCGCCCGCCGGAGCCGACCCGACGCGCATCGGCGCCTACACCGGCCACGTAGAGCAGGTCCGGACCGGCCCAGACGAGCGGCAGCGCGCGGCGCGCCGGTGCCGCGACGCCGCACTCCTGGTAGACCTGCTTCAGCGTCTTCGACGGCCGCGCCGGATGCGGCTTGAAGCGCTCGCCCCCATGCCGCCCGCGGACTTCGAGTTCTGCGCCGCGCAGCCAGTCGGCATCGAACCCCTGCCCTTGCGTCGAAATGAAGCGCAGGCGTCCGGACCATCCCGGCACCGCGATTTCCGCTTCGCCGTCCCAGCGCAGGCGTGCCGTGTCCGGCGCCGGCGCGACCACGTCACGGGCGGTACGCAGGTGCCGCGCATCCCGCCGCTCGACGCGCAACACGCCGTGGGCGCACAGGATCGTCGCGTCACCCAAGTCGACCCGCTGCGCGGCGCGCAACGGCGCAGCGAGGAGCGCGTCGATCGCGCCCTGCAGCCGCCCGCGCGCGGGCGCCTCGAAGCCGGCGCGCGCAAGCCAGGCCCGCAGCACGTGGGCGCGCCGCCCTTCGGCAAGGGCGCGCCACGGCGCAAGGCGCAGGCTGGCGGCGCCGGCGTCGGCCGCGCAACGAAGGAGATCCTCGAGCGCGACATCGTTCAGCGTGGCCGCCATTTCGGCGACGAGATCGATCGAGCGCGCGGCGGCGCGCCGAAAACCGCGGCGAATGCCGGCCAACGTCGGAAGGACCTCGTGACGCAACGCGCTCCGGTCGACCTCGATCGAGCGATTCGAGGGATCCTCGATCCACGAGAGCCGGTGGCGTCGCGCAAAAGCCTCGATCGACGAACGCTCCACGTCCAACAGCGGGCGCAGCAGCCTCGTTCCTGCCGGCAGCCCGGGGTCCAGGGGACGGCACGGCGAGGGGCCGGCGAGACCCTGGGGCCCGGCACCGCGCAGCCACTGCAACAGGAAGCCTTCGATGCGGTCGTCGGCATGGTGCGCGGTCATCACGGCGTCGAAGCCCTGCTGCCGCGCGACGTCGGCCAGCGCCGTGTAGCGGGCGCGGCGGGCCGCGTCCTCGGTCCCGCGCCCGGAACGGACGACGCGGACCCGGCGCAGGATGAATTCGAGGTGGCGGGACGCGCAGTGGCTCCGAGCATGTTCCGCCCACGCATCGGCCTGCGGGAGCAGCCCGTGGTGGACGTGGATCGCGGCCAGGCGGCCGATGGGGGACCCGCGACGCGCGCGCGCGAGGGTGGCGAGTTCCAGCAGGACGGTGGAGTCGCAGCCGCCGCTGAAAGCCACGGCGAGCGAGAGCTTCGCCGGTTCCACCGCGGCGTTGCCCTGCCCCGCGCGCTGCTGCGACGAGACGGCAAAACGGGGATCCGCCGGAGCCTGCGCCAGCCGACGCAAGGCCTGGGAGAATGCGGCGAGCAGCGGCGCGTCGGCGTTGGCGGCGCGCGCCGCCCGCGGGGCCTCAGCCTTCCTCGACGCCGGTTTCCTTGAACTTGCCATAGGCGAGAAGCCGCGTGTGGCGGGCCGCCAGCAGCTCGCGCGGCTTCATGTCCTGGAATTGCCGCAGGCTGTCGCCAAGCGCCCGCTTGAGCATCACCGACATCTGCTTCGGATCGCGGTGTGCGCCACCGAGCGGCTCGGAGACGATCTTGTCGATCAGGCCCAGGGCCTTCAGGCGATGCGCCGTCAGTCCGAGCGCCTCGGCCGCGTCGGCGGCGCGGTCGGCGCTCTTCCAGAGGATCGAGGCGCAACCCTCCGGCGAAATCACCGAATACGTCGCGAACTGCAGCATCAGCACGGTATCGGCGACCGCGATCGCCAGCGCGCCGCCGGATCCGCCCTCGCCGATGATTGTCGTGACGATCGGGACCCTGAGCTGCGACATCACGTACAGGTTGTGCCCGATCGCCTCCGACTGCCCGCGTTCCTCCGCATCGACGCCCGGATAGGCGCCCGGCGTGTCGACGAACGTGAAGATCGGCAGGCCGAACTTCTCCGCGAGCTGCATCAGGCGGAGCGCCTTGCGATAGCCCTCGGGCTTCGGCATCCCGAAGTTGCGCAGCGCCCGCTCCTTCGTGTCGCGTCCCTTCTGGTGCCCGATCACCATCACCGCCTGGCCGTTGAACCGGGCCAGCCCGCCGACGATCGACAGGTCATCGGAGAACGAGCGATCGCCGTGGAGCTCGTGGAAGTCGGTGAAGATGTCGCCGACATAGTCGAGCGTGTACGGCCGCTGCGGATGCCGCGCGAGCAGCGCGACCTGCCATGGCGTGAGCTTGGCGTAGATCTCCTTCAGCAGCGCCTGCGCCTTCACCTCGAGGCGCGAGATCTCCTCGGTAATGTCGACGGCGGAGTCGTCCTGGACGAAGCGCAACTCCTCGATCTTGGCTTCCAGGTCGGCAATCGGCTGCTCGAACTCGAGATAGGTTGTCTTCACGATGGCAACCACCCTAGATGACTCAATATTCGACCGGAACGGGGTCCAGGCTTCGCCACAGGTACCACGTTGCGACGCTGCGGTACGGCGCCCAGCGCTGCCCCAGCGTCGCCACCCGCGCGCGGCCGGCACGTGCCAGCAGCTCTTCGACGGGATCGCCGTCGAAGTAATGGCGGCTCACCGCCTTCAGCAACCCGAGATCGTCGAGCGGCAGGACATCCGGGCGCATCAGGTTGAAGATCAGGAACATCTCGGCCGTCCAGCGGCCGATGCCCCGGATGTCGGTCAGACAGGTTATCACTTCCTCGTCGGGCATCGCGGCCAGCCGCGCCGGCTCGACGCGACCGGAGGCGAAGTGGCGGGCGAGGTCGCGCAGGTACTCGACCTTGCGATCCGACAGGCCGCAGCGGCGCAGTGTCGCGGCGCGGCGGCGCAGCAGCGCATCCGGCGTCATCTGCACGCAGGTGCCATGCAGCCGGCCCCAGATGGCATCGGCGGCCTTCACGGAGATCTGCTGGCCCACGATCGAGCGCACCAGCGTATGGAACGCGTCACCGCGCGAAGTGATCGCGACGCGCGGGTGGCGCCGCATGATCGCCGCCAGGGTCGGGTCGGACCGCGCGAGGTGGCGGCGCGCCTGCGCCCAGTACGCGGGCCGCGCGCGCGCGGCCGTCAGGCCCGTCGCCACGTCGTGCCCCCCGGGCCATCCTCGAGGATGATCCCGCGCCCGGTGAGCTCGGTGCGCAGCGCATCGGCCGTCGCGAAGTCGCGTGCCTTCTTCGCGGCCGCGCGACGGGCGATCAGGTCCTCGATGTCGGCCGCCTCGGCGCCGCCGGTCGCCGCCGGACCGTTGCCGCCGCGCCGCAGGTATTCCACCGGATCGCGCTGCAGCAGGCCCAGCACGCCGCCGAGCGCCTTGAGTTGCGCGGCCTGCGCCGGCGAATGCGTGCGGTTGACCTCGCTCGCGAGTTCGAACAACACCGCCGTCGCGAGCGCGGTGTTGAAGTCCTCGTCCATCGCGGCGGCGAATTTCGCCGCGTGCGGCTCGTTCCAGTCGATCGCGGCCGCCGGCTCGGCGGGCGGCGAATCGCGCAGCGCCGTGTAAAGCCTCAGCAGCGCGGTGCGCGCCTCGATGACCTGGTCGGGCGAGAACGAGATCTGGCTGCGGTACTGCGACCGGATCAGGAAGAAGCGCAGGACCTCGCCGTCGTAGTGCTCCAGCGCCTTGCGGATCGTCACGAAGTTGTCGAGCGACTTCGACATCTTGTCATGCCCGACGCGCAGCGCGCCGCAATGCATCCACGTCGTCGCGAACGTGCCGCCGAATGCGCCTTCGCTCTGCGCGATCTCGTTCTCGTGGTGCGGGAAGATCAGGTCGGGTCCGCCACCATGGATGTCGAAGTGGCGACCGAGGATTTCGGTCGACATCGCGGAGCATTCGATGTGCCAGCCGGGCCGCCCGTCGCCCCAATGCGATGCCCACGACGGTTCGCCGGCCTTCGCGCGCTTCCACAGCACGAAGTCGAGCGGGTCGCGTTTGGTGGCGCCGACCGCGACGCGTTCGCCGGCGCGCAGGTCTTCCAGCGACTTGCGCGACAGCTTGCCGTAGTCGGGGAAGCGACGGACCGCGAAGTTCACGTCGCCGTCGTTGTCCTGGTAGGCCAGCCCCTTTTCTTGCAGCAGGCCGATCAGGTCGAGCATCTGCGGAATGAACTGCGTCGCGCGCGGCTCGACGTCGGGGGGCTGGCAGCCGAGGGCGGCGAAGTCCTCGTGCATCGCCTTGACGAAGACCTCGGTCAGCTCGCCGATCGAGACACCGCGCTCGGCAGCACGCTTGATGATCTTGTCGTCGATATCCGTGATGTTGCGCACGTACGTCAGCTGGTAGCCACGCAACCGCAGCCAGCGCTGCACGACGTCGAACGTCAGGATCAGCCGGGCGTGCCCCAGGTGGCAGTAGTCGTAGGTCGTGATGCCGCAGACATAAAGGCCGATCTTGCCCGGCTGCAGCGTCTGGAGCGGCTGTTCGCGGCGCGCTAGCGTGTTGTAGATCGTGATCGTCATGGCGCGGCGGGTCCCCGGCGGGTGGCAGGTCGGCGTCCCGATCCGCCTCGCTTCGGATCGCCGCGCCGCCTGGAGGCGGCCGCGACGCCCGAGGCGAAAGATCCCGCAGACAAGTTCATTGGTAGACTGGGCCGATGAGTATAAGGCTCCCGTGCCCGCCCCTGCCCGCTCCGGTGCCACGCGCCGCCCGGATAGCGCGACCGGCCGCACGACGATGACGCCGGCACGCGGTTCTCTCGCCCTCATTGCACGCGCCGCCGGCGGTCGGGTGCTTGCCGCTGCGCTGGCCCTGTGCGTCGCGACGGCCGCGCGCGCGCAATCCTCGGTCCTGGTCCCGGAGCCGCAGTCGGAAGCCGCGGAAGTCGCCAAGCTGATGCGGTCGGGGCAGGAGGCGAAGGCGCTGGAACGAGCCGAAACGGTCATCCGGGCGCAGCCTCGCAACCTTCAGGTGCGGTTCATGCGGGCCGTGATGCTCGGCGACCTGGACCGCCGCGACGAAGCCATTGCGGAGTACGAGAAACTGACGCAGGAATACCCGGAGCTCCCGGAGCCCTACAACAACCTCGCGGTCCTGCTGGCCGCGCAGGGCAAGCTCACGCAGGCGGAGGCACTGCTGCAACACGCGCTCGTCGCGCAGCCGGACTATGCGACGGCCTACGAGAACCTGGGCGACGTCCACTTGGCGCGCGCCGTCGATGCCTACGAGCGCGCCGCGCGCCACGATGCCGGCAATGCGGCCCTGAAGGCCAAGCTCGACGCGACGCGCGCGCTGCTCGCGAAGCTGCGCCCTTCGCGCTGAAGGCGGCGTCCGGTCGCGTTCCGCGGTACGATGCATCGTTTATCCGGCAACCCTGCCAGCCGCCGACCTGCCAGCCGCCGACTGGGCTCGGCGCGGCCTGATCAAGCCCGATGAAAAAAACCTTCAGCACCCGACGCGCCGCCGGCGTACGTCCGTCCATCGACGCCGCGCGCCGCCGCCTCGGCGTGGCGGCGGCCGCTTCCATCGCAACCCTTGGCGCGCTTCCGCTAGGCGTGCTGCCGTTTGCCGCGCGGTCCGCCGAGAGCGCCGAGAGCGCCGCCGCCGTGCGGCCACGCGTCCGGTTCGAGACGTCGCTCGGCGCCTTCGTCGTCGAACTGCAGCCCGACAAGGCGCCGAAGTCGTGCGCCAACTTCCTGGACTACGCGAAGAGCGGTTTCTACGACGGCACCGTCTTCCACCGCGTGATCAAGGAGTTCATGATCCAGGGCGGCGGCTTCACGACCAACATGGTGCAGAAGCCGACGCGGCCGCCGATCGCCATCGAGAGCAACAATGGGCTGAAGAACGTACGTGGCGCGCTCGCGATGGCGCGTACCGGCGATCCGAATTCGGCGACGGCACAGTTCTTCGTCAACGTCGTCGACAATCCGTTCCTCGATTATCCCGGCCGCGACGGCTTCGGCTACGCGGTCTTCGGCTCGGTCGTCGAAGGCATGGACGTGGTGGACCGGATTCGCGACGTCGAGACCGCGAGCTTCGGTCCGTTCCGCGACGTGCCGAAGGCGCCGGTCGTCATCAAGTCGGCGCGCATCCTGAAGTAGCGCGCGCCGCGCCACCGCACTTCAACCAAACGCTTCCAGGGGATTCATAGATGGTCCGGCTGCATACGAACCACGGCACGATCACGCTCGAGCTGGACGCCGCGAAGGCGCCGAAGACGGTCGAGAACTTCCTTTCGTACGTGCGCAGCGGCCACTACGAGAACACGCTCTTCCACCGCGTCATCAACGGCTTCATGGTCCAGGGCGGCGGCTTCGAGAACGGGATGCGCCAGAAGCCGACCCAGTCGCCGGTCCAGAACGAGGCGGACAACGGGCTGCGCAACCAGCGCTACACGATCGCCATGGCGCGCACCTCGGACCCGCATTCGGCGACCGCGCAGTTCTTCATCAACGTCGCCGACAACCATTTCCTGAACCACACGGCGCCGAACGCGCAAGGCTGGGGCTACTGCGTGTTCGGCCGCGTCATCGAAGGATTCGACGTCGTCGATCGCATCAAGGACGTCCGCACGACGCGCCGCGGCATGCACGCGGACGTCCCGGAAGAAGACGTCGTGCTGCTGCGCGCCGAGGAAGTGCCCGACGTTGCCTGAGGCCGGCCAGCCGGGGGCGGCGCCGCCGGCGCCTGGCGCAGGTGGCGGTCCGGCGTTCGCCGAGCTCGAACTCGCCGACCCGGTCTTCATCTCCGACCTGCACCTGGCGTCCGCCGCGGAGGCGACGACGCAGGCTTTCCTGCGCTTCTGCACCGACATCGCGCCGGCCTATCGCGAATTGCTGGTCCTCGGCGACCTCTTCGAGTACTGGGCGGGCGACGACGACCGGGACAGCGAGATCGGTCGCGCCGTCGCCGCGGCGCTGGCCGGCGTCGCGGCAGGCGGCTGCCGCGTGCTCCTGATGCACGGCAACCGCGATTTCCTCATCGGCGCGCGCTATGCGCAGGCCTGCGGCGCGAGCCTCCTCGACGATCCGGTACGGGCGCGCGTTGCCGCCGCCGGTGGATCGCGCCGCGGGGCGTCGCTGCTGCTCGCCCATGGCGACCGTTACTGCACTCGGGACACGGCCTACCAGCGGTTCCGGACGCAGGTCCGGAACCCCGCTTGGCAGCAGCAGTTCCTGGCGCAGCCGCTGGCCGCACGGCATGCGCTGATCGGCAATGCGCGGGCGCAGAGCGAGGCCGGCAAGCGCGAGAAGGCGATGGAGATCATGGATGTCACGCCGGAGGCGGTCCTCGAGGACCTTAAGGCCGCCGGGGTCGCGACGATGATCCACGGCCATACGCACCGTCCGGGGCACTACGCCCTCGAGGGCGGCGCGGACCGCTGGGTGCTGCCGGACTGGGACCTCGGAGCGAATCCGCCGCGCGGCGGCTACCTGGACCTTCGCGGCGCACCCTGGACGTTCGCGCCGGTCCCCTGAGCGAGCCCGCGCGCCTTGGCGCGCCGTCCGCCGCGCGACCCGGCCCGCTCGAGCTTGCGCTCCACCATCGCGGCGAAAATCCCGCGCAGCAGCGCAACGTCCGCGGCCGACGGTTGCGCGCGCGCGAAAAGGCGCCGCAATCGCGCCATCGTGCGGCGCGGCGCCTGCGGGTCGAGGACGCCGAGCGCGACCAGACCGCGTTCCAGGTGCTCGTGCATGGCCTCGATGTCGCCGACCTTCGGCGGCGGTTCCTCGTCGAAGCGCGACGCGAGCGACGTCTCCGGCGAAACGGCCAGCTGTGCCATCCGGCACTCGTAGGCCGCCACCTGGACTGCCTGCGCGAGATTCAGGGACGCGAAGCGGGGGTCGGCCCGTATCGCGCAGCTGTAATGGCAGCGCTCGACATCGCGGTTGCCGAGCCCGGTGCGCTCGGTGCCGAAAACGAACGCGACGTCGCCACGGCCCGCCGCCAGGTGGTCGATCGCGAGGCGCGCCGCGGATCGGAGGTCGCGCAACGGCGGACCGTATTCGCGATCGTAGCCCGTCATCGCAAAGGACAGCGTGCAGTCGCCCAGCACATCGTCGAGGCTCGCCGCGACCGCCGCGTCGTCCAGCAGCGGCGCGGCCCCGACGGCCAGCGCCCGCGCCTCGCGGTCCGACTTGAAGTCGGCATCGCGCGGCGCAACGACGACGAGGCGGTCAAAGCCCATCGTCGCCAGCGCCCGCGCGCTGGCGCCGATGTTTCCCGCATGGCTGGGCTCGACGAGCACGTAGCGTATCGCGCCGACCGCCTCCGGCAGCGCGGCGTTGTCGTCGGCATCGTCGCGCGACCCCGGCGCCGACGCGTGTCCATCGGGCGTGCCGTTCACCCGGCGGCTCCTGCGCGCCGCGTCACCGGCGGGACCCGAATCTCACCCATAATATGCGCCCATTGACCGGAGTCTAGCCTCCCCGTCGCCATGCACCCGATGCTCAACACCGCGGTCAAGGCCGCCCGCAAGGCGGCCTCGATCATCAATCGCGCCAGCCTCGACCTCGACCTCGTGCGCGTCTCGACCAAGGGGCGGCGCGATTTCGTCACCGAAGTCGATCGCGCCGCCGAAGAAGCGATCATCTCGACGCTGCGCACGGCCTATCCGGCGCACGCCTTCCTCGCGGAGGAGTCGGCCTCGCAGCGCCCGGCGACGCGGCCGGAATTCCTGTGGATCATCGATCCGCTCGACGGCACGACGAACTTCATCCACGGATTCCCGCAGTACGCCGTGTCGATCGCGCTGGAACATCGCGGGCAGGTCGCGCACGCCGTGGTCTACGACCCGACGAACAACGAGCTCTTCACGGCATCGCGCGGCGCCGGCGCGTTCCTCAACGACCGCCGCCTGCGGGTCTCGCGCCGCACGAAGCTCGAAGAAAGCCTGATCGGCACCGGCCTGCCGTTCCGCGGCGTCGAGCGGCTCGATCATTACATGGACGGCCTGCGTCGCGTCGTGCTGGAAACCGCGGGCGTGCGCCGCGCCGGCGCAGCGGCGCTCGATCTCGCCTACGTCGCGGCGGGACGCCTCGACGGCTTCTGGGAGTACGGCCTGCAGCCCTGGGACGTCGCGGCGGGCTCGCTGCTGATCCTCGAGGCCGGTGGCATGATCTCGGCCCCCGGCGGCGGGGCCGACTACCTTTACGGCGGCGACGTGGTCTGCGGTTCGCCGAAGATCCACGCGGCCCTGCTGCCGCTGCTGCCCCCGCTTTCAGCCCCGCTGTCACCCCCGCTGTCAGCCCCGCTGTCAGCCCCGAATCCGCCGCGCGCGCACGCCGCCCCGGACGGCGCCACTGCGTCCGACCTCGCGGGCGATGCCGCGCTGACGCCGCCGGAACGGTCGCCGAGCGCGGCCGGAGGCGCACCCGGCCCGGCCAAGAAGACGCTGACGCGCGCCAAGGCGCCGCGCAGGAGCCCCGGATGAAACTCGGTTCGACCTTGCAGGCGCTTCCGCGGCGCGCCTGGTTCGCCTTCATCGCGCTCGCCTGTGCGTCGCTGCTCGGCTACGGACTGGTCCTGCAGCACATCGAAGGGCTCGAGCCGTGTCCGCTGTGCGTCCTGCAGCGCTACGGCTTCGTCGTGCTGTGCGTGGTGGCGATCGTCGGCGCGCTCGCGCCGCGCCTTCTGGGGCGGCCCGCCGCGGTCGTCGCGATCCTCGTCGCGCTGGCCAGCGCCGGGGTCGCCGCCTGGCACGTCCACCTTCAACTCAATCCGCCGGAGTTCGAGACCTGCGGCCCCGGGCTGGGAACGCTCATCAGCAACTTCCCACTCGGCCGCGCGCTGCCGAAGATCTTCCAGGGCTCCGGCGAGTGCACGCAGATCGACTGGCGCTTCCTCGGGCTGACGATTCCGGGGTGGTCGTTGATCTGGTTCCTCGTCTTCGGTGGCGCGTCGTTCGCCGCCGCACGACGGGCATCCTGACACCGCGGCTCGCGACGTCATGCGTCATCGTCGGTCGCAATGAACGTCTCCGAGCTTCCCCGGATCCACGCGCCGCCCGCCGACCTGCGTCATATGCGCGGCGGATTCGAGGGCCTCGCGGTCGACCACGCCGTATCCGGCGTCGCGATCGGGTCGCCGGATACCGCGCGATCCCCGCTCCTGGCGGCCGGCTTGGCCACGCTGGCGCTGCTGCTCGGTCTGTTGATCCCACCGGTGAAGGTGTTCAGCGCCGCGGCCTACCTGCCGCTGCACAGCGCGCTGGAACTGCTGACGATCTGCGTCTGCGCGCTCGTCGTCGGCAGCGGCTGGAACCTCCGCGGGCTGTCATTCAACGCCCGCACGTCGCTTCTCGGAGCCGTCTTCCTCGCCGTCGCGATCGTCGATTTCGCGCATACGTTCTCCTACAAGGGGATGCCGGACTTCGTCACGCCGAGCGATCCGGAGAAAGCCATCGCATTCTGGCTCGCCGACGCGTCGCTGGTCGCCGGCGGCCTTCTGGCCGCCGCATGGATGCCTCAGCACCCGTGGTCCCGCCCGGTGCACGCGACCGCCTACCTCGTTGCGCTGGCCGTCAGCGCGGCGGTCCTGTGGGTCGGCCTCTTCCACTCCGACCGGCTGCCACGCACTTTCGTCGACGGCCGAGGACTGACGGCCTTCAAGATCGGCTTCGAATACGTGATCGTCGCCGTCCATGCCGCAGCCGCCGTCATGCTGGCGACGCGCGCGCGGCGCGAATCGAGCCTCGATCTGATGTGGCTCGCGGCCGCCGCGTGGACGCTCGGCGCGGCCGAGTTCTTCTTCACCGTCTACCTCGACGTCTCGGACATCTCCAACGCGCTGGGCCATGGCCTGCGCGCCGCCGGCTACCTGATGATCTACCGCGCGGTGTTCGTCGCCGGCGTCCGTGCGCCCTACCTTGCGCTGGCGGGCGAGCGCGCGCTGCTGCGCACGCTGATCGACGCGACGCCGGACCTGGTCTTCTTCAAGAGCGCCGCCTCGACCTATCTCGCGTTCAACAATGCGTTCGCCGCCTTTTGCGGGCGCAGCGAAGCACGGGCCCACGGAATGACCGACTACGACTTCGCGCCGCGCGACCTGGCCGAGATCTACCGCCAGTCCGACCGCGAGGTGCTGCGGACCGGCGAGACGTACCGCCACGAGATCTGGACGGCCTATGCGGACGGCCGCCGCGTCTGCCTGGACACGCTGAAGGCGCCGCTGCGCGGCGCCGACGGCAGCGTCATCGGCGTCGTCGGCATCAGCCGCGACATCACCGATCGAAAGCGCCTGGAATCCGAACTGCAATCGCACCGCGAGCGTCTCGAGGAGGTGGTCGACCTGCGCACGCAGCAGCTGCTGCAGGCCAAGGACGCGGCCGAGGCCGCGAGCCGCGCGAAGAACCGCTTCCTCGCCAACATCAGCCACGAGATCCGCACACCGCTCAATGCCATCACCGGAATGGCGCAGTTGATCGCGCTCGATCCGCGCACGCGCGAACTGCACGCCGAGCGCATCCGCGTGATGAACCAGGCCTCCGAACAGCTGCTCGGGCTGATCGACAACGTCCTGGTGCTGTCGCGCATCGAATCGGGCACCTCGAGCCTGGAGTCGACGCCCTTCGACGTCGTCGAACTGATCGACGGCGTGCGCGCGATGATGACGCCGAAAGCGCTGGCCAAAGGCATCGAGTTCAGCGCGCGCTTCGAGGCCGGGGACCCCGCGCACGCCGCGACGGGCGTCGGCACACGCTTCGTCGGCGATCCGCTGCGGCTGCGGCAGGTCCTGCTCAACTTCGTCGGCAACGCGCTGAAGTTCACGGAGCGGGGCTCGATCCATATCGCTGCGCGCGTCGACCAGGTCGACGGCGACCGCGCGCGGCTTCGCTTCGCGGTCGAGGACACCGGCATCGGCGTCGATGCGGACCACCAGCAGCGCATTTTCGAAGCGTTCGAGCAGGTCGACGCGTCCACCGGGCGCCGCTACGGCGGCACCGGGCTGGGACTCGCGATCTGCGCCGGCATCGTGCGCCTGATGGGCGGCGAGATCGGCGTCGAGAGCCAGGCGGCTGCCGGAAGCACGTTCTGGTTCACGGCGTGGGTGGCGACGGCTCCGGAGCGCGCGGGCGAGCGCCACGCCGGCGCCACCACCTGAATGCGCCCGGCTGCGATCGGGCGTGCCTGCTCGTTGCCGGCGGGCGGTCGCGCGGCGGCGCCCATCGCAGCGCCAGTTCCGCGAGATGAGCCATGAGCGCGAAGGCGAGCAGTGCCAGCAGCGCTGGGCCGAGGCGGCCGCCGTCGGAGAGCGCGACGCGCAATGCGCCGAGAAGGCCAGCGCCCGAGGCGAGGCTGCAGAGCAACGGGGCGGTCGCGAGGCCGGCGCCGCTCATCCGTCGATAGGCCACGAGGGCGATCGCCTCGGCGACGATCGCGACAAGGATCGCATCGACCAGCGTTGTGGCCATCCGGCGCCCGGCCTACGGCCTGTTCACCGCAACGCCCGCCGGACGCTCAGCCCGTCCATCGCGTGCATCGGGACTAGGTACGCGCAAGCCCCAGCAGGTGCGCCACGTCCTTGAAGAAGATGCGCACGTGTGCCAGCGGGCGCTTGCGCACCAGGCGCTTGTGCAGGTACGCCTGCCAGGTCAGCGACTGGACGTCGGGATCGCGACAAATGCTGACGAAACGTTCGCGACGGCGGTCGGTCGCGTACCAGAACCGCTGCATCATGCCGAGGATCCAGAACACGCGGCCGTGCTTGCGCATGAATCGGCGCCGTGCGAGCGCCAGCTTGCGCGCGTCGCCGCTCGCCAGGAATTCGCCGGCCGCCTCCGCCGCGAGGCGCCCGCCGGTCATCGCGTAGTAGATCCCTTCGCCCGACGCCGGCGCGACGACACCGGCCGCGTCGCCGGCGAGCACGACGTCGCGACCGTTGTCCCATCGCTTCAGCGGGCGCATCGGGATCGGCGCGCCTTCGCGACGGAGGGTTTCCGCGCCGTCGAGGCCGGACGCCGCGCGCAACGTCTCGACCGCGCGGCGCGCGGAGAATCCGCGCTGTGCGCTGCCGGTACCGACGCTCGTCACGTCGCCATGCGGGAAGACCCAACCGTAGAAGTCCGGCGAGATTTCGCCGCGGTAATAGACGTCGCAGCGACTGCCGTCGAAATCGACGCGGCGCGCGTCCGCACTTTCCTGCGGCGCCGGCGAGCGCACGAATTCGTGGTACGCGAAGACGTACGGCATCCGGTCCGCGCCGTCGATGCACTGCTGCGCGACGCGCGAGCGGGCGCCGTCGGCGCCGATCACGACGCGCGCGCGTAGCGTGCCGCGGTGACCCTGCCTGTCGTCGTAAACGACGCGCACCCGATCCGGCTCGGCAAGACCTTCCCGCTCGATCTTCTGGAACGAGCCGACGAGGCGCACGGCACCCGCGGAGGCCGCGCGTTCGCGCAGCCATTCATCGAAGACTTCGCGGTCGACCATGCCGACGTAGCCGCCGTCGTCGATCGGCATCTCGACCTTCCGGTCGGACGGCGAGACGATGCGCGCCGACCGCACGCGCGCGACGAGCAACGCGTCCGGGATCGCGAACTCCTGCAGCAGAACCGGCGGCACCGCGCCGCCGCAAGGCTTGATGCGGCCGTCGCGGTCGAGCAGCGCCACGCGGTGCCCGCCGCGCGCGAGATCGGCCGCCGCGGTCGCGCCCGCCGGGCCGCCGCCGACGACGACGACATCGAACACGTGCTCTTCGTCGGATCGGACCATCGTCTACCCCCCCACGTTGCGCAGCGCGAATGCCGACGCGAGCATTCCGGAGACGTACAGCGTCACGCCGAGCGCGCTGTACCAGGTGGCACGCTCGATCGGCGACCGCAGGAAGCGGCTCATCATCGCGAGTTGGGTCGCGAGGACCGCCGCGACGAAGGCGGCGTGCCAAGGCCGCTGCCACAGCGCGAGCAGCACGACGATCACGACCTGCGGCACGGCCATCATCAGGCAGGCGACGCGCGCGGCGCCGGCAACCCCCAGCTTCACCGGCAGCGAGCCGATGCCCAGCCGTCGGTCGCCCTCGACCGACTTGAAGTCGTTCAACGTCATGATTCCGTGCGCGCCCAGGCTGTAGAGCGCCGCAACCGCGAAGACGTGCAGGCCGGGCGCTGCGCCGGCGACCATCACCGTGAATCCGGTGATCCAGGGCAGGCCCTCGTAGCAGACGGCGCAGGCCAGGTTGCCCCACCAGCCATTGCGCTTCAGCCGTACCGGCGGCGCGCTGTAGGCCCAGGCGAGCAGCAGGCCGAACAGCGCCGCGCCGAAGCCCCAGGTGCCCAGCGCGGTGGCCGCGGCGGCGGAAATCGCCGTCCATGCCAGCGCGACGTAAAGGCCCCAACGCCCGGGCATGCGTCCGGAAGGAATCGGCCGCTGTGGCTCGTTGATGGCGTCGACCTCGCGGTCGAACCAGTCATTGGCTGCCTGGCTCGTCCCGCAGACGAGCGGGCCGGCGACCAGGATCCCGGCGACGGCCACCGGCCAGTGCTCTGCCAGCGAAGCCCCCGCGGACACGATGCCGCACCCGAAGGCCCACATCGGCGGAAACCACGTGACGGGCTTCAGTAGTTCGAGAACAGTCGCGGGTGCGGGCCGGCTCATCCGATGACGCTACCGCGTTACACGCTCGACTGTCAATCAAGAATGACATCGTCGTGTCACCTGATCACGACAACCGATCAGGCCCGCGAATCACGAGGCCGCACGCGCGGGAATTGCCGGATCGATGTACGGGATGCCGGCGGGACGTCCGCGTGGCGGCAATTCAAGCCCGGCGCACCCGGGCCCGAGGCGAGCCGGCACGCGCCAGCCCTGACGCCGAGAGTTTCAGCTCGCCGGACCCGGACCCACTTCGCCGGCCGAAAGCTCGGCGATCCCATAGCGCCGCAGCTTCACGTAAAGGCTCTGGCGGCTGAGGCCCAGCATTTCGGCGGCCGACGCGCGATTGTCGCCGGTCAGCTCCAAGGCCGCCTCGATGCACATGCGCTCGATCACGTCGGTCGTTTCGCGCACGAGGTCCTTGAGCGGCACGCGGCCGATGAGCTCGGTCAGCTGCTGCACCGATCGCGGCAGCTCGCGGCCCGGGGTGGCATCCTCGCTCAAGCGGCGTGCGACGGAGCGGATCGCGAAACCGAGGCACGGCGGCTGCGCGTCGGGGGCGGAAACCGCGGAGATCTCGACGTTCGACGTCGTCCCGAACTCACCGCGCAGCGTGGTGCCGAACAGCCGGATGGAATCCCGTTCCTTGAGGTTCCCGATCAGCACGTTGAGATCGACGCCGGGGCGGCCCAGCCAGCGCTCGAGGGATTCGCCGCGAACCTGGTCTTCGTTGGTGAGCTGGATGAGATCGAGGAAGGCGCGATTGGCGACCAGCACGCGGCCGACCGCATCGGTCAGCACGAATCCGTCAGGCAGCCGCTCCATCATGTCGAGCAGGCGCGCCTTGGCATTGAACTCCTCCGCGTTCTGCGCCTCCCCGGCGCCGGCGCGCGGAACCAGGCGGACGAGGATGTGGGCCGTGTTTTCCTGCCGGAACGGCGACGCGGAGACGGTGAATCGGCGCCCGCCTTCGACGAGTTCCGCGGTCACGTCGCTCGCCCGGCCGGTGACGCGCACGACCGCGAGGAGGTCCTGGATGGACCGCGTGCTGGCCTCGTCGAAGCCATCGGGAAAGTTGCGTCCGATCATCAGCCGCGCCCCGCTGCCGAGCATGCGGCCGGCCGCCGGATTGGCATCGACGATCTTCTGCGAATTCGCCTCCAGGATCAGGACGGCCTCGGAGGCCATCTCGAACAGCAGCCGATAGCGCGTCTCGGCCTGCCGCAGGCGCTCGTAGTCGCGCTCCAGCGACTGCTGCGCGTCGACGAGCCGCTGCTGCAGCACCGAGACATTGCGCAGGTTGCGTCCGATCGCGATGACGCCGCCGGCGCCGCCGATCTGGATCGCGGAGTACAGCACGGGCAGGTCGCCACCACGCGGCGACGGATGGTTCACCTGGCGCCAGCTCGTCGTCGGCATCCGGCGCGCCTCGTCGAGCAGCGCCTCGACTTTCGGTCGGCTTTCCAGCGTGACGGTGTCGAGCCATGTCTGCCCGACCCAACTGCCGTATCCGTCGCGCGCGAGATCGTCGGCGCTGAAGGACAGGTCGCGAATGACGCCTTGCGGGTCCAGGATCAGGGCGACGTCGGCGGCAGCGGTAATGACGCGCGATGCGGCCTCGCTTCCGATCCCTGCGAGACTTTGTGCCGGCGAACGAAACGGCTGCGCCAACTCACACCCTCTCTTTCGAGCCGCCGCGCCCGGACCGGCGCGGAGCGCGAACCGATCTTCAATTGCACAAAGAAGGCGCGGACAATATCAGTTGCTGCGCAATATCGACCGCGCGATGCGCGTCGATCGCCGTGGCATCGGCCCCCACTTCGGCCGCCAACGCGGGGCGATCGTTGAACGGATTTCCGCCAACGATGACGCGCAATTCGGGATTGCCCGACAGACGACGCAGGCGCGAGATCAACGCTTTCAACGCCGGGGCGCGGCTCTCGCAACTCATCGTGAGGCCGACCAGCGCGACGCGATCGCGCTGGACGAGCTGCACCAGTTCCTCGCCGGCCGGCGCCGGCAGCAGGCTCGCGTCCCAGCCGGCGCGCAGGAAGAACTGCACGACCATGCTGAGTCCGAACGTGTGCTGTTCGCCCGGCGCGGCGGCGAACAAGGCCCGACGCCACGGCTCGCCGACGAAACCGTCGCCGCGGAACCGCGATCCGAAGCGGCGCAGGACCTGCTGCAGGCGACCCAACGCGATCGTGACGTCGGTGAAGCTGCAGTCGTCCGATTCCCACAGCTCGCCCAGCCGGCGCGCGGCCGGCGCGAAGACCTCGAGATAGACCGACTCGAGCGCGATCCCGCGCGCGTGCACGCCTTCGGCGAACGCGCAGATGGATTCGACCCCGGAGTCGATCAGGAGCCGGACGCACTGCTCGAGATCCTCCTCGCTCGCGTGCATCATGCCGCCAAAATCGATCGGTCGGCCGTGCTCGTCACGATGCGCCAGCACGAGCCGCGGAATGATCTGGGCCTCGACGGTGCGGACGAGCGCATGCAGTTCCTGCCCCGGCTTCGCGGCCTCGCCCGACGCGAGACTGCTTGGCGCCTGCACTGCCGCCCCCTCCGAGAGACACCAGCCGTGCTGCTCGCAGGCCTTGCTCCCAGAAGCGGCGCCTCTCCGCACCGGCTGGTCCATCGATCCCTCCTCCCCAGGATCCTGCCCCCGCAGAACCTTGAGTCGCGTCATGGTTATTCGATCTTTGCGCGGTCCGGTTGGCGCTAATCGACCCGCCGATCATCCGATCGTCTGATCTCTTACCCCCAGCCTGGAAACGACTATAGACCCAAATGCGAATCGCGTGTCAATAGCGCATGACGTAAATTTGCGTTGACACTTCATAGTGTCAGGTCTAGATTCATCGTCATACCTAAACCAAGAACGTCCAACCGCGGCAGGCGCCGCGGGGCGGAGGAATTCCGTGCACGCAGGGCAACGACCGGCTGGCCGGCTGTTGTACACGCCCGAGCAGCGGCGTCGCCGCGATGACTCGCGATGGACGCTGGTCCAGGGGATCCTGGCACCGGTCCAGTTCCTCGTGTTCCTCGTCAGCCTGGCGCTCGTCCTGCACTACCTCGCCACCGGGACCGGCCTTGCGGCGGCGACCGCCTCGATCGTCTGCAAGACCATGGTCCTCTACACGATCATGATCACCGGCTGCTTGTGGGAGCGCGACGTCTTCGGGCAGTACCTGTTCGCCGAGGCGTTCTTCTGGGAGGACGCGGTGAGCATGCTCGTGCTGGCGCTGCACTCCGCGTATCTCGCGGCGCTGCTGAACGACGCGCTGGGCGCGCGCGGCCAGATGCTGCTCGCGCTCGCCGCCTATGCGGCGTACGCGATCAATGCCGCGCAGTTTCTGCTCAAGCTGCGCCGTGCCCGCCTCGAGCCACCGTCCGCCGCGGCCGTCGCCCCCCTGGGCGCGCCGCTCGCCGAATGAACGACGCCGGCACGGCGGTCGCCGTCCAGCTCGACGCCCGCGTCGCGCGCGCCGCCGGGCTGCCCGTCCTGCGCGAGCGCGGCCAGCACGAGGTTTTTTGCGGCCTGACGAGCATCGTCTGGCTTCATCGCAAGCTGCAGGACGCCTTCTTCCTCGTCGTCGGCTCGCGGACGTGCGCGCACCTGCTGCAGTCGGCGGCCGGCGTGATGATCTTCGCCGAGCCGCGATTCGGCACCGCGGTGCTGGGCGAACGCGACCTCGCGGGGCTCGCCGACGCGCACGAGGAACTCGACCGGATCTGTACCCGCGTGCTTCAGCGCAGGCCGGAAATCACGACGCTGTTTCTCGTCGGGTCGTGCCCGTCGGAGGTCATCAAGCTCGATCTCGCGAAGGCCGCGGAGCGGCTCAACGCCCGCCTGGGCCCGGGCGTACGCGTCTTCAACTTCAGCGGCTCCGGGATCGAGACGACGTTCACGCAGGGAGAGGATGCCGCACTCGTCGCGCTCGCCGGCGCGCTGCCCGCCAGCGACGAGCGACAACTGCTCGTCGTCGGATGCCTGGCGGACATCGTCGAGGACCAGTTCGGCCGCTGCTTCGAGCAACTCGGCGTCGGGCCGGTCCGCTACCTTCCGGGGCGTCGCGCCGCGGACCTTCCGCCGGTCGGCGCCGGGACTTCGGTGCTGGCGGCGCAACCTTATGTCGGCGGCACGGTTCGCGCGCTGGTATCCCGCGGCGCGCGACTGCTGCGGGCACCGTTTCCCCTCGGCGCCGAGGGCACGACGGCGTGGTTCGAAGCGGCCGCAGCGGATTTTGGTGTCGCGCCGCGGCAACAACGCGACGTCCTGGAGCCGCTCGCGCAGCGCGCCCGAACAAGCCTCCGAGGCGCCCGCGAATGGCTCGCCGGCAAACGCCTGTTCATGCTGCCGGATTCGCAGCTCGAGATCCCGATCGCCCGTTTCCTGCACCGCGAACTGGCGATGCAGCCGATCGAGATCGGCACTCCCTACCTCGACCGCCAGATGATGGCCGCGGAACTCGATGCGCTGCCGCCCGGCGTGACGCTGTCCGAGGGCCAGGACGTCGAGCGGCAGCTCGATCGCCTGCGCGCCGCCAGCCCCGACCTGACGATCTGCGGCCTCGGCCTCGCCAACCCGCTGGAGGCCGACGGGCTGGCGACGAAATGGTCGATCGAGCTCGTGTTCACGCCGATCCAGGGTTACGAGCAGGCGGCCGACCTGGCCGAGATCTGCACCCGGCCGCTGCGCCGCCGGGCGCAGCTGTCGATCTGATCCCCGCGACGCGCCGCAGGCCCCACCCACGCCGATGCAACTCACTCTCTGGACCTATGAAGGCCCGCCTCACATCGGCGCCATACGCGTCGCCGCATCGTTCGAGGACGTCCACTGCGTGCTGCATGCGCCGCAGGGCGACACCTACGCGGACCTGCTGTTCACGATGATCGAGCGGATGGACCGCCGCCCGCCGGTGACCTACACGACGTTCCAGGCGCGCGACCTGGGCGGCGAAACCGCCTCGCTCGCGAAGCGCGCGGTCGCCGATGCCTACGAGCGATTTCGGCCGCAGTTGCTGCTGGTCGGCGAGTCGTGCACGGCGGAGCTGCTGCAGGACCAGGCCGGCAATCTCGGCCGCTCGCTCGGTCTGCCCGTCCCCGTCGTGCCGCTGGAACTGTCGGCCTATTCCAAGAAGGAAAACTGGGGCGCCGGCGAAACGCTGTACCGGATCGTGCGCAGCGTCCTGCAGGAGCGCAGCCAGCAGGTCGCCGGCGGCACGGCGAAGCCCGAGCGGCCACCGCGCCGTCCGCTCGCCAACATCATCGGCCCGACCGTGCTCGGATTCCGCTGCCGCGACGACGTCGTCGAGGTCGACCGGATCCTGGAGCAGCTCGGCATCGACGTCAACGCGATCATCCCGCTGGGCGCGTCGGTCGACGACATCGGGCGCCTGCCGGATGCCAGCTTCAATGTCTGCCTCTATCCGGAAGTATCGCGGCCGACGACGCTGTGGATGCAGCGCGCGTTCGGAATGCCCTTCACGCGGACCGTGCCGATCGGCCTCGGCGCGACGCGGGCGTTCATCGCGGAGGTCGCGCAACTGGCGGGCGTCGATGCGCGCCATGTGCTGGCACGCGAACAACCGGGCGTCGCACGCCTGTCGGCGTCGCAGGCGCGTACGCCCTGGTATGCGCGCTCGGTCGATTCGACGTACCTGACCGGCAAGCGGGCGTTCATCTTCGGCGACGCCACCCACGCGATCGCGGCCGCGCGCATCGCGACCGAAGAGATCGGCTTCAAGGTCGTCGGCCTGGGCACCTACTCGCGGGAATTCGCGCGCGAGGTGCGCGAGGCGGCCGGCGCCCACGGCATCGACGCCCTCATCACCGACGACTACCTCGAGGTCGAGCAGGCGATCGCGGCGGCGACACCGGAGCTCGTGCTCGGCACGCAGATGGAGCGGCACGTCGCGAAGCGGCTCGGCATCCCCTGCGCCGTGATCTCCGCGCCGATGCACGTGCAGGACGTGCCGGCCCGCTACAGCCCGGTGATGGGGTTCGAGGGCGCGAACGTGCTGTTCGACTCCTGGGTGCATCCGCTGATGATGGGCCTGGAGGAGCACCTGCTGCAGATGTTTCGCGGCGACTTCGAATTCCACGACGAGGCGCGTGCCTCGCACCTGCCGGCGTCCGCAGGGCCGAATGCCGACGTGCCGCTCGCGGACATGCAGGCCGCCGCACCGGCTCCGGCGGCGACCGCCGTCGCGACCGCGCCGACCTGGTCCGCGGACGGCGAGCGCGAACTGCAGAAGATCCCGTTCTTCGTCCGGCCGAAGGCGCGGCGCAACACCGAACGCTTCGCCGCGGAACGCGGCGTGACGTTGATCACGGTCGAGACCCTCTACGAGGCGAAGGCGCATTTCGCGCGCTGACGACCGGCCCGAACGATACGTCCAGGAACGCGACACGATGAGGATCCGCCGATGAACGAAACCAGCACGGTCCCGCTTCGGGAACTTCAGCGCAGCCTGCCGAAGCGCCCCGACGGCGAAGGCAGCCTGCAGGTGCAGTTGGATCCCTCGCTCACGATCGGGCAGGCGAAGGTATTCGCCGTCTACGGCAAGGGCGGCATCGGCAAGAGCACGACCTCCTCGAACCTGTCGGCTGCGTTCTCGAAGCTCGGCAAGCGCGTGCTGCAGATCGGCTGCGACCCGAAGCACGATTCGACGTTCACGTTGACGAAGTGCCTCGTGCCGACGGTGATCGACGTGCTCGAATCGGTCGACTTCCACACCGAGGAGCTGCGCCCGGAGGACTTCGTCTACGAGGGCTACGGCGGCGTCAAGTGCGTCGAGGCCGGCGGGCCGCCGGCCGGCACCGGGTGCGGCGGCTATGTCGTCGGCCAGACGGTGAAGCTGCTCAAGGAACACCACCTGCTGGACGACACCGATGTCGTGATCTTCGACGTGCTCGGCGACGTCGTCTGCGGCGGCTTCGCCGCGCCGCTGCAGCACGCCGATCGCGCGCTGATCGTGACGGCCAACGACTTCGACTCGATCTTCGCGATGAACCGGATCGTCGGCGCGATTCTCGCGAAATCCAAGAACTACAAGGTCCGGATCGGCGGCGTCATTGCCAATCGCAGCGACGACGTCGACCAGATCGATCGCTACAACGGCAGCGTCGGGCTGAAGACGATGGCCCGCTTCCCGGTGCTCGACGCGATCCGCAAGAGCCGACTGAAGAAGTCCACGATGTTCGAGATGGAGGACAGCCCCGAAGTGCGCGCGGTGCAGGAGGAGTACCTGCGCCTCGCCGACGGGCTCTGGCGCGGCACCGACCCCGTCTCGGTCGGGCCCCTGAAAGACCGCGAGATCTTCGACCTGCTCGGATTCGACTGATGTCCGCGATCGCAAACCCCTCCTACCGCCAGCGCCGCGCGCAGGTCGAGTCGTACTTCGACCGCACCGCGGCGGATGCCTGGGCGCGCCTCACGAGCGAAGCGCCGGTGAGCGGCATACGCGCCACCGTGCGCGCCGGGCGCAACGAGATGCGCGCCTGCCTGCTCGACTGGCTACCGGCCGACCTCGCAGGACGCCGGATCCTGGACGCCGGTTGCGGCACCGGGCTCCTCGCGTTCGAGGCGGCGCGCCGCGGCGCCGAGGTGCTCGCCGTCGACCTGTCGCCGACGCTCGTCGAACTGGCGCGCCAGCGGCTGCCGCAGGACATCGACCCGGCGCGGATCCGCTTCGAGGTCGGCGACATGCACGACCCGGCCTGGGGTTCGTTCGACCACGTCGTCGCGATGGACTCGCTGATCCACTACCGAGCCAGCGACGCGACCCGGGTCCTGGAGGCGCTCGCGCCGCGCACGCGCGAGTCGATCGTCTTCACGTTCGCGCCGCGTACGCGGCTGCTCGCGACGATGCACGCGGTCGGCAAGCTCTTCCCGCGCGCCGACCGGTCGCCGGCGATCGAGCCGGTCGCGCCGCACGACCTCGTCGCGCGCCTGCGGCGCGCGCCCGGCCTGGTGAGCTGGACCACGGCCCGCACGCAGCGCGTCGCGCGCGGCTTCTACATCTCGCAGGCGCTGGAGCTGCGGCATGGCCATTGAGCGGCCGGCCATGCGCGCGCTGGTCCGCGTCTGGACGCGGATCGGTCCGCGCTTCCTGCCGTTCGCCGATGCGGCCAGCGCCGAGCTGCCGCTTGCACGCCTGTTGCGCCTGTCGCTCTTCCAGGTCTCGGTCGGGCTCGCCGCGGCCCTGCTGATCGGCACGCTGAACCGCGTGATGATCGTCGAGCTCGGCGTCGCCGCCTGGCTCGTCGCGCTGATGGTCGCGCTGCCGCTCGTCGCGGCGCCGTTTCGCGCGCTGATCGGCTTCCGCTCCGACGTCTACCGCTCGGTGCTCGGCTGGCGCCGGGTGCCGTTCATCTGGCTCGGCACGATGCTGCAGTTCGGCGGCCTCGCGATCATGCCCTTCGCGCTGATCCTGCTCTCGGGCGACGGCCGCGGGCCGGCGTGGGTCGGCCACGCCGGCGCGGCGCTGGCGTTCCTCCTGGTCGGCGCCGGCATGCAGACGACGCAGACAGCAGGACTCGCGCTGGCCGCCGATATCGCTCCCGCGGGTCGGCTGCCGCGGGTCGTCGCGTTGCTCTACGTGATGCTGCTCGTCGGGATGATCGGCGCCGGCGCCGTATTTGCCGTCTGCCTGATGGACTTCAGCGCCAAGCGGCTGATCCAGGTGGTGCAGGCCGCGGCGATCGCGACGATGGGCCTGAACATCGTCGCGCTATGGAAGCAGGAAGCCCGGCGCCCCGCCGCGGAGGGCGATCTGGCGCCGAGTGGCGGCTTTCGCGCCGCCTGGCGCGAATTCACGCAGCGCGACCGCTCGCGGCGCTTCCTCGTGGCCGTCAGCCTCGGCGCGCTCGGTTTCAGCATGCAGGACGTGATCCTCGAACCCTATGGCGGCCAGGTCCTGCGCCTGCCGGTCGGCGTCACGACGGGCCTCACGGCCTTGCTGGCGATCGGCGCCTTTGCCGGGCTCGCGACGTCCGCGCGCGCGCTGGCGCAGCGCGTCGAGCCGTGCCGCCTTGCAGGCTACGGCGCACTCGTCGGGGTCGCCGCGTTCGCGATCGTGATCTTCGCCGCGCCGCTCGCCTCGACGTGGCTGTTCGCCTGCGGCATCGCGCTGGTGGGCCTCGGCGGCGGCCTGTTCGGAATGGGAACGCTCGCCGCGGCGATGCAGATCGATTCGCGCGGCTTGAGCGGCATGACGCTGGGTGCGTGGGGCGCGGTCCAGGCCACGGCCGCCGGTGCCGGCATCGCGCTGGGCGGCGGGCTGCGCGACCTGTTCTCCGGGCTCGCGCACAGCGGCGCGCTCGGCATCGCGCTCGACGGCGCGGCGACCGGCTATGCGCTCGTGTACCTGCTGGAGATCGGCCTGCTCTTCGCGACGCTGGTCGCGATCGGGCCGCTCGCGCTGACGGCACCGGGCGCAGCGCGTGGCGCGGCCGTTCCGGCGGCGGGATTCGGACCGATGCCGGAAGCCGGCGCAGGCTAGCGCCGGGCGCGGACGGCGAAACAGGAATCGAGACAGGCAGGATTCATCGTTGGAGGAACCCTCATGCAAGGCGCAAGCAGCTACTTCGACGTGGCCCAGGTCGTGCTCTACGCGTTCTGGATCTTCTTCGCGCTTCTCGTCGTCTACCTGCTGAAGGAGAACAAGCGCGAAGGCTATCCGCTCGACTCGAGCCGTACGACGCGCTCCGGCGGTCGCGTGAAGGTCATCGGGTGGCCCGGCTTGCCGGCCCCCAAGACCTTCCTGCTGCCGCACGGCGGCACGGTCACGGTTCCGAACGGCAGTGCGGACCGGCGCCCGGTGGCCGCGGCCCCGATCGCGCCGTATCACGGCGCCCCGCTCGAGCCCACCGGCGCGAAACCGCTCCTCGACTGCGTCGGGCCCGGTTCGTACGCCGAGCGCAGCGACACCGTCGACCTGACCTACGAAGGCGAACCGAAGATCGTGCCCATGCGCGTGGCGGCTGACTTTTCCGTGGCCCGCGGCTGGACGCCGGATCCGCGCGGCAAGCCCGTATTCGGTGCCGACGACGAACGCGCCGGCATCGTGCGCGACCTGTGGGTCGACCGTTCCGAATGCATCCTGCGCTACCTCGAGGTCGAGGTCCCGACCGGTGCCGACAGCCGCCGCGTGCTGCTGCCGGCGACGTTCGCCGTCGTCGACGCGAAGAAAGTGCAGGTCGAATCGATTCTCGCCGCGCAGTTCAGCGACGTTCCGGCGACGAAGTCGCCGGACCAGGTCACGCTGCTCGAGGAGGACAGGATCACCGCGTACTACGGCGCCGGAACGCTGTACGCCACGCGCGCGCGTCGGGAGCCGTTCCTGTGAACGCCGTCACCGCCACCCGGATCGCGGTGACGCGTACCGAAACCGCGGCGGCCGGTGCCGCCGAGCGGATCCAGGGCGTCCGCGAAGACCTCCCGCCGGGAGAGCACGTCCTCTGGCAGGGCTCCCCGTCGTGGCAGTTCATGGCACGTCACGTGTTCCACGTCCGCCAGGTCGCGATCTACTTCGTGGTGCTGGCCGCTGCGAGCGCCGCGATGGCAGCGGCCGAGGGCCAGTCACCCGTGGCCGCGTGCGCGACGCTCGTCGCGATGGGCGCTGCCGCCTGCGCGCTGCTCTCGCTGCTGGCGTGGCTTTCGGCGCGGACGACGATCTACGCGATCACGACGCGGCGCGTCTTCATGAAGATCGGCATCGCGCTGCCCGGGTTCGTGAACCTGCCGCTGCACGACATCGAATCGGCCGCCGTCGCGACATACGGCGGAGGGCACGGCGACTTGCCGCTGCTGCTGGAGCCGCGCGCGCACATCGCCTACCTGCACCTGTGGCCGCATGCGAGGCCGTGGCACGTCAAGCGCCCGGAGCCGATGCTGCGCGGCGTCGCCGATAGCCCTCGCGTCGCGGCCATCCTTGCCGCGGCGCTGAGGACGCGCGCCGCGGATGCCGCAGCGGGTTGAAGAAAGGCACGAGGCCGGATGCACCCGCTCTTCTCCGAATTGCCGTTTCCGCGCACGCCGCTACGTGCGGCGATGGGGCTCGTCGTGGTCGCGATCCTCGCCGCCCTCGGCGCGCGACTCTTCGGGATTCCGACCGGCGGGCACGGCGACGACGCGGCGCCTGCGCGCCTCGAGCGCGACCTGCGGTTCGTCGACCGCGCCGCGGGAGGTATCGACGTCCTCGACGCACGCTCCGGCCGCACGATCGATGTCCTTCAGCCCGGGCAGGACGGATTCATCCGCGCGACCGTTCGCGGCCTCGTGCGCGAACGCAAGCGCCGCGGGCTCGGCGCGGAAGTCCCGTTCCACCTGGCGCTGCATGCCGACGGCCGGCTGACGCTGGAGGATCCGGCGACCGCGCGCTCGCTGGAGCTTGAAGCATTCGGACCTGCCAATTCCGGCGCCTTCGCGCGCCTCCTGGGCACGCCGCCGGCGGGAACGCTGACGCTGGCCGGCCCGACGACAACCCCCTGAACCGGCAACGAGGAGAGGCCCGATGGACGCGAGCGAATCGATCACCACCGCTGAGGACGCGTCGCGGCGCGCGCGCGCCAAGACGCTGCTCAGCCCGCGCTTCTACCGTACCGACTACGCGGCGATGGACCGGATCGATTTCGCTCCGCTGCGGCGCGAATGGGACGACATCCTTGCGGAGTTCGAGCGCGACAGCAACCGCAGCCATTTCGAGCGCGACGAGGATTTCTCGGCCGAGGTGCGCGACATGCCGCCGGCGCTGAAGCAGGAGTTCCTCGACTTCCTCGTCAGTTCGCTGACGGCGGAATTCTCCGGGTGCGTCCTCTACAACGAGATCCGGCAGAAGGCGACGAATCCGGACGTTCGCGCGCTGATGGGCTACATGGCACGCGACGAATCGCGTCACGCCGGCTTCATCAACCGCAGCCTGCGCGACTTCGGCCTGGGCGTCGACCTCGGGGCGCTGAAGAAGACGAAGCACTACACGTATTTCCGCCCGAAATTCATCTTCTACGCGACGTACCTGTCGGAAAAGATCGGCTACGCGCGGTATATCACCATCTTCCGCCACCTGGAGCGCCATCCGGAGCAGCGGTTCCATCCGATCTTCCGCTGGTTCGAATCGTGGTGCAACGACGAATTCCGCCACGGGGAAGCGTTCGCGCTGATCATGCGCAGCGACCCGAAGCTGCTTGGCGGGATCAACCGGCTCTGGATCCGCTTCTTCCTGCTCGCGGTGTTCGCGACGATGTACGTTCGCGACCACCTGCGCCCGGCGCTGCACGAGGCCTTCGGCTTCGATCCGACCGACTACGACCTGCGGGTGCTGCACATCACGTCGGAGATCAGCCGGCAGGTGTTCCCGCTGACGCTCGACATCGAGAATCCGGCGTTCCGTGCCGGACTCGACCGCCTGTTCCGGATCGCCGATCGCATCCGTGAGGAGAAAGCGAACGGCGGCCTGCTCGGGCGGATCCGCTGCGCCGGGCTGGCGCTGGCCGCCGTGGCGACGTTCACGCGCCTGTACCTGCTGCCGGTGCGCCCCAACGAGACGCCGGACCAGGTCCGCCTCGCGCCCGCCTGGTAGAGCGCGGCCGAGGGCAGCGCGCATTGCATCGACGAGGCGCCGGGCACGCCGCATGAGCGAAGTGCTGCTGCCCGTCGCGTTTTCGCTCTTTGCCTGGTGGTTCGGCACCGGTATCGTCTTTCTTCTCGAGCCCGCGGCCCGACGCGGCGGCAAGCGCGCGATGGTCCTCGTCGGTGCCGCCGCCGCGGTCGCACTGACGGGCATCGGGCACGCGAGCCGCATGGCCACGGCCGCCGGGGCCTACCTCGGATTCGCGTCCAGCGTTGCGCTCTGGGGGGCCATCGAGATCGGCTTCCTCTCGGGCCGGATCGTCGGGCCGCGGCGCCACCCCTGCCCGCCCGGCTGCCATGGGCCGCGCCACTTCCTTCACGCCGTCGAAGCGCTGCTGCACCATGAGATCGCGCTGCTGCTCGGCGGCGTGGCCGTTGCCGTGGCGAGCTGGGGCCACCCGAACCTCGCCGGCGCCTGGACGTTCGCGGTCCTCTGGACGATGCGCGCCAGCGCAAAGATCAACCTGCACCTCGGCGTCCGCAATCCCGGCGAACACCTGCTGCCGCCGCAGCTCTCGCACCTGCGCTGCTACTTCGCGCGCCGCCCGATCAATCTGTTCTTTCCGTTCACGGTCAGCGCCGCGACCGCAGCCGCGGCCTTGATGGTCCAGGAAATCCTCATGCGACCACCCGACGCGATCCGCTGCGGCTTGCTGCTCGTCGTCACGCTGCTGGTCCTGGCCATCGTCGAGCACTGGCTCCTCGTCCTTCCGCTGCGCGCCGATGCCCTGTGGGCGTGGGCGATACGTCGCGCCCGGCCGCAGGGCGGCGCGGCGCACGCCGATGAGGCGGGGCCGGACGCGTCACGACGGGGGTTGCGGGTCTCGTAGGCGGCGCCGGCCGGCTCTGCTTTGGGCGCCTTTCCCCGACCCCTCCCGCTCGCTCGAGCGGAAAAAAAAGCCCGCGCGAGCCGCGATAGTGCGAAGCGGCGCGCGCGGGTGGCGACTCCGTTCTGGGCGGGCGGCCGGGGACTCGCCGTGTTCCACATGCCCCTTGTCCTGCCCGTCCGTCCCCCCGGGACGTTCGTCTTCTCCTCGTCCTTCGTCTCTCCTTGTCCTTCGCCGTTCCTGCTCCTGAAGCCTCTCGCGCTCAGTGCGCCTCGCTGATATCGACGCGGCGCGCGTCGTCGCTCGTGCCCCCGACCGAGAATTCCGGCTTTTTCAAGACGATGCGCCCGACGTCGGCGCCCGCGGCCTTCAGCGCGTCGCGCACCGCGAATGCGCGCTGCTTCGCGAGCTCGAGGTTCGCCGCCGGATTTCCCGTCTTGTCGGCGAACCCCGACACGTCGACGTGCAGGTCCGGATGCTCCTTCAACTGCTTCGCGACGGCCTCGATCAATTGCGCGCCATCCGTGCTCAGCTGCTTCTTCCCGACGGCGAACAGCACGCGCGCCGGCAGCGCCGAGGTCTCCGGCTCCGCCGCCGGCGCCGCCTCCGCCGCGGGCGCCACCGCGGGTTGCTCGTGCTCGGCGGCCAGTTCGGGGTAGTCCTTCAGCATGCTGACGCCATAGAGCGGCTTGTAGACACCCTGGTGGCACGTCAGGCAGTTCACTTTCGGGCCGTCGCCCATCGGACCCATCCGCTCCGCCGGGAGCTTCTCGGCCAGCGGGACGAGATAGTCGCCGTTGAGATGGCGGACCATCCGGATCCCGTACCAGGCGGTGGTCCGCGCCGGACTGCTCATCTGCCACGACGCAAACTGCTGCGTGTTGTGGCAGTACGTGCAGTTGACGCCGAGCGCCTTGGAGAAATGCATCATCAGGCCGTACGTCCACTCCGTGTGCTGGATCGTCGCATGGTGGTCCGACGGCAGCGGCACCGGCGCCTCGACGCGAATTTCTCCGGAATCCTTCAGGAATACGCTGAACGGATCGAGCGGAAGCGAGGCCAGCCCCACGGTCGTCGCCGGCGCGTTCTGCTGGTTGCGCCAGCCGGCATAGTGGCCGGACTCCTCGGACGACCGGTCCTTGAACCACACGTACGACGGCACCGGCTGGCCACGGTGGCACGTGTAGCAGGTGACGCCGGTCGTGCTGACGTGGTCCTTCCACGCGCCATTGATGTTGCGCGTCATCTGCAGCATGCGGCGCGCGACGACCTTCGTGTACAGGCTGTCGGCGGAAAAGTCGTCGCCGGCCTTGTGGCAGTACGGGCAGCCCTGGTCCGGCGCGACCCAGCTCGCCATCGACAGCATCACGCGCGTGAACTGCGCGACGCTCAGGTCACCGAGGACCTGCACGTTCTTGAACGCGGCCGACGCGCGCGGCTCGCCGTCTTCGGCCGCGGGCTGCGACGGCGGAACCTGGAGCTTCGCGAATTCCGCTTCGTACAGCCGCGGATTGACGATCTGCACCTGGCCGTCGCCGCGAAAACCGCGCTGGATCGACTCCATCGGCGGACGTTCGCAGCCGGCCAGCAACGCGGCGCACGCGACTGCCGCAACCGCGGCAGCGCGGAATCCCGAATGGCGACGCACGACGGTTTCCTCTCGACTCGGCGCGTTCATGGCGTGTGTCCCGGCAGGACGGCGGGAGCCAGCGTCGCCGGATCCACGGCGGGCGGATTGACCGGCGGGTACGTCGGCGCGACGTGATGCTTGACCGCCCACAGGTACCAGTTGTCGACCGCCGTGCCGCTGAGCAGGATCCCGATCCCGCCGACGAGCGGCGTCAGGACCGCGAACCACCAGCCCCAACGGTGGATCGATTCCATCGTCGCGTTGAAGCCCATCGTCCAGCGCCAGAAAAGCGCCGCGCGCTCGCTCGCCGTGCCCCGATCGACGATCTGGTCGATCTCGCGCTCGCCGCCGTAGCGGGTCACCGCGAGGATCGTCGCCGCGTGCATCGCGAACAGCAGCGTCGAGCCGTACAGGAACGCGATCGACAGCGCGTGGAACGGGCAGTAGAACAGATTGCCGTAGCGCAGCGAGAAGGCCGCCGTCCAGTCGAGGTGCGGGAAAATCCCGAACGGAACCGCTTCGCTCCAGCTTCCCATCAGCAGGGGACGGATGAAGCCGAGGACGAGGTAGAGCCAGATCGCGGCGGCGAACGCCCACGCCAAGTGCGTGCCCATCCCGAGCGCCCGGGCCCGCTTGTAAGTGCGGATCCACCACAGGATGATCGAACTCGTCAGGAAGAATCCCGCCATCAGCCACCAACCGCCCTCGTTGAGCGGCGGTATCCGCAGCCCGTACTTCGGCGCCGGCGGTTCGAGCGCGAGCCACGGCAGCTGCCGCACGAACTGCACCGGATCCCAGTTCACCGAGGCGAACATGTTGAGACCGATGATCTCGATCGCGATGAAGCCGAAGATGATGGACAGCAGACCGAAGAAACCGAGGTAGATCGGACCGATCTGCGCGTCGCCGATGATGCCCAGCAGCCCGCTGAAGATCGGATCGCCCTGCCGGACCCACGAGCCCGGCCGCAGCGGGGGCCCGAGGTGGGCCGGCCCACGCAGTTGAACCTGCGTGAAGATGTTCTGGTAGTTCGCCATGGTTCAGCTCCCGGATCGCTCAGCGCTGCCAGATCGGCAGGTCGAGCCACCAGCTCCACCATTCCGGCCAGCCCCGCGTCCAGAACGGTCCGCTGATCACGATGCACACCGCGCTGAAGAAGACGGCCGACAGCGCCAGGAACAGCCCGAGTCGATGGATCCCGAGCGCGCCGATCGAATAGCCGATGAAATCGCGAAAGAACGCGTTCTCGTGCTCCGGCGACCGCACCGTCTCGCCCGGCGTCGGATTCGCCGCCGACAGGATGATCGAGCCGTGCATCGCGAGCGCCAGCGTCGTCGTGAAGAACAGCGTGATCGCGAGCATGTGCGCCGGGTTGTAGTGGAAATGCAGGTACTGGTAGCCGACGTTCGACACCCAGTCGAGGTGGCTGAAGATCCCGTACGGGAAGCCGTGGCCCCACGCGCCGAGCAGCAGCGGCCGGATGACCACGAGCGTGACGTAAGCCAGGATCGCGAAGCCGAACGCGACCGGCACGTGGTAACCCATCCCGAGCTTGCGGCAGATCTCGACTTCGCGCAGCGCCCACGAGACGAAGGCGCCGACCGCGCAGACCGTGATGATCTGCCACAAGCCGCCCTCGCGCAGCGGCGCGAGCGCCAGGCCGTAGCTCAGGTCCGGCGGCGCGATGCTGATCTGCCAGATGTTCCAGGTCGGGCCGATCGCCACGCCGTAGAGAATGAGCGCGATCCCGACGAAACTGAAGAAAACGGTGGTGACGCCGAAGAAGCCGACGTAGAACGGGCCGACCCAGAAGTCGAACAGGTCCCCGCCGACGAGCGTCCCGCCGCGCACGCGGTACTTCCTCTCAAAACTCAGCAACGCCATTTCCGCATCCTCTCCTCGCGAGTTGCGCACCGGCTGTTCAGCGCCGTCCGCGCCGGGTCGTCGCGGGCGCGCGCCTTGCCCCAGGCGCCGCGCGCACCCGCTGCGTCGACCGTCGCTATTTCTGCGCGGCCGGCACCGGCGCCATCTGGATCGCCTTCGCGTGCGGTCCGTCGATCCAGTTGAACTTCGGGCTGCTGAGCAGGATGAAATGGATCAGCAGCGCGAGAGCGAAAAGGAACGCGAACACCGCGATCAAGGCGCGACGCGGATCGAATAGAAGCCATAAACGCCACATCGATGTTTCCCTCCTAAGGCAAGTAGGACATGAAGCTGTAGACCGCCGACCGCACCGCTCCGGGCAACGACTGCCCGCCCTCGGCGCCCGGGAACCACGACCGCCACTTGAGCCCGAGCGAACCGCCCACGAGCGCGATCAGGAGAAACACCGCAAAACTGACCACGAAGATCGCGACCAGGGATGCGGAGCGCTCGTCGGCGACGGCCGGAAGCGCGTTGGTGTCGGCATGTCTCATGAAGATGTCTCCTCAGCGAACGATCACAGCCACGGACGCCAGTTCCAGACGAGTATGTGGGCGATGATCGCGACGACCGTGAAGCCGATGAAGCTGGAGACGAAGATCTTGTGGAACTCCTGCGCCTCGCGCTCCGTCAGCCCGGTCAGCGTGCTGCTCCGGTCAGTGTCTGCCATAAGAAAATTTCCTCCTTTCAAGCCTTTCGGCGGTTGCCGCTGGAACCCCGCGGCAGGGGACACGACGGCCGTCCGGCCGCGTATGGCGAAAGTCGCGCGCGCGACCGATGCTCGTGGTGGGGGCGCCGTGGGCGGCTCTCATCGCGTCGTCCTTCGGCGTCTCATGCCAGGGCCGGCTCGTGCCGCGCCCCGGCCGCGCCGCGCACCCGCTCGACGGTCACGCACGACTCGCCCGCGGCGCGCGCCGCACGCTCTGCCGCGTCACGCAACTGCTTGGCCGCCGAGATGCGCACCAGCAACGGATACGCCTCGATCAGCGCGTCCAGCGCGCGCTTCGCCTCGCCGTCCCAGGCGAGTTCGACGTGATGGCGGGCCGGCGTCGGATCGACCTTGTCGAGTTCGGTGCCGAGCGGAAGGATGTGGAAGAGCGCGTCGAACAGCGCGTTGCAGACTTCCTGCACGACGTAGGTCGCGCCGGCATAGCCCATGAAGGGCGTTCCGGTATGGCGCCGGATCAGCGCGCCGGGAAACGACGCCGGAATGAACGCCGCGCGGCCGCCGGCCTCGGCCAGATACATCCGCTCGTTGTAGCTGCCGAACAGGACGAGCGGCGTCTTCTCGCGCACGGCCGCCCGCACGGCGTCGTTATCGGGCTTCACGCCCGCGCGTCGCGCGAACGCGAAGTTGCACGGCAGGCCCAGTTCGTCCTCGAGGAAATGCCGCAGCCCGCGCGCGTGGGTTTCGCTCGCGGCGATGCCGAAAGTCGCGGTGCCGAAGAAGTCCTGCGTCACCGAGCGCCACAAGTCCCACACCGGCTTGATCGTCGTGTGCTTCTCCCGCTCGATGAAGGGCTCCGGATCCAGCTGCAGCAACTCGCCCAGCTTGCGCAGGAAGCGCGTCGTCGAATGCAGGCCGATCGGCGCCTGCAGGTACGGGCGGTCAAGCGATTCCGCGAGCAGGCGTCCATATTCCCGATACATGACGACGTTGACATCGGCGTCCACGAGTCGCGGGATATCCTGCAGGTGCGTGCCAAGCGGGAACACCAGGTTGACCTCGGCGCCGATGCCTTCGACGAGGCGCCGGATCTCCGCGAGGTCCGACCACGTATTGAAGTACCCGTACATCGGCCCGAGAATGTTGACGCGCGGCCGCTCGCCGGCGGCGCGCGGCGCGCGCGGCGGGACCTGTCGCGGGCCGTATTCCGACCACAGCCACGACAGCGCGCGGTTGGCGCTCTGCCACTGGTCCTCATCGATCGTCCGCGGCAGGAAGCGCTTCAGCCCGCTGCCTTCGGGCGTCACGCCGCCGCCGACCATCTCGGCGATCGACCCGGTCACGACGACCGCGGGCAGGTGCGGGTCGAGGACGCCATGCGCGCGGCGCATGGCCTGCTCCGTTCCCTTCTGCCCGAGTTCCTCCTCCGCCAGCCCGGTGACGACGATCGGCAGCTCATGCGGCGGCAGCGCGTCGGTGTAGTGGAGCACCGAGGTCACCGGAAGGTTCTCGCAGCCCACCGGACCGTCGATGACGACCTGCAGCCCCTTCACCGACGTGAAGGCGTAAACGGCGCCCCAGTAGCCGCCCGCGCGATCGTGGTCGATGACCAGCATCAGATCATCTCCTCCGCCTTGCGGCGGCGCGCCTGCTTCTCGATCTGTCGGCGCGTGAGCTCGCGAAATTCCGGGTGCGGCTGCGGCCGGTCCTCCCAGATGCCGGACGCGTCGGCGTGTCCGACGCCGTCGAAAAACTCCCGCATCGCGTCGAAGCGAGCCTTCGAGCGCAACGCGGCGTTGACGACCTGCGCCAGGGACCCGGCGCCCGCCGGGCCCATCAGCGGGCGCGCGGAGATGAGATTCGTGAAGTACAGCGCCGGAATCGCGCGCTCCTTGGCGGCCTGCACGACAGGCGTCGTGCCGATGGCCAGGTCGGGCTCGAATTCCGCCAGCGCGGCGAGGTCCTGCTCCAACGACGCCCGATACTGGACGCGCACGCCGCGGGCTTCGAGCCATTCGCGGTCGGCCTGCGACCAGGGCGTCGACGGGCAGGCCGTGCCGACGTAGCGGACATCCGCCCCGCTCTCGACGAGGAGGCGGCCGACCAGCAGCTCGGAACCTTCATAGCCCGACAGCGTGATCCGCCCCCGGACCGGCGTCTTCTGCAGCACGGCGCGAATCGCCGGAAGAATCCGGTCCTGCGCGGCGCCGACGATTTTCGGCGCCAGCCCGAACGCCTCGCCGATCGCGGCGAGCCACTGTGCCGTCCCGTCGTGGCCCACCGGCGCAGAACCGACGATCGAACGTCCGGCCAGGTCGAACTCGCGCAACGACGCCGTGTAGAACGGATGGATCGCCGCGGCGACCGGGCAGTCGAGCGCGGCGTACAGTTCTCGCCATTCGCGAACCGGCACGACCGGCCCGGCTGCGAGACCGAGCGGCTGCAGCAGCATGCCGATGCCGACCGGATCGGCCGGGAACATCTCGCCGACCAGCGCGACGCGCGGTGCGCCACCCGGCGCGGCCGCATGGCCGCGCGGCGCCTGCACCGGCCCGGCCTCCGCTTCGCCGCGCGCGTAGTGCAGCATCGCGCCGGCCAGCACGTCCTTCGCTTCCGCGTGCGTGGGCACGCCGAAGCCGGGGACGTCGATGCCGACGATGCGCACGCCGTTGATCTCGCGCGGCAGCAGGCGAAGCGGCACGCCGGAGGCGCTCGGAACACACAGGTTGGTCACGACGATCGCGTCGTAGAGCGCCGGATCGGCGGTCCGGTAGACGGCCTCGCGGATGTCCTCGAAGAGCTTCCCGGTGACGAGCGACTCGGAGTTGAACGGCACGTAGCCGACCGAGCGCCGCGCGCCGTAGAAGTGCGACGTGAACGTCAATCCGTAGACACAGCAGGCCGAGCCCGACAGGATCGTCGCCGTGCGCCGCATCCTCAGCCCGACGCGCAGCGAGCCGAACGCCGGGCACATGCTCTGCGGCTGGTCGTGCGGGCCGGTCGGATAGTCGGTCGCGAGGCGCTGAAGCATCTGTGCGTTGCCGTTCGCGGCGGCGGCGGCGCGCAGTTCGCGCTTCGACCCGTCGCACGAGGGCGCCGCCGACGCGTCGGCGATCGGGATCACGCGCGGCGCCGCCGGCGTGAAGCCGGCAGGCGTCGTATCGGCGGCTCCGGCCATGGCGTCAGACCGCGTCGTAGACGACCTCGAGCGATTTCCGCTCGACGGTCGCGCGGCCCATCATGTCGCGGTCGGTCGCCGGCTCCAGCACGACGTCTCGACCGACCGCATCGCTTGAAAAAAGTCCGAGCAGTTCGTCCTGCGACAAAGGCTTCGGCCGCAATGGCGGAGCCTCGGCGACTCGAGTGGCCAACTGCTCGAACAAGGGAGCCCATGCGCCGCCCGGCCGGCCCACGATCTCGTAGTTCGCGCTCTTGCGCCGGATGTCCTCGTTGGCCGGAATCGACGCGAGAACCGGGATCCCCGCGGCGGCGGCGAAGGCCTGCGCCTCGCCGGTGCCGTCATCCTTGTTGATCACGAGCCCGGCGACGCCGACGTTGCCGCCGAGGCGGCGGAAATACTCGACGGCCGAGCAGACGTTGTTGGCAACGTACAGCGACTGCAGGTCGTTGCTGCCGACGACCATCACCTTCTGGCACATGTCGCGCGCGATCGGCAGGCCGAACCCGCCGCAGACGACATCGCCGAGAAAGTCGAGCAGGACGTAATCGAAGCCCCAATCGTGGAACCCGAGCTTCTCGAGCGTCTCGAAGCCGTGGATGATCCCGCGCCCGCCGCAGCCCCGCCCGACTTCCGGGCCCCCGAGCTCCATCGCGAAGACGCCGTCGCGCTTGAAGCAGACGTCGCCGATGCCCACCGGCTCGCCGGCGAGCTTCTTGCGCGACGAGGTTTCGATGATCGTCGGGCACGCGCGCCCGCCGAACAGCAGCGACGTCGTGTCGCTCTTCGGATCGCAGCCGATCAGCAGGACGCGCTTGCCGAGGCGGGCCATCATGTACGACAGGTTCGCCAGCGCGAAGCTCTTGCCGATGCCCCCCTTGCCGTAGATCGCGATGATCTGCGTCTGCTTCGTCGGCGGCGCCGTCGACACCGGCGCCGGCTCGCTGGCGGCCTCGGCGCGCAGCTGTTCCTTCAGTCGTTCGAGCGGGATCGCCGCCGGATTCATCGGTGCGTTCATGCGGTCGCTCTCCAGTCGAGAACCATCTTCAGGCAACGCGCGTCGGCGAAAGCGGTGCGGTACGCGTCCTGCGCCGCGCCGGCGGCGGCGCGGTGCGTGATCAGCCCGTCGAGCGACAGCCGTCCGCTGGCGGCGAGCTCCTGCACGGCGGCCAGGTCGCCCGGCTTCCATTCGGCGGCCACGCGAAAGCGCGCTTCGCGCATGAACGCGGGCGCGAACGCGAAATTCAGCCGTTCGCTGTAGAAACCGGCCAGCACGACCTCGCCACCGGGCGCAAGGCGCGCGATCAGGTCGTCGAGCAGCGACGCATCCCCGCTCACGTCGTAGATCGACGCATAGTCGTGCCGGTCGTCCTTTTTCGGATCGATCGCGACATAGCCCTCGGCGCCCTCGCGACGGACGGCGTCACGCTCCCAGACGACCGGGATCGGGCCGCCGGCGGCCAGCGCAAGGCGTGCCAGCAGTCGACCGAGGACGCCGTGACCGACGATGAGGTCCGGCAGCCGCGCGCCCGGCTGATGCAGCGCGTGGTAGGCGGTGGCTGCCAGCGCAAGAAGCACCGCGCGCTCGCCCAGGTCCTCGGCGACCACGATCGCGCGCGAAGCGGGAACGACCAGGCGCGACGCGGCCGCGCCGAAAAGCCCGCGCACCTTGCCGAAGCACCGGGCGCCGCCCACGAAGACGCGGGTTCCGACGCGCGGCGCCTCCTGCGCGTCGCTCGCCGACTGCCGAACGCGCCCGACCGCCTCGTAGCCGGGGACGAGGGGATAGCCCATACCGGGGAAAGGCGGCATGCGTCCGAGGTAAAGCAGGCGTTCGGTCCCGGTGCTGATGGCGCTCCACTCGACGTCGACGACGACGTCGCCGGGCCCGGCCGGATCCAGGTCGACGCGTTCGACGGCGAGCCGTTCCGGACCTTCGAGGACCACGGCAATCGCCTTGGACGACTCCCCTCGGACGTCGGAGCGCGATTCGATCTGGGCCGAATTCGAAACCATGGTGTCAATCTACGCTGACTATCGCAATTGTCAATCTATCATGACCAAATGACATGTCTAGGGGACATGACGGTGATGACGTTGTGGTTTTTGGTGCTGCCGCCGGACGGTGCAGGCCGCCGTGATCGCCGTGAAGCGCCCCGGATGTCTTCTCGCCAGCGGTCGCTCGAACCGACCGTTCAGGTCGCCGGCCGCGCGCTGATGAGCCCGAGCAACAGCGGATTGCGTGTCGCGTGCACGCGAATCTCGCGGAAACCCGCGTCTCGCAGCAACGCGCGCAGCGCGTCCGGATCGCGCGGCTTGCCGCTGCCCATCGCGAGCAGGTACATGCTGAAGTAGGCGTCGGACAGCGCCTTGGCGCCGGCCTGCGCGGCCATCGGCTCGGCGACGAGCAGGACGCCGTCGTCGCGAATCGCAGTCCGCGCCGAGCGCAGCACCCGTGCCACGATGTCGTCGTCGTGGTCGTGCACGACGCGGACCAGCGTCACCAGGTCGGCCCCCGTCGGCAGCGGGTCGACGCGGAAGTCGCTGCCGATCGCGACGGCGCGCGAGCCGATGCCGGCCTGCTCGAACCGGGCGCGCGCGGCTCGCGCGACGGGCGGCAGGTCGACGAGCGTCACGCTCAGGCGCGGATGGCGGCGCGCGGCCTCGGCGGCGAACGTACCGTCGCCGCCGCCGATGTCGAGCAGGTGCCGATGGCGACCGAACGGGTACGCCGCGAGAACCTCGTCGCAGATGAACTGCTGCGAGGACGACATCAGCCGCGTGTAGGGCGCGACGGATTCGTCGTCGAGTTCGCCCGGCTCCGGCGCCTGCGCATAGGCCCAGAAACGCGCCAGCGCGGTCCGGCGGTCACGGTCGCGCAGCAGCGCGATCGGATCGGCGAGGTCGCCGTACAGCAACGCATGGTGGTCGACCATCGCCGCGACGCCCGGGTTGCCCCGCAGCGCTGCACCGAGGAAGCCGAGGCCGTAGCGCGGCGCGTCGGCTTCGCTGCGCGGACCGCGCTGCTGCAGCAGCCGCAACGCGACGGCCGCCTGCAGCAGGTGCTGCAGGCGCTCGCGCGGCATCCCGGTCGCGATCGCCAGTTCGGCGCCGGTGCGCGGCCCTTCGGCGACGCGGTCGAGCAGGCGCAGCCGGATCGTCGCCAGCAGCACCTGCGAATACACGAAGCCGGCCACGAGATCGAAAAGCTCGCGCGAACTTGCGCGAGCGACGGGACGGGTCAGCAGGAAGGCCGTCGAGGCCCGCTGGAACGCCGGGCTCGACAGCAGGCGGTCGCGCCGCGCGCGAAGGAACTCGAGCGCGCCGGCAAGCGTGCCGGCAATCACGCCGCGCGCGCCAGGTACTCCTCGGGGATCAGGCGCTCCGATTCGGCGCGGATCAGGTGGCGCAGAAGGTCCTGGCCCGGACAGCGCGGGATCGACGCGACGGCATTGCCGACGAGCGAGGTGAAGCGCTCGACGGCGGCGTCCATGCCCAGTTCCTCGACGGCGTTCGGACGCCCGAGCGCCCGATCGCGCCCGACCGGCTTGCCCACCTCTTCCGGCCGCGCCGCGACATCGCGGATGTCGTCGGCGATCTGGTAGGCCTCGCCGAGCCGCGCACCGAGCGTGCGCCACGAGCCGCCGGGCGCGCCGGCGGCCTGCGCGCCGGCGACGGTCGCGGCGACGAACAGCGCGCCCGTCTTCGCGCGCTGGTAGGCGCGCAGGTCGACGACCGGCTCGCATTCCCAGGCCTGCCCGGCGATGATCCCGGACGGCATCGACAACGCGGCCGCCACCGTCGCGAGCAACTGTGCCGTGCGCTCCGGGCTGCGTGGCAGGTTGCGCGCCAGCGCCTCGAACGCCATGACGATCAGCGCATCGCCGGCGAGCACCGCCTCGCGTTCGCCGAACGCGCGGTGCACGGTCGGGCGGTTGCGACGCATCGCCGCGTCATCGAAGCATGGAAGGTCGTCGTGGACAAGCGAGGCGCAATGCAGCATCTCGATCGCCGCGGCCGCGACATTGGCGGTCGCCGGGTCGTCGTCGCCACACGCCATCGCCACCGCGAGGCAAAGTCGCGGGCGGATCCGCGACCCGCCGGGGAATACCGCATGGCGAATCGCCGCGGCGGTTCTCGGTGGTGCATCGCTGGAGTCGAGGCCGGCGACCGCGCCTTGCAGTGCGTCGTCGATCCGGGACGCGGTGTCCATCATTCCTCTCCCCGGGAGACAAATCCCCGCAATGAGCGTAATTTCCTCGCTACACTTGTGAATGTCAAGTTTTATTGACGCCTACAGCTATCGAGGCCTGCGGAACGCCACGCAGCGGGAGGCGGGATCTTGGCCGGCGTGTCGCCCGGCGCCGTCGGAGCACCGGTGAATCGGGGATGAGGGGCCGATGAAGAAACTCGCCGTGGCCCCCGACCGGCCGGTCGTGATCGTCGGCGCCGGCATCGCGGGCCTGGTCGCGGCGCTGGAACTCGCCTCGCTGGGGGTGCCGACCGAGGTCGTCGAGCGCTCCGATGGGCCGGGCGGCAAGATGCAGGGCGTCCGCATCGGCGGCCTGGAATTCGACGCCGGACCGACCGTCCTCACGATGCGCTGGGTATTCGAGGAACTTTTCGCCGATCACGGCCTGCATTTCGAGCACGAAGTGCCGACGCGGCAAGCGCAGCTGCTTGCGCGCCACGCGTGGAGCGAGCGCGAAATGCTCGACCTGCACGCGAACGTCGAGCGAAGCGCCGAGTCGATCGGACGACTCGCCGGCCGCCGCGAAGCGGAGGGGTTCAAGCGCTTCTGCACCGAGGCGGCCGCCGCGCATCGCGTACTGATGCCGAGCTTCATGACGGCGCAGCGGCCGTCGATGCCGGGCCTCGTCGCCGACATCGCTCGCGGCAGCGTCCGCGACCTGTTCGCGATCCAGCCGTTCCAGAGCCTCTGGAGCGCCCTCGGACGGCACTTCCGCGATCCGCGCCTGCGGCAGCTCTTCGGTCGCTATGCCACCTACTGCGGTTCGTCCCCGTTCGATGCGCCGGCGACACTGATGCTGATCGCGCACGTCGAGCAGGCCGGCGTCTGGCTCGTCGACGGCGGGATGCGCGCGCTCGCGGCGGCGATCGAGCGGCTGGCGCGCGCGCGCGGCGCACGGTTTCGCTACGGGGCCGAGGCGGTTCGGATCGACGTCGAGCGCGGCGCCGCTTGCGGCGTGGAACTCGCGGGCAGCGAGCGCATTGACGCCGCCGCCGTGATCGTCAACGCGGACGTCGCCGCGCTCGCGGGCGGGCCGGGGGGACCCGGACTGCTCGATGCCACGGCGGCCGCGTCGTTGGCTGCCGCGGCACCGTCCGCGCGGCAACGATCGCTGTCCGCGGTCACCTGGCTCGTGGACGGGTGCCTCGACGGCTTTCGCCCAGGGCACCACAACGTTTTCTTCTCGCGCGACTATCGCGCCGAGTTCGACGCCCTCTTCGGTCGCGGCGAGTTGCCGCACGACCCGACGGTCTATGTCTGCGCGCAGGACCGCGGCACGTCGGATGCCGAGCACGACCCGAGCGGACGCGGCGGTTCCGAGCGGCTGTTCGTCCTTGTCAACGCGCCGGCCACCGGCGATCACCCGTCCGGGCCCGGCGTCGACCTCGAACGCGCCGAGCACGCGATGCGGGCCACGCTGCAGCGTTGCGGCGCGCCCTTGGCGGCGGGCGCGGCGCCGTTGCTCTGCCGTGGCCCGCGCGAATTCGCGGCGCGTTTTCCGCGCACCGGCGGCGCGCTCTACGGCGCGGCCTCGCACGGCTGGCGCGCTTCATTCGACCGCCCGGGCGCGGACAGCGGCATCGACCGCCTCCTTCTCGCCGGCGGCAGCGTCCATCCGGGCCCGGGCGTGCCGATGGCCGCGCTGTCGGGTCGCCTCGCGGTCCGTCGGCTGCGACAGGCGCTATGAGCGTGCAGCCCGCCTTCGACCGCAGCGTCGCCGCCGGCGGCTATGCCTGGTGGTACCTCGACGCCTTCAGCGACACCGATCCGTCCTGCGGCCTGGCGATCATCGGCTTCGTCGGCAGCGTGTTCTCCCCGTATTACGCGTGGGCGCGCCACCGCGGCGCCTGCGATCCGCTGGATCATTGCGCGCTGAATGTCGCGATCTACGGGCCTCGCCGACACCTCTGGACGATGACCGAACGACCGCGCGGGGCCGTCCGGCGAGCCGCCGACGCGTTGCAGATCGGTCGCAGCGCGATGCATTGTTCCGGCGACAAGGTCTTCGTCGACTTCGACGAGATCACCGCGCCGTGGCCGACCCGGCTTCGTGGTCGCGTCGCGGTCGAGCCGGAGGCGACGCCGACGCGACAGTTCGCGCTCGATGCCCACGCGCGGCACCACTGGTGGCCGATCGCGCCGCGCGTCCGCGTCAGGGTCGACCTGCAGCAGCCCGACTGGCACTGGCGCGGCACCGGATATTTCGACTGCAACTGGGGCGACGAGCCGCTGGAGGCCGGATTCCGCCATTGGGAGTGGTCGCGCGCGCACCTCGACGATGGCGCGACGGCGATCGCTTACCAAGCGGCGTCGCGCGACGCCGGCCACCCGGCGGCGACCCTGTCGCTGCAGATCGACCGGAAGGGCCGGATCGATGCGTGCGAGCCGACGCCGGGCATCGCGCTCAAGCGCAGCGCCTGGGGCCTGTCGCGGCGCGCTCACGGCGACGTCGAAGGCGGCGCCCGACTGCTGCGCTCGCTCGAAGACGGACCGTTCTACGCGCGGTCGCTGGTCGGCACGCGCGTGCTCGGCCGCGACGCGGTCGCCGTCCACGAATCGCTGTCGCTGGATCGGTTCGCGGCGACGTGGGTACGCTGCCTGCTGCCCTTCAGGATGCCGAGGAGGCGGCAGCCGCAGCCGCGCTGACGAAAACGGCCGCGCACGACGCCGTCTCGACGCCTACCGGTCACGCCCCCGCGTACGCGCGGTTCTTCACGCGCCCCAGGCGGGCGAGGCCCCCGACGCGCGGTCGCGCCGCTCGAGACGCTCGAAGAGGTCGAGCAGCCACTCGCCGGCGCCGGGGTCCGGACGAAGCCACGGGGGCGTCTCGCCCGCCGCCGCGTCGACGAGGAATCGCGACTCAGCCGCGACCTCGTCCGCCGCGTAGCGCGCGCGATGCAGTCCGGCCGCCACGATGGCGGACCCGAGCAGGCGCAGCTTGCGCCGGCCCGGGACGACGGCCCGCCGGTGCACCGAGTCGCCGCGGTTGCGCTCCACTTCGCGACCGATCTCCGCATACAGCAGGCGCGCGGCGTGGATGCCCGGACGACAGGCGCGCGGCAGGCGCGCGATGCCATCGGCCGCGCGCCGGTAGCGCGACTCCGCCACCTCGAGCACCCGCGCGATCACCGAACCGAGCGCAGGAACGAAATGCGGCGTGCGCATCCAGGCGTCCGGATCGATGCCGGCCTCGCGCATCCAGTCGCGCGGCAGGTAGAGGCGACCGAGGCACGCATCGGCGCCGACGTCGCGCGCGATGTTGGTCAGTTGCATCGCGACGCCCAGGTCGCAGGCACGGGCGAGCGCGGCACGATCCCGCACCCCCATGATGAGCGCCATCATGGCACCGACCGTGCCGGCGACACGGGCCGCGTAGTCCAGCAGCGCGGGCATGTCGTCGTACTGCCTTCGCTCGACGTCCCATGCGAAGCCCTCCAGAAGAGCCTCCGGCAGCGCGCGCGGTATCGCGTAGCGGGCCGCGACCGCGGCAAAGGCGCGGTCGGCCACCACGTCGCACGGCCTCCCGGCATAGGCGGCGTCGAGCCGCTCGCGCAGCGCCTCGACGGCCGCCGCCCCGCCGGCATCGACGTCGACCGCGTCGTCCGCGACGCGACAGAACGCGTAGAGCGCGGTCGCCGCGCGCGCGACATCGGGCGGCAGGACCCAGGATGCAGCAAAGAACGTCCGCGATCCGCCGGCAAGCATCCGCCGGCACGCGGAGAGGTCGGCGGCGGACCCGCCCGCGTCAGGCCAGCGCGGTCGCATGCGGAACGATCTCGTCGAGGACGCGGGCCGAAGACAGGACGCCAGGGACGCCGGGTCCCGGATGCGTGCCGGCACCCACGAGGTACAGGCGCTCGACGTCTTCGCTGAGGTTGTGCGGCCGGAACCAGGCACTCTGCATCAGCGTCGGCTCGAAGCTGAAGCCCGCGCCGCGAAAAGACAGCAACCGATCGCGGAAGTCGACCGGCGTCGCAACGCGCGAGGTCGCGATCGCGTCGGCGAGGCCCGGCAACATCGTGGCCTCCAGGTGCCGCTGGATCGCAAGCCGGTACGGCTCGGCCGCCTCGGCCCAGTTGACGCCACCCTCGAGATTCGGGACCGGCGACAGCACGTAGAACGTGTCGCAGCCGGGCGGCGCCAGGGACGGGTCGGTCGCAGTCGGCCGGTGCAGGTAGAGGCTGAAGTCCTCGGCGAGCACCTTGCGTTCGAAGATGTCGTGCAGCAGTTCGCGATAGCGCGGCCCGACAAGGATCGTGTGGTGCGGTACGTCGGGGTACTGCCGCCGCGTGCCGAAGTACCAGACGAAGAGCCCCATCGAGTAGCGCGCGCGCTCGACGCGCCGCACGCTCCAGCGCCGGCGGGACGCGGCCGGAAGCAGGTGGCGGTAGGTCCACGCGGCGTCCGCGTTGGAGACGACGACGTCGGCGCGGATCGTCTCGCCGTCGGCCAGCCGCACGCCGGTCGCGCGCCGGTTGTCGACCGTGATGGCGGCGACTTCGGCGCCGTAGCGGATCGCATTGCCCTGCCCGCCGATCAGGTCGACCATCCCGGCGACGAGGCGGCCCGTTCCGCCCATGGCGAAATGCACGCCCCAGTGGCGTTCCAGGAACGAGATCAACCCGTAGATCGACGTCACCCGGAACGGATTGGCGCCGACGAACAGCGGGTGGAAGCTCAACAGGAATCGCAGGCGCGGATTCCGCACGAAACTCGACACCGTCGCGTGCACCGACCGGTAGCTGCGCAGGCGCAGCATCTGCGGCGCCACCCGCAGCATCGTCGAGAAGCGATCGAACGACTTGTGCCCCAGCTGCTCGAACCCGAGCGAGCACAATTCGCCGGAGAACCGCATGTAGCGCTCGTAGCCTTCGACGTCGCGCGGGTCCAGGCGCCGGATCTGCTCGCGCATCGCCGGCATGTCGGCGGAGCAGTCGAACACGACGCCGTCGTCGAACCGCACGCGGTAGAACGGCGACAGCGCGCGCAGCTCCACGTCGTCGCGAAAACGCCGGCCGCACAGCGCCCACAGCTCCTCGAAGAGTTGCGGCGCGGTGACGATCGTCGGGCCGAGGTCGAAGGTGAAGCCGTCCTGCCGGACCACGCCGGCGCGCCCACCCGGCCCGTCGAGGCGCTCGAGCACCGTGACGCGATAGCCACGGGCGCCGAGCCGGATCGCGGCGGCCAACCCGCCGAATCCGCTGCCGATCACGACGGCATGCGCGCCGGCGCGCGCCGTGGCTCGTCCCACGGGCGGCGCGAAAACGGCTCCCTCGGCAGCGCGGTTCAATGCAGCACCAGCGACGGCGCGTCCGCGCCTGCGGTCGCGTCCAGCGACGGCAGCAACGGACGGGGAACCGGCGAGCGAAGTTCGCGCGCCCGCACCGCCGCGACGATGCCATGGCGGTCGAGGCCCAGCGAAGCCAGCAGTTGCGCCTGCTCGCCGTGGCCGACGAACCGGTCCGGCAGCCCCAGGTGAAGCATGCGAACGGCAAGGTTCGCCTCGGCGATGACTTCGGCCACGCCGCTGCCGGCGCCGCCGCGCACGACGTTGTCTTCGATCGTCACGACGAGGTCGTGATGGCGGGCCATGTGCAGGATCAGCGCTTCGTCGAGCGGCTTGACGAAGCGCATGTTGACGACGGTCGCATCGAGGATCTCGCCGGCGGCGAGCGCCTCGTGCAGCAGCGGGCCGAAGGCGAGGATCGCCACCCCGCGCCCGGCTCGCCTGAGCTGCGCGCGGCCGACCGGCAGCGCGCGGATCGACCGCTCGATCGGGGCGCCGCTGCCGTAGCCGCGCGGATAGCGCACCGCCGCGGGTCCGTCGAGCGCCAGGCCGGTGCCGAGCATCTGTCGGCATTCGTTCTCGTCCGAGGGCGCCATGACCGTGATGTTCGGCACGCAGCGCAGGTAGCTCAGGTCGAAGGAGCCGTGGTGCGTCGGGCCGTCGGCGCCCGCGAGGCCGCCGCGGTCGATCGCGAACAGCACCGGGAGCTTCTGCAGCTGGACGTCGTGGATGAGCTGGTCGTAGGCGCGCTGCAGGAACGTGGAGTAGATCGCGACGACCGGCCGCCGGCCCTCGCAGGCGAGCCCGGCGGCGAACGTCACCGCATGCTGTTCCGCGATCCCGACGTCGAAATAGCGATCCGGGTAACGACGCGCGAACTCGACGAGCCCCGAGCCTTCGCGCATCGCCGGCGTGATGCCGATCACGCGCGGATCCTCGGCGGCGGCGTCGCACAGCCAGTCGCCGAACACCTGCGTGTACGTGGCGCGCGGGGCCGCGCCGGTCCTGATCGCGGGAGCCGCCGCAGGCGCAAGGCCGACGGCCGGATCGAACTTGCCGACGCCGTGGTACAGGACCGGGTCGGCCTCGGCCGGCGCATAGCCCTTGCCCTTGCGCGTGCGCACGTGCAGGAACTGCGGGCCGCGCAGCTGCGCGATCCCGCGCAGCACGGGCACGAGCGCGTCGAGGTCGTGGCCGTCGATCGGTCCGAGGTAGTTGAACCCGAAATGCTCGAACAGCGACGAGGGCAGGAAGAAGCCCTTGGCCTGCCGCTCCGCGCGCCGGAAGAACGACTTCAGCGCGGGAATGTTGCCGAGCACGCGCTCCGCGGCGGAGCGGGCCGTCCGGTACGGACGCCCGGCGACGAGGCGTGCCAGGTGCTCGTTCAGGCCGCCGACCGCCGGCGAAATCGACATCTCGTTGTCGTTGAGGATCACGAGCAGGTCGACCCCCGCCGACTGCGCATTGTTCATCGCCTCGAAGGCCATGCCCGCGGACATCGCGCCGTCGCCGATCACCGCGACGACGCGGCGCGCGACGCCTTCCTGGCGCGAGCCGACCGCCATGCCGAGGGCCGCGCTGATGGACGTGCTCGAGTGCGCCGTGCCGAACGTGTCGTACGGCGATTCGTCGCGGCGCGGGAATCCGGAAATGCCGCCGTGCGTGCGCAGGCCCGCCATCGCCTCGCGGCGCCCGGTGAGGATCTTGTGCGGATAGGCCTGGTGCCCGACGTCCCAGACGATCCGGTCGCGGGGCGTATCGAAGACGTAATGCAGTGCGATCGCCAGTTCGACGCTGCCGAGGTTCGACGCCAAATGGCCGCCGGTGCGCGAAACCGACGAGATCACGAAGTCGCGCAGTTCGCGTGCCACCTGCGGCAGCCGACGGCGCTCCAGGCGGCGCAGGTCGCCAGGATCGTTGATCGATTCGAGCAGGCCACGGTTCATGGGGTCCTTCCCTTCGAGGGCGGTGCCGACGCGACCTTCGGGGCGCCTGCACCGAGCGCCTCGCGCCGCGCGATCGCGGCGACGAGTCGTGCAACGGATTCCGGATCCTCTTCGTGCGCCAGGTGGCCGAGGCCGGCGAGGACGGCCACGTGCGCGTCGGGCACCAGCGCGTGGACGCGTTGCGCCTCCGTCGGCGGTACCGTCCCGTCGCGGTCGCCGACGACGAGCGTCAGTGCGTCGCCGAGCCGCGGCAGCTCGCGCGCGAGCGGGCGCAGGTCCCAGGCCGCAAGCATCTCGAGCGTGCCGGCAACGTGCGCCGGCGTACGCAGCAGGCGGGCATAGCGCCTGCTCGTCGCCGCATCGACCGACGAGCCGGTCGAGTCGAGCAGGCGCCTGACGGCGCTGCCGTCGGCCGCGCACCAGGCAACGAGGTGCGGGGCCAGAGGATTGAGGACGACGAGTTTCGCCAATGGGGAATACAGCGCGCCCTGCCAGCCCGGCAAAGGAAGCAGGGCGCCGTTGAGGCTCACCAGCGGGATGCGGTGCGGCCGGCTGTCCAGGCACAGCCGCGCGCCGATCGCGGCGCCCGCGGAATGCCCGATATAGAGCTGCGGTTCGATATCGAGCGCCCGGAACAGGTCGCGCAACGCCGCGGCGATTCCTTCGAGCGACGGACGGTCGCGCCTCAGGCGTCCGGAGAAGCCGTGACCCGGGAGGTCGGGAGCGACCACGGTGAACGACGCCTGCAGGCGCGGCAGCAGGTGCGCCCAGCTGTGCGTCGACGAGCCGGTTCCGTGAAGCAGGACCGCGACCGGCCCGCTGCCGGCGACCTGGACGTGCCAGCTCAGTCCGGCCGCGTCGACGAACCGGCTCGACGCCCGGTTCGGCCAGTCCGTGCCGTCAACGGGCCACGACAGGCGTCCCATCGCCGCAGAAAGGGTTTCGAGCGGTAGCGCAAACGTCATCGGGAGCATCGTTGGCCGCGTTGCCGCTGGCACGATGAACCAGAATCCCGCCAATGTCAATTCATATTGACGCTCAATGCCGTCTACTTTGATTTACGCTTCGCATGGCGTGCAAGGGCGTTTCATTCGTGTCCTGACTTGCGCGGCGTTCAGCCGCGCCCCGCGCCATCGGCGTGCCCACCCGCCTCGCTACCGCCGCGGCCACCGACCTTGCCGCCGATGCTGCCGGCGATGACGCGGGCGTCCGCATGCGGCAGCGCGACGTATTCCGCCCCAAGGGCCTCGGCCAGGGTCCGTGCGGCCGGCTGCGCACGCGGCGAGGAGTCGATCAGCAGGCTGCGGATCGAGGCCGCGCGTAGCTGCCGCGCAACGGCCTGCGCATCGGCCATGGCTCGCTCGCGCCCGGGGCTGCCGTCCAGCCCGACGTTGGCCTTGCCGTCGGTGAGTACCACCAGCAGCGGGATTTCCCCGCGCCGCAACGCAGCGCCGGCAACGCCGTGCGCGGCCAGGAGTCCGGCCGCGATCGGCGTGCCGCCCCCGCCGGGCAACGCCGCCAGGCACCGCTTGGCGCGAGCAAGGGAACGCGTCGGCGCCAACAGGATTTCCGCCGCGCTGCCGCGGAAGGCCACCAGCGCCACCTGGTCGCGCCGGACGTAGCAGTCGGCGAGAAAGAGTTCCACGGCTCCCTTCGCCTCGGCGAGCCGGTGAAGCGCGGAGGAACCGGACGCGTCGACGACGAAGATCACCGTCGTCTGCGAACGTTTCTTGTAGACGGCGACCCGAAAGTCTCCCCGCCGGACTTCGATCCGGCGCGCGTGGCCGGGCGCCCGCGAGTCGGATCGCGCGCGTTGCCTCAGTCGCTGCCATGGCGCTGCCGCCCGCAGCGTGTCGACGACCGCGAGACGAAGCTGGCCGCGGGGCTCGCCATGCCGGCTGCCGATCGGGCGGCCGCGGGCGCCGCTGCGCTGTTGCACGCCGGTTCGGCCGGATGCCGCGGCCCGCGCCCTGGCCGTCGCGCCGCGCGACAGCGCGGCCAGCAGGTGCGACGGAAGCACCGCGGCCGCCGCCGCGAGAAGGACGTCGAGCAGCGGCGGTGGTTCCTGCGCTGGCGGCGATGGGGGCGGCTCCTGCGGCGCGGAATCCTGCGCCGGCGGCGCAGGCTGCGGCGGCGACGCTTCCGGCGGCGGGGGCGGCGGCGCATCGTCGTCGCGGCCTGCCTCCGCGGGCGACGCCGGCAGCGCGCGGGCGCGCGGCCCGAGGACGAGTCGCGCCGCCCGGGCCGCATCCGCGGTCTCGGCGCGGCGGCGACCGGCCTGCGCGGCAGAAGCGCGCGCCACGCGCAGGGCCAGCAATGGCGCGCGCAACGACGCAATCGCGAGCGCCAGCGCCGCCTCGCTCAGCGCCTCGACGAACGCCTCCGGCAATTCGACGGCAGAGACCTGGGCAGGCTGCGGCGGCGCGTCGATCGCCGCCTCGACGTCGAGTTGCTCGAAGGCGTCGCGCACATCGTCGACGCCGCAGGGTTCCAGGTCGACGCGGAACGCGAGGCGATCGCCCAGGGCTTCCGGGAGGCGCTCGTCATCGCCGATGCCTTCGTCGAGCGCGACGACGCCGAAGCGCGCCGGCGCCCGCAGGCTAAAGCCGTCGCGGTCGACCGCGACCTCGCCGCGATCGAGCACCGCGGCGATGCGCGCCGCCGTACCGGCGGGCAGCCGCTCGGCCATCGCCAGCAGCACGACCCCGCCGTCGGACTGCGCCAGCACGCCGGACTCGGCGACCGGTCGACCGGCCTGCAGCGTGGCCGCAAGGTCGAGGCCGCCCAGCAGGCGCCCGTCGCCGATGTTGCAGGGTACCCGCCGGACGCCGCGGCAGGTTCCGGCGCGCTGCAGGCGCACGGTGAGCTGCTCGACCCAGGCATCGCGGGCGGGTCCCGCCGCGCTGCGCACGACGATGCCGCCGGTTCCGATGGGATCGATGGCGAAGAGCGCCGCCGCCCAGGCCGCGTCCGCCGCGGCGCGGGCGGCGCGCATGGCCGGCGCGGCGGCGGCGTCGGCCTCGGCGTTGCCTGCGTCAAGGGTCACGTCGCGGCGGCCTGGCCGTCGAATGCCTCGGCCAGCGCGCGTTCGATGCGCACGTTGGAGCCGGTATCGTCGAGAGGATTTCGGCGCAGCCGATGCCTCAACGCGATCGGCGCGACGCGGGCCAGGTGCCGGTCACCGACGACGCGATCGCCGTCGATGCTCGCCAGCGCGCGCGCCGCGCGCATCAGCGTGAGTTCGCCACGGAGGCCGTCGGTGCCCAGTTTCATGCACAGCGCCGCGGCGCGCTCCAGCGTCGCGTCCGGAACCTCGGTCGCGGCGAGGCGACGGCGCGCCGCAATGATGCGCCGGCGCAGCTTTTCGTCCTCCGCGTGCCAGGCGCGCAGGAAAGCCGCCGGATCGCGGTCGAACGCGTCGCGGCGTCGCACGACCTCCACGCGTGTCGGCAGGTCGGTCGGCGTGCGCACTTCGACCGCAAGGCCGAAGCGGTCAAGGAGTTGCGGCCGCAGTTCGCCCTCTTCCGGATTGCCGCTGCCGACCAGCACGAAACGCGCCGGGTGCCGGACACTGATGCCTTCGCGCTCGACGACGTTCTCGCCGGAGGCCGCGACATCGAGCAGCAGGTCGACGAGGTGGTCCTCGAGCAGGTTCACCTCGTCGATGTAGAGGAAGCCGCGATGCGCGCGCGCCAGCAGACCGGGCTCGAAGGCCTTCACGCCGTCGGCCAGCGCGCGCTCGAGGTCGAGCGCGCCGGCGACGCGATCCTCGGTCGCACCCAGCGGCAGGTCCACCACCGGAACCGGCACCAGATGGCTTTTCAGCGGAGCCTTCTTCACGCCGCGCCCGCGACACGTGCCGCAAAGACCGGCCGGCGACTCGACGGCGCAACCGTACGGACAGTCGACGACCGCGCGCATCGGCGGCAGCAGCGCGGCCAGCGCGCGCACGGCGGTCGATTTTCCGGTGCCGCGATCGCCCAGGACGAGCACGCCGCCGATCGACGGATCGACGCTCGCCATCAGCAGCGCGAGCTTCATGTCGTCCTGGCCAACGATGGCCGAGAACGGGAATGGAACGGCCATCGTGTCAGTCCCTCATTGGCGTCGCGGACGGCGTCGCGGACGATGTCGCGGTCGGCGTCGCGATCGGTGGGCATTCTGTCAGATGTCGCCGCAGGCCGCCGTCGCCCGTCGTGCTATACGATGCGGCCGCATGCACGAAGGCCCGATGGACACGCGCACCGGCGACCGCCCCGGCGACCGCACCGACGACACCGCCGCGACCTGGTCGCCGCCGGTCGGACCGGCCGCCGCGCGCCGCCTGTGCACCGATTGCGGCATCTCGCGCAGCGAAGATCCGAAACGCTGCGGCCGCGCCTGCCAGTTCATCGATCCCGACTACGCGTCGCTCGAGCGGCGCGTCCACGGACGCGCCCGCGACCCGGATCGCGCCGACGAGCGATTCTTCGGCCCGTACCGGCGGATGCTGCGTGCCGCGCTCGCGTCCCCGCGTCCCGGTGCGCAATGGACCGGCATCGCGACACGCATTGGCGAGCGGCTCCTGGAGGCGGGCGAGGTCGACGCCGTGCTGACGATGACCGCGGCGGCCGGTGACCGCTGGCGCCCGCAGCCGATGCTCGTGACGCGCCCCGACGGCATGGCGCAGGCGCGCGGAATGCGAATGGGCCATGCGCCGCTTCTCGCGCTGCTGCAGCCGGCACGCGAGCGCGGCTACCGCCGGATCGCGGTCATCGGCATCCCGTGCCAGGTCTACGCGTTGCGCGCGCTGCAGGACGAACTGGGCTTCGATCGGATCGACGTCATCGGCACCCCCTGCTCGGACAACACGACGACCGAGAACTTCCACCGCTTCCTCGCGCTGCTGTCGGACAAGCCGGAAACGATCACCTACCTGGAGTTCCGCGCCGACTATCACGTCGAGTTGCGCTTCGCGGACGGTCGCCGCCGCGAAATCCCGTTCCTGCAGCTGCCGCTGTCTCGCCTTCCGCCCGACTTCTTTCCGTTGACCTGCCGCACCTGCGTCGACTACACCAACGCGCTGGCGGACCTCACGGTGGGCTACATGGGCGGCGAAGGCGAGCAATGGCTGGTGGTACGAAACGACCGCGGCGAGCAGCTGGTGCGCCTCGTCGAGAACGAGTTGCGGATCGCCGCGCCCGGCAGCGCCGGCAAGCGGCGCGCGCACGTGCGCGGATTCCTTGCCAATACGGAGCGCGCCGCGGGCGGGCTGCCGCTGCGCCGGATGCCCGACTGGCTTCGCCCCGTGGTCGGCTGGCTGATGCCGCGAATCGGGCCGCGCGGGCTGGAGTTCGCGCGCGCGCGCGTCGAGATGAAGGCGGTCGAGACCGTCATCCACCTGCGGCGCGAAGCGCCGCGCCGCGTCAAGTCGATGGTGCCGGAGCACGTCTGGCGCCTCGTCGAGCCGTACGGGCTCATCCGGCGCGACGACGAACAGCGCTAGCGCGGACGCCGGCCGGGGCATGCCCGGCGCCGCTCGCGTCATCGGCGATCCTCGTCGAGGAACTCGCGAACGACGCGCAACGACTCGGCCGGAACCTCTTCCTGCGGGATATGGCCGACACCCGGCAGCACGACGAGGCGCGCGTGCGGCAGGCAGCCAAGATAGTCGGTCGCGTTCGACGCCGGAATCATCGCGTCGGCGGCCCCCCACACGAGCAGCGTCGGCGCCTCGATCCGCCGCAACTCGGGCACCGGGTCGTCGCGCTCGGCCTGCTGCAGCCGCGCGACCATCGCCGAACGCACCGTCGGCGCTCGAATGAGGTCGTAGTAACGGTCGACGAGCGCATCGGTCAGGGCCGAGCGGTCGCCGAAGGCGGGCGCAAGGTTCATCCGCAACACGGCGCGCGGCAGCACGACCTGCATCGCCCGGGCAACCAGCGGCACGTGCGCCGGCTGTCCCGAGGCCCGCGCGTAGTCGGTGCCGGGGATCGGAAAGCCGTCGGGCGCCAGCAGCACGAGGCGTTCGACGCGTGACGGCAGCGCCGCCGCGAGATGCCAGGCGAGTCGCCCGCCCATCGAATGGCCGACGAAGGTCGCGCGGGGCACGTCCAGCGTGTCCATCAGCGCCGCGATCACCTCGACGCCGCGTCGATCGGAGTAGTCGCCCCCGGGGTCGGCGCCGGTGAGCCCGGCGCCGGGCAGGTCGAGCCGGATCACGCGGTGATCGCGCTGCAGGTCCTGCGCCCAGGCCTCCCAGGTGTGGAGGCTGGAACCGAAGCCGTGCAGCAGGACGACGGCAGGAGCGCCGCGCGGACCGGTGTCGCGGACATGGATCCGCAGGCCGGCGGCCGCGACGAAGGTGCTCGGCGCCCGGGCGTAGCGCGCCTCGAGCACGCTGCGGTCCTCGTCCGGCGTCCACAGCCAGCCGGCCGCAGCCACCAGCGCCACGATGACAAGACCCACCACGATCGACATCTCCGTCCGGCACCCGCACGCCGGCCAAGGTTCACGTCGGCTGCCGGCTTCCGTCCGTTTCGGGGCACATGACAATTTAACGTGACTTTCGTTATTGTAAACACCGATTGACACACCGGTAGGGACGCTCTAGATTGCCCGCCATGGTCAGGGTTTCCACGGCTCGTTCAGCAGCGGCGCCCCGTTCCGCGGTGTCGTTGCGCCCGGCAACGGAAGAGGCGCACGCCGGCGCCACGCCGATCCGCGTCGTCATCGTCACGATGGACACGCACCTTGCCAGCGCGACGATGCGGGCGACGACGGCGCTGAAGCGCCACATACCCGGGCTCGCGCTGGCCATGCACGCCGCCGCGGAATGGAGTTCCGATCCGTCCAGCCTGCAGCGCTGCATCGACGACATCCGGCAAGGCGACATCGTCATCGCGACGATGCTTTTCCTCGAGGACCACTTCGTCCCGATACTGCCCGCGCTGCGCGCGCGCCGCGAAGCCTGCGACGCGCTGGTCTGCGCGATGTCGGCCGCCGAGGTCGTGCGGCTGACGCGGCTCGGCAAGTTCGACATGGATCGCCCGGCCAGCGGCCCGATGGCGCTGCTCAAGCGCTTGCGCGGCGGCGGCAAGGACAAGCCGTCGGGCGGCGCGGCGTCGGGCCAAGCGACGGCCCACGGCGGCGCGGCGCAGATCAGGATGCTGCGCCGGATCCCGCGGATGCTGCGGTTCATTCCCGGCACCGCGCAGGACGTCCGCGCCTACTTCCTGACGCTGCAATACTGGCTCGGGGGTTCGGAAGAGAACATGTTCAACATGATTCGCTTCCTGGTCGATCGCTATGCCGACGGCCCGCGCCGCGGCTTGCGCGGAGCCAGCAAGGTGGATCCGCCGATCGAGTATCCGGATGTCGGCATCTATCACCCGCGACTTCCGGGACGCATCGCCGAGCGCGCGGAGTTGTTGCCTCGCGCGGCCGCCGGCGAACCGCGCCGCGGCCGCGTCGGGCTGCTGATGTTGCGCTCCTACCTGCTGGCGGGCAACGCCGGCCACTACGACGGCGTCATTGCCGCGATGGAATCGTGCGGATTGCAGGTCGTGCCCGCCTTTGCCGCCGGGCTCGACGCCCGGCCGGCGATCGAGAAGTACTTCGTTCGCGACGGACGCGCCATCGTCGACGCGGTCGTCTCGCTCACCGGCTTTTCTCTCGTCGGCGGCCCGGCCTACAACGACGCGCGCGCTGCCGAGGAGATCCTTGCGCAGCTCGACGTGCCCTACCTGTCCGCGCATCCGGTGGAGTTCCAGACACTGGACCAGTGGGCCGCGTCGGAGCGCGGGCTGCTGCCGGTCGAGAGCACGATCATGGTCGCGATCCCGGAGCTCGACGGCGCGACGAGCCCGATCGTCTTCGGCGGCCGGGCCGGCGCGCCCGGCGTCACCTGCTCCGGCTGCGCGCAGGCCTGTCGCTTCACCGCAAGCGACAACTCGCTCGACATGCGGCCCTGCCCGGAACGGGCGCAAATGCTGGCCTCGCGGGTCCTGCGGCTCATCGGATTGCGCAAGACGGCGCCGTCGCGCCGCAAGGTCGCGATCGTCCTCTTCAATTTCCCGCCGAACGCCGGCAACACCGGGACCGCGGCGCACCTCGGGGTCTTCGAGTCGCTCTTCAACACGCTGAAGGCGATGAAGGCCGAGGGCTATGCGGTCGAGTTGCCGGCGAGCGTCGACGCCCTGCGCGAGGACGTCGTGCATGGCAACGCCGAACAGTACGGCGCCGATGCCAATGTCGCTGCACTCGTCGGTGCCGAGGAACACGTGCGCCGCGAGCGCTGGCTCGCGGAGATCGAGGCGCAATGGGGCGCGGCGCCCGGCCGGCAGCTGAGCAACGGCAGCTCGATCTTCATCCTCGGCAAGCGCTACGGCAACGTCCTCGTCGCGATCCAGCCGGCCTTCGGGCATGAAGGCGATCCGATGCGCCTGATGTTCGAGAAGGGCCACACCCCGACACACGCCTTCTCGGCGTTCTGCCGCTACCTGCGCGAGGACTTCGGCGCCGACGCCCTGCTGCATTTCGGCACGCACGGCGCGCTGGAATTCATGCCGGGCAAGCAGTCCGGAATGTCCGGCTCCTGCTGGCCGGACCGCCTGATCGGCGACATGCCGAACATCTACCTCTACGCCTCGAACAATCCGTCCGAAGGCGCCATCGCCAAGCGTCGCGCGGGCGCGACGCTGGTGAGTTACCTGACGCCGCCGGTGGCCCAGGCCGGCCTGTATCGCGGCCTGCTGGAACTGAAGTCGTCGATCGAGCAATGGCGCGGGCTGCCCGCCGACGCCCCGGACGCGAAGCGTGCTGAGACCGCGGCGGTCATCCAGGCGCAGGCCGCGGCCCTCGAACTGTGCGCCGCGGAGCCGGCCTGGAGCACCGCGACCGGCGGCGACGCCGAGGCGCGCATCGCCGGCCTCGGGGCGCAGATCCTGGAACTGGAATACACGCTGATCCCCCACGGGCTCCATGTCGTGGGCCAGGTGCCGGCAGCCGAGCACCGCGTCGAGATGCTGATGGCGATGGCGGAAGCGGGCCATGGCGTCCGCCCGCCGCGCGAGGCGATCGAGTCGATCGTCCGCGGCGGCAGCGCGGAGGACGCGTGGGCCGCCGCGGAGGAACCGGCGGACCTCGGACTTGACCTGCTGCGCGAATTGTCCGGATTCAGCCGGCAACTGGCGCAGGAAACCGAGATCCCGGCGCTGCTTCGCGCGCTCGACGGCCGCTACATCCGGCCGGCGCCCGGCGGCGATATCCTGCGCACGCCGGCCGTCCTGCCGACCGGCCGCAATCTGCACGGCTTCGATCCGTTCCGGATCCCGAGTCCATTTGCCGTGCGCGACGGCGCGCTGCAGGCGCAGCGCCTCCTCGATCGCTATGCCGACGACGGCCACGCGCTGCCGGAGTCGATCGCGATCGTGCTGTGGGGCACCGACAACCTGAAGACCGAGGGCGGTCCGATCGCCCAAGTGCTCGCGCTGATGGGCGCGCTGCCGCGGTTCGACAGCTACGGCCGCATCGCCGGGGCGACGCTGATTCCGCTGGAGCAACTTCGCCGCCCGCGCATCGATGTCGTCGTGACGCTGTCCGGGATCTTCCGCGACCTGATGCCGCTGCAGATCAAGCTGCTCGCCGAAGCGGCCTACCTGGCGGCGGCCGCGGACGAACCCGCGGAAATGAATTACGTCCGCAAGCACGCGCTGGCCTACCAGAAGGAGCACGGCTGCACGCTGGAGGTCGCCGCGCTGCGCGTCTACGGCAATGCCGAGGGCGCCTACGGTTCCAACGTCAACAGCCTCGTCGAAAGCAGCCGCTGGTCGGAGGAGGAGGAACTTGCGGAGACATATTCGCGGCGCAAGGGCTTCGCCTACGGGCGCAGCGGACGCCCGATGCAGCAGGCCGCGCTGCTGCGCAGCGTGCTCGCCGACGTCCAGCTCACCTACCAGAACCTCGACTCGGTCGAACTCGGCGTGACGACGATCGACAACTACTTCGATACGCTGGGCGGCATCACCGGCGCCGTGCGGCGCGCGAAGGGCGGCACGGCGCCGCCGGTCTACATCGGTGACCAGACCCGCGGCGACGGCACCGTGCGCACGCTGACGGAGCAGGTGGCCCTGGAGACGCGGACGCGGATGTTGAATCCGAAATGGTACGAAGGGCTGCTGGAACACGGCTACGAGGGCGTGCGGCAGATCGAAGCCCACATCTCCAACACGATGGGCTGGTCGGCAACGACCGGACAGGTCCAGCCCTGGGTCTACAAGCAGCTCACCGAGACGTTCCTGCTGGATCCGCAGATGCGCGATCGCCTCGCGAAACTGAATCCGACGGCGTCGGCCCGCGTCGCCAACCGGCTCATCGAGGCGTCGGAACGCGCGTACTGGAAGCCGGAACCGGAAATGCTGGAGGCCATACTGCGCGCCAGCGAAGACCTGGAGGACCGCCTCGAGGGCGTCCACGCCATCGCGGCCGGAGCCTGAACCGGCACGGTCCAGCGCACGAGACCGCGGCACGCCGACATCAAGCCGGCCCGATCCCGGCGCCCCGCGCCGCAAGGCGCCGGGTCTATCATCGGGCGTCGATCCCCTCCAACAGGCGGTTCATTGTCGGGTCTCTCGCAAACGCTCAAGGCCTCGACGCACGCGCTTCACGCGGAGGTCGAGCGTTCGGGGCTGATGCGCGCCCTGCTCGCCGGCCGGCTGCCCCTTGGCCTGTACACGCGCCTGCTGCGCAACCTCCACGCGATCTACGCGATGATGGAATCGGCACTCGCCAACCACGCCGCGAATCCGGTCATCGCCCCGCTGTGGCTGCCGGGCCTCCCGCGACGCGCGGCGCTCGAAGAGGACCTGGCGACGCTGCAGGGAGCCGACTGGCGGCAGGCGTTGCCGATCGAGCCGGCCGCGTCCGACTATGTCGATCGGTTGAGGTCGATCGCGGTTGACGATCCGCTGCGCCTCGCGGCGCACGCCTACGTCCGCTATCTCGGCGACCTGAACGGCGGCCAGCTCGTCGCGCGCATCGTCGCGAAGCATTACGAAATGCAGGCTGGCGCCGGCGGCGTCCGCTTCTACGATTTCGGCTCGCGCGAGGTCGCGACGACGCTGCGCAACCGCTTCCGGGCCGGGCTCGACGCCATCGACCTGCGGCCGGACGACACCGAGCGCGTCGTCGAGGAGGCGCGGCTGGCCTTCCTGCTTCACGGTCGCCTCTTCGGCGAACTGCAGCGCGACGCTCTCGAACAGGAACCGGCGCTGCGCTGACGCGCGACGCCGCTTCGTTCAGGCCGCGTCCGAATCCCGCAGCCGGAAGCTGCGGATCTGCGCGTACAGCGCCGTCGCGCGCTGCGTCGAGGCTTCGAGTTCGGCCAGCAGCCGCGCGATCGAGGGACCGATCGCGCCTTCCGCGATGTCCATCGCCGCCACGCTGGCGTTGGACAGGATCGCGCCGATCAGGTCTTCGCCTTCGCGTGCGCCGAGCGCATCCCCGGTCACGCCAGCGCCCGCCCAACGTCCCGCGAGCATCGAGCGGGCGGATTCCGACGCCTGGTTCAAGGCCTTTTCCAGGTGCTCGAGCGCGGCCGCGGTGCGCTTTCGTTCCGTCAGGTCGCCCAGGACGAGGATGTAGCCGAGCAGGTCGCCGTCGCGACCGGGAACGACTTCGGCGCGCAGGCCGACGGGAACCGTGCCCCGTTGCGGGTGGGCCAACGCCAGTTCCGCTCGCCAGGTTTGACGATGCTGTCGCAGGCGCCCCAGGTGGGCTCGCGCCGTGCCCGGATCCGTGAACAACGAGGCCAGGTCGTCCAGGCGCCGCAGGCGGGCTCGCGGGTCCGGCGGCAGCGGACGCGCGTCCGGCCCGACGAGGCGGGCGAAGTCGTCATTCGCGAAGATCAGCTCGCCGCTCGAATCGGCAATCAGCACCGGCTCGCGCGAATCCTGGACCGCGGCGCGGAGCCGTGCCAACTGGTGCTCGGCGATGAGAAGGCGCACGGCATTGACCTGGACGATGATGTCGACCAGCGCGGCGCCGATCGAGCGGGCAAGCAGGAGTTCGGCGCTGGACCAAGGCATCGCGGTGCCGCGGACGATCTCGGACCAGGCGGCGAACGAGCGCCGCGGCGACAGTTCCATGGGATCGTCGCGGACGACGGGCTTCGTCGGATCGCCTGCCCAGGTGACCGACCTCAGCTGTTCCTTCCGCAGCCAGATCAGGTAGTCCGGACGCGACGCGGACAGCCGGATCGCCAGGATGCCGCTCGCCGTCGGCGTCAGCGCCTCCAGGCTGCGCTCGGCGCGCCCGATCGACGAGACGCTCACGCACTCGTCGCCGCCCTGCAGGTCGATCCACGCGACGAGCGCCCTCAATTCCGGCGTCGACGGAGCCTCGCCCGCGGTCAGGAATTCGCCGTCGTAGCACAGCACGGCGCCGGTCGCCGCCAGCGGCTGCAGCAGCAGACGCGGATTCCGGAAAAGCGCCATCCGCCAGTCGCCCTCGGTCGAGGTCGCCTCGATCATCCGACGCTCGAGCCGCTGGACCTGGATCGCCACGTGCGCATGCGCGTAGTTCTCGATCGCCGCGAGGCGCGTCGCGACGATCTCCGCCAGCAGTTCGCACGCGGCACGAACCGGATAGCGGAGATTGCGCGGGCTGTCGTGGTGGCAGGCCACCAGGCCCCAGAGCTGGCCGTCAAGAACGAGCGACACCACGAGCGTCGCGTTGACGCCCATGTTCTTCAGGTACTGGATGTGCAGCGGCGACATGCTGCGCAGGTAGCACATGGACATGTCGAGCTCGGCGCCGCTGCCCGGATGCAGCCGCGGCACGAGCGGCACCGGCGCGTAGTGCACGTCGACCAGCACGCGGACGCGGTTTCGCACATACAGCTCGCGCGCGCGCTGCGGAATGTCGCTCGCGGGGTAGTGGTGCCCGAGGAGCGTGTCCAGGCGCGGATGCCGCGCCTCCGCGATGATTTCGCCGTGGCCGTCCGGATCGAAGCGGTAGACCATGACCCGGTCGTATCCGGTCAGGTCGCGGAAGACCCGAACGACCGCGTCGGCCAGAGCGCCGACGTTCGAGGCTTCCCCGAGGCCCTGCACAGCCGTCGCGATGTGATCGAGCAAGGCCTGGCGCTCGTAATCGACGACCTCCGCGGCGCCAGGGCGGCGGCCGATCGGTTCCAGTTCGAGGATGAGCCCGCCCGCAGGATGACGGTGCACGGTGCCTTCGACGCGCCGCGACGACCCCATCGGCTCTTCGGGCCTGCGGGCTTCCCCTGCCAGTTCGCAAGAGAGCGCGACGCGCGCCTCGCCACCGAGGTTCGCGGCAAGCCGTCGCACTTCGCGTTCGATATCGCCGCCGAGCACGCGCAGCGGGCGCCCCAGGACGCGATCGAGGGCGATGCCGATCACGTCGGCGCAGTTCTCGCTCGCCTGCTCGACGACGAGGTCGGCCTCGCGCAGCACGAGCAGCGCGCCGTGCGGTTGGATCGAGCCCGCGAGGTGGATCAGCTCGCGCTCGCAGTTCGTCAAGTCGGCTTGGCCGAACGCGGGACTGTTCAGCACAATCCCCCTCCCCTGTCTGGCACTTTTCATCCGGCCGCACGCGACTTCTGCGAGCGCTGGCGACGCGGAAAATTACGCTAACCCGGTTGCGATCCTCCGCCGTGCCCCGGGGGCGTATCCCCGATGCCGAGCCGATGCAGATCGGCATCGAAGGCATCCGGCGAAACGCCAAGCAGCCCCGCAGCCGCATCCCGGTTGCCGCTGCTGCGCGCAAGCGCAGCGCGGACGAAATGCAGCTCCAGGTGATCGGTGATCTCCCGCAGCAGATCGGCGAGCGGCAGCTTGCCGAGTTGGGCCGCCAGGCGGCCAACGCCGGCCAGCATGTCGCCGACATCGTCGCCCGCCACGACGGTCTGCGGCCGTGCTTCGTGCACCCCGGTGGCGACGTCGATCGGCCGCAGCGTGAATCCGACCGACTCCTGGTCGCCCTCCGGCAGCAGCGCCGCCGCCAGTTCGATCGCGGTCTGCGCCCCGCGCGATCCGCGCACGACGCTGCGCTGGCGCGCCGCCATGCCCTGCTCGCGCGCGGCGGCCAGCAACGCCGCAAGTTCCGGCGCATCACGCCCGACGAAATCCGCCAGCGGCCGCCCCTGGACTTGGCGCTCGTCGTCGACCTGCACGAGGCGCAGGAACGACGGATTCGCCAACTGGACGTGTCCGGCGGAATCGGTCACGACGACACCGTCGGGCGTGCGCTGCACGAAGGAGACGAGGCGCGCGGCGCCATCGTCGGCCGCGCCGCCCTGCTCGACGGCGAGCACCGAAAGGCCTCCACCCTCGATGGCACGGGCGCGCACCAGCAAAGCCATCGAGTCGGCCGAGCGGAACGGCGTGGCGGCGACGTGGACGCGGATCCGCCGGCCGCTCAATCGGGCGCCGATCTCCGCCGGCAATCCCGTCGCTCGCGACGCCGTCAGCAGTTCGGTGACGGCCGGCCGCGATGCGCGGTCGATCCCGACCGTGGCTTCGCGGCCCACGAGCTGGTCGAGCGCCAGGTCGAACAGTTGCGTCGCGGCCTGGTTGGCATCGAGGATCTTCAGCGTCGCCGCATCGACGACGAGAACGCCGTCGGTCGCGACCTGGAACAGCACGCGATAGCGTGCCTCCGTTTGCCGCTGCTTCCAGTACTCGCGCTCGATCTCCTGCTGCGCTTCCGCGAAGCGCTCGTGGATCGCGGTGATCGCGCGCAGGTCCCGCCCGACGGCGAGGACCGGTCCGTCGTCGCCCAGGCGAATCGCGGAATAGGCGAACGGGATGTCGAGGCCCGCGGGCGACGGGTGGTTGACCTCGCGACGCCGGGCGATTCCGGTCGACGCGACGTCCTGCAGCAGCAGTTCGATCTTGCGACGCGTCTCGCCGGTGACCGTGTCGACCCAGGGGCGCCCGACCCAATCGGTCGCCGCCGGACCGGCCTCCTCGCCGGACGCGGTGGCGACGCTGCGGACGACGCCGCCGGCGTCAACCACGACGGCAATGTCGCTCGCGACCGAGACGAAAGCCTCGGCAAGCTCCGGCGCCAAGCGGGAAAAGGCGCCCAGGCTGGAGGCCAGGCCGGGTCGCAGGGACGGGTTGCCAGACCGGAAGCGCCGGCGTGGCAACCCTCCTTCATCGGATGCGGACATGCCGCGCTCGCGGACGGATTTCGACTCGTCATTGTAATGGATACCCGTAGCGCGAGTCAGGGGCATCGCGGCGCAATGGGCGGAAACTCGTGATCTGGCGCAAGTCCAGGCCGTCCGGCCGCCGGCGAAACGACGCGAGGATGAGTGATCGGCCTCGACGATCGCCCAGCAATCGCCCAGGCCGTGCAGACGGCCCAGAAGGCCGGCGCGCGGCTGCTGTTGGCCCGCCCTCTGCGGGAGGCGTGCCCATAAGACTTTCCCTAACGGTCGACCGGACAACGAACTGCTTAGGAATCGCCCCGCACGCGTCACCGCCCGATTCGTCGCTCTTCCTCCGCGATGTGCCTCCGGACGAACTGCACGAAGAAGAGCGCCATCAGCAGCATGAACCCGATGACAGCGGCACTCATCAAGCCGTAGTCGGTTGTCAATAGGTCTCTGAGCGCAGCCATTCGATTCTCCAGGTTCAAAAAAAATTTGCCATTCAAATTCGTGCGCGAAGCAATGCACTTGCGGAATCGCAAGCAAGAATGAATTTCTTGCGCGCATGGCGTGGATCGCGCCGGCGACAGGTCCGGCTCGAAGCGCGGTCGAACTTCACGGCAAGGTGCGCCATGAGCCGGCATTGATCACCCGCGAGAACCCGTTCCGCATCAGCAGACGGCGTGCCTGGCCGCTTCGTGATCCGCTTGCGCGGCAGACGACGACCCACGCGGCGGGATCCGGTTCCCCCCTCCGTTCGCCCAGGTGGCCCAACGGGATGTTGCGGGATTTTGTTGCGTGCCCGCTCCCGAATTCGGACGGCGTGCGCAACAGGAAGCGCGGACGCAGGCGGTGCTCGTCGAGCATCGCGGCAAGCACCGGAACGTCCGCGCCACGCGGGTCGACTACGACGGCTTCTCCGCAGTCAAGATCCGCGAGCAGGCAGGTCGTCGTACCGCTGGCGTCAGCGCGAGGCAGGCGGAAGTACATGGTTCATCAATTCAAGTCGGCCGATCCTCGCCGATCAGAAGTCGCGTCTCGCTCAGATAGCGATGCGGCGGGATCTCGAGGTTGACCGGCGCCGGCTTGTTCTTGAATACCCGCCCTGCGAGATCGAACGTGGAACCGTGGCAGGGGCAGAAGAAGCCTCCTCTCCATCCAGCTCCGACGCTTGGATTGCCACTGCCTTTCGCCACCGCCGTGGGCGAGCAGCCTAGATGCGTACAGATGCCGACGGCGACCAGGATCTCGGGCCGAACCGACCGCAGCGGGTTCCGCGCATATTCGGGCTGCTGATCTCTCGACGATGCCGGGTCGGCCAGCATGTTTTCCTGGCCCTGCAACGAGGCGATCATTTCGGACGTGCGATGCACGACCCAGACCGGTTTGCCGCGCCACTCCGCGGTCAGAATGCCCCCCGGCGGAAGCGTCGCGATGTCGACCAAAACCGCGGCTCCCGTCGCCTTTGCTCGCGCGCTCGGCGCGAAGGATGCAGCGAAAGGTATCGCCATCGCCGCCGCGCCGACGACGCCCGTGACGCTCGAGGCGATCAGCCACGTGCGGCGTTCGCGGTCCAACACAGGTGGACTATCCGGGGTATCGGTCAATCTGGGCTCCGGTCATGGGATGGTCTCTGCCCGCGATGCTTGCCGCTGAGCTGCAAGACCCTCTACACGATCCATGCCAGATTGGCGGCGAGAAGAAACGCCATATAAAACAATTGGTTCCGGAACCGCTTCCATTCTTCGACGAGCTACTGACAGTCGAGTGCCTGCCATATTGGCAGTCGATGGCAAAATAGGCAGCACAGGGAGGTCGCCTCGAATGCCCACCGTCTTGCCCGAACTCGTGTCCTATCTCGAAGGCCTCCCCGAGCCGCATATCCTGTTCGACCAGCACTACCGCATCGTTGCGGCCAACGCCGCCTATCGACGGCTTTTCAGCCCCCGGGAATCGGTGATCGGGCGCACCTGCTACGAGATTTCTCACCGCTCCAGCCTGCCCTGCGACCAGGCGGGTGAAAGCTGCCCCTTGGCACGAACCCGCGAATCGAACCAGCGGGAGCGGGTACTGCACCTCCATCACACGCCCCGCGGCCAGGAATACGTCAATATCGAACTCGTGCCGCTGCGCGATGCGCATGGCGCGCACGCCTACTTCATCGAGAAGGTCGAGCCGCTGCGCGTCGCACAGCGCAGGCCGGCCATCGAAGGCCTGATCGGCCAAGCCAAGTCGTTCCGTGCAATGCTCGAGCTCGTCGCGCGTGTCGGAGCGTCCAATGCGAATGTCCTGCTGCTCGGCGAATCGGGCACCGGCAAGGAACTGGTTGCGCGCGCAGTGCATGAGGCGAGTCCCAGAGCAATCCGGGACCTGGTCGTCGTCGATTGCGCGAGCCTCCCGGAAAGCCTCTTTGAAAGCGAGCTCTTCGGCCACGAAAAGGGAGCATTCACCGGAGCGAGTGCTGCCAAGGCCGGTCTCGTCGAAGCGGGGAGTGGCGGCACCCTGTTCCTCGACGAGGTGGGCGATATACCGCTGCTCATGCAGGTGAAACTCCTGCGTTTGCTCGAAAGCGGCACCTATCGCCGCGTCGGCAGCACGGAGCTGCGCCGCGCCGACGTGCGCATCGTCTGCGCGACCCACCGGGACCTGATCGCCATGGTGGCCGACGGCCGCTTTCGCGAGGACCTCTACTACCGGATCGGCACGTTCCCGATTCGCCTCCCGCCGCTGCGCGAGCGCATCGAAGACGTTCCACTGCTCGCGCAGGCACTCCTGGAACGGCTCGCCACGGGCCGCCGCTTCGGTCTTTCGCGCGACGCCCTTCGACTGCTGCAACACCACCCCTTTCCCGGCAATGTGCGCGAGTTGCGCAACATACTGGAACGCGCCGCGCTACTCTGCGACGGACCGACGATCGAGCGCACGCATGTCAAGCGCGCGCTGGCCAGCACGCCCGTCCGGACGAACCCATGGTTGACGCCGGCTCGCTCCGTTGCGCCGGTCCATCTGGCGGCGAGAGCGCGACGCACGGCGGAACTTGCCGCGCTGCATTCCGCGTTGCAGGCGCATCGGGGAGATCGCGCCGAACTCGCCCGAGCGCTGGGCATCAGCGAGCGGACGCTCTATCGGCGCCTTCGCGAACTTGCAACGGGCGCTTGATGCGCACGAGCCACGTGGCGTATTGCACGGGCATCCGCGTGCGGCCATGCGCGATTCCGTGATCACGCGGATTGATGCAGATCACGTCACCGCGGGACGGCAGGGGCTGTAGTTCCCTTGGTCCATGCATCCTGACGAGGGCGTGTTGTCGCCATGAAAGTGAATGAAGGTTCTTTCGATCGCACCCTGCGCATCGTGGTTGGACTCGCTTTGATCTGTTTGACGCTCTATGGCGTCATCGGCGCCTGGCGATGGATCGGCGTCGTACCTCTGTTGACCGGCGCGATCGGCGTTTGCCCGCTCTACAGCGTCCTGGGATTGAACACCTGCGCGCTGAAGAAATCCGCCTGAACTAGGCTTCGACAGCAACCACCGGCCGGCCTCGGATGCCCGGTGACTGTCATCCTCAATAATCGTCGCCGATCAACGGTTCAGGCGCCGGCGATTGCGACAGCAGTTCCTCGGCCGCCAGCCGATTATCGGCGAAGATCATGCGACTGCGCCCAACCTCCGGATCCGCGGCGGCGCGCAAAGCCTTCACCCTCGCCGACGCCTCTGGATAGGCGGCATATTCGCCGATCCACTCGAGGCGGCGAATCGCGCCGAGATCGATGACGCGGTAGACGTAGTAGGGCATCCGATCGAATCGCGTCAGCGCTTCGGCGCTCGACCGATCAGCGAAACCGGAAAGACGACATCCGGAACCGCGGCGGGCACGGGCATGCTCAGATAATTTGGCATCTGCGGCGCGACAACCTTTGCCGCGTGCATCAGCTTGGCAATCAGCACCTGCATCTGGTCCGACAACCACTCGTCCCGCCACGAAGTCGCCAGGAACCTAAGGCTGCGCACCTGCTCCGGAATATCGTGCGCCGCCAGGACTTCATGGCCGGCGATCGCCGCAGAGAAGAACGGCCCGGCGATGAAGCGGATCCGCAAGGCACCGCCGCCATCGGCATCCAGGATGAAGATTCGCGCGCCCTCGGCCGCCTCGCCATCGTCGCCGAACACCGGTATCGCCGCGAATGCGGCACCCCCCTCGTCGAGCACCAGCTGCGCGGCCTGATCGAAGTCCAGACGCTCAGTTTCCACCGGCAATTCCGACATCACCCGTCCCTTTTTCGACATGGCGGCCGTTCGCGGTACACCGCACCGCCGGCGCATCAAGGTAGCGTGCCCTGAGAATGAGTCGAGGCTTGGCCGGATCGTCGTCGAATCCCGATCGATTGTGCAATATATTGTTCGCGATCAATCCCATGCCAGGGCTCAAACGGACGCGGAATAGCCCAGGCCCACGCTGCGCGAGCAGGCGTTCTATGACGGCGGCGGCCGCATCCGTATCCGCGTCGTTTCTCCACTGGACGCTCCGCGTGCGCGCGGTGTAGCGCATCTGCAGCGCGCCGCTGTCGCCGTCGACAAAGAAGACGGGGCCGGTTTGTGCCGGTCGCGCGACGCCGTGCTCATCCACGCGCTCGGGTATCGTCAGCGCATCGGCCGCCATCAGTGCGCGGATTGCCGCCGGGCTTTCGTCGCGTATGCGAATGTAGGCGACTTCGTGGTCGAGAAATGCATTCTCGCCACCGCTGAGCGCATCCTGGACGCAATGCAGGACGAGACCGCGGATGCGCCGTCGCGGCGGGTTGTAGTAGCCGTCCGTGTGCCAGCTCAATGGCCGGTTCGTGTAGGGGATGTAGTCCCCCCGCCCTCCGCCTCCGCCGACGCAGATTCGCGATACGCCGTCATCGGTGGCGAGCCAGTTCCGGTCCAACTGTTGCATCCCAAACTGCTCCGCCAGCCGCCGCGCGACGCGCGCGCTCGTGCCGACCGGCCCCCGGTAGATCGCGATGCCCGCGCAACGGATGCGGTGCGCCATGGCATCGCGCTCGGCCGCCGAGAGCGCCAATGGGTCGCGCACCTCGACGACGAGGTCATCAGCGCAGGTCGGCAAATTGCGCAACTTCCGGTCGCGCCAGTGACGATAGGCGAAGTCATCGCCGAGACAGAATGGCCCATGCAGCGGAGCGGCGTCCAAGCGCGCTTTGCCGTCGACAAACGGGGCGCTCATTCGCCACTTACGCTCGGTCGACGACGAGCGGCGCGCGGCTCTTCGCCAAGAAGGTCACGGAAGCTCTTGCAGATCGCTTCCACGGCTTGCGGCGCCTCGATTTCCATGACCTGCTCGTGCACCCAAAGGGTGTCGCGCGGTCCCACGACGCACGCCAGTTGGGACGCCAGATAGCGCAGGCAGCCGTATTCGACGCCGTCCTGGAACTCGAAATCCCCGTAGTCGACCAGCCTGAGATTCAGCAGATCGATGAACCCGGCCTTCACGGCCCCCGGCCCCTGCGACTGCCATGGGCCAAGAAGCTCGTCCCGGTTGTCCGCGTAGATCTCGCCGATGCGATTCGCCAGGGCGGACGTGAACTCGATCCGGACCTCCGGCCCGAAGCGTTTCCACGCCATGCCATCGGCGATATGCGCGAGGAAGATCAGCCACTCCGCGACGAAGTCGAAATATCTGGTACCCGTCTCGATCTCGAAGTCGGCGCGCCGCATGTTCCGGAGCGCCTGCTGCGCGACGCGCCAGGTGATGAACGCCATCGCACCGGCGATCTCCCGCGGAGTCTTGGGCCGCTCGTTCCTGAACCAGTGGCTTCGGACGCGCATCATGGCCGGTGTCGACGCACCTGGTTCATTTCATTCCAGGCCGCAAATGGCCTTGTGTTCGACGAAGACACCGCAACCGAGATGCCGCTGGCCGCCGAGCCCACGCGCCTGCACCAGCAAGGACACCGCCGGACTGCATTCGTGCAAGGCCACCGCAAAACCTCGAACCGATCGATCGCCGGCGCGCAATTCGCGACGCCGGCCGCAGATGTGCCGACAGGCACAGCCGATGGAGTGCAATTCCTCGTCGAGCGCGGCGACGAAATCGGTCTCGCGTTCAGTGTCGTTCGTGACGAAATCCGCATAGAGTGTCGATGCCACGCGCAGCGGCCGCGCGCGCGCGCCGCCGATATCTATCGGATCTTCGCCGAGTTCCAGCCGCCGACCTTCGAGAAGACGGGTTTCGCTGGCACGGCACTCCGGCACGCGCAGCGTCAGATTCGCCCGCCCGCCGAGCAGTGCAACCCCGTCGCGGACGCCGCCCGTGCGCAGGCCCAGCACGCCCACGAACGGTTCGCCGTCGATCCACGGGAGCGATTCACGCAGCGTCAGCCAGAGTGCCCAGCGGTAGTCGGCCGCAATTCGCGAGCCTTGCACGTCGAAGACGAGATCGATCATCGATGCCATGGGATGGCCGCTCATCGATGGGTTCACGACCGCGCTGCTGCCAGTTCACCTTCCGCCCACGCGCCCATTGCACGCGCCAGGTCGCGCACCGTGGCGGCATCCAGATCGATGACGGTGAAACGCCGGCCCTCCCGGATCCGCAGACGCATCAACCGTGCCCCTCCACCGCGAAATGCGAGTTGCTGCAATTGGAACTCCTGCGCGCCCCATGGCACCGTGAAATGGGCGATCGGCGTGGCCTCGAACGACCCGCCCGGACTCGCTTCCGCCGGTTCCGCCACGTGAGCGCCGCTCAGGCTTTCAGCTTCATGATCCCGAGCGCCTTGAGCACCATCTTCTCGAAGTAGGGTTCCGAAGTCCCGGCACGCATCTTGCGCAGGAAATACCGCTCGAACGCGATCTTCGAAAGATGCACCCACTTTCCCTCGCTGAACCAGTTGACGTTGCGCGGGGGCATCTGCGGCAGCGCGACGAAGGCCACCCCTTTGTCGCCGAAATCGGCCAAGCAGACGGCATTCCAGGTCGCGCGCTTCGTCGGCTCGACACCGTCGAGCGCGGCACGGATGTTGTGAGCCACTGCGGTGACCATCGACTCGATCATGTAGCCCGTTTTCGGAGCCCCCACGGGAAGCGGTGTCGCCTCGATCGGTGGAATCGCCACGCAAACGCCAACTGAGTAGATATTTCGGAACTTCGGATTGCGCTGGAACTCGTCGATCAGGATGAAGCCGCGCGGGTTCGTCAGTCCCTCGATGCCGAATACGGCGTCGACGCCCTTGAAGGCAGGAAGCATCATCGAATACTTGAACGGCAACTCGTGCTCCTTCTTGGGCTTGCCGTCGTCGTCGTGCTCGGTCACGAACATCTTGCCGGCCTCGACCTTGGTCGTCTTGGCGTTGCAGATCCAGCGGATGTGCCTTTCGCGCATTGCCGATTCAAGCAGCGTCTTCGAGTCGCCGACGCCACCCAGACCCAGATGACCGATATAGGGTTCCGCCGTGACGAACGTCATCGGCACCTTGTCGCGGATCTTGCGGCGTCGCAGGTCGGTATCCATGATCATCGCGAACTCGTAGGCGGGTCCGTAGCAGGATGCACCCTGGACCGCACCAGCGATGATCGGTCCGGGACTCTTGACGAACTCCTGCCACGCCTTCTCGGCGCCGACCGCGTGATCCACGTGGCAGACCGATTGCGTGTAACCCTGCGGCCCCAGGCCCGGCACCTCGTCGAATGCGAGCTTCGGGCCGGTCGCGACAACCAGGTAGTCGTAGGTCAGGTTCGAGCCGTCACCAAGTTCGACCCGATTCTCGGCCGGATGCACGCGCCGGGCGCCGGCCGGCGAGAACTCGATCTTGCGTTTCTTGAGTATCTCGGCAAGGTCGACCTCGATGTCATTGCGCTCGCGCCAGCGCACTGCGACCCATGGATTGCTCGGAACGAAATGGAATTTCGGGCCATTGTTGACAACGGTAACGCGGTCGTCCGGTCGCGCCAGGTCGCGCATTTCGAATGCCATGGGCAGGCCGCCGATTCCGGCGCCGATGATCACGATGTGGGCCACGATTCCGTCTCCGTCAGCATTGAGTCGCCGCGTCGCCCGCACCGCGCCTGGACTCCGAGCGCATAGGCGGCGGAACACCGCACCATGGGCCGCGGTCAGGTACGAGCGCGCGTCTCCGCCATGTCGAGCATTCCCATTGGGCGCGTCGCCTTCCCTGGCGTCTATTCCCGCGCCGGGTGATCGATGCCGTACGCCTTCCGGGTAGTTCCGCGATGCCCTGAAGGGCTTACCGAGGCTCATCACCAGGAGTAATGGCCGCTATGGGCGACGCCGCTTACGCTTCTTCACGCAGCGGCATTCGCGGTGTCGATGACGATGACCGCGCAGTTCGACCGGCTGTGCACGCGACAGCAGACCGGTGCGCCGATGTCGAAGCGCGCCCAGGCGGGACCTCGAAGGAGACGAGACAATGGCCAAGCCTCAACATCCGACGCCGATGCTCGACGAACTCGAGAGCGGGCCCTGGCCGAGCTTCGTGACCGGACTGAAGCGCCTCGCCAACGACAAGGACTACGTCGTCGATGTGCTCGGTCAGCTCGAGACGTCGTACCGGACACGCAAGGGATACTGGAAAGGCGGCACCGTCGGCGTCTTTGGCTACGGCGGCGGCGTCATTCCGCGCTTCACGGAGCTCAAGGACGCGAACGACCAGCCGGTTTTCAAGGACGCCGCGGAGTTTCACACCCTGCGCGTGATGCCACCTCCCGGAATGCACTATACGACCGAGGTCCTGCGCAAGCTGTGCGACGCCTGGGAGCGCCACGGCTCCGGACTGATCGCGTTTCACGGTCAGTCCGGCGACATCATGTTCCAGGGCGCGACGAGCGCCAATGTGCAGAAGGCGTTCGACGAGATCAACGAACTCGGTTTCGACCTGGGCGGCGCGGGACCTGCGGTGCGCACGTCGATGTCCTGCGTCGGCGCGGCACGCTGCGAGCAATCGTGCTACGACGAGGCCCGAGCCCACCGCGCAGTGATCAACAGCTTCCTCGACGACATCCATCGCCCGTCGCTGCCGTACAAGTTCAAGTTCAAGTTCTCCGGTTGCCCGAACGACTGCATGAACTCGATCCAGCGCGCCGACATGGCCGTCATCGGCACCTGGCGAGACAATATTCGCGCCGACGAACCATTGGTCCGGAAGTGGTTCGCGCGCCACGGCATCGGCGAACTCGTCAACGACGTCGTTGCGCGCTGCCCGACCAAGGCGATACGGATCGTCCCGGTTGCCGGGATGGGATCCGCCGCGAACCTGACGACGGTCAAGCTCGACGATGCCCAGGCACTGCAGATCGACAATCACGACTGCGTCCGCTGCATGCACTGCATCAACGTGATCACCGGCGGCTTGGCGCCGGGACAGGACAAGGGCGCGACGATCCTCGTCGGCGGCAAGCGCACGCTGAAGATCGGCGACATGATGGGCACCGTCGTGGTCCCGTTCATCAAGCTCGCGACCGACGAGGACCGCGAAAAGCTCGTCGAACTGGGGCAGAAGATCATTGACTTCTTCGCCGACAACGCGCTCGAGCACGAACGCACCGGCGAGATGATCGAACGGATCGGCCTGGTCAACTTTCTCGATGCACTCGGTCTGGAAGTCGATCCGAGCATGGTGGCCTGCCCGCGCACCAACCCCTACGTGCGGATGGACGGTTGGGACGACGAGGTCGCCCGGCTGGAAGCCGCCAAGACAGCGAAAGCCACCGGCTCGACCGCACCCGACGCATCGGCGTGAACGGAGGACGACGATGAACGAGACCCCGGCCCAGGTCCAGGTCCAGAAGCAGGCAATGCGGCGCGCCATCGAGAGCGGCGTCCCCGATAACCAGCAGTACTTGCACCCGCTGCTGAAGAAGAACTACGGCAACTGGAAATACCACGACCGGCCTCGCCCTGGTGTCCTGCATCACGTGGCCCACGGCGGCGACGAGGTCTGGACGGTGCGCGCCGGCACCCAGCGCCAGATGGACGTGCACACGGTGCGCAAGCTGTGCGACATCGCCGACGTCTACGCCGAAGGGCACGTCCGCTTCACGATCCGCTCGAACATCGAGTTCATGGTCTCGTCGGTGGACAAGGTGGCGCCGCTCGTCGCCAGGCTCGAGGCCGAGGGATTCCCGGTCGGCGGAACCGGCAACTCGGTCTCGATGATCGCGCACACGCAGGGCTGGCTGCATTGCGACATTCCCGGAACCGATGCGTCGGGCGTCGTCAAGGCCCTGATGGACGACCTGGTCCACGAATTCCGCCACGAGGAAATGCCGCACCGCGTGCACCTGTCGACCTCCTGCTGCGAGATCAACTGTGGCGGCCAAGCCGACATCGCGATCATCGTCCAGCACACGAAGCCGCCGAAGATCAACCACGATCTGGTCGCCAACGTCTGCGAGCGTCCGGCCGTCGTCGCGCGCTGTCCGGTCGCGGCCATCCGGCCGGCATTGGTCAATGGCAAGCCCTCGCTCGAGGTAGACGAAAAGAAGTGCATCTGCTGCGGAGCCTGCTACCCGCCCTGCCCGCCGATGCAGATCAACGACCCCGAGTACTCGAAATTCGCGATATGGGTCGGCGGCAAGAATTCGAACGCGCGCGCCAAGCCCACTTTCATGAAGATGGTCGCCGCCGGGCTGCCGAACAATCCGCCTCGCTGGCCCGAGGTCAACGCGGTCGTCCGCAAGATCCTGTTCACTTACAAGGAGGATGCGCAGTACTGGGAGCGCATGTCCGATTGGATCGAGCGAATCGGCTGGCCGCGATTCTTCGAGAAGACCGGCCTGCCGTTCACGAAGTACCTGATCGACGACTGGCGCGGCGCGCGCGTGAACCTGAACGCGTCGACACATATCCGCTTCTGAACCCCCGGCGAGTCACCACGTGAAGATCGGCATTCTCGTCAACGAGGGCCCCTACCAGCACCAGGCCGCCGACTCGGCTTACCTGTTCTGCAAGGCGGCACTGGCCAAGGGCCAGGAGATCCTGCGCGTGTTCTTCTATCACGACGGCGTCCTCAACGCGAGCCGACTCACCGAGCCGCCGCAGGACGACCGCAACATCGTCCAGCGCTGGAGCGCACTGGCGGCGGAGCACAAGATCGATCTTGTAGTTTGCGTCGCCGCGGCCATGCGACGCGGCATCAAGGAAGAGAACCTGGCCCCCGGATTCCGGATCGCGGGACTCGGACAGCTGGTCGACGCCGGCATCAAGGCGGACCGCATCGTGGTCTTCGGTGATTGACATGCACGGGAAGGGAGCATCGTGAGCGAAGCCGCCGCGAAGAAGTTCATGCTGGTCAATCGCCGTGCGCCCTACGGCACGATCTACGCACTCGAATCGCTGGAAGTCGTGTTGATCGCGGCGGCATTCGACCAGCAGATCGCGCTTGCGTTCATGGACGACGGCGTCTACCAGCTGCGCAAAGGGCAGAAGCCGAAGGGCATCGAGACGAAGAACTTTTCACCGACCTTCCGGGCGCTCGAGGACTACGACGTCGACCAGCTTTACGCCGAGCGCGAATCGCTTTCCGCCCGCGGCCTTTCAGCGGAGGACCTCCTGGTTCCGGTGACGGTCCTGTCGCACGAGGATTTGGGCGCGCTGATCGAGCAGCAGGACGTCGTGCTGAGCTTCTGACGAGGACATTGTGCTGAATATCGTCAACAAGTCGCCCCTGGAACGTTCGTCGCTCGAATCCTGCCTGCGGGTGGCGCGCGGCGGCGCGCTGCTGCTGATCGAGGACGCCGTTTACGCCGCATGCCGCGGCCACGCATCTGCCCGTGCCATCGTCGACGCGATGCAGCGCATGAAGGTCTATGTCCTGCAACCGGATCTCGAGGCACGCGGAGTCGATGGCCTGGTGGTCGACGGCGTTACGGCGGTGGACTACGGCGGCTTCGTCGATCTGGTCGTCGAGCATTCCAGGACTCATTCCTGGCTGTAGGGAAAACGGAGCGCAAGGAGCAATCATGGGCACCATCGAATCGAACGGCAGGTCCGTCGAGACCGACGAGGAAGGCTATCTCGTCAACCTCGGCGACTGGACCGAGGACGTCGCGAACAGCATCGCGAAGTCCGAGAACATCGCCATGAGCGATCAGCACTGGGAGGTCGTGAACTTCCTGCGCAAGTACTACGACGAATACCAGATCGCGCCGGCCGTCCGCGTGCTGACGAAGGCCATCGGCAAGACGCTCGGTCCCGAGAAGGGCAACAGCCAGTATCTCTACGAACTCTTTCCCTACGGTCCCGCCAAGCAGGCCTGCAAGATCGCGGGCCTGCCGAAGCCGACCGGCTGCGTCTGAGGCCGCGGCGGACCGCGCTGGCGCCCGCACCCAACCTGTGCCGAGCCGCAGATTCCTCGGGGCGCCATCGTGACCGTCGCTTCGATCACCTTCAGCGTACTGTTCTATCTTGCATTTGCCGTCTGCGCGGGCGGGCTCGTCGTCGCCGTCGCACGGTATGCCCGCGTGCCGGCGCCGCTGAAGATCCCGACGACGCCCGCGCCGGCCACCCGCATCGGGGTCATTGCACGGATGGCGCGCGAGGTCTTTTTTTTCGAGAGCCTCTTCAAGGCCAATCTCTGGATCTGGTTCTTCGGCTGGATCTTTCATTTCGCGCTGCTCGTCGTGCTGCTACGACACCTGCGCTACTTCACCCAGCCGGTCTGGTCCTGGGTCGTCATGCTCCAGCCCATCGGCATCCTCGGCGCGCTTGCGATGGTCGCCGGGCTCACGGGGCTCTGGGCGCGCCGTTTCCTGGTCGAGCGCATCCGGTACATATCGACACCATCTGACCACCTGATGCTGGTGCTGCTGTTGCTGATCGCACTTTCCGGGCTGGCAATGAAGTTTGTCGTTCACACCGACGTCGTCGGCGTCAAGGCGTTCTTCCTGGGTCTTTTGCGTCTCGAACCGCAGCCGTTGCCTGCGGATCCATTGCTCTTCGTTCACCTGTCGCTGGTCGCCGGGCTGATGCTCGTGTTCCCGTTCAGCAAGCTGTTGCACGCACCCGGCGTGTTCTTCTCGCCGACCCGAAACCAGGTCAACAATCCGCGCGAGGCGCGCCACCAGGCCGCCTGGGCCGCGGCGCTCGACGGGAAGCGCTGAGATGGCAGCCGCCGAGGTCAAGGCTCCTTCCCTGCGTGAATTCGGCGAGATCCCCGCGCTCTCCGCCGGCGCGATGGGAAGTTCCAAGCCCTACATCGCAAACGACAAGATCCAGCAGGCCATCGGCTTCCCCGGCGAACTGCGCCAGGACTGGAAGGAGCACGCGCTCGGGAAGATGGGCGAGTTGCTCGGCAAGTACCGGTCGCTGCAGGTATTCATGGACGCCTGCGTGCACTGCGGTGCCTGCACCGACAAGTGCCACTATTTCCTTGGCACCGGCGATCCGCTGAATATGCCGGTCGCGCGCCAGGAGTTGATGCGCGGTGTCTACCGGCGCTATTTCACGGTTGCCGGGCGGCTCTTCCCGCGGCTGGTCGGCGCGCGCGAGTTGACGCGCGAATTGATCGACCAGTGGTACAGCTACTACCACCAGTGTTCGGAGTGCCGGCGCTGCTCGGTCTTCTGCCCCTACGGCATCGACACCGCCGAGGTCACGATGGCCGGACGGGAAATCCTCGATTCGATCGGCATCGGCCAGAAGTACTCGAACGAGATCATCGGGAAGGTGCACCGCATCGGCAACAACCTCGGATTGCCGGGGCCGGCGCTCGCCGACACGCTGCTCGGGCTCGAAGAGGACGTCAAGGAGGAGACCGGCGTCGACGTGCGCTACCCGCTCGACGAGGCGGGCGCCGAGGTGCTGCTGGTGACACCATCGGCCGATTTTTTCGCGGAACCGCACGTCGAAAGTCTGATCGGCTACGGGAAGGTCTTTCACGCGGCCGGGATCCGCTGGACGCTGTCGTCGAAGGCCTCCGAGGCCGGCAATTTCGGAATGTTCATCGGCAATTTCGAGCAACTGCGCCTGATCGCGCTGCGGATCCGCGAAGCCGCCATCGAGCTCGGCGTCAAGCGCATCGTCGTCGGCGAATGCGGTCACGCGTGGCGCGTCGCCTACAGCTTCTGGAACACGTTGGTCGGGATCGGCGCCGGCGCCAAGGATCCCTACGCGATCCAGCTCCAGTCCCAGCTCGATCCGAACTTTCGCCAGCCGATGCACATCTGCGAGCTGACCTGGGACCTGATCCGGCGCGGCGCGCTGAAGTTCGATCGGGAGAAGAACGATCACCGGATCGTGACGTTCCACGACTCCTGCAATGTCGCGCGCGGCGCCGCCATGGGCGATACGCCGCAGGACGCGTTCGAAATTCCGCGCAACGTGATCCGCGCCGTCGTGAACCACTACGTCGAAATGGCTCCCGGAACGACGCGCGAGCGAACCTACTGCTGCGGTGGCGGCGGCGGCCTGCTGACCGACGAGCTGCTGGAGCTGCGCGTCAAGGGCGCGCTGCCGCGCATGGAGGCTTTGCGCGAGCGCGTCAACAGCCACGGCGTCAATTTCATGGCGACGATCTGCGCGATCTGCAAGGCGCAGTTCACGAAGGTGCTGCCCTACTACGGATTCGACATGCGGCTGGTCGGCGGCGTCCACCAGCTCGTCAGCGCGGCGATCCGCCTGAAATGAGTCCAGCCGCGCAGTCCGATACGAAGGCCCGGGCGGGGACCGCCGACGCCTAGCAGAGCGTGCCGGCGTGCCGGCTGGAGAGATCGATGTCCGCGAATCCCGAGAAGCTCGATGCCAAGCCACTCAATTTCCGCCGCTACCGCGACGGCGAACGCCACGTCGGCGCCTGGCGCGAGCAGATCTTCCAGGCAAGCTGGTCGCACAAATGCCCGACCTACGTCCAGTCGACGCCGCCATGCCAGGGCAGCTGCCCTTCGGGCGAAGACATTCGCGGCTACCTCGCCGTCGTGCGCGGCACCGAGAAGCCGCCCGCGGGCGTCCCCTGGCAGGAATACGCCTGGCGCCGACTGACAGCCGCCAATCCGTTCCCGGCCGTCATGGGCCGTGTCTGCCCCGCACCTTGCGAGACCGGGTGCAACCGCAACGAAGTCGAAGACCATGTCGGCATCAATTCGGTCGAACATTACCTCGGCGACTGGGCGATCGCCCAGGGACTGAAGTATGCGGCGCCATCGACGCGCAGCGGCAAGCGCGTCGCAGTGATCGGCGGCGGGCCCGCCGGACTGTCCTGCGCCTACCAGCTCGCATTGAAAGGGCACGCGGTCACGATCTTCGACGAGCACGATCAACTCGGCGGAATGATGCGCTACGGGATTCCGGGTTTCCGGACGCCGCGCCCGCTCCTCGACGCGGAAATCGGGAGGATCCTGGAACTCGGCGTCTCGGCGCGCACCGGCTGCCGGATCGGAACCGATATCACGGTCGACCAGTTGCGCACCGATCACGACGCGATCTTCCTCGCGCTCGGCGCGCAGTCGGGCCGCGCGCTGCCGATCAACGACGCGGCGGCACCGAATATCGTGACGGCCACGGCGTTCCTGAAGGCCTTCAACGACGGGCGCCTGCAGCACGTCGGCAGGCGCGTCGTGGTCGTCGGCGGCGGCGATACGTCGATCGATGTCGCGACCGTCGCGCGCCGCCTCGGCCACATCGAGCACGCGAAACCGACCGATCTCGAGAAGGCGATCGCAGGGCATCTCGCGCACGACGTCGCCGAGGTCTCCCGCAAGCAGGGCGCACAGGTCACGCTGACGTCGGTCTTTCCGATCGACAAGATGCAGGCCAATCGGCACGAGGTCGAGCAGGCGCAGGCCGAGGGCATCGCGCTGCGCGGGAGCCTGGTTCCGGTCGGCATCGTGCGCGGCGCCGATGGCCGCGCGACCGCGCTGCGCCTCGCCCGCTGCGACGCGAAGATGAACGCCGGTCGGCTCGAGATCACGACCATCGAAGGCTCCGAGGAGGACATTCCGGCCGACCTGATCGTCTCGGCCATCGGCCAGGCCGTCGATTTCACCGGCCTCGAGGAATTCGACGCCGGCCGCGGCGCGGTCGCGGCCGACCGCAACTACCAGGTCGCCGGCAAGCCGGGCGTATTCGCCGGCGGCGACGTCATTCGCCCTCACCTGCTGACGACGGCCATCGGTCACGGCGCCATTGCGGCCGACGGGATCGACCGGATGTTGCGTGGCGAAGAGCCTCTCAAGCGCCCGAAGATCGACGTCCATGTCTTCGACCTCGCCCGCAAGATGGTCGAGAAGGGCCTGCAGATCGCGCCAGCCACCGAGCCAATGCGGGGCACCGATTCGAGCCGGATCGGCATACACAACTACGAGAACCGTTCCGAACGCTACGTGATACCACATGACGAGCTGTTCCTGGGTCATTTCAACTACGTCGCCCGGACGAGGCGCCGCATCGTGACGTTGAACGCGGACTCGGCGCTCGGCAACTTCGAGGAACGCATCGATGCGCTCTCCGAGGAACAGGCGGTTGCCGAAGCGAAGCGTTGCATGAGTTGCGGGATGTGCTTCGAGTGCGACAACTGCGTCGTTTATTGTCCGCAGACCGCGGTCTTCAAGGTGAACAAGAGGGAATCGACGCTCGGGCGCTATGTCGACACCGACTACGCAAAGTGCATCGGCTGCCACATCTGCAGGGACGTCTGTCCGACCGGCTACATCCAGATGGGACTGGGCGAATAGCCGCCCCGGACCGCACGCCACATGGCTCGCTCGTCGCCGACGCACGCCGCAACGGCCCAGCGCATCACGCTGGCCGCGCTGTTGTGTCTTGGCGGCATGTTCTGGCCTCCGGTCAGCCGGGCCGGGGGCGAACGCACGCCGCTGCCGGCGATCCTCGTCGAGGGCGGCGGGCACTGCCTCGCGCCGGCCGGCGAGATGCGGCGTCGGCACCCCGACATGCTGAAGCACCAGCGCGACCGTACGGTCCACCTGGGCGAGCGCGGAACGACCGTCAACCTCAAAGAGTGCGTGGCTTGCCACGCGAGCCGGACCACCGGCTCCGTGATCGGCAGCGATCAGGCGTTCTGCCAGGGCTGCCATACCTACGCGGCGGTGCAGCTCGACTGCTTCGAGTGCCACAGCCCGAAACGAACGACCGCCGCGACGAGCGGTCCCGCCGCGAACACGATCGCCATATCGGCGCGTGCCAAACGATGAGCCCCACGCCGAACGACACCGCAATTGCGCTGCGCCGGGCGCTGATCGGCGCCGGCGCGGCCGCGCTCGCCGGCATCGCGCTTGCGCCGGGCATCCGACTGATCGAGGTCGCGCAAGCGCGCGACCCGAAGCGCGTTGCCAGCGGCGAGGTCCGCTGGGGCCTGCTCATCGACACGACCCAATGCGAGCCCGGCTGCCGCGACTGCATCGACGCCTGTGCCCGCGAGAACGCGCTCGATACGCCGATCGACAACGCGCAGCGCCCGCATTGGATCCGCAAGGTCGAGCTGAAGGAGATCCGCACGGGTCGCGCGGCGTCGGCGCCGGTGATGTGCCAGCACTGCGCCGATCCGCCATGCGTCGACGTCTGCCCGACCGGTGCGTCGTTCAAGCGCAACGACGGCATCGTGCTGGTCGACCGGCACAGCTGCATCGGTTGCCGGTACTGCGTGATGGCCTGCCCGTACAAGGCGCGTTCGTTCGTCCACGAACCGGTCACGAACCAGAATCCCGATGTACCGCGCGGCAAGGGCTGCGTCGAGGGCTGCACCTTGTGCGTCCATCGCGTCGATCGCGGCCAGACACCAGCGTGCGTCGACGCGTGCGCCGCGGCAGGCCATGGCGCGATGACGTTCGGCGACCTGAACAACCCGGACAGCGAGATCGCCCGCCGGATACGCGCGGTCGCCAGTTCCCAGCTGCGTGCCGATCTCGGGCTCGACCCGGGAGTCCGCTACCAGGGCCTCTGACGATGCGCGCCAGCAGATTCCCGCGGATCGAGCAGCGCGTATTTTGGCTGCTGGTGGCAGCCGGGGCCCTGCTGACCGCCGCCGGACTGGGTGCGGCGCACCGGATCGAGGAGCGGGGACACGCAGTGACCGGCATGTCGAACCAGGTCGTCTGGGGCGTGCCGCACGTCTTCGCGATCTTCCTGATCGTCGCCGCCTCCGGCGTGCTGAACGTGGCGTCGATCGGCTCGGTGTTCGGCAAACCGGTCTACAAGGCGCGTGCGCCACTGTCGGGCCTGCTGTCGCTGGCGATGCTGGCCGGGGGCTTGATGGTTCTGATGCTCGATCTCGGGCGCCCGGAGCGCGTCGTCGTCGCGGCGACACACTTCAACTTCCGCTCGGTTTTTGCTTGGAACGTCTTCCTGTACTCCGGAATGTTCGCGATCGTCACGGCCTATCTCTGGACGATGATGGAGCGTCGCATGACGCCCTATTCCAAGCTGGCCGGACTCGCGGCGTTCTTCTGGCGTTTCGTGCTGACCACCGGCACCGGGTCGATCTTCGGTTTCCTGGTCGCGCGTCAGGCCTACCAGTCGGCATTGCTGGCACCGATGTTCATCGTGCTGTCGTTCGGGTGGGGGCTGGCGGTGTTCCTGATCGTCCAGTCGTTCATCTACGCGTGGAACGGAATGCGGCTGCCGCCCGCGGTCCAGACCAGGATGGCGCGCCTGCTCGGCGTGTTCGTCCTCGCGAGCCTGTATTTCGTCGCGATCTACCACCTGACCAACCTGTACTGGGCGCGCCAGCATGCATTCGAGCGGTTCATCCTTCTCGACGGTGGAACGTTGACATGGCTTTTCTGGAGCGGCTACGTGGTCGTCGGAAGCGTCCTTCCGGCGGCCGTGCTGTTCAGCCCGCTGCCGCGCGGCCGTCGTGCCGCGGTCGTCGCCTCGGGGATGGTGGTCATCGGCGCGTTCGCTCAACTGTACGTCTTCATCGTCGGCGGGCAGGCCTTCCCGCTCGAGATATTCCCTGGATTCTCCGCAAGCAGCGAATTCTTCGATGGTGCGATCGCCAGCTACGTGCCCAAGCTGCCCGAGTTCGTGCTGGGCCTCGGCGGGATCGGGGCTGCGTTCCTGCTGACGGCGATCGGCGTGCGTGCGTTGCACTTCGTCCCCGAAGACGACTTCCTCACCGGTCCCACCACGCCGGCGACGCAGGATTGAACGGGACAACCGATCGATGAACGAGCATCCGTTCGCCGGCTTCATCCGCGCCCTGGGCAAGGGTCCGCAGGGCTCGCGCGCGTTGACTTTCGACGAATCGAGGACCGCGATGCGCATGATCCTCGCGGGCGAGGTCCTGCCGGTGCAACTCGGCGCGTTCCTGACGCTGATGCGCGTCAAGATCGAGACGCCCGCCGAGACCGCCGGGCTGGCGGCGGCGGCGCGCGCGTCGCTGCAAGGACGGGACGAAATCGACGCGCCGGCGGTTCGGCTGGACTGGTCCGCTTACGCCGGCAAGCGCCGGCAACTTCCGTGGTTCCTGCTCGCGGCGCTACTGCTTGCGGCCCATGGCCTGCCGATGTTCATGCACGGCACCGAGGGCTACGATCCGGAACGGACGTTCGTGCCGCAGGCGCTGCGCGCGCTGGGCATCGCGCCCAGCCGTTCGCTCGCCGCCGCGGCCGAGCGGATCCGCCGCCGCCACTTCGCCTTCGTCGAGCTGCGCGACCTGCAGCCGCAGTTGCACGAACTGCTGCAGCTCAAGCCCCTTATCGGGCTGCGCTCACCCGTGCATACGGTCATCAGGATGTTGAACCCCCTGCACGCGGCGGCGTCGATCCAGGGCGTCTTCCACCCGCACTACCACGTGCTGCACCAGGAAGCCGCGCGGCTGCTGGGCGACGCGCGCTGCGCGATCGTCAAGGGCGACGGCGGCGAGAGCGAGCGCAATCCCGACCTGCCATGCCGGGTCAAGTGGATGCTCGACGGCGTGGCGCGCGACGAGGAATGGCCGCCGATGTTCGATGGCGCTCGGCATCCGCGCGACGCGACGATGGACGTCCGGCGCCTCGCCGCGGTCTGGCGCGGAGACCTGCGGGATTCGTACGCCGAGGCGGCCGTGACCGGTACCGCGGCGATTGCGCTGGTTGCGATCGGCGAGGCGCAGGACGTCGCCGAGGCGCAGCGACTCGCGCAGCGCCTCTGGGATCGCCGGCCCATCGCCTGGCTGGGCGCCCCCAAGGAAGCGTTCGGATGACCGCCTGCCTGATGGTCTCGGCCGCCCACAAGTCCTCCGGCAAGACAATGGTCACGGTCGGACTCGCCGCGGCATTCAGCGCCCGGGGACTGGCGGTTCAGACCTTCAAGAAGGGCCCCGACTACATCGATCCGTTGTGGCTCGCCCAGGCATCCGGTCGCCCGTGCTTCAACCTGGATCCGCACCTGTCGCCGCTCGCCGAGATGACGGGTGCTTTCGCGCGACGCAGCACCGGCACCGACCTCGCGCTGATCGAGGGCAACAAGGGCCTGTACGACGGATTGGCGCTCGACGGCAGCAACAGCAATGCGGCCGTCGCCGTCGCACTGCGTGCACCGGTCGCGCTGGTCCTCGATGCGCGGGGCATGACGCGCGGCATCGCGCCGCTGATTCTCGGCTACCAGGCCTTCGATCGCAACGTGCACATCGCCGGCGTGATCCTGAACCGCCTGGGCGGCGCGCGCCATGAGGCAAAGCTGCGCGCCGTCATCGCGCACTACACCGATGTCCGAGTTCTCGGGGCGATCCAGGAATCGGATGCGCTTGCGCTCGACGAGCGTCACCTGGGGCTGATTCCCGCCACCGAACACGCCGGCGCGAGCGCCGCGGTCGAGCGGATCGGCGCAGCGATCGCCGACCAGGTCGACCTCGATGCGGTGCTCGCGGCGGCGCGAACGGCCCCGACAGCAGCCGATCGCCATGCGGCGCGCCGCCCGCACGCGCCGAACGCCTCGCATGCGCGCGTGCGCATCGGCATCGCACGCGACCGGGCGTTCGGCTTCTACTATGCCGACGACTTCGACGCGCTGCGCGCCGCGGGCGCCGAGCTGGTGTTCTTCGACACCCTGCGCGATGCGCGCCTGCCGCCGATCGACGCGCTCTTCATCGGTGGCGGCTTTCCCGAAACCGCGGCCGCGGCCCTCGAGGCCAATGCGACCCTCCGAACGGAGCTCGCAGCGGCGATCGACGCGGGCCTTCCGACCTACGCGGAATGCGGCGGCCTCATGTATCTGGCGCGCAGCCTGACCGTCGCCGGACACCGCTACGCCATGGTCGGCGCAATTGCCGGCGACGTTCGGATGCATCCGCGGCCGGTGGGCCGCGGCTATGTCGAACTCGAAGCCACTGGCCATGCGCCCTGGCCGGCAACGACGGACGGGGCAACCGCGGTACGCGGCCACGAGTTCCACTACTCCAGCCTGGACAACCTGCCGCCGGATGTGCGGTTTGCGTGGCGCGTGCGACGTGGCCATGGCATCGACGGCCGGCACGACGGATTGGTCCATCGCAACCTGGTCGCGTCCTACACGCACCTGCGTAGCGCCGGCGCATGCTGCTGGGCCCGCCAGTTCGTCGCCTTTGCACGGCGCGCCGGGTGTGCCGCCGTGCCGATGCCGCCGGCGCGCGCGGTGCGGGCGGTGGCGTAAATACGATGACGCGTCGCGAGTTCCTGGTCGCCGGCCGGATGGTGACAACCGACTCCGAGGGCTACCTGCGGAATCTCGACGACTGGAGCGAGGCCGTCGCGCGCGCGCAGGCC
>DATKPC010000050.1:0-53469 GCA_035524275.1 Burkholderiaceae bacterium
AGGAACCCCGGCGGCAGCCATCCGGGTACGACCTCGTTGCCGCCGTGGGCCGCCGCGTAGGTGAACCGCGTCGAATACGAGGTCGACGCATGGCCCTGCGCGTCGACCTCGTGCTTGCTGATCGTCGCGAAGCCATGATCCGAAGTGACGATGACGTCGGTCGTCGCGCGCAACTGCGCGTCCGCCTCGACCGCATCGAGGATCTGTTCCAGGTTCGCATCGGCATTGGCAACCGCGGCGCGCGACGTCGGACCGTTGATTCCGGGCACGAGCTGGTTCAGGCTGTCGCCCTGGTTGTGCTGCGTGCCGTCCGGGTCGCGCGACCAGAACACAAGGACGAAGTTTTTCCCGCTCGCCTTGAACAGGGGCAGCAGCGCCTTGGTCGTCGCATCGGCGAAGTACCGCTGCTGCGCCACGTTCGCGTCCCGCGTTCCCGGTGTCGCGACGTCGCCCGCCGGCTGCGTGCGCGGCGGAGCCGCCGCCGGCAGGCCGGCCGCCGCGAGCGCGGCCTGGACTGCCGCGGACAGCGGAATGCCCGCCGGCGTGCCGGTCGCGTCATCGAGAAAGACCGTCTGCGGGACCGGCAGGTTGCCGCCGACCGGATTCAACTGCGTGACGTCCTGGATTGCGACCGGGCCCAGCTTGCCGACCGATGCCGTCTGGAATCCCTGCGCGCGAGCGAGCGCGAGCAGGCTCTCTTCGTTGAGGTAGTTGCGGTTCGCGAAATGCTCGTCGATGTCGGCGAGCACCTGGTCGTTTTCCAGGAACGGCGTCGATGTGCCCGTGCGCTTTCCCGCGATGGCGCCGTCGTTGAAGATCGCGAAGCCCGGATATACCGTGTTGCTGAAATCGCCGTGGTCTCCGAGAGCATGGCCGGTTGCGATGGCGGCCGCATTCGGTGTCGTGAACGTCGGGAAAAGTGCATGACTGTTGACGAAATCCACCCCCTGCTGCCGGACGCGCAGCAACGTCGGGGCTTGCGTCGCGTCGACGGAACCTCGACGCAGCCCGTCGGCGACGAAGATGATCGCATTGCGAGGCTGGCCCGCGGCGGTGCCGCCGCTGCCCGGTCGCCCGACGGTCGCGCACATCGACAATGCGGCGACCGCTGCGCCGACGATGGCGCCGCGCGTCGCGAGCTTCTTGATGACGAACGTCGCGACGTGCATCGCCGCCTTTTCCCGATTGCGCCGCATCGCATGCCCCCCCTTGCCTGCGCGGAACCCGACGCCGGGCGTCGATGCGCCCTGCGTCAACAACCCGCCAGTCTGCGAACCCGGTTTGACCGCGTCGTGACCACCATCGGGGCCGCCGCGCTGGCGCTCGCCTGCGTGGGCACGCCGATCGCCGCCGCCGGCGCGCGGGTCGAACGCCCCAAGCCGGTGCGCGTCGTCGCGCCCGAGCGATTCGTCGTCGGCGTCGGAGCGCAGGCGGCGCCGATCCCATTGTTCGCCTCGGACACCGGGTCCCCGGCACGGCACGACGTCGTGCGCGTCGTCATCGTCGTGCATGGTCTCAACCGCAATGCGTCCGGCTACTTCGATGCCGCGATGAAGGCGCGCGACACGGCCGGTCCGGACGCCGCGCGAACGCTCGTGCTGGCGCCGCAGTTCCTCGCGACGGACGACATCGCCGCGCACCGGCTTCCGGCGACGCTGTTGCACTGGCCGTGGAATCGCTGGGCGTCCGGGGAGCCGGCGAGCGGGCCGCTGCCGATCAGCCCGTTCGAGGTGCTGGACGAGCTGCTGCGGCAGTTCGCGGATCCGGCGGCGTTTCCGGCGCTCAAGCAGGTCGTCGTCGCCGGGCATTCGGCCGGCGGCCAGCTGGTGCAGCGCTACGCCGTGGTCGGCCACGGCGACGAGGTCCTGACCAGGCGCGGGGTCGCCGTCCGCTACGTCGTCGCCGATCCCTCGTCGTACCTGTATTTCGGCGCGCAGCGGCCGTTCAAAGTCCCTGCGCCATGCCCCGCGCGCGATCGCTGGCGCTATGGGCTGGCCGGCGGCGTGCCGCGCTATGTGACGCTCGACGCCACGGCGCTGGAGCAGCGCTATGTCCGCCGCGACGTCGTCTACCTGCTGGGCGAGGCCGACACCGACCCGAACCATCCGGCGCTCGACCGATCCTGCGCGGCGCTGGCGCAAGGCCCTGAGCGGCACGCGCGCGGCCTGGCGTACTTCGCGACGCTGCAGGCCCGCGACGGCGCGTCGTTGCGACATCGCGTCGTCGAGGTTCCCGGCATCGGCCACGACGGCGAACGCCTATTCACGTCAGAGGCCGCCGTCCGCGTCCTGTTTCGCGAGCAGAATTGAGGCTGGCTGACGCGCGGATATCGATCCCCGCGCATCGTTTCCCGCGCATCGAGCCCGAGGACGGACGCGCGGGATCCGCAGCGGCACGAACATCCAGAAGGAATCGCGATGCCGGCCTACGTGATCTTCGACGTCGAGGTCCGTGACGCGCAGCGCTACCAGGATTTCATGCGCTGGGCGAAACCGGCGCTGGAATCGGCCGGCGGCCGCTATCTCGCTCGCGGCGGCGCGCACAAGGTCTACGAAGGCGACTGGGCGCCGCGCCGGATCGTCGTGCTGGAATTCCCTTCGGTCGCGGCGTTCGAGACGTTCTACTACGGCGCGACGTACCAGGCCTTGAAGGCGATACGCGACGAATGCAGTTCCGCGCGCCTCGTCGCGGTCGAAGGCGTCTGATCCTGCGCATTGCTGCGGCGCCTCGTCCGGGCGCATTCAACACGACCTGAACGAGGGACGGGCCATTCCCCGGCCTGTCACGGTTCGTTCACGCGGCGCGTGTCCACTCCGGTCCCGCGACGCTCGGCGCCAGGCGGGCACGGTGGGCCGGGTGGACCATTCGGCCCCAGTCGGCCCTGCGGCCGCCGCGGGCCCATCGATCGCCTCCCGGCGCCCGCGATCCTTTCCACTGACGAAGAATCCAAAGGGGTACCGCATGAAGAGTCCGTTCTTCGCTTCCGTCCTGGCCGCTTCGGTCGCGTCGGCGTGTGCGCAGGGAGCGCTCGCGCACGACATGGACCGCCACGTGCTGCTGATCAGCATCGACGGGATGCATTCGGTCGATTTCGAGAATTGCAGGAAGGCCGGCACGTGCCCGACGTTGAAGGCGCTGGCGTCGCACGGCGTCCACTACCCGCGCACCTCGACGTCACGTCCCTCGGATTCGTTCCCCGGCCTGATGGCGATCGTCACCGGCGCGACGCCGCGGCTGATGGGGGTCTATTACGACGTCGCCTACGACCGGGTCCTCGCTCCTCCGGCCAAAGCGACGGGCAACGGACTCTCGGCCGGCGCCTGCGTGGCCGGCCAGCCGAACGGAACGACGACGGAGTTCGAGGAAGGCGTCGAGATCGACCAGACCAAGCTTTCCGGCGGCAGCCCGCTCTACACGAACGCCGTGGACGGGGGCTACCTCTCGATCGATCCGGCGAAGCTTCCGCGCGACCCCTACAACCACTGCAGCCCGGTCTACCCGTGGAACTTCGTTCGAACCAACACGATCTACGGCGTCATCCATGCCGCGGGCGGGTACACGGCCTGGGCGGACAAGCACGGCGTCTACGCCTCGGTCTCCGGTCCGACCGGCACGTCGTCGCCGAGCAATGTCGATGACTACTACGCGCCGGAGGTCAACTCCAATGTCGTCGCGCTCCCGGGCGTCACGACCGCGACCGGATTGAACTGCGGCACGGCACCGGCGACGATCACCGGCGACTGGACCGGCGGCTTCGACGCGGTCAAGTGCAACGACCAGTTGAAGGTCAATGCCGTCCTGAACTGGATCGGCGGCAAGAACCACCTCGGCACGAAAAGCGCACCGATCCCGACGATCTTCGGAATGAACTTCCAGGCGGTCAGCGTCGGGCAGAAGCTGATCGCCAGCGGCGTCAAGGGCGGCTACACCGATGCCGCCGCGACGCCGACGGCGCCGATGCTGGGCGAGATCGAATACGTCGACGCCGCCATCGGCCAGTTCGTCGAGGCGCTGACGAGCGCCGGGCTCCTGGACTCGACGACGATCGTCGTCACCGCGAAGCACGGGCAGTCGCCGATCGACACGAACCGGTTCTTCCCCATTCCGGGACACAGCGGCACCAACGGCACGCCGCCGTCGGGCGTGCTCGGGGCTTCCTACCTCCCGGATTCGGAACTGAACCAGATCGGCCCGACGGAGGACGACATTTCGCTGCTGTGGCTCAAGCCGGGCGCCGACGTCGCCGCGGCCGTCAAGCTGCTCGAAGCGAATGCGAGCGCCGCAGGCATCGGCCAGATCTTCTACGGCAACTCGCTCGCTCCGCTGTTCGGCAAGCCGGGCATTCCGCCCAGCGGCGATTCGCGCACGCCCGACATCGTGATCCAGCCCAACGTCGGCGTCGTCTACACCGGCAGCACGAAGAAGCAGGCCGAGCACGGTGGCTTCGCGCACGACGACACGAACGTCATGCTGCTCGTCTCGAATCCGCACCTGGCGCCGAGGACGGTTCGAAGCTTCGTCGAGACCTCGCAGGTGGCACCGACGGTCCTGCGGATCCTGGGCCTGGACCCGAACGCACTGTCCGCGGTTCGCGCGGAAGGCACGCCGGTGCTGCCGGGATTCGAGCCCGACGCCGAGTAGGCGTCCGACTTTCGGCGACGCGCCGTACACGACGGCGGCGGCATCCGTGAGGGTGCTGCCGCTTCTTCTTGTGTCGGGTCAAGTGGCGGTTCCGCTGCACGCCGCTGCGGGGACTCCTGGGGTTCCGCGCGGCGGCGGCCTTTTCCGAACCGACGTACGCCTAGCGCCTCCATGTAGGACACCCAATCGCTTCGGCGTCACGAAAGCCCCACATCATCGCGCCGGATCTCACTTTCGGCTCCGCGAAGGAACCCAGGCCAGGCATGAACGATGTCGCCGACTCGAAGGATCTGGCCGGACCGAGCCCGGTCGGGCGCATCCGCGCCTTGTTCGCGCGCCATGGCGCGGAGCGGTACGACGGCTCGCGGCGCGAGCCGGTGACAGCGCTGGAGCATGCGCTGCAGTGCGCACAGCTTGCCGAATGGGCGCATGCAGCGCCGACGTTGATTGCCGCTGCGTTGTTGCATGACGTCGGCCATTTCCTGATCGCAGACGGCGAGGCCATGGGCGACGACGTCGACGACGAGCACGACATGCGCGCCGCGCCGATGCTCGCGGCGGCGTTCGGCCCCGCCGTGGCCGAGCCGGTTCGGCTGCACGTCGCGGCCAAGCGCTTCCTCGTCCATGTCGACCCCGGCTACACGAAGGAACTCACCCCCGCATCGGTGCATTCGCTGGCGCTCCAGGGCGGACCGATGAGCGACGCGGAGGCCGCAGCCTTCCTGCGCCTGCCGTGGGCGGAGCACGCGGTTCAACTTCGCCGCTGGGACGACCTGGCGAAGGAGCCGCGGCGACCGACGCCGCCGCTCGACGTTTACCTCGCGCTGCTCGAAGGTCTCCGACTGCTGAAGCCGCTGCGGCCACCCTCGGCGACCTGACCGCGCTGCCACCCGGACGGGCGTCATCGCGGACGAGGGTTCGCGCGGGTTCGCTCCGCATCCCGGCGTCGATCATCGGCCGAACGAATCGCCCGCCGGCTGTGGTTGCAAAGCAGCACGCTGCGGCGGCCCTTCCTGCGAAGCCTTGACGGGACCCATTCCCACGCGCAAAACTGGTACGCGTGGGAGAGCAAGATTGACTGACAAGCTCGAGACGGCCGCTGGCTCGTCCTGTCCGACGTTTCTCTTCACGGACATCGAGGGCAGCACCCGCCTTTGGGAGATCGAACCGCAGCGGATGAGCGTGGCGCTGGCCCGCCACGATGCGTCGGCCCGCGCCGCGATCGAGCACTACCGGGGCCGCATCATCAAGGTCACCGGCGACGGCGTTCATGCCGTGTTCGACGATCCGTCCGACGCCCTGCTCGCCGTGCTCCGGTTGCAGCACGAACTGGCCGCGGCGCCGGCCGCGGGCGACCTGGCGCTCCACGTCCGCTGCGGGCTGCACCTGGGCGCCGACGAGCAGCGCGGCGGCGACTATTTCGGTCCGGTCGTCAATCGCGCGGCGCGCATCATGGATGTGGCCTACGGCGGGCAGATCCTGCTGTCGGAAGCCGTGGCCGACCGCATCGGCGACCGCTTGCCGCCGGACGTTTCGCTGCGCAATCTGGGCACGGTGCGCCTGCGCGACCTCGAGCACCCGGAGCGCATCTTCCAGGTGGTCGATCCGCGGCTGCGCACCGAGTTCCCGTCGCTGCAGCCCCTCAAGCCCGCACCGAACAACCTGCCGCAGCAGCTGAACTCGTTTGTCGGTCGAAAGCGCGAAATCGCGGCATTGAGGGAACGCCTGCGAGACGGCCGCCTGCTGACGCTGCTCGGCATCGGCGGCATCGGCAAGTCGCGCCTGTCGCTGCAACTCGCCGAGCAGGTTCTCGACGACTACCCCGACGGCGTCTGGCTCGTCGAACTCGCGGCTCTGCGCGACGCCTCGCGGGTCGTCTCCGAGATCGGCGCCGTGCTCGGCGTGCGCGAGAGCGGCGGGCAGCCGATGATCGAGGCGGTCGCGGAATTCCTGCGCGAGCGGAAGGTGCTGATCGTTCTCGACAACTGCGAGCACCTGCTCGAGGCCTGCGCCGTGGCGGTCAAGTCGATCCTGCAGCGCAGCACCTGGGTACGGTTCATCGCGACGAGCCGCGGCTATCTCGGCATTGCAGGGGAACAGAGCTTCCAGGTCCCGACCTTGGCGGCGCCGGACCTCGCCGCCGCGATCGAGCCCGACGCGCTGATCGAGCTCGATGCCGTCCGGCTGTTCGTCGATCGGGTCGCGGCGGCGAAGCCGGGCTTCAAGCTCGGCGCCGGCAATGCCGCCGCGATCGCGCGGATCTGTAGCCGCCTCGACGGCATTCCGCTCGCGATCGAACTTGCCGCGGCGCGGACGCGCACGCTGTCGATCGAGACGATCGCCGAGCGCCTGGGCGACCGCTTCCGGCTGCTGGCCAACGCGGATCGGACGGTACCGGAACGCCAGCGCACGCTGCAGGCGCTCATCGACTGGAGCCACGACCTGCTGGGCCCGAAGGAGCGCTGCCTGTTCCAGCGCCTTGCGGTGTTCGACGGCGGTTGGACGCTGGAGGCGGCCGAAGCGGTCTGCCAGGGCGCGCCGGTCGACCCCGACGAGATCGTGGAGCTTCTCGGCCATCTCGTCGAGCAGTCGCTCGTCATCATGGACGCCGACGGGACCCGCTATCGGATGCTCGACACGGTGCGCCACTACGCGCATGCGAAGCTCGTCAACGAGGGTTCGGACGTCGCGGTCCGTGCCAGGCACCGCGACACCTACGTCGCGCTCGCCGAGTCGGCGCTGCCGGAACTGAAGGGCCCGGACCAGGGCGCCTGGTTCGCGCGCCTCGACCTGGAGCGCGAGAATTTTCTTGCGGCCCACGCCTTCGGCAATCGCGCGGACCAGCCGCCAGAGCCGGGCGTGCGCCTGATCGACGCGCTGTGCATGTACTGGATCAATCGCGGCCTGCCGATCCTCGGCCTGCGCGTCACCGAGGAAACGCTCGCACGTCCGTCTCTGGCGCACCGCGCGCTGCCGCGGTGCCGCGCCCTGCTTTGCGCCGGCCAGCTGTGTTTCGTGATGGGGCGCTACTCCGAGTCCATCGATCATTTCGCCGAGGGCCTGTCCATTGCGGAGGAAATCGACGACTCGAGGCAGGTCGCGTTCTTCCTGCAGCAGCTGGGATTGGCCTGCCTCGGCGAGGGCGCGCTGCCCGCCGCGCGGCAGCACCTGCGGGAAGCGCTCGCGCTGGCCGAGCAAATGGGCGACAAGCGCGAGATCGCGGGCGCGGCGAGCCACCTCGCGATGGTCCATCGCCTGGAAGGCCACGCGGAGCGCGCCGAGCCGCTCTACCGCAGCGCGCTGGCGCTCGCGCGCCAACTCGGCGACCATGAAACGACCGCCATCGCCGACCTGAACCTGGCCCTCGTCTCGATCGACCTCGGCGGCCGAGATGCCGCGCAGCCGCTCCTGGTCGAAGCCCTCGAGATCATCGACCGCATCGGCGCCCGGCGGCTTGCGCAGTGTGCGATCGAGATCTGCTCCGCGTTCGCGTCGGCGAAGGGCGATTGGGGGACCTGCGCGAGACTTTTCGGATCCGCGAAGGAACAGGCCCGTCGGATGAGCATGCAGCCGGACCCCGCCGACGAGGCCTCCCTGGCCATCTGGTTCGCGCAGGCGCGCGCCGCCCTCGGCGACGTGGAATTCGCTCGCCTGAGCACCGCGGCCGAACGGCTGACGCTGGAAGAAGGACTCCTCGAGGCGCGCGCGTGGCTCGACGGCCTGTCGCGCCAGTTCGGCAGGGTCCACGTCTCCTGAGGACGCGAAGGCAACGTCCGGACGATGACAAGGACGGCCGTCGGCGATCCGATCGCGAACCCCCCCTGTGCTAGCCTGACGTCCCATGCTGAACAATGCCCAGGAAGCGCGCCAGCGTGCGCTTCAAGGCGCGGCCGCGCTGCGACTCGTCAACGAACTCGTGCCGAACGCGCTGCTCGCCGCCAGCGGGCGCGGCGAAACCGTCGTTCGGGTCGATATCGATCCCATCGCCCTGAAACCGGTCGCGGGCCGCCTGGGACGCATCAACGACCGGGCCCTTTTCGAAGCGCTGGACGAAGCCGGCCATCCGACGATGGCGATCGCCTGCCGCAAGCTGATCGCGCTCGGCTTTTCGCTGTCGAGCGTGCTGATCGCGGATAGCCGCGGCGACGACGGCGCCGTCGTCGACCGGGTGCGAAGCCTGCATATCGATCACCTGATCCTCGACTACAGCACCGCGCAGTTCGCGCCCGCGCGCAGCGGCGATCCGCTGCTGCAGGGCGTGTCGCTGAAACACGCCGCCCACTGGCGCGCCGAAGCGCAGGCGCAGATCGCGCTGAAGCACATGGAAGCCGGCGCGCTGTCGCTTATCGACGTCGTGGCCAGCCGCGGCCAGATGTCCTGCCGCATCGCGTGGCGCGATCTCAGCAAGGCCGACCTGCAATCGGAGCAGTTCGAACGTCTCGCGGCCAAGCTGCGCGGCCGCGGCTTCCAGGTCGACCTCGTCGAGGCCGCGACGGCGTTTCGCGTCAGCTGGTAGTTGTCGCGGCGCTGCGCAGCGACGCCACCGCGGGCCGGTCCGCGGCACATGGATTTGTCACGAGGGCCGCAACCGATCCAGGGGGACTTTCGATGAGCTATCCCGATACCCAACTCCTCATCGACGGGCATTGGCAGGACGCTGCCGATGGCCGGCGCATGGACGTCTTCAATCCCGCGACCGGCAAGGCGATCGGTCGCGTCGCGTGGGCCGGGAAGCCCGAGATGGATCGCGCGCTCGCCGCGGCGCAGAAAGGCTTCGAGGCCTGGCGCGAGACGACCGCCGTCGCGCGCAACGCGATCATGCGGCGAGCCGCCGCGTTGCTGCGCGAGCGCGCCGACGAGACCGCGCGCGCGATGACGCAGGAGCAAGGCAAGCCGCTTGCCGAATCCAGGCTGGAAACGTTGGCCGGCGCGGACATCATCGAATGGTTCGCCGACGAAGGGCTGCGCGTCTATGGTCGCATCGTCCCGGGACGGAATCTGGCGGTGCGGCAGATGGTCCTGCGCGATCCCGTCGGACCGGTCGCGGCGTTCACGCCGTGGAATTTTCCGATCAACCAGGCCGTGCGCAAGGTCTCGGCCGCACTGGCGACCGGCTGTTCGATCATCCTGAAGGGCCCGGAGGAGACGCCGGCGGCCCCCGCGGCGCTGATGAAGGCTTTCGCGGACGCCGGCATTCCGGCGGGCGTCATCGGCCTGCTTTACGGCACGCCGGCCGAAATGTCGTCCTACCTGATTCCGCATCCGGTGATCCGCAAGATCACGTTCACCGGATCGACGGTCGTCGGCAAGCAGCTCGCCTCGCTCGCCGGGCAACACATGAAGCGCGCGACCATGGAACTCGGCGGCCATGCGCCGGTCATCGTCGCCGAGGACGCCGACATCGATCTCGCGATCAAGCTTTCCGGCGGCGCGAAGTTCCGCAATGCCGGACAGGTCTGCATATCACCGACGCGCTTTCTGGTGCACGAAAGCATCGCGAAGGACTTCGCGACCGCGCTCGCCCGCCACGCCGAAACCCTGAAGGTCGGCGACGGGCTCGAGGCCGGCGTTCAGATGGGGCCGCTCGCCAATCCGCGACGCCTGGCGGCGATCGCCGAATTCACGCGCGAGGCCGAGAGCGCGGGCGCCCGTGTCGCCGCCGGCGGCCGGCGGCTCGGCGAATCCGGAAATTTCTGGGCGCCGACGGTGCTCGTCGACGTGCCCTTGACGGCGCGCGTCTTCAACGAGGAGCCCTTCGGGCCGGTGGCCGCCATTCGCAGCTTCCAGCGCATCGAGGACGCGATAGCGGAAGCCAATCGGCTCCCCTACGGACTCGCCGGCTACGCCTTCACGAGCTCGCTCAAGAACGCGCACCTGCTCGCGCAGCGCCTCGAGGTCGGGATGCTCTGGGTCAACCAGGCGGCTGCACCCTGGCCCGAGATGCCCTTCGGCGGCATGAAGGAGTCGGGCTACGGGTCCGAAGGCGGACCGGAGGCGCTGGAACCGTATCTCACGACACGCTCGATATCCGTGATGAACGTCTGAAAGGGCCGCCGCCATGCCGCCGACCTCCGACGTGACCATCAACGGGGTCAAGGTCGACACGGCGCGATTTCCGACGCCGGAGGCCGCGGCCGCCTATGAACTTCCGAGAGCGGCTATTGGGTTCGGCGGCGTCCATGCGTCTTCTCGGCGCGAGGCCGGCCTGGCATCCGGCGCCTTTCGCGCGCATGGGAGGAGGTGCGGGCTCATGTAACCCAAGGCGTCGCGGCGCGATACGTGGCCGCGAGCCGGCGATTCACCTGCGTGCCGGTCGTCCGATCCTCAAGCTCGCGGGCACCGCGATGGTCACGAGAAGCAGCGCGCCGATGACGATGGTCATCAGGATGCCGGGGACGTTCGCGAGGCCCAGCGCATAGGTGATCATGCCCAGCGTCAGGACGGCGAGGAACACGCCGCCGATCGTCCCCGCGCCGCCGGCGATGCTGACACCGCCGAGTATGACCATCGTGATGGCCTCCAGCTCCCAGCCCAGCGCGATGTTCGGGCGCGTACTGCCGATGCGCCCGGTCAGCAGCACGCCGGCCAGACCGGCCATGGTCCCCGCGAGAATGAACAGCCCCAGCCGATAGGCATCCACGTCGACGCCGGAAAATCGCGCCGCCAGCGGATTGGATCCGATCGCGTAGACGCGCCGGCCGATCGTCGTCGCGTGCAGCACGAGGGCAAACAACGCGACGAAGGCCAGCATGACGAGGAACTCCCGCGGCACGAAGCCGAAGGCGTAGCCCTGCCCCCAGTCGCCGAAGGATTCCGGGTAGTGGGAATACGCCTGGTCGCCCAGCACGACCAGCGCGATGCCGCGATACAGCGACATCGTCCCGATGGTCACGACGATCGAGGGGATGCCGAAGCGGGTGACGAGGAATCCGTTGAGCGCTCCGCAGCAGGCGCCCGTGCCGATGCCGATGCAGGCCAGACCCGCCGCGGGCACGCCGAGCGTGTTGGCGTAGCCCATCGCGACGGATGCCAGCGCGAGAATGGCCGCGACCGAGATGTCGATCTCGCGCACGATGATCAGCAGCGCCATCGCCAGCGCGATCAGGGCCTTTTCGCTGAAATTGAAGGTGCTGTCGGCAAGATTGTTGATGTCGAGGAACTGCGGCAGGGCCGCGCCGCCCGCAGCGACGACCGCCGCCAGGACGACGACCAGCAGCGTCTCCCAGCGACCCAGGACGCGACCCCAGCGCAGGGCGCGGCCGTCGGCGATCGCTGGTCCGGCCGGCGCGCTCATGGCTCGACCGTCGCTTCCGCGCCCGCGGCAGCGGGCCGTGATTCCGATGCCGCGTGCGCATCGAGGATGCGGCGGCCCGGCTGCGGGCCTTCGCGGGCATTGAGCACGACCGCCACGAGGATGATGGCGCCCGTGATGGCGCTTTCCCAGAACGGCGAGATCTGCAGCAGCGGCAGCGCATTGTTGATCACGCCGAGGAACAGGGCGCCCAGCACCGCGCCCGCGACCGTGCCGACGCCGCCGGCGATGCTTACCCCGCCGATCACGCACGCCGCGATGACGCTCAATTCGAAGCCGTTGGCGATCTCGGTGAACGCCACGGCATAGCGCGCGACCCAGAGGTATCCGCACAGCCCCGCCACGAGTCCGCTGATCGCATACACGGCGAACAGCCGCCGCGCGATCGGGATGCCGACGTAGCGGGCCGACACCGGATGGTTGCCGATGGCATACAGCTCGCGGCCGAATCGCGTGTAGACGGTGAGGTAGGCAGCCAGAAGCGTCGCGCCGACGGCCAGCCACACGAGATGCGGCAGCCCCAGCAGCCGCTGCAGCGGGAAGTCGATGAAGGCCGGGCTCATCTGGTGCGAGGAGACCCACGCGCCGCCCGACATGACGAAAATCGAGCCGCGAAAGACGCTCATCGCGCCGAGCGTGACGACGATGGGAGGAAGCCGCAGGAAGCCGATCAGCAGGCCGTTGATCGAGCCCAGGACGAGGCCGAAGAACATGGCGCAGGGCACCAGCAGCGCCAGCGGCACGCCGGGATGGAACTGGCCGATCCGCGCCACCAGCATGCCGCACAGCGCGAGGTTCGCCGCGACCGAGAGGTCGACGCCGCGGGTGAGGATCACCAGCATCTGCGCCAGCACCATCATCACGAGTATCGCCGTGTCCGTGAACAGGCTGTCCAGGCCCCTGGCGCTCAGGAAAACCGGCGCCCGAAACCCGACGGCGCAGGCCAGTGCGACGACGATCAGGCCGAGCTGCACCTCGCGCCGCCTGAGCATGCTCAGCATGCCGCGGCTCCCATCGCGGCGGCGGCGACGGATTCGCTGCTGGCCTCGGCCGCCGCGAACTCGCGCCGGATCCGCCCGCGGTGCATGACGACGATGCGGTCCGCGAGCCCGAGCACCTCGGGCAGTTCCGAAGACACCATGATCACCGCGAGGCCCTGCGCGACGAGTTCGCCGAGAAACTCGTGCACCGCCGCCTTGGAGCCGACATCGATGCCCTTGGTCGGTTCGTCGACGATGATGACCTTGGGTTTCGTGGCGAGCCATTTCGCCAGGACGACCTTCTGCTGGTTGCCTCCGGACAGCTCCTCCACCGCCTGGTCGAAATCCGCCGCCTTCAGGCGCAGGCGTTCGCAGTAGCTGCGCGCGATCTGCAGTTCCCGGCGGCGCTTGCCGAGCAGGAACAGGCCGAAGCGGCGCAGTTGCGGCAGCGTGACATTCTCGCGGATCGTCATGCCGAGGTGCGCGCCCTCGTGCTGGCGGTCCTCCGGGACGTAGGCGATGCCGCTGCGGATCGCATCCTGAGGCGAGCGGATGGTCAGGGCGCTGCCGTCGATGCGGATCTCGCCGCGGCTGACCGCCGACAGGCCGAACAGCGCCTGCATGACCTCCGAACGGCCGGCGCCGATGAGGCCGTAGAAGCCCAGGATCTCCCCGCGCCGGACCTGGAAGGAGATGCCGTCGAATTCCGTCGGATGCGACAGGTCGCGCACCTCGAGCACCGCCTGCCCGATCGCCGCCGCGCGCTTCGGATAGATCTGGTCGACCTCGCGCCCGACCATCATCGAGATCAGCGCCTGCGGCGTCGTGTCTTCCACCCGTCCCTCGCCGACGAAGTTGCCGTCGCGCATGACCGTGTAGCGGTCGGCGATGGCGAAGATCTCGTCGAACTTGTGCGAGATGAAGATCACCGCCGTTCCGCGCGCCTTCAGTCGCCCGACGATGCGGTAGAGCTCGTCGATCTCCCGCCGCGACAGCGCCGCGCTGGGTTCGTCCATGATGACGACCTTGGACTGCTGCGACAGGGCGCGCGCGATCTCGACGAAATGCCGCTGCGCGATGCTGAGGTCCTTCACGCGTGCCGCCGGCGAAAGGTCGATCTCGAGCTGCTCGAACAGCGCGGCGGCGCGGTTTTCCATGCCCGGCCAGTCGATGCGCGGCCAGCCGCGCGCCATCGGATGGTGGCCCATGAAGATGTTCTCGGCGACCGAGAGCTGGTCGAACATCACGGTTTCCTGGTGCACCGCGGTGATCCCGGCGCGCGCCGCCGCCAGCGGCGTGTCGAATCGCAGCGGCCGCCCGTCGATGGCGATCTCGCCGGCATCCGGCGCGAAGATGCCGGTGAGGATCTTCACCATCGTCGACTTGCCGGCGCCGTTCTCGCCGATCAGGGCCAGGACTTCGCCGGCATGCGCCGTCAGGTGCATCTCGTGCAGTGCGCGCACGCCGCCGAAGCGCTTGCTGACGCCTTGCGCGGTGAGGATCGGGGCCACGGCGGCGCTTTCGGGGTTCGCGGACGTCAGAAGATCTTGGCGAACTTGTCGATGTTGCCGGCGTTGTAGGTGAACGGCGGCGCCATCGCCGCCTCGCCGTTGGCTTCGACGGTGATCTTGCCCATCCGGCCGGCCGGGATCTGCTCGCCTTCCTTCCCGGTGACCTTGCCCTGCACTGCGGCGTGCGCGAGCTGGACCGCCGAATAGCCGAGGTCGATCGGATTCCAGATGGCGAAGCTCTTGACCGCGCCCGCCTTGACGTGGCCGGCCATCTCCGAAGGCAGGCCCAGCCCGGAGACGAACACCTTGCCCACCAGCTTCTCGTCCTCGACCGCCTTCGCGGACGCGACGATGCCCACCGTCGTGGGCGCGACGATCACTTTCAGGTTCGGATGGCCGCGCAGCAGCCCGATCGCCTCGCGGTAGCTCTTGTCGGACTGGTCGTCGCCGTAGACGACGCCGACCAGCTTGAGCTTGGAGAACTCCGGCTTCTGCAGCGCCTTCTTGAGCTCGCCGATCCAGATGTTCTGGTTGGTCGCCTGGGCCGTGGCCGACAGGACCGCGATTTCGCCGCCGCCGGGCGTGGCCTCGAGCGCCATCTCGGCGAGCTTGTTGCCGATGAGCGCGTTGTTCGACGGGTTCAGCTGCATGATGCGCCCTTCGGGCGCGATGCCGCTGTCGAAGGACAGCACCTTGATGCCGCGCTGCGCGGCGCGCTTGCAGATCGGCACCAGCGCATCCTTGTCGTTGGCCGAGATGACGAGCGCATCGACCTTCTGGCTCACCAGCGAATTGATCACTTCGATCTGCGCCTCAGCGGTCGGCGCCGTCGGGCCGGTGTAGATCAGGTCGACGTCGCCGAGCTCCTTCGCCGCCTCGTTGCCGCCCTCGTGGGCCGCGTCGAAGAAGCCGTTGCCCAGGCTCTTCACGACCATTGCGATCTTGATCTTGTCGGCCGCGAGGGCGCTCGTGCCGCCCATCGCGAAGGCCATTGCGGCGGCGAGCGCCGCGACGGTTCGCATCAGTCTCATTGTTGTCTCCTCAGGGGGTTATGGCTCATCGAGCCGGCTCAATCAGCGGTCGCGCAGCCGGCAGGCTGCGCCCCACCGCATCGGGGTAGCGGAATTCTGGGAGAATCGCTCCTGGCGAGGGAAAACCGGGAGCTGCTGCGCGATGATCCGCGACGTGACGCTGCGCAGCCTGCGGATCTTCGAGGCCATCGCGTCGTCGAGCAGCTTCTCGCGCGGCGCCGACCTCATGGGCTTGACGCAATCTGCTGCATCGCAGCAGATCCGCACCCTCGAAGAGGAAGTGGGCGCAAGGCTGTTCGACACGCAGGCCCGTCCGATCCAGCTCACCGATGCGGGCCGTGAACTGCTGCGCCATGCGCGAATCATCCTGGCGCAGCTGAACATCGCCGCCGACGCGCTGGCCTCGCTCGAAGGCGAGTTCCGCGGCCAGTTGCACATCGGCGCGGTCTCCCCGGCGCACTATTTCGCGCCGCGCCTCATGACGGCCTTCCGCGCGCGGCATCCGCAGGTCCGCATCAAGCTCACCGTCGATAAGCGCGAAATGCTGCTCGCCGCGCTGACCGATCACCAGGTCGACCTCGTGCTGTCCGGACATCCGCCGGGCCAGACGGCGTTCGAAGTCGAGCCCTTCGCCCGCCACCCGCATTGCCTGGTCGCGGCGAGGGACCACCCGCTGGCCGGGCGGCGCCAGCTGACCTGGGAGGCGTTGCGTCCGGAATCGTTCATCTTCCGCGAGCAAGGATCGGCCACGCGACAATTCCTGGAGCACCTGCTCGAGGTGGAAGGTCTCCAGGTGAACGCCGACATCGAGCTGCAGGGCAATGAAACCGTCAAGCAGGCCGTCATGGCGAACATGGGCATCAGCTTCCTCTCCGCGCACGTCTTCCAGATCGAGCTGCTGGCGTCGCGCATGGTGATCCTCGACGTCGCGGGCATGCCGAAATGGCTCGACTGGTGCCTCGTTGGCCGCCGCGAACGCGCCGTTCCGGCGATACGGCAGGCGTTCCGCGAATTCGTCCTCGCCGTGGGCGCCGAACAGGCAGCCTGCGTGTACAGCGCAGATCCGCTGACTTGAGAGCACGCCCCGGCGCGAGCTCCCTTCTCCCGCAAGCGGGAGGGGGGAGCCATTCATCGTGTCTCCAAGGTGACGCGCCTCGAGCGACTCAGGCCGCATGCGGACCTCCATGCGCCAGGGTCGTGCACCAGTCGTCCCAGTCCGCCCGCAGGATCGGCCCGAGTTCCTCGGGACAACGGGCGGCCTCCACGGCGGGCTCGCGCGAGGCCGGCACCGTCCAGCGCGTCAGCAGCCACGCGCCGCGCGCCGTGCCCTCGAGCGCATCGGCGCTCGCGACGACGTCGCGTTCGGGAAACAGCGCCGCAAGGACGCAGCCGACGACGGCATTGCGCGACAGTGGCCCTTCCAGGACGATCGGTCCCGCCGCGCACAGCGCGCGGATCGTCCAGGCGATCATCTGCGCGGCATACAGCGCGGCGGCCGTGGCGCGATCGGCGGAGTCCAGGCGCCGCGCCCATTCCTCGAGCGTCCAATCCCGGCCCTCGACGCGGATCCGCCCGGCGCACTGCGCGAAGGCTCCGCCTTGCGGCTCGAACGAGGGCAGCAGGCGCACGCCGCGGCGCAGCAGCGCGGCGATGCGCGAGATGTCCGCGGAACCGGGATCGGCGCCAGCGCACAAGTGGCCGATTTCACGGCCGCCCATGAAGCGGCCGGTCGGCACCAGGTCGCCGCGCACCGAAACGTTGCCGAGCTGGTCGCGCCCGGCCTCCAGCGCGCACTGCGCAGCTCCCGGCGCCATGACAACGACCCAGGTCCCGGTCGATACGAGCGTCATGCTGGGCCAGGCGCGCAGGTACCTCGCGAGGCAGGCATTGCTGTCGTGCACCCCGACGTGGACCTGCAGGTCGCGCGGCAGCCCGAGCTGCGCCGCAAGTGCAGGCCGCACCGGCCCGAGAACCTCCCAGGCGCCACGCAGCGGCGCGAAGCGCCGGGCCCATCCGCGCGCGATCGCCCAGTGCGAATACACGCCTTCGCGCGGCCTCCACAGCAGCGTGTGGCAGCCCAGCGACGATGCCTCGGTGGCCTTTGCCCCCGACCACCACCACGCCCAGTACTGCGCGTAGGGCAGCAGCGTGTCGGCGCGGTCCGCCGCCTCGGGCGCGTTGCGCTGCAGCCAGTCCAGCTGCACGCCGAGATTCAAGCCGCGCGGCAGCAGGGGACTGAGCGTCTGGTCGAAGGCGTCGAGCTCCCCGCCCAGGCCAGGGTCGCGATCGTCGAAGCATGCCGATTCGTAGTCGGGCACCGGAAACGCCAAGGCGTCATCCCGCAGCGCCGCGAGGGCCGCGCCGTGCGCCGACACGATCACCTGGCGCAGCGAGGCGCGCAGCGGACCCAGGTCGAGGATCGCGCGCTGCAGCCAATGCTGCGCCGCGCCGGTATCGAGCGCGTCGTATCCGAAATCGCAACGGTACGAGGCGCTGCGCTGCGACGCCGCTGCGAGCACCTCGCCATCGGCACCGATGGCGAGAAGGCGCGTATTCGTCTTGCCGACATCGACGACGAGGGCATGCGCCGCGCCAGCCGGCGAACCGTCAGACAATGCCGCCCCCGGTCGCACGCGCGGCGGGGCGCTCCTCGGCAACGCGCGCGCGATAGCCGCTGGCTCGATAGGCCGATACCGGATCGATCGCGCCGCCGGCGCGCTGGCGCGCGCGCTGCAGGATCGGCGTCACGTCGGCCTGGAACGCCGACTTGAGCTGTTGCGAGGCGGCGAGCGCGTCGTTGGACTCCTGCGCGGCGTCGAGGGCCGCGCGGTCCACGAGCAGCGCCTGCGCATAGCTGCGCTTGACCTGATCGGCGCTCGTCATCAGGCTTTCGATCGGATCGGTCACGTTGTGGCTCTGGTCCAGCATGTAGGCCGGATCGAATCCGCCGATGCCCTCGCGCGCGGCCGCGACGAGCTCGTTGAAGACGAGGAAAAGCCGGTACGGGGCGATGCTGCCGGCATCGAGATCGTCGTCGCCGTATTTGCTGTCGTTGAAATGGAAGCCGGCGAGCCTGCCGGCCGCGATCAGGCGAGCGACGATCATCTCGATGTTGACATTCGGCGCGTGGTGCCCGAGGTCGACGAGGCATTGCGCCCTGGGCCCGAGCGCGGTGGCGGCAAGAAGGCTCGAGCCCCAGTCCTGGATCACGGTGGCGTAGAAGGCCGGCTCCGCGATCTTGTGCTCGAGGAACATGCGCCAGCCCTGCGGGAGCGCCGCATAGATGCGCCGCGTGCTGTCGAGGTAGCGGTCGAAGGCGCGGCGGAAATGCTGCTGCCCAGGAAAATTGGCGCCGTCGCCGATCCACACCGTGAGCGCCGTGCTGCCGAGCTTCCTGCCGATTTCGATGCACTCGATGTTGTGTTCGACCGCCTGGGCGCGCGTCGCCGCATCGGTATGCGTGAGGCTGCCGTACTTGTAGCTGTGCGGCTGTCCCGGCTGGTCGGAGAAGGTGTTCGAGTTCATCGCGTCGAATCGCAGCCCGCTGGCCGACGCCTGCTCGCGCAGGCCTCCCCAGTCGTCGCAGCGGTCCCAGGGAATGTGCAGCGACACGCTGGGCGTGGCGCGCGCCAGCTGCTGGATCACGCCGCAGTCCTGCAGCTTCTCGAATACGTTGCGCGGCTCGCCGGGACCCGGGAAGCGGGCGAAGCGCGTGCCCCCGGTGCCCACGCCCCAGCTCGGGATCGCGACACCGAAAGCCGCGACGCGCTCGCACAGCGCATCGATGTCGATTCGCTGCCGGGCAAGCCTGTCACCCAGCGCCGCGTAGTCGGCATCGAGGTCGTGCGCACGGGCTGCGTTGTGCGATTCGATCAGCGCGGGATCGATCAGTCGGTTCATCGCGGACCCCTCCAGTGGATGATCCCGCCCGGCACTGCCGGGTGGCGAAGCCTCGGGCGATGCCGCATGGGCATCACCGGGTAAACGCGGCCAGATTGCCGGCGTCGACGTTGACGATGTTGCCGGTGCTCTTGGCGCTCCATTCGTCCGCCGCGAAGAAGTAGGCGGCCTGCGCGATGTCCTCCGGATAGACGCTGCGCTTGAGCAGCGAGCGGTCGCGGTAGAACGCCTCCAGATCCTGCTCGTCGATGCGGTTCGATGCCGCGCGCTCACGGCTCCATTCACCCGTCCATATCTTCGAGCCGCGGATGACGGCATCCGGATTGACCACGTTGGAGCGGATGCCCAGAGGCGCGCCCTCGAGCGCCAGGCTGCGGCTGAGCTGGATCTCGGCAGCCTTGGCGGCGCAGTAGGCCGTCGCCTGGTTGCTGGCGACCATGCCGTTCTTGCTGGCGATCACGACGATGCTGCCGCCGACGCCCTGCGCCTTCATCTGGCGGAAGGCTTCGCGTCCGACGAGGAAATAGCCGGTCGCGAGGATGCTCTGGTTGCGGTTCCACAGCTCGAGCGTCGTCTCGTCCAGCGGCGCCGCCGAGGCGATGCCGGCATTGCTCACGACGATGTCCACGCCGCCGAACTGGATCGCCGCGGCGCCGAAGGCGGCGATGACGCTGTCCTCGAGCGTCACGTCGCAATGCACGCCGCGCACCAGGTCCTTGCCGAACGCGACCGCGAGCTCTGCCACGACGCGGTCGAGCGCCTCGGCGTCGATGTCCGCGAGGACGACGCAGCAGCCCTCGGCAAGGAATCGCCGCGCCACCGCCTGCCCGATGCCGCCGGCGCCGCCGGTGATCAGCGCGACCTTGCCGACCAGCGGCTTCGCCTTGGGCATGCGCTGCAGCTTGGCTTCTTCGAGGAGCCAGTACTCGATGTCGAACGCCTCCTGTTCGGGCAGGCCGACGTAGCGGTCGACCGCGTTGGCGTCGCGCATCACGTTGATCGCATTGACATAGAACTCGCCGGCGATGCGCGCGGTGGGCTTGTCGCGGGCGAGCGTGACCATGCCGATGCGCGGCAGCAGCACGACGACCGGGTTGGCATCGCGCATGGCCGGGCTCGTGGGGCGCCGGCAGCGCTCGTAGTAGGCCCGGTAGTCCGCGCGATAGCCCGCGAGCAGACCCGCGAGGCGGCCGTGAAGCTCGGCGCCGCGCAGCTGGAATACCGATTCCGGAACGACGAGCGGCCGGATCTTGGTCCGCAGGAAGTGGTCCGGACAGGATGTGCCCAGCGCTGCGAGCGGCTCGAGGTCCCTGGAGTCCACGAACGACACGACTTCGGGCGAGGTGTTGACGTGCGCCACCTTCGGGCCGCCTTCGCAGCACAGTCCGCGCAGCACCGGGAGGACCCGCGCCAACGCCGTCGCACGCTCGTGCTCCGCCAGCGGCGTCAGCAGTGCGCCTCCGAAGGCCTGGGCCTTGCGCACGGCGCGCTGCGACGCGAGCCAGGCTTGCGCGCGCTCGATCAGTGCCACGGTGTTTTCATAGCAACTGCGCGAGGTGTCGCCCCAGCTGAACAGTCCGTGGCCCGCCAGGACGATGCCGCGCAGGCCCGGATGGGCCGCGTCGTACGCCGCCAGCCGCACGCCCAGTTCGTACCCGGGACGCAGCCACGGCAGCCAGCCGACCTTGCCTTCGAAGGCTTCGGTGGTGATGTCGCGCGAATTCGCCATCGCCGCGATGGCGATGACCGCGTCGGGATGCATGTGGTCGACGTGCGCGTACGGCAGCGAAGCGTGCAGCGGCGTGTCGATCGACGCCGCGCGCGCGTTGAGGTTGAAGGTGCAATGCGGCAGGTAGCCGACCATGTCGTCCTCGTGCTCCCGCCCGCGATACAGCGTCTTCAGCGCCCGGAGCTTCTGCATGTACAGCGTCGCGAAGCCGTCGAGCTTCATCGAACCCAGATCGCCGCCCGAACCCTTGACCCAAAGGACCTCGGTGCGCTCGCCGCCGAGCGGATCCGGCTGCCAGATCTTGGCGGATGTGTTGCCGCCGCCGTAGTTGGTGATGCGCAGGTCAGATCCGAGCAGGTTCGAGCGGTACAGCAGCAGTTGCGGCTCATCGAGCTCGCCGGCATGTTCCGCATCCCAGCGGGGAAAGGGCATCGTCTGCGGCATGTCGTTCATCTCTGAGTTGGGTTGAGGCGCGGCGGGGAATCCGCCTCGCCCGCCCGCGAGGCCGGATTCGCGGTGACCGGGCATCGTTGCGCCACGGTGCTGGCAATGTAAGAGCGGTTGCGGTGCAGCAACAAGCACGCGCGGCTACTGGACTTGATTAGCGCTTCTAATACGAAGCGGCATCCCATCGGGCTGCTAGCATTGCGCGGGAGGTTGCAGTGCACAAGATCGCGTTCAAGATGTACCTGAAGCCCGGCATGGCCGCGGAGTACCGCAAGCGGCATGACGAGATCTGGCCGGAGCTGGTCGAACTGCTTCGTGACGCGGGTATCCGCGACTACAGCATCTTCCTCGATGTCGAGACCTCGGCGCTGTTCGCGGTGCTCTGGGCATCTGCAGGCCATACCATGGACGCCTTGCCACGATCGAGCCTGATGCAACGCTGGTGGCACCACATGGGCGACATCATGGACACGAACGACGACGGCTCCCCGCGGCAGAGCGCCTTGCAATCCATGTTTCACATGCCCTGAAGCCGCGCGACGAGCCCACCGCGCGCGAACGGCGCCCCCCGTGCGCCTGCCGGTGCGCGCAATCCGGCTGCCGACATGACGCCCGAACTGCTGCCCGAAGCAATGCGTGCCGCCGCCTGGGCATCAACTGGAACTTCGCGCCGGTCGTCGACCTCGCCAACAACCCGCTCAATCCGGTGATCGGCGAGCGCAGCTTCGGCGCCGACCCCGATGACGTCACGCGACTCGCCGGCGCCTGGATGCGCGGCGCCGGCGGCGTGGGAATCGCCTGCTGCCTCAAGCATTTTCCCGGGCACGGCGACACCGCCGTGGATTCGCACTACGGCCTGCCCGTGGTCGACCGTTCGCCGGCGCAGCTCGAACATCTCGAGCTTCGGCCCGTTGGTGCGCTGTCGGCGCAGGCGCCGTCGATCATGACCGCCCACATCGTCTTTCCGCGCATCGACGCGCAGCTGCCAGCGACGCTGTCGCCGCGCGTCCTGGGCGGGCTGTTGCGCGACGCGGCCTCCTACGACGGCGTCGTCGTGACGGATTCCCTGTCGATGGGCGCGGTGTCCGGACGGCACGGGATCGGACCCGCGGCGGTGCTCGCACTGCAGGCCGGCGCCGATCCGGCGATGGTGCTGGGCGGCACGCGCGCCGTCGAGGAAGCCGCCGAAGCGATCGCGCAGGCTGCGGGCCGCGGCACGCTGCAGCACGCGTCCCTGCAGCGCGCGCAGGCGCGCCTTGACCGGCTCGCCGCCCGCTACCCGGCAGGTGCCGCGGCCTATCCGCGCGCGGCGCGCGACGCCGACGACGCGCTGATGCGCGAGGCCTGGGCGCGCAGTCTTGCCACCGTCGGCGCGGCGCGCCCTCCGGCAGCCGGCGCGCGGCTGCGCATCCTGATCCAGCGCTTTGGCTCGGCGGCAAACCTGAACATTCACCTGCATTGCCTGGTGCTTGACGGCCTGTTTCGGCGCGGTGAGGCGGCCACGCCGGATGACGACGGCTCGGTCGGCGCCGCTTCGGCCAAGCCGCAGTTTGTTGCGGCCGCGTCCGGAACCCCGCGCTCCGCACGCCGCCCAGGCGTTTCGCCCACCCGCCTTCGCGTACTGCCGCGTGCGACTTATTCCGCTTGCCCCCCTTTCCTCGACCCTCCGACAATCGTGGACTGAGAGTTTCCAAGTTCCGCCGGGAGGGCGCAGCGCGCCCTCCCCTTGTCGCTGTGTACGTCGAGGAGACTTTCCGATGAAGCGCAACCGCTCGAAGCCGTTGAAACGCCTCGCCCTGGCCATCGCACTTTGCGCCGGCATGGCGCCTGCCCTCGCGCAAAGGTACGCCATCGCCGATCTCGGCACGATCCCCGGCTACGCCAACAGCTACGTCTGGGAACTTACGCTGAACAACAACGGCACCGTCGGCGTCTACGCGAACAACATCCTGAATCCCAATGCCTTTTCGGGAGACGTTTCCTATCTGTGGCATGCCGGAACGATATTCCGCCTGCCGTCGTTGCCGAAGGCCACGGACACGCTCGTGCTGGCGCTCAACGACCGCTACGAGTCGGTCGGTTACTCCGGCGCGGATGCGCTGCAGGTCCACGCCGTGATCTGGAAGAACGGCCGCGTGCACGACCTCGGAACGCTACCGGGCGACGACTACAGCATTGCGATCGATCTCAACAACTTCGGCGTCGTCGTCGGCGATTCGTTCACCGCGGCGGACGCGACGACGAATTTCTTCGGCGGGCACCACGCCGTCGCCTGGCACGACGGCCACATCCGCCTGCTGCCGTCGCTGCCGGGTGGAGGCCCCGATGACATCGCCTACGCGGTCAACGACGAAGGCCAGGTCGTCGGGCAATCGGGACCGGACGACGCGCACGTTCATGCCGCGCTGTGGGCGTCGCACGCGGACGTGACCGACCTCGGAACGCTCGGTGGCGATGCCAGTTTTGCGATCGGCCTGAATCGAAAAGGCCAGATCGTCGGCGGCGCGCAGAACGCGGACGGCAACTTCCGCGCGTTCCTGTGGGAGAACGGGTCGATGAGCAATCTTGGCGCCATCGATGACGACGTCTTCTCCGAGGCCGTCTCGATCAATGCGCGCGGCCAGAGCGTCGGCATCTCGGCGGCCAGCCTGACCGACCTCACGACCGCCAAGGCGATCCTGTGGGAGGGCAGCAGGATGATCAACCTGCAGGCCGAGATTTCCGCCGATTCCGGCTGGCAACTGCTCGGCGCTTCGAGCATCAATGAGCGTGGGCAGATTTCAGGTTACGGGATCCACGACGGCCAGTATCGGGCTTTCCTGCTGTCGCCGCGGTGACGCGCCCGATCGGACCCGACCGGTCTTCGTTTCATCCGCCACCGGCTTGACCTTCGCGCCCTGTACCTCGAATAATCGCGGTCATGGCCGCGGAGTCTTCATTTCCCGTCGAGGGCGGATGCGATTGCCGGGCGATTCGCTACCGCATGCAGAGCGCGCCGCTGTTCGTGCACTGTTGCCACTGCCGCTGGTGCCAGCGCGAGTCGGGGGCTTCGTTTGCGTTGAACGCGATGATCGAGTCCGATCGCGTCACGAACCTCGGCCAGGAGCCGGAGCTCGTCGCGACGCCGTCGCAGAGCGGCTCCGGGCAGGTCATCGCGCGCTGCCCGACCTGCAAGGTCGCCCTTTGGAGCCATTACGCGGGTGCGGGTCCGGTCGTGAAGTTCGTTCGCGTCGGTACGCTCGACGACCCGGATCTTCTTCCACCGGACATTCACATCTTCACGGCGTCGAAGCAGCCCTGGGTCGTCCTGCCCGAAGGCCAGCCCGCCGTCCCGGCCTACTACGACCGGGAGCGCTATTGGCCCGCCGCCAGTCTTGCGCGTCGGCGCGCGATCCTGCCGCTCATCGAGGCGTACCAGGCGCTGGCGGCACGGCAACGAGGCGGCTAGCCGTGCCGCAGGATCGACGGCTTACGCTGCGACTTTTCGCTTCCCGGGCGGGCCAGGCGAGGGGCGATTGAGGCGAACGGCCTCGCCGACGTCCGGGTCCGCGCGCCGGATCAAGGCGCGGGCCCGCTCCCACATCGCGCCGCGCCCGTCATTCAGCTCGGCGATCCGCGCATCGACGAGGCGCGCGGGAGCGTTCTCATCACCCGGAACGGCCTGCGCCACGTCGCCAACCTTGCAGCACGCGCCGCATCAGGCGATCAGCTCGATGACCTGTCCGGTCATCGAACCCTGGACGACATCGACGTAGGCCTCGGCGACGGTCGACGCCGTCAGGCCGAGATTCGGATCCATCCTCAGCTTCGTCAGCGTCTCCGAAACCCACGGCGGACTGACGACATTGATCCGAATGCCTCGCGGCGCCTCCAGCGCCGCGGCGCGGGCGAAGGCTTCGAGCCCGGCGTTCACGAGGCTGATCGCGCTGCTGCCGGGCGTCGGCGCACGGCTCAGGATCCCGCTGGTGACGACGATCACGCCGCGATCGCGCACGCACTTGACGGCTTCGCGAACGATATGGACCTGGCCCATCAGCTTGTTCTGCAGGCAGAACGCGAAATCGTCGTCCGACAGGTCGGCCAGCGGCTTGAAACGCGCCGCGCCGGCGGCGCAGATCACGCCGTCGATCGGACCGATATGCTCGAACAGTGCGCGAACGGACGCCGCCGACGAGATATCGACGCGAAACGGCTCCGTCCGTCGGGTGACGGGGACGACCTCGTGCCGTTTGCCCAGCGCGGCGACCACGGCCTGTCCGATCGTGCCGGTGGCACCGATAACTATCAACCTCATGCGAAGCTCCCCCTGTGCGTCGTCTCGGAACGCTCAAGGCGAACTTTACGCAAGTCGACGAGCTGGCGCCCGGGCTCCGGCGGCACCCGATCGCTTCCGTCGCCTGTTCATGCAAGGCGCTTCGGCGCCACGGGGGCGCAAGCGACTTGGCGGCTTGTGTCGCGCGATCGTCGCGTCCTGCGACCCGTCAGATGTCGACGCCCGTGAAAGGCACGGTAAATCCGTCCTCGAGGTCGTTCGCGGGGCCGGGTCCCGATCGCGGCTTCGCGGCCGGGGGCGAGGCGGACGCCGTCACCCGGACGCCGGCGGATCGCTTCAGGACAAAATGGGCCAGTTCGCCCGCGGCGAGCGGCGGGCAAAGCACGAAGCCCTGCGCCATGTCGCATCCGACGGCGCGCAGGAATTCGACCTGCTCCCAACGTTCGACGCCTTCGGCAATCACGACCTTGTTCTGCGCGTGGGCCATCTTCACGACGGCCGCGACGATGGATCCGGCCTCGTTCTGCGCGTTCGCGTCGCCGATCAGCTCCGGGTCCATCTTGACCATCCGCGGATGACGGGACTTCAGGAGCGCCAACGACGCGAAGCCGCGCCCAAAATCGTCGATCGCGATGCCACAACCGGCCTGCGACAGCGCATCGAGGGCAGCGGAACCCGTGGTCCCCGCTCGGTTGAACTGGCCTTCGTTGACCTCGAGGACGAGCGCCTCGTGCGGCATCCCCGCGGCGCCGAGCGCGCTCTCGACGGTGCTCAAGAAGCCGGACCGCTGCAGCTGTTCCAGCGAGACGTTGACGGCGACCTGCGGCACCGGCACGCCGTCGTCGTGCCACTGCCGGAATTGCTTGCAGGCCAGCGCAATGACCTGCGTTCCGAGCGCGTCCGCCAGGCCCTGTTCGTCGGCAAATTCGATGAACGCCGACGGTGGGGTCAGCCCGCGATCCGGGTGCTGCCAGCGCACCAGCGCCTCGACGCCGACGATCCGCCCGGCGCGGCCCCTTCCGCCGTCCCGCAGGTCGAATTGCGGCTGGAAATACAGGACGAACTCGTTGCGCTGCAGAGCCTCGCGAAGTTGCCGGTCAAGCAGGACCCGGCGCTGCTCCTCGGCGCGCATGTGGTCCTCGTAGAACGCGAATCGGCTGCGCCCTGCCTTCTTGGCCTGCGCCAGCGCCGTGTCGGCGTTCTTCAGCAGGTCCTCGGCGCGGACGCCGTGGTCCGGGCTCAACGCGATGCCGGCACTTGCCGACAGGTAGATCGATTGGCCGCCGACGTCGTAGCGCCGCGACAGCGCGCCGATCAACGTGCGCGCCGCGCCGGCGCTTTCCTTCCTCGTTGCGCGCGTTCGCATCACGATCGCGAAGTTGTCGCCGCGAAAGCGCCCGACCACGTCGTTCCGCTCGACGCTCTTGCGCAGGCGTTCGGCCGCAAGGACGAGCAGCAGGTCGCCCACCGTGTGGCCCAGCGTCGTATTGATCTGCTGGAAACGATCAAATCCCAGCACGATGATCGCGATCGCATAGGAGCCGGCCTGTGCCGCACCGGATTCGGAGTCCAGAGCAGCGGTGAAGCCGGCAAGGTTCGGCAAACCCGTCAGCGCATCGCGGATGCTCTTCGCGCTCGACTTGCGCTCCGCGTCCTCCGCCGAGGCCGCGAGGTTCAGCCGAAGGACGACGCTGTCGACAATCGTCCGCTCCTCGGCATCGAGCGGCGCGGCATCGCGCCGTGCGAGCACGACGTACCCGCGCGGCCAGTCGCTCAACCCGATGACCACGAGACTGAAGCGCGCGCCCGGGCACTGCTGGGCGAGCCGCTCGACAACGGCGGGAGGAAGCGGCAGTTCGTCGAACCCGACGGTGTCCCGGTGCTGCCCAAGCCGGTCCAGCCACGCCGGATTCAAGGGGAAACGCCCGGTCGCGACCTTCCCGCTTCCTGTCGCGAAACCCAACGCGAGGTCGATCGACAGGCCGTCGGCGACGTCGACGAGAACGACGACGGCCGCGTCGGTCGCCGGCACGCGCAGCAGGCAGCGCACCGCAACCTGGACCAGCGGCGGAAGTCCGCGCGCCTCGCCAATCGCCCGATCCATCTGGGCAACGGCCTCGAAGGCGCCGAAGCGCCGCCCGAGGTCGCGCGCAGCATCGTTCAGCGAATGGCCGATCCGAGCGACCGGGCCGTCATCGGTGACTTCGAACGGCACATCGAACTGCCGCTTGCGCAGCCTCTGCACCGCCGCGTCCAGGTCGCCGAGCCGTTTCTCGTCCTGCCGGCGCCACCGCAACATCAGCAGGAGACAGATGGCGGTCCCTCCAACGCCGCAGACCGCCACGGCGGCCATGGCCGGCACCATCCGAAAGGAGGCCAGGAGGCTGGCGAATCCGAGGGTGCCGAGCTGCCATGCCAGCAGTTGCCGGACCTTGCGCTGCAGTGGGGACATGCAGCCGATCGTGCCGCGCAACACCACGCGGAAATCGTGGTTTAAACGGTCCAATCGCGCCGCTTTTCGACGCCGGCATGCCCCGCCGCGTCGCCCGATCCCGCCTAGGCGTGGTTTTTCGACCCATCCTGCCCCCGGAGGTGAAACCGGATCCGGCGTCGCGACGTACTCCTTGTCAGGATCGACATGGCGCCGGCGCGATGGACCGCGCGCTCGATCCGCCTCCGGGCCTGCCGGGCTCAACTGACGAGCATCACGCATGAATGCAGCCGCAGTGGCACCTCGGACCTTGGATTGGGACTCAAGATTCTTCGACGAGGGCGCCGCTTCCGATGCCCCGCCCGACCCCCGCTGGCCGGACGCGCCGTCGGGGGACTGGCCCGGCGAGCCGGATGAAGCCGACGCTGCCGGCCGCGCGCAGCCTGCGCCGGAGCTGCGAGGCGAGCACGTCGACCGGCTACCGACCTGGGCGTCGGAAGCACAGCTGCAAACATGGATCCGTGCAATCGTCGGGCAGGACGAGGCCGCGTTGGCGGCGCTGTATGACGGCACGCTGGGACGCGTCTACGGCCTGGTGCATTGCATCGTTCGCGACTCGGCGCTTGCGGAGGAAGTCGTCGAGGACACGTATTTCCAGGTCTGGCGCCAGGCCGGCCGCTTCGACCCGGCCCGCGGAAAGGCGATCACCTGGCTTCTGGGCATGGCGCGGTCGCGCGCGCTCGACGCCATCCGCCGCGAAGCGCGCTTCCGGCACGAGTCGCTGGACGACGAAGGAGCGGTCGAAGTTCCGGACGCCGGACCGGCGTGCGAAGACCTGCTCGACGCCGCGCGATACCACGCCGAACTGCGGCGTGCCTTCGCGCTGCTGGGTGCGCAGCCGCGGCAGCTCGTTTCCCTTGCCTTCCTGCGCGGATTGAGCCACGACGAGATCGCCGCCCATATGCGATTGCCGCTGGGCACGGTCAAGTCCCAGATACGTCGTGCGCTGATCGTGCTGCGCGAAGCGCTCGGCGACGGATTCCGGGCAACCGTCGCCTGACCGCCGTGCCCCGCGGCACGACGACGTTCGTACCTGCCCCGAAAGTTCTTCGATGAGCGACTCCATATTCCCTACGTTGACGGTGTCTCGCCCACCCGATCCGCTCGACGACGAGTTCGGCGCCGTGATGGCTGAAGCCGTTGCCGACTCGACAACGCTCCGGGCCGCGGCCGAATCCGGCGCCCGACCGTCCTCGACAGTCCGCGGGCGCCTTCTGGCGCGCCTCGCGGCATCGCGCGCCGACGCGCGGCGCATGGTCACGGTGCGCGGTGCGCATTCCGGGACGCAACGCCTCGCCGACGGCGTGCGGGCGCGACCGCTCCATGTCGCCGAGCGAGAGCGCGCGACAAGACCCGGAGAACCTCGACGCGCACGATTGATCGAGATGGCGCCCGCGACGACCTGGCAAGGTCCGGTCGACATCGCCCTGCAACGCGACTGGCTCGTTCTCGCCGGCTCCGTTCAACTGGGAGCCGAGCGCCTGTTGCCGCGCGACTACCACGTCGATCCGTCCGGCTCGAGCCGCCAGGCGGTTCGTACGGACGAGGGCGCGCTGCTCTACCTGCGCGAAGCCGACCTCTGCGCCGGCCCGCGCGATGCGGCATACACCGTGCGCGATCGCGATACCGCATGGCCGGAAATCATCCCCGGCGTCCATCGGCGCGTGTTGTGGGTCCGCGAAGGCCAGGCCGCGATGCTGTACTACGCGCGCGCAGGCAGCCGGCTACCGCAGCACACGCACGGCCATGACGAGGAATGCCTGATGGTCCAGGGCGAGCTATTCCTCGACGACCTGCTGCTGCGGGCGGCCGACTACCAGCTCGCGCCGGCCGGCACCGGGCACAAGGTGACCGAGACCGATACCGGCGTCGTCGTCTACGCGCACGGCGATCTCGACCTGCGCGTCGTCGCGTAGACCGAAGAACGGACCGCCCCACGCATCGGCCCGGTCGTTCAAGCCGCCGCCCTCTCTCCCATCGGCTCCCGCTTGCGCGGGCTAGGGCCTGCCATCTTTCGCCGCGCCGGGCGGCGCCTCCGTCGCGGGCACCCGTTCGAGCGTGGCAAAGAACACGCTGCCGATACCGGGTAGGCTATGAACGCCGACGGTGCCGCCCTGGGCTTCGACGAGGCGCTTCGTCAGCGCCAGGCCGAGACCGGATCCGCGATGTCCAGCGCTGTAACCCCGTTCCAGCTGGCTGAACTCGCTGAACAGCGACTCGATGTCCGCCGGCTCGATGCCGATGCCGGTGTCCTCGACCTCGATGCGGAATCGCCGTGCATCCTGCGGCCGCGCACGAGCCGTCACCGATCCGCCACGCGGAGTGAACTTCAATGCGTTCGACAGGTAGTTGTAGAGCACCTGCTGCAGGCGCGAGGGATCGACGACGATGCCCGTGAGATCCTCGTCGACGGTCCAGGCGAGCGCGATGCCCTTCTGCGATGCGTCCGGCCGCACGGTCTCCACGGACTCGGCGAACAGTTCGCGCAGGTCGACGGGCTGCGGATGGAACCGCAATTTGCCGGACTCGATCTTGGCGACGTCCAGGATATCGTTGACCAGTTCGAGCAGATGCCGGCCGCTCGACAGGATGTTGCCGACGTACAAGTCGAACTTCGGCGACCCGACCGTCGCCGCGCCACGCTGCAGCAGCTCAGCGAAACCGATGATGGCATTGAGCGGCGTCCGCAACTCGTGCGACATGTTCGCGAAGAATGCATTCTTCGTCCGGGTCACTTCCCGGATGTGGAGGTTTTCGGCCTCCAGGCGCTCGGCCCGCCGTTGCCTCGAGACGTCGCGCGCGATCTTCGATGCGCCGACGATGCGTCCGTGCCCGTCGCGTATCGGAGAGATCGACACCGATACCTCGAGCAGCCGGCCGTCCTTGGCCCGGCGCACCGTGTCGAACGGCGGAACGGTCGATCCGCGCACGACATCCGAGATGATCCGCATCTCCTCCGGCAGCCGGTCGGTGGGGAAGAGCATCTGGATCGGACGGCCGACCGCCTCGTCCGCCGAATACCCGAACATCCGTTCGGCGCCCGGATTCCAACTCGTGATGCGGCCGGCGAGCGTCTTGCCGATGATCGCGTCCTGGGACGATTTCACGATCGCCGCCAGCCGGTTCGACTCCTCCTCCGCCGCCAGCAACCTCGTCATGTCGCGAAAGACGATCACCACGCCGCGCACCGCGCCGTCGCCGCCGTCGGTGAGGGACGATTTCGCCTCGACCGGCGTCCGGCGGCCATCGCGCGCGACGACGACGATCCGTTGCGCGGTCGGGAGCGACAGGCCAAGTTCGACGAGGACGTCGACAAGGCCGCGCGTACCCGGCGAGGGCTGCCGGTCGTCGCGACTGAACACCTTCCAGAAATCGATCCCGACAGCCTCGGTCGACCGCCATCCGGTCACGCGTTCCGCCACGGCGTTGATGCTCGTCACGCGTCCCGTGCGGTCCGTCGCAATGAAGCCGGCTTCGATGCTTGCCAGGGTCAGCGCCAGGCGCTGCTGCAGCTCGAACAGCGATTCCTCGACGCCCCTGCGCCGGGCCATCGCGTCCTGCAGCGATCGCATGGCCCGCTCGAGCGGCGACGGTCGCTCGGGCGCGGAGGGCGCCGCATCGGGGTCGACGGTCAATTGCGATGCGAATCCGACGACCTCGCCGTCCGAGACGAACGGTTCATAGTGGGTGATCGCCTGGCGCAGGCCGGCGCCATCCCCCGCCAGCAGGCCCGCGAAAACCTGCCGCTTTCCCTCGAGAACGCGCAGGACGTAGGGCTCGTGAAACGCGAAAAGCTCGGCGCCCAGTACCTCACGCATCGGCTGCCCGATGAGCCGGTCCGGATCCGTCCCGAAACATCGCGCATAGGCGAGGTTGGAAAACCGGCACGACAGCGTCGCGTCCCAGTACGCCAGCATCGACGGTACGGCATCCGCGACGCGCAACGCGAATTTTTCCGCATCCGGTCGAACGGTTGAATTCACGGCGCGAGACTCCCGCAGCAGCGCGTCGCCACCGCCGCGCGCGCCGGGGACGCGGCATTCCCCGCGGCGAAATCAAGGACATCGCGCGATGGCGAGATCCCGTCAGCGTATCAGCACTTGCCCGTCGCGACGAATCTTTCGCACGACGCCGAAGCCTACGATCGCCTGATCGATACCCGAATCCCGCGGCAGCGGCGAAATATCGAGGAGAATCCGGCAGGTCTGCGCAACCACGCGCCGTGCCCGGCGTGCTATCCGATCGCCCGTGGCGGCCCGCGGACCCAATTTTTCCGTCGGCCACCCGTCCCCCATCTTGTCGCGCGCCTTGCTCGCGACCTTCCCGCTTCGTCATCAAGGGCACCGCATCCATGTCGACCCGGCCGAGCACCGAAAGTCCACCGGCGGTGGCCACCGCAACCCTCGCATTTTCCGGCTACCAGCGCTTCGTGACTGGCGTGCTTGCTTTCCTGCAATTCACGCTCGTCCTCGACTTCATGATGCTGTCGCCGCTCGGCGCGCTCGTGATTCCCGCGCTCCGGATCTCGCCATCGCAGTTCGGGCTCGTCGTCTCGACCTATGCGTTCGCCGCCGGCATCTCCGGGTTCCTGACAGCGGGCTTTGCCGACCGCTTCGACCGCCGGAAGCTGCTGCTGTTCTTCTATTTGGGATTCCTGGCCGGAACCTTGTTGTGCGGCGTGGCCGGCAGCTACGCGTTCCTGCTTTTCGCGCGGATGGTCACGGGTTTGTTCGCCGGCGTCGTCGGCTCGGTCTCTTTCGCGATCGTCACGGACCTCTTCCCGCTGCAACTGCGCGGACGGGTGATGGGCGTGATCCAGGCTTCCTTTTCGGCGAGCAGCGTGCTTGGCATCCCGATCTCGCTGTCGCTGTCGAATCAATGGGGCTGGAACGCCCCTTACCTGATGATCGTCGGCATCGGCGCCGCCGTCGGGCTCGTGATACGGACCTATCTTCGCCCCGTCGACGAGCACCTGAAACTGCACCCCGACCGCAGTCCGTTGCACCACCTTCGACAGACGCTGGTGACGCGTCGTTACCAGCTCGGATTCGCGGCGACCGGACTGCTCTCGGTCGGCGGTTTCATGCTGATGCCGTTCGTCAGTGTCTTCAACGTGCAGAACGTCGGCCTGGCGCTGGGACAACTGCCCTGGCTCTACCTGATCACCGGCCTCGCTTCGATGTTGACCGCACCGTTGATCGGGCGCGCCAGCGACAGGCTCGGCACGTTCCGCGTCTTCGCGTTCGGTTGTGCGATGACGATCATCATGGTGACGATCTTCACGCGGCTGGGTCGAACGCCGCTGACGACGACCGCCGCCATCATGGTGTTGCTGCAGGTCGGCATCTTCTCGCGGATCATCGCTTCGTCGGTGCTGACCTCCGCGCTGCCGGCACCCGCCGACCGCGGCGCGTACATGTCCATCAGCGCGTCGATCCAGCAGGTCTCCGGCGGCGTCGCCGCGGTGATCGCGGGACTCGTCGTCGTCCAGGAACCCGCAGGACCCCTGCATCATTTCGACGTCCTCGGCGACATCCTCGTCGGAACGACCCTCGTCACGCTGGTCCTGATGCGTTACGTCAATCGCGAGGTCGCCATCCCGCGCGAATCCGGCGCGACGGGCGAAGCCGCGGGCATCGCCAAGGGCTGAGCGCCTCGCGGAGCGATCGATGCGCCCGAGCACCGACCACGGCGCCCGGGCTTTCGTCGCGACCTTCTTGCCGCCGGCTATCGACGATGTCGCCGCCGCCGAGGCCATTGGCGACGGTGCCGTCATTCGCCGATGGCGGTGCCGCGTTCAGCGCTTGACGATCAGTGACGCCGCCTGCTGCGCCGCCACGCTGCGCTCGGCGCCCAGCTTGCTTTCGTACTCGAGGACGAGCAAGTGCTCGAGCGCAAGTTCGCCCGGCGAATAGTCCTGCGCCCGCGCTGCCATACCGCTTTCCGTGGCCAGTGCGAACGCCAGCGCCTGGTCGGGATCCGGTGCGACGATGCCTCCCAGCTGATACACGCTGGTCATCGCGGCCAGGGCCTCGACGTCGCCGGTCCGCGCATCGCGAAGCGCCAGCTCCACGGCGCGCTCGCCGGGCAACGGCGGCGGACGATTTCCCGTCCCATCGCCCTCCTCCGCCATCGACTGCCGTTGCGCCAGGTCGAGCATCCGGACGGCCGCACCCGGAACCGCCCCTTCGGCCGCAACCTGCAGGTACCGATAGCGCTCGTCGAGCTGGGCCGGCGTCACGCCGTCGCAGATTCGCCGCGCGCGTTCGAGCTTCGGGGCGACGTTGGACTGGGCGGGGCCGTTGGACTCCGCGGAGCCTGATGGGCCGGTCTCGGCGCAGAACGCGGCCACCTCGAAGGCGTCCCAGGCGGCCCTCGCGTCACCGGCACGCGCCTGCGAACCCAGTCGATAGAGCGCGCTCACCGCTGGCTCGGATCCGAGCGCGGCAACAATGGGCGGCAAGTCGGCATCCGGCCCCGGATCCGGCGCGGCACCCGGCATCGTCGCGGCATCGATCGCTGGACCGCGCCCGAACGGGAAGGCCACCGCCGAACCGGATCCGAGTGAGATCTCGTCGCGCGACACGGATCGCGACGCTCCGCCGTCGCGATCCGCAACGCGGACCAGGATCCAGGCAAGCAATGCCAGCGCCATCGTCACCGCGACCAAGGAACTTGGCCGAACTCGTCCGCCACATGCGGTGCGCTCGCGAACCCCTTCGATCGATTCGGTCGGTCTCATGGCGGCCTTTCAACCCGGCCGATCCACGATACGCGCTCTACGGGATTGCCGCCACGGAGGCCTCGTTCCGCCACGGTGCTTGAGGCCGATGCGAGCGTCGTCGCCGATGAGTCTTCCTGCTCGAATCGATCCGACCTATCGCACCGGCCGATCTTCGACGCGAGCCTAGTACTTCAACACGTCAAATCCGAAACATAATGCCGGCCGAGCTTCCGATCTGCATCCTGGCGAATGAAGGTCCACCGGATGGTTCGATTGTCGGAGCCGCGGCGGCGCTGCCAAGCGGCGACCTCGCAGGCGAGGAGCTTTTGATCGCCGATGCGGCGATTCAAACACTGCCGGCCCAGCGTGGCGATTTCGATCTCGGCCATGTTCAGCCGGATTCCATGCTTGGGCGTGTAGTGAAAGACCACGCGCCGAAGAACCTTGCGGGTGGCCGGTTCGCCGAGCGTGTCGACAAGGCACGAGCGGAAGCAGGCGCTGAGGTTGTCCACAACCAGGTGGATTCGACGGGCCGAGCGATACACCGCGTCGATCAGGTGCTGCGCGAAGGCAACGAATTCCGCCTTGCCTTGTCGATCCGTAACTTGCGTGATGCGCCGACCGCCCAGCGGCTCCACGGCTACGAATACGTTGCATGTTTCGGTGCGGACGCACTCGTAGTCGCGACGCAGCGGCGTGCCCGGCACCATCGGCAGATGCGCGCGGCTGTCCAGCAGCGATGGCTTGCTCTTTTCGTCCACGCAATCACCGGTTCGGTCGCGTTCCACGGTTTGGGATAAAGATTCAGCAAGTCGTACACGAGCAACCGGTAATCCTGGGTCAACGCGCCCACGCACCACATCAATTCGCGCCAGGGCTTGAGGAAGTTCTTTTAAGCAGCCGACGGATCGTTTCGCAGCTGATGTCCTGCATTCCCGGACGCCTGCGCGCTTCCTGCTCCAATAACACCAGCGTCCATCGCTTGACCCCGGGCGGCGGCTTCGAGCAGGCCAGTGCCGCGATCTCCGCCTCGACGTCCGTTTCGTACCGACGCGGTGCGCCGGGTCGTTGTTCGTCGCGCAGGGCGTAGCCCAATCCGCCCTCCAGATACGCAGTTCGCGTGCGCCAGATCGCCGTGCGACCGACCCCGAGAACCTGGCAGATCAACGCTTCCGGAACCTTCTCGTCGAGTGCCGCCAGAATATGGGCCCGGTTGACTTCCCGGGCGCGCCGCAGACCCTTGCTGCGGCACTCGTCCAGCGCTTTGCGATCCTTGTTCGATAACGACAGTTCGGTCTGGCGCATGGTCGCGCACTCCTTTCAAGAGGGCGACACGACCATTTTGGTCATGATTCGTTATTTACGTGTTGAAGTACTCGTTAGTCGATCCCGTCGAGCCAGTCCATGGGCAATTTGCAAGCGCCAACGAACGATCGTGCGCCACGCGTGTTTCGCGCCTGACATGGCGTCGCCGGATCACGGTACTGCGGCGCGATAGCCGCTACCGGCGCGAACCTGGCAAACCCTCGTGTCCGGCATGAGGCCTGCTTGGGGTAAATTGGGGCGGATCTTCGGCGGATCGACGTGCGAATGACGATGCAGCAGTCCGACCTGCTTCGGTTCCTGCCGATTCGCGAATACCGCTTGCTGCACGCGAATCCGGAAATCAATTACCAGCTCAATCGCTTCCTGGTTCCGGGCGCCGAAGCCATCGTGGCCGGGATCGGGGCTCGCATCCGGACGCTGCCGGATTGGCCCGCCGAGTTCCTCGCGGCCGCCGGCGACAGCGAGCGTCAGGGCGATCTGGCTCGGGCCGCCGCCTTCTACCGCGCGGCCCTGTTCTTCATGCGCCCTGCCGACCCGGCAACGCGCGAAGCGTTCGACCGATTCATCGATTGCTTCGACCGGAGCCCCTCGGCGTCAGCGATCGAGCGCTTTCGTGCGCCTTACGCCGGCAGCGGACTGCATGGCTTCCGGATGCGCGCGTCCGAGGCGCCGGCACGCGGCAGCGTCGTCATCTTCGGGGGATTCGACTCGCACGCGGAGGAGTTCCTCGCCCTGGGCAACGCGGTGACGGTGCAGGGATACGACGTGGTGATCTTCGACGGACCGGGGCAAGGCACGACGCTGATGCGCGAATCGCTGCCGATGACGCCGGAATGGGAGCGGCCGGTCGCGGCCATCCTGGACCATTTCGACCTGTCCGGCGTGAACCTCATCGGCATCAGCCTGGGTGGTTACCTCGCCCTGCGCGCCGCCGCCTTCGAGCCACGTATCGCGCGCGTGGTCGCCTGCGATGCGTTGCTCGATCTTTTCGACTGCGTTGCGGCGAACCGCGGCGCCCTGCGGGGACGGATGCTGGATTTGGCGCTGCGCCTGCGCCTCGGGGCGGTGGTCGATCGCGTGGTTGGGCGCATCATGGCGCACGATGAATTCGCCCGCTGGGCCGTCGAGCACGGAATGCACGTGATGGGCCGCGCGACGCCGGCGGCATTCTTCGAGGCGAGCAGGCACTACAATGGCCGCGCCATTTCCCGCGAAGTCCGCCAGGATGTCTTCGTGATGGCGGCCGCCGAAGACCACCTGGTTCCGCATTGGCAATTCTTCGAGCAAATGGCGTTGCTGTCTCGCGCCCGCTCCGTCACCGGGGAGATCCTGACGCGCCAGGACAATGCGCAAGCGCATTGCCACGTCGGCAACCTTTCCTTGGCCGTCTTTCGCATCATGCGCTGGATCGAGGCGCACGACCAATGACGGTCCCGGGTTCGGCATCGAACCGGGCCGGCCACCTGAAGACACGCTGCAATGTGGGAGCTCGATCATGCGCAAGATCGTCGTCGCCGCCATGATTTCGCTGGACGGCGTGATGCAAGCACCCGGCGGGCAGACGGAAGATCCGACCCGGGGCTTCAAGTTCGGCGGTTGGGTGATGCCGCATGTCGACGATGAGGGCGGTGAAGAAATCAGCGCCCTTTTCACGGAACGCGACCTTCTGCTCGGCCGCAAGACCTACGAGATCTTTTCCGCATACTGGCCGTACCAGGACGAGAATTCACCGCACGGGCATATCGCGCGGCAGTTCAAGCGCATGGGGAAGTACGTCATGTCGCGGTCGGGCGAGGTCGATACCCGCTGGGCGGGCTCCGTGCTGTTGCGCGACATCGCCGACCTCGATCGACTGCGGCGGAACGACGGCCCCGACCTGGTCACTCAAGGCAGTACGGAGCTCATCCACGCGCTGCTCGCCCATGACCTGGTCGATGCGATGAGCCTCTTCATGTTTCCGGTCGTGCTCGGCGGGGGAAAGAAGCTGTTTGCCGATGGTTCGGCACCGCATGCCTTTGCCCTCACGCGCTCGCGCGTGACTCCCGCAGGCGTGATCGTCGCCCACTATCAGCGGGACGGCGCGGTCAGGCTCGGCGACGCGGGGCTTGAATCTCCCAGCGAACGGGAGCTTGCGCGGCGACAGCGAATGGCGCGCGAGGGATGATGCTCGGGCTCGGATCGACGGCGGACGTTCGATGAGCCGCTCGCGGAACGGAAGGCGGCGGGCGCTCGTCGAGGACAGGCCCGCCGCCGGCTGGTGACCGTCGACTTCACGTCAACCGCTGCAACTCGTCGATCTGCTGATCCTTTTCCTGCCACAGCGCCCATAGCCACTTCTGGAACCGCGCGCGGAATGCCGGGTCCTGCGTGTAGTCGCCCTCGCAGAACTCCTGCGGGATCGGCAGCCGGCGCGCGCGCACGATCACGCGCGTGCAACGTCCACAAAGAAATTGCCAGAACGTCGGGGCGCCCTGCGGGTAGACGATCGTGACGTCGATCAGCGAATGGAAACGCTCGCCCATCGCGTTGAGTGCGAGCGCGAGGGCGCCGGCCTTCGGCTTGAGCAGATGCCGGTAGGGCGAGTTCTGCCGCCGGTGCTTCTCCGGAGTAAATCGGGTTCCCTCCGCGAAGTTCATCACCGAGGTCGGCACGAGCGAGAACTTTGCGCACGCGCGCCGGGTCGTCTCGCGATCCTGGAATCGAAGCTCCGGATGCTTTCGCAACTCGGCCTTGCCATGGCGTCGCATGAACGGGAAATCGAGCGCCCACCACGCCAGGCCGATCACCGGCACCCAGATCAGCTGCGACTTCAGGAAGAATTTGAGCAACGGGATGCGCCGGTTCAGCAGGTGCTGCAGCACGAAGATGTCGACCCAGGTCTGATGGTTGGCGTTGACAAGGTACCAGCCGGCGTACTGCAGTTCGTCGACGCCCTGCACGTCCCACGCCGTATCCTGGGTCAGCTGCATCCAGCCACTGTTGCCCGAGATCCAGGCCGTGGCGATCGCGTTGAGCAACGGGTCGATGCGTCGCCTCACCGCGTCAAAGGGCAGAACCAGCTTGACCAGGGCGAACCCGAACAGCCCGGCGCACCAGAACAGCGTGTTGAGCACCAGCAGGGTGAACGCCATCGCGCCCCGCGCGTTGCGCAGCAGAAGGGCCAGCATGATCAGGCCGCAGGATCTCCGACCTGCGGGCCGTGTCCGTTGTCGTAGATCAAAATGGAGCCCGTCTGGAGCCCGTCTGGAGCCCGTCGGCGGATCTTTTTGGCGCGCACCGGGGCATCGACCTGAACTCTTCCGCCCGATTCGGCATGACCACGCTTGCAGATCGCACCGAGCCCCCGGGGCTACCGATCGTGCGCGAACCGATCGAGGCGCTCCGAACCGGATGCCGTGGCCGCGACCCGCGAGCGTGCCGCATTCACGAAGCGCCGGTTGCCGCGAACTCGATCACCGGCTCGCAGTCGATCGGAAAGTTGACCGAATTGGCCACGTAGCACCTGGCATGCGCGTCGTGGTGCAGCCGGGTGGCGAGTTCGCGATCGTCGCTGGCGCGGATCGTCACGCGTGGATGCAGCACGATGCGCGTGAAGCAGCCGCGCTGCGGACCGTCGACCATCGTGCCGACGGCGTCGTCCTCGTAAGCCAGCACGGCGATACCCGCGTCGGCACACAGGTGCAGGTACCACAACTGGTGGCAGGCGGACGCCGAAGCGACCAGCAGGTCTTCGGGATTCCAGCGGTCGGCGTTGCCGCGGAACGCCGGGTCGGACGATCCCGCGATGTCAGGCTTGCCGCCCGGCGCGCGGATGCGGTGCTCGCGCCCGTAGTCGCGGTAGCCCGAGGTTCCGGTGCCGCGATTGCCGTTCCACTCGAGCTGGATGCGGTAGTGGTGAGTACGTTCGGCCATGCATGGCTCCTTCTGCGATCCGGCGCGGCGCCATGTGTCCCGGGCGGCTACGACGAAGCGTCACGTGCGAATGCGGACTGGCATGCCAGCAGGTCGGGCGAGTGCGGCACCGTCGCGACGACATGGTCGACGAACTCGCGTGTCCGCAGCGGCAGCAGCCGGCGCCGAGCATAGTAGATGACGATCTGGAATCGCGGCCCTTGGACCCCGTCGAGCACGCGCACGAGACGCCCCTCCATCAATGCGCGGGCCACGTGGTGCATGCCGACCAGCGCGATGCCGCAGCCGGCCTCGGCAGCCGCGGCGGCGCTCTCCGGGTCCGTCAATTGCAGCGCCGGATCGGGGATGAACTTGTGGGAGCGACCGCGAACCAGAAGTTCCCAGTCCCGCAGGCGCCCGGTCGTGTCCGATCGCATCACGATGCAGCGGTGAGCGGACAGTTCCGACATGCTGCGGGGCTGTCCGCGGGCGGCGAGGTAGGCCGGTGACGCGCACAACACGGGACGGAGCGTGGCGAGGGTCCTGGCCACGAGCGTCGAGTCGGGTTCGAGCGCGGCGCCTATGGCGCAGTCGTAGCCTTCGGCAACGAGATCCACACGGCGGTTCTCCAGCCGCAGGTCGACCTGCACCTCCGGGAACCGCGCCAGGAATTCCGCCAGCCGGGGAATGATCGCGATCCGCGCGAACGTGGCGGGCACCGACACCTTGACGACACCGCGCGCGACGCGCGCAGCGCGGCTCGACGCCAGCGCTTCCTGCACTTCCTGCACCGGCGCGCTGACCCGCTCCAGCAGGCTTCGCCCCTCCTCGGTGGCGGCCAGGTGGTGCGTGTTGCGATCGAACAAGCGCATGCCGAGCCTCGCCTCGAGCTGCGCCACCTGCTTGGCCACCGCGGCCGGCGTCACGCCGATCCGGCGCGCGGCGCCGGAGAAACTGCCGGCTCGCCACACGGCGGCGGCCACGGCCAGGGCCTGGAAGGTATCCATCGTCGATCCAATCGGTTGAAACCGATTTTCCGGTTTCGCTTGTACCCACGAAGGATACCGTGGCCCAGAATGTCGCCCATGCCGAACATGTCGAAAACCACCGAACGGTCCGCACTGTCGCCGGGCGCGGCACTGCTGCTGCTGGCGCTGGCGAACTTCGCGGTCGGGATGGGCGCCTTCGTCGTCATCGGCATCCTCACGCCTCTCGCGGCGGACCTGGGGATCTCCAAATCGCAGGCGGGGTCGCTGATGACCGTCTACGCGGTCGTCTATGCGATCACCTCGCCACTGCTGGTGGCGGTCACCGGCCGCATCGATCGAACCCGCGCGCTGGTGGGTGGCATGGCGGCTTTCGGCGCGGGCGCGCTGGCCGCCGCTGCATCGAGCAGCCTTCACGAATTGCTCACCGCGCGCTGCCTGATGGCGCTGGGCGCCGGCGTCGTCACGCCGGTTGCGGCGTCGGTCGGCGTCGCGATGGCCGGTGCCGAAGCGCGCGGCCGAGCGCTGGCCATCGTGTTCGGCGGCCTGACCTTGGCGCAGGCGCTGGGCGTGCCGCTCGGGGCCTGGCTGGGCTACGCGTACGGCTGGCGAACGGCCTTCGACGTCGTCGTCGCGCTCGGCGTGCTGTCGGCCGTCGCGTGCGCCTTGAAGCTGCCGCGGGGAATCCAAGTGCCGGTGGCCTCGCTGGCGTCCCTCGCCGGGGCGCTGACCTCGCTTGGCCAAGGGGTGGCCGTATCGTTCACCGCGTTGTTCATCGGTGCGCTGTACGTCTTCTACACCTTCCTGGCGCCCTTTCTGGAGTCGCGCTATGGGCTCGGCCGCGACGGTGTCACCGTCATGCTGGCGATCTTCGGCGCCGGTGCCGTCGTGGGCAATACGATCGGCGGCGTGCTGACCGACCGGATCGGGCCGCTGCGCACGCTGGTGCTGCTGTGCACGGCGCAACTGGTGCTGCTGCCCATGATGACGACGGTGCCGATGCCACTGGCACTGTTCGCCGCGCTGGTCGCGATCTGGAGCATCTGCAGCTGGTCTTTCATGGTGCCGCAGCAGGCGCGGCTGGCGCTCCTGGCGCCCGAGCGCATCCCGGTGCTGTTCGCCCTCAATGCGGCGGCCATCTACGTCGGCGGCTCGATGGGATCGGCGCTCGGCGGTGTCACGCTGCGAGCGGACGGATTCACCCTACTCGGCCCGGCAGGTGCCGTCCTGGCATTGATGGCGCTGGGCTCGCTGTTCGTGCGCCGCGCCGCGTCCTGACTCGTCCTGGAGGAACTCCTGATGGACAAGGTGTTGTTCATCGTCGGCATGGGGCCGGGCTTGAGTGCGGCCGTGGCTCGCCGCTTCGCGCGGGACGGCTATGCGGTCGGCGCCGTGGCACGCGATGCCGAGAAGCTGGAGGCACAACTGTCCGTCCTTCGTGCCTCGGGCGCCCGGATCGCCGGCGCCACGGCGGATGCCGGCGACGCCGGCTCGCTGCGGCAAGCGATGACCCGCCTGCAGGCCGAGCTCGGCGACGCCGACGTGCTTGTCTACAACGCGGCGGGCGTGACCTACCGACCGCTTGCCGAGCTCACCGCGGAGCAGTTCGCCGCGGACCTGGCCGTCAGCGTGACCGGCGCGCTCACCGCAGCCCAGTGCGTACTGACGGCGATGCGGGCGCGCGGGTCCGGATCCGTGCTGCTGACGGGGGGCGGCTTCGCCTTCGAGCCGATGCCCGCCCTGGCCAGCCTGGGCGCCGGCAAGGCGGCCATCCGCAACCTCGCGTTCAGCCTGCACGCCGACCTGAAGGACATCGGGGTCCACGCCGCGACGGTGACGATCTGCGGAACGGTCGCGCCGGGCACGCCCTTCGACCCGGACCGCATCGCCGAGGCGTACTGGCAGCTGCATGCCCAGCCGGCCGAAGCGTTCGAGCGCGAGGTGCAGTTCCGCGGCTGACGCGCGCCTGCGTGGTCGCTTGTGCATCGGCTGCTCGAAGGGATCGTCCTGTTCCGCTGGAGCGGCGCCGACGCGGCGATGCATGGCCATCTCGCGGCACGAGGACGCCGCTGGCCCGAAAATCATCGCCCATGCCGGCCCGCGGAACGTTTGCCTCGATGCGTCCGCGCTATCGAATGGCGCGATTTGCAATTTCGCCGCGGATCCTTACGATCCTCTGTCGCGTCGAATTCGGCGAAGGCTTGGAATTGCAGTTCCTCTACGTCCTGCACCTTGTTCCGCGGCTTCACGCGCCAACCGCATGGACCGATGCCGACAACCAGGCCGTCGCAGACCATTTTCAACGCCTCAAGACCGCCGCAGAGAAAGGAATCGTCATCCTGGCCGGTCGCACGGCGGAGCCGCTCGACCAAACCTTCGGCATCGTGATCTTCGAGGCGCCCGACGAACCGGCGGCTCGCGAATTCATGGAATCCGATCCGACCGTCGCGCTTGGGGTCATGACAGCGACCCTGCATCCTTATTCGCTGGCGTTGCTGCGAAAGACCTGAAGGGCTCGCCTCCGTTCTGCCGCCGGCCGCGACATCACGACCTCGCGTGACGCCAAGGCACGCCGCCGTGCCCCGGTGCCGGACACGGAGTCGACCCCGGTTGCGCGCCCATCCTGTCCGGTACATGGCGCATCATCGTCGGCGCCGGCGCCGGGATCATCCGCAAGTCATGGACGGTCGTTCAAGCAGGGAAAAGGCCGATGGCGATATCACTCTACGATCTCAGTGTGCCGACCTTCCTGCAGACGGTAAGGGCCGTCGAAGGCTTCCTTGACCGTGCCAACAGGCACTGCGCAGAGACCGGGATAGACCCGGACGATTTCGTCCACGCGCGGCTATACGACGACATGGCGCCCTTTCATTTCCAGATCGAGGCGGCCTGGCACCACGCCGTGTGGGGGCTGGAGGCGATGAAGACCGGCGTGTTCTCGCCGCCTGCACTGGTCGGTCCGGTCCCTTTCGTCGACCTGCAGGCGATGATCGGGAAGGCGCAAGCGACGCTGGCGGCGCTCACGCCCGAGGAGGTCAACGGCTGGGCCGGTAAGGCACTGGACCTTCAGATCGGCCCGCGGCGCCTCGCTTTGACCTCGGAGACCCTCATCCTTTCGTTTTCCCTGCCCAACTTCTATTTCCATGTCGTCACCGCCTACGACATCCTGCGGATGCGCGGCGTGCCACTCGGCAAGCGCGACTACGAAGGCGTGATACGAACGCGGCCGGCGTAACGCGGCGGCCATCGTTTCGCCCCGGGCTGTCCCATGCGGATGCGGTTCGTGGCTGTCAGAGATCGAAATGGGAAGGCATCATGATCACGTCGCGAATGGTCATGTGCCGGGGCCGCGTGAGCATGAACAGGATCACCTGCGCGACGTCGGCGGCCTCCAGCAGGCTGCCCGAGGCGCGTGCCTCGGCGAGTCTTTCCGCCGGCCAATCCGACAGCAGGCCCGTGATCACCGGCCCCGGCGAGATGGAGCCGACACGCAGCCCGTGCTTGAACACCTGCCGGCGTACCGTTTGCACGAAGCAGTTGATGGCCCATTTGGACGAGGCGTAGACCGGCTCCCACGGCGTGGGGTAGTGCGCGGCGAGCGAGCTCGTGACGATGATGTCGCCGCTGCCTTGCTCGATCATGGGAGCGAGTACATCGTGGACATTCTTCATCACGACGTTGATGTTGAGGTTCAGCATGCGATCGATGGCCGCGCTGTTGGCGTCGGCCAAATCACCGCCGATGTACATGCCTGCATTGGCATGGAAGATGTCCACGCGCCCGGTACGCGCCAGAACCTGCGGAATCAAGCCGGAGCACGCCGTCGGGTCAAGCAGGTCCAGCGACAGCGCCGAGGCGGCCGGCCCGAGGCGGGCACAAGCCCGTTCCAGCGCCGCCACATCGCGGTCGACGAGGACGACGCGCGCCCCGGCAGACACCATCGCCTCGGCGCTGGCCAAGCCGATCCCCGAAGCGGCGCCGGTAATCGCCGCGACTTTGCCGTCCAGGTCGTTCGTCATTCGATTCCGAATCCTCAAGATGCGCGCCGTGCGGCAACCTGCAGCGGGTCGGGAGCGTCGCGATCGGGCATGTCCACCCCGATCGGCGCCGCCGCTCCGACCGCCAGCGCCGCGCGCAGGCACGCCACGGCGCGGCCTACTCAGCCCGCGGCCACCGGCCCTTGCAAGCGCGCCATCACGCGACCTGGCAGCCGCCGGTGCTCCACCAACTCCCGCAACTCGGCCAGGCTCAGGTAGCGGCCGTTCGCGCCGGCCTTGCCTAGCACCTTCAGCAAGATGGGCCACTCGCCGTTCATCAGCGCGCGGTCGACGCGGCGGCGATGGCCGGCGGCGCGTTCAAAGTTGGCGTCCATCATGCGCGTGAGCTCGCGCAGGTCGAGCCCGGGCTCGCGACTCCCATCGGCCGCGGTTTTCTCGCTGGCGAAGCCCTCCAGGTGCGCCCATTGGGCCGCGTCGAAGCGGGCCTGGGCATCGAGCAGGCGGCTGCCGGCACCGTGCTTGTCCAGCGGCCCATCGCGCAACTGATTCAGGTGCAGCCCCTGGGAGGCGTTGCGCAGCAGGGCTCCCGGCCCCAGGCCGTTGGCGATCAGCGCAATGGTCCGGATCGCAACCTCGCCGAGCGAGGCCGGGTCGTCACCGGCGCGCGCCACGACGTCGATCACCCGCGCCACCTCGCCCAGTGGCGCCGTGTCGTCGGGCAGCAGGCCCTGCGCCACCAGTGCGCGCAGGAAGGGACAGGGGTTGCCGGCGGAAACCTGGCGGGCGGTGTCGGACATGGCAACTCTGCTCAAGAACCGGTGATGTCAGTTGATGCTAACAGGTCGACCCGCGTCTTCGCCGGTGACGCCGCACGGCCGCTGATCGTAGCCGGCACCTGTCAGGCGCCGGTGTCCTTCCGCCCCATCGCCTCGCCGGTTTCGGTGCGGCGATCCCCGGCGAAACGCCGCCAGCGCCAACCCGCCACCAGGCTGCCGCCGGCCCAGAGCGCGACCAGCACCAGCGATTCGCGCCGGACGTCGGCCAACCCGGCGCCCATCTGGTCCAGCGCGATGAATCCCGGGATCGCCGCACTGGAGGGCAGCAGCCAGCGCAGCGTCTGTAAAGGCCCGGGCAGCGCAACGGCCGGCCAGGACAGGTCGGCCAGGAACAGCATCGGCAGCGTGGTCACCAGCAGCAGTTGCGCCGAGCGCTCGCGACTGCGAAACAGGCTCGCCAGCGCCATGCCCAGGGCCGCCAGGCACAGCGCGAACAACACCGAGAACAGCAGCAGCGGCGTGGGGGATCCGGCACGCGGATAGTCCTGCCAGCGCAGTACCCAGCCAAAAAAATAAAGGCTATTGATCCACGCCACGGCGGCAAACGCCAACTGCGTCCCCCAAAAGCCGGCCGCGCCGGGATCGAGCGGAAACGGGCCGCGCCCCTGCCGCCAGGTGCCGAACATCAGGGCCATGCCGATCCATAGCGTCTGCTGGATCACCAGCACCGCGACCCCGGGAACGACATACGACCCGTAGCCTTCGCGCACGTTGAACCAGGCCACCGAATCGGCCCGCAGCGGCGCGGCTCGCGCCCGGGCCTCGGCAGGTTCGGGCGTGCGCGCCAGTTCGCGCTGCACGGTGATGCCGGCCGACACCGTGCCGACCACTTCAGCCATCGCGCCGAGGACAACGCGGTCGACCAGCAGGTAGGCCCCATTGCCCGACAGCGCGACCGCGACATGTCGCCCGCCGCGGACATCGGCGGCCAGCCCGTCGGGCAATACCAGGATGCCGGCGACCTCATTGCGCCAAAGGGCCTCGCGAGCCGCGCCCGGTTCGACGACGACGCGGCGCAGTGCCAGGGCCGGATGGGCCGCCACCAGCCTCACGATTTGCCGGGACAGGGCGGATTGGTCCTGGTCGACGACGAGGACGGGCACCCGGTTGACCAGTTCGCCGCCATAGGGCCAGGGATAAAAGAACGAATAGAACAGCACGCCACCGAACACCAGCGCAGCCACCCCCGGATCACGAAACAAGCCGCCGAGGAGCTGGCGGATGCTCGACCCCAAACGTCGGGCGAACGAGCGCGACGGCAGGAACGGTGTTTCCGAAGTCACGCCGAACCCCACCGGCCGCGCGCCGCGCGCCAACGCAGTGTGCCGATACCGACCAGGGCCCCGACCGCTGCAATCGCCCCCAGCGGCGCCAGGTCCGCGACGGCGAAGGCCGTCGGAGCGCCGGCAAACCAGACCCGGGATTGGAAATCGAGATAGTGGGTCAAAGGCAGCAGGGCCGCCCATCCGCGCGCGCCGGCGGGCATGGCCCAAAGGGGAAACCCCTGGCCCGAGAACGCGAAGGCCGGGGCCGTCAGGATTGCCGTCGCGGAAATCGCGTTGCGCAGCGAACCGGTCACGCCGATCACGGCCAGCCCGAGGCCCAGGCAGGCCAGTTCGAAGGCGACCGCTCCGGCAAGCAGCAGCGCCGGGCTGCCGGCCACGACCCAGCCGCGAATGCCGGCGTAGTAACCGATGTAGACCAGCAGGCCCAGGGTGAAACAAAGGCTCGGAACCAGCAGCTTGGCCCCTAAGGCGGCCGACCACGATCCGCCGGCGGCCGTCAGCCAGTGTTCGATCGAGCCGTCACGTACTTCGACCCCCACGCCCCGCACCACCGCCAGCACGACCAGGATCTGGATCAGTGCCGGAATGACGGCCAGGACGAGAAACGGCTCGTAACTGGTGTGTTCGTTGTACTGCGTGCCGATCACCGGCCGCAAGGGCTCGATGCGTCCGGGCGAGGCCGCGCCGATCGCCCCGCGCTTGGCCGCCGCCTGCAACTCCACGCCGGCATTGAACGTCGCCAATACGCCCCGGACTGCACTGCTCAGCGCGCCGGAATGCGCGGCGAACTGCGCGTTGTAGAACCAGGGAATCGTGACGCCCCGGCCCTGCTGCAACGCGATTGCGCTTCCGGCCGGGATGACCAGCAGCCCGTAGGCCTGGCGCAGACGCAGGAGCTGGATCGCCGTTTCGTGGTCGGGTACTTCGGCGGCGATCCGGACCGACGGTGCCCGGTCCACCCAACGCAGCAACTGACGCGAGAACGCGGAATGGTCCTGATCGATGACGACGATCGGCAAGCGATGAGGGATCCCCGATGCGAAGATCCATCCGATCAGCGCGCAGGCGAGCAGCGGGATGACCGTCAGCATGGCCAGGTCCCACCGATCTCGCCACAGCCGGGCCCATTCGCGTCGCCAGGCCGTGGCGAAGCCCGGTGGATGGCGCCCCTCGCTCATGGATCCGGCGCCCGGGGCCGCGCGTGCCCCAGTCACGCCGCCGGCGCGAACACCACGCTCATGCCCGGCCGCCAGCCCTCGAGTTGGGTCGTCGGTCGCAGGCGAATCTCGAAGGTGCGCAGGTCGGTCCCCCCCGGGCGCGCGGCCTTCCAGGTCGCGAACTCCGGCAGTGCCGCCAGCGACTCGACGCGGAAGTCGAGGTCGCGTCCAAGCGCCGGAAGGTGGCCGTGATGAACGCTGCCGGCCGGATAGGTGGCCAACTGGTCCTCGCGCAGTTCGACCACCGCCCACACGTCGTTCAGGTCAACCAGCGTGACGACCGGATAGCCCTGGGGAGCCAGTTCCCCGGCCGCGACCTGGAGCCGGGCCACCATGCCGGCCGCCGGGGCGCGGATGCGGGTTTCCGCCAGCGCCACTTCGGCCTCGGCCACCACGCCACCGACCTGGCGCGCCTGGGCCTGGGCAGCTCGCCGATCCTCGCTGCGGGCGCCGTCACGGGCCATGCCGTATTGCGCCTCGGCCGCCTCGGCCAACTCCCGCGCCGCCTTCCACTGCGCCTCGGCCTCGTCGCGCTTCTGCCCGGCCACCACGCCCTGGTCGTACAGCGCCTGGACCCGGTCGAAGGTTGCCTTGGCGAGGTCGGCCGCGGTCACCGCCCGCTCCCAGTTGAACCGGGCCATGGCGATCTCCTGCGGGCGAGCGCCGGCCTGAGCCTTGTCGGCAACCGCCTGCGCGGCGGCCTGGGCCGATTGCGCCTGCGTCAGCTTGGCGGCGACCTCGGGGCTGTCAAGCGAAAACAGCAGATCGCCTGCCGCCACGGCCTGCCCGGGGCGCACCACGACCTCCCCCACGCGACCGGACACTTTCGACGAGACGTTGATCTCGCGCGCTTCCAGCTGACCCTCGATCGGCAACGGCTGCGGGCGGTAGGCTTCCCAAACACCCCAGACAACGAGCGCCAGGACGGCGATGGCCAGACCGGCAAGGCCGAAGGCGCGGCCGCGTGATGCGCTCGACGTCATGGAGCCACTCCAGGGATGTCCTCGGCCCGCACCTGGAACTCGGCGCTGCGGGCCAGTTCGACCAGGCGTTCGGGTTCGCCGGTAGCCTGCAGCAGTCCGGCCAGGGCCAGGTCGTAGTCATAGGCTGCCTGCAGACGTTCGGTGAGCACCTTGGCCAGGGTCACGCGCGCGTCGACCACCTCCACCGCCGGCGCCTGCGCCTGGCGGAATGCCGCCTCCTGCAGGCGCAGGTTCTCCCGCGCCAAGGCAATGGTGGCGTCCATCGTCTGGAAACGCGCGCGGGCATTCTCGACCGCCCGCCAGCGCACCTCGACCAGCGTCGGCAAGTCACGTCGAGCCTGCGCCGCCATCACCTCGACCCGCTCGCGCTCCAACTGCGCGGCCTGGCGCAATGCGCCACGATCCAGTCCGCCCGCGATCGGGATCGTCAGGTAGATGCCAACGAACCAGTTCGGCCGCACCAGCACATCATGACTTTGGTTCTGGTTGTAGTTGCCCACCGCCAGTACCGTCGGGGCATGCGGACTGCCGTTGAGCGACAGGGTTTCGTCGGCCTGCCGGCGCTTGGCGTCCAGCTTGCTCCAGGCGGTGTTGCGCACCAGCGCCGCATCGACGAAGGACTGCAGCGACCCGATCGGGCCGGCATGCACGAACAGCGGCGTCTTCGGGTCGACCGGTTGGTCCATGCCCACCAGTCGCTGAAGCGCAACGCACGCCAGGTCGCGGTCGCTTTCGGCGCGGCTGAGTTCCCGCCGGGCGTCATCCAGCGCCACATCGGCCCGCAGGCGGTCGGCCCGGGCAATCATGCCTGCCGCCTCCAGCGCCAGCGCGTCACGGTGATGGCGCATCAGGTCATCGACGGCATCCTGCCGCAGGCGCCAGGCCCCCACGGCCAATTGCGCGCCGAAATAGCGCTCGGCAGTCACCTGCTGCAGGTGCTCGCGCTCGGCCTGCAGGTCGCTGCGCGCTTCCGTGGCCCGGCCTTCCGCGACGCCATGCAAGGCCTGGATTCGGCCGCCGGTAAAAATGGGCCAGCTCACCCCCACCCCGGGCGAACTCAGGCTCAGGTAGCGGTTCGTGCTCAGCACGTTGGGAAGGGGCGGAATCTGGGCCACAGGGACGGCCTGGTCGACGCCGGAGACGACCGGATTGACCAGGGCCGCAACATTCGACACGTCGAGGTTGACCGAGGTGGCCACCCGGCCGGCGAAGGCATAGGCATCGACACGTGGCAATCCGAGGCCGGCCACCGCCTGCGCCTCCTGGGCCTTGGCATCGGCGTCGAGCCGAGCGCCCTGGACGTCGCCCGACGTGTCGGTCGCGCGCTGGATGGCTTCGTCCAAGCCCAGCGGTTCGGCCGCGGCAAGCGGTGAGGCCAGCGCAAGACAGGCCGCCGCGGCGAGGGTCCGGCCCCGGTGCGGTCGTGGCCGCGGCGCGGCTGGCGCGCAGGCGTCCTGCACGGGAATCGTCATGGCGTAAGTCACAAGGGCGGCACCGGGGCACCGCCCCTTTTCGCGTGGTTCGTCCGGATCGCGTCGCGGCGAATTCTAATCGGTGGCCGGCGTGATCGACCGCAACGAGGTGGAATTCGCCTTCCGTACGAGGCAGTTCGCGTCGGGTTGACCCACAATCTCGCTCGTCTCGTCGACGCACAGGACCAACGCGCGGTCGGGCGGATCCAGGTACAGGCCCACGACGTCGCGCGTCTTCTCGACGAACTGGACTCGATCCATGCAAGGTGTTGGAATGGCCGAACGGCCGACATCGGCTTGATTCTTGCATGCAACGCCGCGGTCGCCACATCGATTCGAAATGGGGATCTCAATGCCCATGAAGTACCGCTTGCGTGACGGGACCATACGGCGATGAGCGCGACGAGGATCAAGGCCGACATCGTCATCATTGGCGCGGGCTTCGCCGGCATCACGCTGGTCAAACGACTGCAGAAGCGCCTGCCGCCCTCGCGCCAGGTGCTGCTGGTGAGCGAGGAGAGCTACATCACCTTCAATCCGCTGCTGCCCGAAGCGGTGAGCGCGACGATTTTCCCGGAGCAGGTCATTGCCCCGGTGCGCGAAGTGATCGACCTCAACCGTGGCGGGCGGTTTGTGATGGCACGGGTCAAGGCCATCGATCCCGACGCCCGCACAGTGACCTGCCTGTCGCTCGCTCATGAACTGGTCATCGATTACGGCGAACTGGTGCTGGCTTTCGGAACGCGGGCGCGGATCGACTTTCTGCCGGGTCTTGCCGAGTTCGCGTCACCGCTCAAGACGGTCGGTGATGCGATGGATATCCGCAACCGCATCCTGCGGCGCCTCGCTCGCATCGAGATCGAGGATGATCCGGCCAAGCGCGCAAGCCTCGGGCACTTCGTCATCATCGGCGGCGGATTCTCCGGCGTGGAGGTGGCCGGGGAAGTGGTCGACTGCATCCATGCCATCCGGCGCTACTACCCGAGGGTCGAACCGGATCTGCTCAAAGTCACGTTGATTCACGACCTGGACCGCCTGCTGCCCGAGTTGCCGTCTCCCATGGGCGAGGAGGCGATGCGCTCCCTGAAAAAGCGAAAGGTCGACGTCCTGCTGGGACCCGTCAGGGCCGCCGCGGTCGATGCGCGCGGAGTCACGCTGTCCGACGGGCGCTATATTCCCTCGCACACGGTGATCTGTACGGTCGGGACGCGCCCGAATGCCCTTGCGCTAGGTCTCGGCCTTCCCCTTGAACGGGGGCGCATCCGAACCCAGGCCGACATGCGCGTGGAGCAGCGCGAGCACATCTGGGCGTTGGGAGATTGCGCCTGGGTGCCCAATGCGGCCACACCGGGCGAGGTGGCGCCGCCCACCGCACAATTCGCCGTTCGCCAGGGCGTGCAACTCGCTGACAATCTGCGTGCGGCGATGGAAGGCCGGCCAACCGCGCCCTTCCGGCACAAATCGCTGGGCATGATGGCCGCCGTCGGGCGTCTGGATGGCGTCGCGATGATTGGCAAATGGCACCTTTCGGGCTTCTCTGCCTGGGTCTTGTGGCGCGCCTACTACCTCTCCCAGATGCCCACGACCGGCCGCAAGGTTCGCATCGCGCTCGAGTGGTTCTGGGGGACTTTTTTCCCGCCCGATATCACCCACTTGCGCTTCACCCGCAGTCGCGACAGCTCGCCGGAATAGGGAGACCGGCGACGGACAAGCGAACGCGTGCCAATCGTCAACACGTTGCATGTGCTTGAGCCCAAGCCAGCGCCTTCTCAGCGACTTCCTCCCAGCCCGGCTCAGCGATCAACCAATGGCTGCGTGCGGGAAACTCCAGGATGTCCGTGCGGCTTGGAGCGCGGCTGTGCTTGCGGTGCATGGCGCGAACCATCGAGATGGTGCTTGTGCGATCCGCTACGGCACCAATCAATAGCAAGGGAGGGCGCGCGGGGTTCTTGAAGTTGACGGCATTGCCGATGCCAAGCGCTGCCTGGAAATAGATGCGCCCAGGAGCCGGGACAATATGCTGGTCATACGTTGCCCTCTGCGCGTCGGGTGAAAGCGTATTCGCGAATGTCTTTGAGAAGCTCTTAAACGACATCGACAGAATCCGACTCCAACCGCGCCACGCCCGCAGAACCGGCAGTGCGGATCTAATGGCCGTGAAACTCGGCAGCACCCCCCTTGGAGGGCCCGCGTCGATGGCAACGCCCGCGGCGCCGAGTCCACGATCAAGCAGCATTTGCACAATCAGTCCCCCAAAAGAATGCCCCATCAAGATGGGGGGCGACTCAAGCGCGCGAATGTGCATTTCAAAATGATCCACGAGACCTTTGATGGTCTGGGTGGCCAGGCGTGGATCAGGATCACGACGAAGTTCCGGCACCGACTTGTCCATATAGGGCCAAGCAGGAACGAGTACTTTTTGGCCCTTGGCCTCC